>JAAESI010000322.1 GCA_024229515.1 Pseudomonadota bacterium | reverse complement strand
GGAAGCGATGATCGGTGTGAACATCCTCAATCGCATGACCGAGCTCGGGATGCCGGAATCGCACGCTGTCCGAAGCTGAACCTCCGAGAGAGCCGCTCAGTGGCCCGATCCGGCCTCGCTCGGAGCCGTGCAACAACGCCGTGCTGCATGGTCCACCGGCCTCCGGGTGCACCCCTACCGGAAGCGCAGCCGCCAAGCTGATCCCAGAACGCTGCTCTTGGTCCGCGGGCTTTGGGGCTCCCCTCCATCGGAAGTCGCCGGCGCTGCCGAACGTCCCTCATAGCTCCACGCACCGCAGTTGCGGACGGCGAAGTCATAGGTCACGTCGGACAGAACCAACTGCCCCTCGACCTCAGAGGCCGAGAAGTCGTCGATCCTGAAGGCATCGTCGTTGTCGCCGTACTCCTCGTTGCCGTCGATGACCCCGGTCAGAAGGAAGCACTTCGCGTCATCGTAGTCGTAGTCGCTCATCGTGCAGTCGGCGTCGTAGTACTCGGAGAAGGTCCCCTCCCAGTCCCGGTTCACTCCAAGGTACAGGTAGGCCAAAACGTAGTTATTATCCGTGTCTTCTAGGTAGAAGCCGTCGACGTCGTCGCATGAGAAGCCCTCCTCCAGCGGCAGGAGGAGCTTTGCTTGGTAGTAGTCCCCGTCGGAGTAGGAGTCCTCGAAGTAGTAGATGAAGAGCCCTGGCTCGGCTGCTGCGGCCGCGTCGTCGTCGTCTCCGCCACCACCACCGCCGCCCCCGCGATTCACCGGGCAGGCAGACAACATGACGGCGGCGCCGAGGAACACGAGCAGGCGCAAGAAGGTGGTCATCGGATCCTCCGGTGGTTCGACCGATTCACTATGCCATGAGCGCCGGTGGCGCTCTGTCGCGCACTCGCGGCTGGGCCTTGCTGCCAACCGGCCTCTGGGGCGGCCTCTGGGGCGCCGGCGAGGACGACCACGACGCCCCGCGAATCTGTGCGGGTTGTGCGGGTTTCTGGCCCGGACTGACCCGGATTGGCCCGCACAGCCCCTTCAGTAGAATCTCCATTCGCTGTACGCCGAGCCTGCGTGGATCATCGCCTCATAACCGGTCGTTACGCGACGTGGCCGCCTTTGGGACCGCCCGAAACGGCTCCCGGCCACGCTCGATTCCGGGGCCCCTCACATCTTGTTACAGGGGCCCCTCACCCCCGGCGGTAGACCTGTCGTCGGAGGCCCCATGCAACGATCTCTTCGACCCCTCGCGCTCTCGATCATCCCATTCCTCGCGGTCGCGTGCGACTACGTCATCCCCCCCGAGGCGGACTCGGCCGAGTGGTCCGAGGGGGACGCCCCCGACGGAGCCGCCGATCGCGTCGGAGAGTGCGCGCCGGTCCAGCCGCTGCACTGCGGCTCGGTGGTCGGCGGCGACACCTCCGACGCCAACTCCGGCCACACGACCGTCATGGACAGCTACCCCGTCGCAACGGGGACCTTCGACGGTCCCGAGATCGCCTGGGAGTTCGTCGCGGAGCAGTCCGGGGTGGTCTCCTGGAACCTCCTCGACCCGCACCCCACCGAGGTCGACCACGACGTGTTCGTGCTCGCCGGGGACGGCTCCTGCCGCGCCGACAATGCCTTCGCCCGAGGGCACAACGGCGTGGACCTCGAGGCCGTCGCGGGGGAGCGCTATTACCTCCTAATCGACGGCTACGACGGCGCCGCCGGCCCGTTCGAGGCCGAGCTCGTCTGCGGTGGCGACGGCGGAGGAGACGACACTCCGCCGGCCGACCCCCTGGAGGCGACGACGGTCATCCGCATCGCCACGGAAGTCAGCCCCTCGTGGGTCTCCTTCAGCGAGATCGAGGTGATGGGGGTGTGGGCGAGCGACCCCAGCGCCGCGCCGACCAACCTCGCCCTGGTGGCGAGCGCCAGCGCCTCGGGCGAGATGGGCGGTGCCCCCGCGTCAGCGGCGGCCGACGGCGATCCGGACACGGCCTGGAACGCGGGCGACTTCGCCCCCGCCTGGATCGAACTCGAGCTCTCCGAGCCGGCCCTGATCTTCAGCATCCGGCTCGGGATCGCGCAGAGCCCCGACGGCCCGACCCAGCACCTCCTTCAGTTCGGGTTCGGAGACGGCCCGCTGAGCACGGTTCACGTCTTCGAGGGCGACACCTGGGGCGGCAGCTGGCTCTCCTGGCTGAACCCCTGGAACTGGTTCGGCGGGGACACCTGCGAGCCCCTCGAGCTCAACCTGATCATGGAGCAGACCCAGCAGCCCTGCCCCGACTGCCAGATCTGGTTCTGGGGGATGGGCGTGCCCGAGCAGATGCCACGGCTGGAGGTCGACTGGACCGATTCGGACGGCTCCCACACCAGCAACTACTCCGCTGGGCCGCTGGGCACCGACGGTCCCCTAATGGCCACACGCATCCTCGCCGAGCCGCCCTGGTGGGGGCCCGGCGCCTGCCCCGCGGGCGAGGCCGGCTGCATGCTGGACTTCCTCCATCACTTCGAGGCGCGAGGAACGCTGGACGGCGCGCCGCTTTGGTACGGGATGCTCCGGGCCGAGCTGCCAAACCTGCCTTGCGACGCGACCATCACCCGCGCCCACCTCCACCTCCACATCAACGAGGACGAGGGACTCGCCAACGCCGACCACAGCAGCGTCGTCTCGTTCCACCGGGGCACGAAGCGCTGGTCGCCCGACAAGGTCCACGGGCTCCGCTACGACGTCGATCCCGAAACGGGCCACGACCTGGGGTGGGACCAGCCCGGGGGCGACTTCGGCGACTGGGTCCTCGACCTGGAAGCCCAGCGGGACTTCTGGGACCGCGGGTTCAACAAGGCCAACCCCGCCGCGTGGTTCGACTTCACCGACCACCTCGTCCAGCTGCACCAGGAGCGGTAGGACGGTGGCGCAAGTCTTCCCCGGCACGTGCCTGGTCCCCGCTGGAAGTTGACGGAATGCATAGGGCAAAGGACGGACTTCTCTGCGCCGGCGCACCCCGCCCTTCCTCCAATGCATAGGGCAAAGGACGGACCTCTCTGCACCGGCGCACCCCGCCCTTCCTCCGTCCGTTGCTCTGCGTTGGACGAGGCCGCGATCGCCTCGACGTACCCGCCTACGACGCCTTGGCGCTCCCCTTGGGGACAAAGGAGCCGCTCCCGGCCCGGAGCGGCTGGTCTGGACGCCTCCGGCCGACCGTGAGCCTGCCGTGAGCGACCCTTTCGAGCTCCGGTCGAGCCGAGCGGCGGCGTCCTGGGCGCTCTCGGTGCGTCGGTGGCGTGCGGCGGACGCAGCAGTGCACTGACCGGCTCGACGCAGCTCGATGGGACGATGTCCGACTTGTCATACGCGGCCTGCCTCAGCGGGTCCGTCCCGCGCCCGAGCAAGAGGCCGCTGGTGCAGCGCGTCCTGACCGCAGCGGCGGCACCGGCGCGGATCGAAGCCGGTCAGCAGCACGAGCATCTCCATCGGCTCGAGCGCCTCACGCTCACGGCTTGCGACCTCCTCCGATTCGGATCGCAGCAGCGCCTCGGCGGCGGGCAGGAGGCGCTTGACCGACGACGGCGCGTACAGCCCGTAGTGTCGGATCTTCCGGAAGCCCGACGGCAGCACGTGCCAGGAAAAGCGGCGCAGGAAGGTGGCGTCGTCCAGCCGACAGGTCTCGCCGTCGCGGGTCCGGAAGACCAGACCGTCCCCATCGATCCGGACCACCCGCCGGTCGGAGATCGCGACGCGATGGGTGTACCGGCCCAGGTAGTGCACCAGGTGCTGGACACGCCTTGAGCAGCTTCCGACCGCGCCACTGCTCGACAATCTCGTCGAGCTCCGCGCACATCCGGCTGACCCGGCTCTTGTCCATCGACCGGATCCCCAGCGCTGCCACCAGATCCTCGACCTTCCGCGTGCTGACGCCGTGGATGTAGGCCTCCTGGACGACGGAAAACAGCGCCCGCTCCGCCCGCGTCCGCGGCTCCAGGAAGCTGGGCTGGTACCCCTGGTGCCGCAGCTTGGGCACCCGCAGCTGGAGGCTCCCGACCCGCGTGTCCCACCCTCGCGGGCGGTACCCATTGCGCTCGTCCTGTCGAGACGTCGTCCGTTCGTACAGCTTCGCGCCGGCCTGCGCCGACACCTCCAGCTCCATCAGCCCATGCACCAGCGTCGTCACCGACGACTTCAAGAAGTCCATGTCTTCGCTGTCCTGCATCTGGACCAGCCACTGCTCCAAGGTCATGCTCAAGTCGGTCACCGTGATCTCCTTCGTCGTTTGCTCTTTCGCACTTGCAAACTAGAAGGGCGCGGTGGCCGCCTTCAATCTGGCGGCCTGAAAGCCCACCTCACTTTGAGACTCTGCCTAGATGCCTGACGACGTCGTGGGCTCCCGGCTGTCCGCGGCCCTCCCCCGCAGGCTCCCACTCCCGGCCAGCTTCCCCGGAGCATCGAACTCAGGTCCCTCCACCGTCTCCGTCCCCGGACCTCCGGATTCCGGCGCGAAGCGCCTCCTGCCGCCTCCTCTTCCGGCGCGAAGCGCCATCCTGCCCGCAGGGCCATCCGACCCGCAGGGTCTCCAGCGCGAAGCGCCTCCAAGCGCGAAGCGCCTCCAGGCGGACGGGGACGGTCCTGCGGACCGGGAATCGGCCCTGCGGGCCTCGGACGACCTGCGGTCGGGAGGGGCCTACGGCCCCGGAATGCGGCCTGCGGCCGCGGAGGCAACAGGGATCGACCTACGGTCGGGAAGGCCCTCCGGGCCTGGAGGGCCTGCGGCCCGGAGCGGCCTGCGGCCCGGAGCGGCCTGCGGCCGCGGTGAGCGATACTCCCCCACCCCGGGGAACCAATCAGCAATGAACCCACCCCCCGCGCCGTAGGACCCGACAACATGACCGACGACAACGGCTTCGAATTCCAGCTGGACCCCGAGCAGATCGAGGACTCCCTCCGCGAAATCGGCGAACGCGCCCGCCGCCTCGTCGAGGATCACCGCTACAGCAAGGTCCGCCTGACCCGCAAAGGCAAGCCGCTCCTCCCCGACATCCCCCTGGGCGCCTTCGTCGCCGGCGAAGCCGCCAGCTTCTGGCTCGCCGGCCCCCTCCGCCTCCTCCTCGTGAACCTGGGCCTGGGCACCCTCATCAAGGTCGAGCTCGTCAACGAGTCCGACGAGAAGGTCGCCGAAGGCCAGCAAGCGTTCATGGACGGCGAAGTCGAAGAAGCCGAAGCGCTCTACCGCGACGCCCTCCGCATGAAGCCCAGCAACCCCGCCGCGATGTTCGCGCTCGCCGTGGTCCTGCGCATCACCGGACGCCTGGACGAGGCCCGTGCGCTCCTGCTCGAAGCGGCCGCCGCCGAGGGCCACCCGGACGCGGAGAAGGCTTCTGCCCTGCTGGACAAGATCGGCCGGGGACAGCCGCAGATCACCGACTAGCCGTCGTCCTCCAGCAGCTCCACGAGCCACGGGAACGCCGGCACCAGCGCGGGCGCGACCTCGACGAAACGGTGCAGCTGCCGCGGCGAGTGCGTCAGCGCTTCGAACCACCCCAACAACGCGTCGTCCGCCTCGTGCTGCTCCAGGTCGAGCTCGATGTCCGAGTCGTCCCCCAGCAGCAGGTCGCAGACCAGCACGCCGATCCCGGCCACGGGCGCAGCCGCCACGAACGCCCCCATCAGCGTGCGCGCCTCCTCCACCCGGCCGTCGAGCACCCTCCCCTTGCCCACCCCGACGATCGCCTCGGCGATCAGCTCGGGCGGCACCGTGTACTCCCGGAGGAACTCCTCAGCCGTGTTCAGGTCCGTCTGGATCGCCAGCGCGAGCCCCGCGAGCAACGCTTCCGGATCGCTGCGCGCGCCTCGCAGTGCCTCCTCCACCCGGTCCGCCGCGGACGCTCCATCGCCCGCCGCGAGCGCCAGCCGAGCCAGCCCCAACAGCGGCCGCGTCGTCGTGCGCTGCAAGGTCGGGTCCTCCGCCGCGAGGCACCGCTCGAAGTCCTCCGCCGCGGCCATCGGGTTCCCGCAGATCTCCCGCAGCTCCCCCCGCGCCAGCCACAGCGCCGGCGATCCCTCGCAGTCCTCCGCGAACCGCTGCAGCAGCGTCAACGCCGACGTCGGATCGTCGGGGTGCAGGGCGCCCGCCAGCATCGCCACCAGCTCGCCCCCATGAGGGTCCCGCGCCAGGCTCAACCGGCCCGCTTCGAGCCCTTCGAGCACCTCCGCGGCAGCTTCCGCGCCCAGCTCATCGTCCGCCCAGAACCGCGCCAGCTCCAACAGCTTGAACCGGCTGTACAGGTCCGCCGGGTCCTCCGCGATCGCGGCCTGGAGCATGCGCCGGTCCCGCGCCAGCTTGTCGCGCGCGGCCGCCCGGTCGCGGGTGTAGCCCAGGTGCTCCAGCGTGCCGTCCAGCACCGCCGGGATCCGCCCCGTCGACAGCAGCATCGCCGCGACGGACGGGGTGCAGTCCTCATGGATGCGGTAGCGGTACCGGATGCCCTCGTTGCGGAACATCCGCAGCAGCACCGAGTCCCGGTGGTGGCCGCCGTCGAAGTCGCTGCGCACCCGCAGGGACGCTGCCCCCACCTCGGGGACCTCCAGCACCGCTCGCAGCGACGCCGCCAGCTCCGGGCTCACCCGCTCGTCGGCGTCCAGGACCAGGATCCAGTCGCTCGTGGCGAGCTCCAGCGAAGCGTTCCGAGCGGCCGCGAAGTCGTCCTCCCAGGGGAGCTCCACGACCTTCGCGCCCGCATCCCGCAGTAGCTGCCGGGTGCCGTCGTTCGAGCCGGTGTCGACCACGCAGAGCTCGTCCCAGAGCCCGTCGACGGAGGCGAGGAGGCCGGGGAGCATGTCCGCTTCGTCGCGGACGATCATGCAGAGCGCGAGGGTCAGCTGCCGTCCCATGGCTCGATCCAGAGGTGCTGGATCTCAGCGCGCGCGTCCGTGAGGGTGATCTCCCAGCGGCCCACCGGCTCGTCGGGCTGGCCCCGGCGCACGGTGACGGGGCCGAACTCCACGCCGTTGACGACCACCAGCAGCTTCCGGCCGTCGTAGTACAGCTCGACCATGTTCAGCTCGCCCTTGTCGCCGCACAGCCAGTCGCCGCGCAGCTTCTCGTTGAGCCGCTCGGCGCCCCGCACCTTGAGCTCGCCCCCCTCGTCGAAGCGGAGGTAGAAGTCGGCGTCGGCAAAGTCGATCTCGTGCTGCGCCTCGTTGTTGGGGCAGGTCACCCCGTACCGAGCGTGGAAGCCCGGGGCCCGCCAGCGCTCCGACAGGTCCTTCGAGACCTGGCGGGTGGTGTCCCACGTCACCAGCCGGTGCCCCACCGCGCGCTGGTTCGGGTCCACCGTCAGGGGGGTCGCCCGCACCGCCTCGGTCGGCTCGGGATCGGTCGTCTGGACCGTCGTGGTCGACCCGGTGCGGGACGGCGTGGACGGCTCGGTCGTGCCCTCGTCCTTGCTCTTGCGCCAGGCCTCTTCCGCCGCCGCCATCCGCGCCTGCAGCTCCGCCTCGTGGGCGGCCCGCTCGACGGCGATGGCGGCGCTGCGGTCGTCGTACTTCTTGCGGGCACCGCCGCGGTCCGCGGGCAGCTCCCAGGAGGTGGCGCGGGTGGGCTCCATCTCCCCGCCCTCGAGCACGTACTCGTCGCCGCCGACCCAGAAGGTGCCGTTGGGGAGGAAGAACCACTGCACGCTGGCGCCCGCGTCGGCCCCCTCGGCGACCTGGCCGGCCAACGCGTCGACGAAGCCCATCAGCAGCGGGTCCGCAGGCGGCGGGTCCGCCAGCGGGGGCAGCGGACGCCCGCTCTTGGGGCTTCGGAGTTTGACCACCGTGAAGTTGCGCTCGATGTAGCGGATGCGGCCCTGGGTGCGCCGATCCCACTCGCCGTCCTCGCCGCCGTCCCAGTACCAGGACGACTTCGCCGCGGCCTCCGCCTCCCGCAGCCAGGAGTAGGACGCCATCGCGTTGCGGCGCTCCCACCAGACCGCCGACAGCGAGTAGTAGACGTCCGCGCGGTCCTTGCCCACGCGGGTCTCGTACGCGGCGGTGAAGGCCGCCTCCGCCTTGGGGAGTGAGCCGGCCTCGAGGTAGGTCCAGCCTTCGCTGAGCTTCTGCCGGACGAGCTGGGCGTTGGGATCCTCGGGCTCTTCCTCCCCCGCGAACACCGGCACCGCCCACAAAGCGGCGGCGGCGAGGATCAGCAGGGAAAGGTGGCGGGTCACGAGGGATCCAAGCCTAGGCGCATCACAGGAGCCGCACCACGGCCTCGTCGGCCATGAGGACCTTTCCGGTCTTCAGATCCTGGACGTGGGCCGTGAGCCAGCGGTCGGCGTTGACGCCGAAGGCGATCTCCAGCCGGGCGTTGCGGTCGCGGGGCGAATGCGGCGGATCGAGCGTGCCGAGGGTCGGGTTCGATTCGTTCAGGCTGACGACCAGGATCTCCGTGCCGCCCTTGCCCCCCAGCTTGTGCAGCTTGCCCCCCTCGTCCCACGCGAACTGCCGGTCGCCGCCCTCGTCGGGGCGTCCCAACTCGCACACGACGAGCTTGAAGATGCGCTCGGGCTCGCCCAGGGAGCAGGTCGGCACGAGCCGCCGCTTCCAGAAGTCGACCTTCGTGGGGATGCGCGTGCCCTTGGGGACGATGACCGTGTACTCGGGGTCGTGCGTGTTCGGGTCGTACGTCAGGAACGCGTAGTCGTGCACGATGAAATCGGACTGCGAGAAGGTGTCCGCGGCGAACGCGCAGGCGCCGTAGGCGACCGCCTCGAAGGGCTGCCAGGCACGCACGCGGTCGCGCCCGAAGCGCTCCTCGAACTGCAGGTACACGTCCGGCAGGAGCGTGGAGCCGCCCACCATGAGGACCTCGTCGACCCCTTCGGCCCCGATGCCGAGCGCATCCGCCTGCTCCATGCAGTCGTCCAGGCAACCGCCGAGGGCGTAGTACAGCCCGCGCTCCTGCAGGATCTTGAGCAGCCGATCCCGGTCGAACCGCAGCGCCCCCGGGCTCCCCCGCAGGCGGGCCTCGAACAGCGCCAGCTCCTCCGGCGGCGTCACCGAGAAGGTCTCCGCCGGGTTGAAGAACACCGCCTCCTTCACCCGGCGGGCCTCCACCAGCATCAGGTGGTGCCAGAAGGCCTGGTCGCCGCCGGCGGCGGGATCGAGCCGGTAGTCCAGCGCCTTGCAGAAGTCGTCCAGGAGCCAGCCGTCGACGAGGTTGCCGCCGACCATGCGGCCCGCCTTGGCGAGCACCTCGCAGCTTCCGTCGGCGACCCCGCGGGGCGACAGGTCCACCAGCGCCAGATCCAGCGTGCCCGCCCCGAAGTCGACCACCAGCACACGCTTGCGGTCCTTGAGGCTGACGCCGTACCCGATGGCCGCCGCGACCGGCTCGTCGAGGAAGTGCAGCTCCTTGACCCCGAGCCGCTTGCAGATGCCCGACAACTCCGCGCGGTACGTCTCGTAGGAGTCCACCGGCGCGGTGATGGTCAGCTCGCGGATGCGCTCCCCGGTCTGCTCGTAGGCCTCCCGGAACAGCTCGCGGAGGAACAGCTGGCCGACGTCGCGGCCCGAGAGCTGCTCGCTGCCGAGGGACGCCAGCGTCTTCAGGGGGGCCCGCTGCAGCGCGCTCTTGAAGCTGCCGCAGAACGCGGGGCGGCGATCGGACTCGGCGCGCTCCAGGGCGGGGCGGCCGATGTGCGCGTGCTTGCCCCAGAACCGGCGCTTCAGCCAGAAGGGACGACGCCCCATCTTGGTCCAGAAGCCGCCGTCGTCCTTCGGCAGCGCCTCGGTGGCCGACGGGATGAGCCGGGGCGCCTCGAAGTGATCGTCGCCGGACGGCTTCCGGCAGATGTCGGGCAGCTCCAGCAGGCGCGGGCGATGCGACTCGGCGTCCCACCGCGCCAGCCCGGTGTTCGACGTCCCCAGATCCAGAGCCCAACCCGACGCCATCAGACAGACACCTCGGCGGCGATGTGGGGGTGCGGGTCGTACCCCTCCACCTTGATGTGGGGGTAGCGGAAGTCGAACAGCTCGCGGACCGACGGATCGAGCGTCACCGTGGGCAGCGCCCGAGGCTCGCGGGACAGCTGCTCGCGGGCCTGGTCGAGGTGGTTCAGATAGAGGTGCGCGTCGCCGAAGGTGTGGACGAAGTGCCCCGGTTGCAGGTCGCACACCTGCGCCATCATCAACGTCAGCAGCGAGTAGCTGGCGATGTTGAAGGGGACCCCGAGGAAGACGTCGGCGCTGCGCTGGTACAGCTGGCAGCTGAGCTTGTTGTCGGCGACGTAGAACTGGAACAGCGTGTGGCAGGGCGGAAGCGCGACCTTGTCGGCCTCCTGGGGGTTCCAGCCGGTCACGAGGTGGCGCCGGCTCCACGGATTGCCCCGCAGGGACGCGACCACGCGCGCGAGCTGGTCGACGCCGTCGTCGTTGTAGGTGCCGTCGGGCTTCTGGCTCGCCCCGAAGTTCCGCCACTGGTGACCATACACCGGCCCCAGGTCGCCGGCCTTCCGGCCGAACCGCGCGGTCTGCTCCTCGGTCGCCCACTCGTCCCAGATCGTGACCCGCCGTTCGTTGAGCCACTGCACGTCGGTGCGCCCCTGGAGGAACCAGATCAGCTCAATGAGGATGGACCGAAGGTGGGTCTTCTTGGTGGTCAGCAGGGGGAAGCCAGCGGCGAGATCGAACCGCATCTGGTGGCCAAAAACGCCGATCGTCCCGGTCCCCGTACGGTCCTTCCGTTCGGTGCCTTCGTCGAGGATGCGCTGGAGGAGATCGAGGTACGACCGCACGGTGGCGAAATGTACCAAGATTGAAGGGGCCCCCGAATACACGCTCATGTAACAACGATCCCGATCGACACTGGATCCATGACCTCCCCCGACCTCAGCCGCACCGAACGCGTCGTCTTGCAGCTGCTGCTGCAGCGGGCGGGCCGGCCGGTGGCCCGGGAGGAGCTGCTGGAGTCGATCTGGGGAATCTCCGATCCGAGCAGCCGAACCGCCGACGTGGCCGTCAGCCGGCTCCGCCGAAAGTTGGAGGCCGCCCCTGACGGATGCCAGCTTCGGACGATCCGCGGGCAGGGCTACTGCGTCATTCCCGGCGCCGGCGCCCCCGCCATCCCGGTCGAGTCGCCGCTGGAGCTCGCCACGGCGCGGGTCGACTTCTCTCTGCGCACCATCGAGGGACCGCACGGCACGGTGTCGATCAGCAGGGTCGAGGTCGAGCTGCTGCAGCGGCTCGCGGGGTCGATGGGCCGCCCGGTCTCGGCCCAGGAGCTGGCGACGGCGGCGTTCGGCGACGCCGACGGGAACGCCCGCAAGCTCACCGCGGCGCTATCCCGCCTCCGCACCAAGCTCGAACCCAACCCCACCGACCCGATCTGCCTGCTCACCCTGCGCGGCGAGGGCTACGCGCTGAGGCCGCGGACCGAGCCTCCTTCGACGTTGGAGCGGGTGCCGTCACCGCGTCCGGCTACATTGGGCTGTTCGGCCGCGATCAGGAGCTCCAGCAGCTGCGCCAGGCCCTCGCGACGCATCGCCTCGTCACGCTCCACGGCCCCGGCGGAATCGGCAAGACGACGCTGGCGCTTCACCTGGGCCGCCTGCGCAGGGCCGATCCGGGGAACACCGAAGCCGTGGACCGCGTGGAATTGGCGGGCGCCGGCACCGTCGCCGAGCTGGGGCGCCGGGTCGCCGACGCGCTCCGCCTGCTGGTCGACACCGACGACGAAGAGGCGCTGCTGGCCGCTCTGCAGCTGCGCGGCCCCTGCCTGCTGATCCTCGAGCAGGCAGTCGAGCAGGCCGTCGAGGTGGCCCGCGAGGTGCTGCCCCGGTGGCTCACGGCGGCGCCCCGGCTGACCGTGCTCGCCACCTCCCGGGTGCTGTTGGGCATCCCCGACGAGCACGCCCTCGACCTCGCCCCCCTCGCCATCGACCCCGCCGAGCGGCTCTTCCTGCGCCACCTGGGGGCGGGGAGCCACCACGGCTGGACCGGGGACCTCGCGGAGAAGGCCGCGCGCGACGTCGTGCGCCAGTTCGGCGGTCATCTGCTGGCAATCGTGCTCGCCGCCTCGTGGGCCGCCCAGTTGGGGCCCCAGGCCCTCGGACGCCGGCTCGCTTCGGGCACCGTGCCCACCGCCGCGACGAAGCACGAGCACCGGTTCGAGAGCCTGCGCGGCGCCCTCGATCACTCCTGGGGGCTGCTGGACGAGGACGCCCGCGGAGCCTTCGCGGCGCTGGCGATCTTCGAAGGTCCGTTCGAGCGCGACGACGCCGCCGCCATGCTCGCGCCCCCCGCCGACGGCACCACCGTCGACCGCCTCGTGGCCCACTCGCTGCTGGCGACGACGGACGACGAGCCGCCGCTGCACGCGATGCATCCCCCGCTGCGCGAGTACGCGGCCCGCCGGTTGGCCGGATCTCCCGCCCGCGAGGCCGTGCAACGCCGCCACGCCACCTGGCTCCGGGATCGGGCGGAGCAGTGGCGGGCCGATCTCGAAGGGCCGCACGCCGCGGCCGTCCTGGACGCGATCGAACGCTCCCGCGCGGACCTCCGGGCAGCGATCCGCAGGAGCTGGAAGAAGGACCCGTCCGGCGCCGCGCGACTGGGCGGAGCGCTCGCGTCGCTGGCGCGGTGGCGGGGCACGCAGGGACCGGGGCCGTCCACCGCCGCCCGGTCGGTCGACCTCGCCCGGAGCAGCGGTGAGCCCGCCGCCCTCGCCGCGGCGATGATCGAGCTGGCGTGGGCGCGCATCCGCAGCGGCACCCTCAAGGACGCCGCCACCCTGCTTCACGATGCCCGCCGCTCCGCTCAACGAGGTCGAGCGCCCCGCCTCATCACCCGCGCCGACGCCGCGACGATGCACTGCGCCAACCTCCTGGGCTCCAAGCCGGACGCCATCCGCCGGCTGGGGCGCGACGCGCTCGAGCGGACCGCCCGCGACGGCGACACCTGGGGCGAAGCCGAGATCCTGCGCCAGTGGGGTTACTGCGAGCTGCGTTCAGGCCGCTACACCGCCGCCCTGCGGATGCGCCGCGCCGGACTCGACCTCGTGCGGGACCACGGCCACGTGCTGCTCGAGCCGGCCCAGCGGCTCAGCCTCGCGGCGGTCCTGGACGCCATCGACCGCACCGACGCGGCCCGAAACCACCGCCACCTCGCGCTCTCCCAGGCCCACCAGTTGGGGCTGCTGGGGTACGAGGCGAACGCCTTCATGCAGCTGGCGACGGCGGAGCTCAACCGGTACGAGCTGGACCGCGCGCGCGGCCACGTGGACTCCCTCATGGAGCTGGTCCGACGTCACGCGACGGTGTCGCACCTGGGCGGGGCCCTGCACGCCCTGGGGCTGCTGGAGCTGCTGGAGGGGCGGACCGAGCGGGGGCGGAAGGCGCTGAAGTCCGCGGCGGAGCGGCTGCGCGAGGGCGGTCACCGCTGGGAGACCGCGTCGGTGATGCACTCGCTGGCCCTCGCCGACCACCTCGACGGGTGGGTGGACGCGGCTCGCACCGGCTACCTGGAGGCCCTGAAGCTGCTGGGGGACGGCTACGCCGCCATCGCCTCGGAGCTCCGCCTCGAGCTGGGCATGTTGGAGGCCCGCGCCGGACGAGCCCGCGCCGCCCGCCAGTTGGTCGAGGCGGCGGCGTCCCAGGCGTCCGCCCACGAATCCCGGAGCCAGGCGCTGGCGTGCGGTCGGATGGCCGCGGCGATGGCCGGTGGGAGCGGCGCGGCGATGGAGGCGGGGGCGCTGGTGCGGGCGATCGAGGCGGACGAGCAGTCGACGCTGCAGGATCGGATCGCCGCGATGCTGCTGCGGCGGCTGATCGAGGTGCTCTAGGAGAACTGGGCGGCGAGGCTGTCGCCGCGCTCGAACCCGAGGCTCACCAGTTCGCGGGCGCGCTCCGGGCTCAGGCCCAATTCGCAGGCTCTCGCCACCAGCTCCTCGACCCCGTCGTTCTCGTCGGTCTCCCCGAGGAAGCCGACGAGGTGAACGGCCGCGGGGCAGTTCAACTCTTTGTCACCGTGGTGCCCTCCGATCGCCTCGGCGAGGCGCTCGGGCAGGTCCCACTCCTGGCAGAGCCAGGTGGCGACGTCGCCGTGGTGGCAGCCGAAGGCGTCTTGCTCCAGATCCTCCAGCGCCGCGGCGCCGCGGTGCCACTCCTCGAGCACGTCTTCGTAGGGCAGCGAGGGGCAGTCCGCGAGCAGGGGCACGGCCATGTCGCCCAGCAGGGCGGCGGTGAAGCTCAGGTGCCGGCTCGCGGGGTGCATCTCGGCGGCGAGCACGCCGGCGACTTCGGCGCGACGGGCGGCGGCCCTCCAGAAGCGGGAGGCTTCGAAGCCCGGCCCGTCGGCGTCCGGGAGCGCGGTGCGCACCCCGATGGCCAGCAGCAGCGCTTCGACCTGGCTCATGCCGAGCATGGAGACCGCCTGCTGCACGCTCTCGGTCTTGCGGGCGGAGCCGTACGCGGCCGAGTTGACGAGCTTGAGGAGTCGGATCGAGAGGCCCGGGTCGCGGCTGATGACGCGCGCCACCGACGCCGCCGAGCCGTCCTCGTTGCGCATCTCCTGGAGTGCTTCGAGCACCACCGCGGGGAACGATGGGAGGGCGTAGTCGCCCATCAGCGCGGCGAGGCACTTCTTGGGATCGACCTTCTTGCGCTTGAGGAACCCGAACACGTCAGTCGGCTCGGCGGGCGAGCTTGTTCCCCATGATCGAGACCAGGCCGCCCAGCGCCATGTACCCCAGCACGACCTCGCTCAGGACCATGATCTGGGCCGCGGAGGTCGCCGGCAGCACGTCGCCGTAGCCCAACGTCGTGAACGTCACGATCGAGAAGTACAGCGGCGACAGGAACGTCTCGTGATCGCCGTAGTCGATGTGCACGAGCGCATAGAGGCCCGCGTAGACGACCGCCACCAGGATGGTCCAACAAGCCCACCGGGCGAACGACCGGCCGCAGTCGGAGCTGAGCCACCAGGCCTTGTAGATCCACTCGTGGACCTTGGACTGGGCCCGGAACTCGGCGAGGTAGTTCTCGTCCAGGGCGTGCCGTCGGAGCAGCATCGCGCCGGCGAAGTCGACGTTGCGGATGTCGGTGCCGACCCAGTCGGCGGAGTGGTAGCCCTCGATGCCTCGGAACCGTGCTTCGCGCAGGTCGGCGCCGCGGAAGGAGGCGACGGCGACGCTGCAGTCGGTGAGGTCGACGCCGTTGCCGATCACGTTCTCGAGGCAGGCGCCGTCGAGCTCGGCGCCGACGAGGCGAGCGCCGCGCAGGTCGGCGACGCGCAGGTCCGCATCCTTGAGGTTGGCGCCGGTGAACGTCGCGCCGCTGAGGTTGGCGTTGAAGAAGACCGCCCCTTCGAGCTTGGCCTTGCCGAAGCCGGCGCGGGGTGCGCGGCAGTCCGACAGATCCGCGCCGGACAGGTCCGCCCCCATCAACTCGGCGTCCTCCAGGAGGGCCCCATGAAGGCAGGCTCCGCGCAGGTTCGCGCCGATGAGGCGTGCGCCCACGAGGTTGGCGCCGGAGAGGTCCGCACCGTTGAAGTCGGCTCCCGACAGGTCGAGCCCGGCCATGTCGGATTCGATCAACTGGGCTCGGCGGAGCGAGATCTCGCCGACGTCGGGCTTGGGGAAACGCACGCCGGAGTCGCGGCGCGCCCGCATCCCCCCGATGGCGTTGTGGTGGACTTCGGTAACGACGTGGGCGGCCGCACCGTGTTCGCGTTGGTTGCTCACAACTCTTCCCATCGGCGGAGCCCGGCCAGACTTGAGCGAGGGGCGTATCGTCCGTTCGTGGATTGGACGGCGTATTCCCCCCGGCCGCTGGACCGCCTCGCCCAGGGACTGGCGGGGCAGTTCTCCAGCGTGGCGGCCGAGATCGTCGACGCGCTGCGCTCGTCGGACCCGGAGCGGCGGGGGATGGCGTTGCGGCACGTGCCGATGGTGATCGAGGGGCTGGCGGGGAACGATCTCCTGGTCGCCCTGGCGGCCTGGTTCGAGACCAGCGGGGAGGCCCGGCCCGAGGATCTGATCAGTGTCTGCGCCCGGGCCATCGAGGCGGAGATGGCCCACACGATCCCGCCGGAGGCGGAGACCCGGGTGGCGACGCTGGCGGTGGGGGGGCAGTGGTGGCACGCGCGGCCGCTGATCCTCAACTGGCCCCGGGAGGCGATGCGCTCAGCGCGGGCCGCCCGCATCCTCGCGCGCTGCGACGACCCCGAGCTTCGGGACCACGGGATGGACGTGATCATCAGCCGCCTACCCGACTCTCGGGCGGTGACCTTCGAGCTGCTCGCGGACGACACGCTCTCGGTGGGGACGTTGGTGTCCGCGTCGCTGGCCTCGGCGGACGCGGGAGTGCGGACCTGTGCGCTGCTGCGGCTCACCCGGGACGTCGCTCTGCCCGGGGGGGCTGGGCCGTACTCGCGCGGATCGACGCCGTCATCTCCGCCGCGGGCACGGGCGAGCAAGCCGACGCGCTGCTCATCTCGCTGTTCGCAGCCTGCTCCGGGGGCTACACGTCAGTCCGCCTCGCGGAGGAGCTCGAGCAACGGGGGCACGCTGCCCAGATTCCTCCCCGCCTTCGCATGTTCCTGGGGGAGGCTCGCGCCCACGTGCCGTGGCGGGGGCGGGTGTTCCGGCTGCTGGGCGCCCAGGGGACCCGCGAGCTGGTCGAGGAGCTTCAGCAGCTCGCCGACGCGCGGCTCGGGCGCAACTACGCCAAGGCGGCGATCAGGAGCATCCAGAAGCGCATCGGGCTGGAACGCCGGGGCGGGATCGCCGTCATGCCGGAGGCCGAGGGGGGCCTGGAGATCGCGGAGGACTAGGGGTCGCCGGCGCCGTAGCGGACTTCGAGGATCTCGTACTCGACGTCGCCGCCGGGCACCTTGATCACGATGACGTCGCCCTTCTCCTTGCCCTGGAGGGCCTTGCCCACCGGCGACTGCAGGGAGATGCGCCCGAGCTTCGGCTCGCTCTCCTCTTTGTCGACGAGGCGCCACGTCTTGACCTCGCCGTCCTCCTTTTCGGCCACCACGATGGCGCCGAACTTGATGATGCCGACGGGCACGATGTCGGCCACGTCGATGGCCCGCACGTCCGCGATCTTCTTCTTCAGGTAGCGCAGGCGGGAGTCGATGTTCCGGAGCCGCTTCTTGCCGTAGATGTAGGCGGCGTTCTCGCTGCGGTCGCCCAGCTCGGCGGCGGCGCTGACCTCGCGCACGACCATCGGCCGCTCCTCGGACCAGAGCCGGTCGATCTCGTCGGTGATGACCCTGTAGCCCTTCTGCGTCATCGGTCTCATCGCTACCCCCCGATCCACTTGCCGCGCAGCGGCGTCGTGATGAACTCCTCCTCCGTGGAGACGACCGAGACCTGCTCGTCCTCCCGCGCGTCGAGGAAGTAGACGAAGTCGAACATGCGGTCGGGCTGGCCCCGCTCCGCGATGTACCGGTTGACCAGCTCGATGGCGGGCAGCGTCTGCCGCCCGGCCACGTCGACCAGCCCGAGGTCCAGCCCCTCCTTGCCCTCGGCGGGGCGGTACGAACGCCAGATGAGCTCCGTACAGACGAGCGCGTGCTCGGTGGCGAAGTCGAAGTCGAAGTCGTAGGGCTTGCCCACGTGGCTGAACGCCTCGATGACGGCGTGCGCCTTGGCGCGCTTGCCGACGCGCGGACGCAACGCCCCCAGGGAGTCGCCGGAGCTGCCCGCCAGCGTGCTCAGGGTGATGCCCGGCTTGTGCCCCTCGATGAGCCGGAAGGGCTGCCCGCGCAGCCCCCGCGCGTACTGCATCCAGACCTCCGGGTGCTTCCGGGCGAGGTAGTCCGGCAGCGACATGGGCGTGCCCGCGAGCTCTTCCACGAGCGCGCGGACCTCGTCGTCGTCGGCCCATGCGGTGAGCTTGTCGGGCGAGCCGATGTACAGGATCCCGTGCGGCCACCACCCGGGGAGGCCGACGTTGCTCATGTACCAATTCTTGCGGGTCACCAGCAGGTCGCCGGTCTGCAGCTCGCCGTCCAGCACCTCCTGCTGCTCGGGGGTGATGAGGAACCAGCCGTTGCGCCGCAGCTTCGTGTTGCCGAACCAGAGCGCGACCTCGGTCTGGGCGGGCAGCCACGAGCGCTTGATGACGCGGCGCAGCGCCTCCCCTTCCCCGGCGGCGACCGCGGCGGTGCGATCCAGCAGGCCCATCGCGTCCAACCGATCGAGGCGGTCCTCGACGTCGGTCCAGAGCCAGCCTTCCCCGGTCGCGAAGGCGTCGGGACGCCAGTTCATGACGTCCTCCATCCACTTCAGGGTCTGCGCCGCCCCGAGCAGGCGGGCCTGGGTCTCGCCCCCCTCGAACACCTGGGACCAGCGGCTGAAGGTCTCCCCCGGGAGGCCGGCGGACGGGTGGGGGGTGTCGAGGAACTTGCGCACGCTGTCGTTGCGCCGGACGACGCCTCCCAGGCGGGCGGCGGACTCGGCCAACGCCAGCTCGCACGCGGTGCTCAGCAGGAACGAGCGGAGCAGGCGCGGACGGGCGATGCGGGAGGGGTCGAACCGGTACCAGTCCTCGTGGAACTCGCGGGTCCCCTCCAGGGCGGCGGTGTAGTCCAGCACCGCCATCCAGGTGGCGAGCACGAACGCCTCGTCATCGGCCCCCATGACGCCGGCATCCTCGGCGAGGGCGGGGGCGGACTCGAGCCGCGTCACCATCGTGGCGATGCCGGCGGCGTGCTCGACGAACCGGTCGGCGTCGACGGCGAAGGCCTGGCTGTAGACGGCCGGCGACAGGAGCGTCAGGGGGGCCGGCTTCACCGCGTGCTGGCGGGCGGTCCACGCCCCCGCGGCGACGAGGAAGAGGAAGAAGAGGAACGCCACCCGCTTGCGCACGCGCTGCCCCTCGGGGGTGATCTCGACGTGGTCGCGGCGCATCCGGATCGACGCGAGCATCAGCGCCAACGAGATGAAGCCGAGGGCGATGAGCCCGTCGACGACGTTGGGGAGCCAGGGCACGCCCGCGTCGCTGATCCAGTAGCCGATGCCCATGCCGATCCCGATGGGGAGGCCGGCGTAGCCGAGGACTTCGAAGACGGCGGCGGCGCGCAGGCGACAGCTGTCGGGGGGGAGCGGAGCGGGAGTCACCGGCGCAGTCTAGAGGCCCGGGCCCCCGAGGAGTACGTACAGGGCACCGGTGTTGGTGTCGTGGGCGGGCTCGGTGACGAGCAGGTCGTCGTAGCCGTCCGCGTCCAAGTCGCCGACCGTGGCCGCTTGGGGCCACAGGAAGCCGTCGTCGGTGGCGAGGCCGGTGATCCGCGCTTCGGCGTCGTTCAGCTCGAGGTCCCCGGCGGGGAACGTGTCGGGATCCCACACCGCCACCTCCGCCTCGCTGGGGCTGGAGGGGTACCCGAGCGCGACGGCGCGCGTGCCGTCCCCGTTGAGGTCGCCCACGTCAGCAGCCCGGAGGAACTCGGCGGAGTCGTTCAGCGTCGGCGCCCCGGTGAGTCGGGCGATCGCGTCGCTGGCGTCCAGATCACCGGCGACGGGGGACCAGATCCAGGCTGCCGAGTGCGTCTCCACGGGGTTCTGAACCACGCCGGTGATGACCAGATCGGGGACGCCATCGCCGTCGAGATCGTCCAGCGCGGTGAGGGAGTACCCGATGCCCCAACTGCCGGTCTCGCCGGTGTAGGTGGACCACGCTGCGGACTGCGTCACGGTGCCTTCGGTCAGGCCGCTGAAGATCGCCACCAGACCGGTCTGGTCGAACCCGGAGCCGTCCCACGGGGAGCCGACGGCGATCTCGGGGAGCCCGTCCCCGTCGAGGTCGTCCAGCCCCACGACCGAGCTGCCGAAGCCGAACTCGTCGCCGCGCAGGGTCATCAACGCGTCGGCCGCGTCCAGGACCGGGGCGGGACCGCCGGCGAACACGAACACCCGTCCTCCGCCCGAGATCCCGGGGGCGGCAACGGCGATGTCGTCGATCCCGTCGTCGGTCAGGTCCGGGAGCAGCGCCAGGGTGAGGCCGTACTGCGTGCCCGAGCCGCCCACCCCCGAACTCACCGGCGCGAAGTCCACCGGGCCAACGAACGGCCCCGCGAGCAGGTAGACGGCGTCTCCGAGCGGGTCCCCCACGAGGAGGTCGTTGATGCCGTCGCCAGTGACGTCCCGGCCCGAAGCGAGGCCGCCGAACCAGGTGGGCGCCGGGGTTCCCATGATCGCGTCGGCGTCGGCGGCGTCGGGGCCGGCTTCCAGCGGATCGAGGAACAGGAACGACTCGTTGTGCATGTAGGAGTCGACGAAGACCCCGCCGACGCCGGGGTCGGCGACGTCCCCGAGCACCAGGCGGTAGCCGAAGCCGTGCCCGATGTCGCCCCCGCGGACCATGTTCGCGGCGAGGGCGTCGACGTCGATGGTGCCGGCGATGCCGCAGCCTTCGGCCACGCCGTCGCAGTTGTTCTCCACGCCGTCGCCGCAGACCTCGGGAGCGCCGGGGTAGACGTCGTTGCGGCCGTCGTTGCAGTCCCCCGAGTCCTGGGTCCAGCCGGCGCCAGGGTCGCAGGAGTCCACGGCGGACGAGGCGTCGCCGAAGCCGTCACCGTCGGTGTCGGCGAACCAGATGAACTCGATGATGCCGTCGCAGTTGGAGTCGCGGCCGTCGCAGGGGTCGTCGGCGCCGGGGTGGACGTCGGCCTCGCTGTCGTCGCAGTCGGTGTTGTCGTTGGCGTAGCCGTCGGGCGCGTTGCAGGCGGTGATGACGGCGGAGGTGGGGTTGCCGAAGCCGTCGCCGTCCCCGTCGCGCCACCAGTCGGGGGCGAACTGGGCGTCGTCCTCGTCGACCTCGCCGTCGCAGTCGTTGTCCTGGCCGTCGCACGTCTCGATCGCGCCGGGGCGGACGAGGGTGCGGCCGTCGTCGCAGTCCAGGCCGTTGTTGACGTAGCCGTCGGGGGCGGTGCAGTCCGCCTCGGTCACGTCGGGGTCGCCGTAGCCGTCGCCGTCGCCGTCGGCGTACCAGGTCGGCGGGTTGGCCGGCTCGGGGAGATCGGCCTGCCCATCGCAGTTGTTGTCGAGGCCGTCGCAGATCTCCGGCGCGTCCGGGTTCACCAGGTAGGTGGCGTCGTTGCAGTCGTCACCACCGCAGCGCTCCGCGTCGGAGTCGAAGCCGTCGCGGTCGGCGTCGCAGTCGCGCTCGGGGGGGCACGCCGTGAGGAGGAGGGCGAGGGGAAGCAGCCAGCGGATCCGCATGATCGAAGGTTACTCCGACAGGCAGGGACCGCCGCAGAAGTCCTCCACCATGCCGTCCGGCTTGAAGAAGGCGTTCATCTGCTCGCGCGCGGCGGGGATGTAGCGCTGGTCGCCGTGCCCGTCGTTGTCGACCTCCGGCGCCACGTTGCCGCCCGGCAGCGGGTCGCGCTGCATGTCGTAGTAGACGTACGCAGACGGGATCGGACCGGCCTCGACGGGGATGCCCCAGACGTCGACCGTGATCGGCGACAGCATCGGGATGCCTATGGTGCGCACGGCCTGATCGGAGGCGACGTTGGGCACCTGCGAGTCGTCGCGGGCGATTTGGTAGAGGATCTGGCGTGGCTCGCCCCCCGGCGGCGGCTCGCCCAGCAGGTCCGGGAGCCACGGGTTCGGCTCGGCGTAGTCCCACATCGAGATCATCATCGCCATCAGGATCTCGCGGTCGATCCGATCCGGGTACCAGACCTTGTAGACCGCCTCGTACTCCTCGAAGTCGTACGAGCGGCTGATCAGCAGCGGGTAGTTCATGCCGCCGACGAGCAGCGCGCCCTTGCTGATGTCGGGCGTCAGCGCCATCACCGTGCCGCCGAAGATGCCGCCCTGGCTGATGCCGAGGAAGTACGCCTCGCCGTCGTCGATGACGGGCACGCCGTCGACCTGGAACGCCTCCATCGTGCGGCACCCGCCCTGGAAGACGCGGGCCATGACGACGAAGTTGATCATCCCCTGCATCAGCCGCTCGCCGGTGCTCGGGAACGTGCCCACCTCCGACAGCGCGACCGCGACGGTGGTGATGTCGTAGTCCGACATCCCCTGCCAGTCCGTCGCCACCGTCACCATCTCGTAGTCGTTGCCGAACCCCTGGAGGAAGCCGCCGCCGCCTTCGCCGCTGCCGCTCCCCATCAGCCCGTGGCCGAAGTTCAGCAGGCTCCCCGGCTGCGGGTCCTCGGCCAGTGAGTCCGGGATCATCAGCGTGAACGGCGCTTCGAACCAGCCCTGGAACTCGGGCAGCCCGTCGGCGCCGCGCACGACCCGGGAGTCGGTGTACTCGCTGTCCATGTACAGCGGCACGGTGAAGGTGCCGTCGACCCGCCGGAAGCGCCGGTCGTTGGTGTCCTCGGTGTCCTCTTCGATGCTCTCGATCGTGCAGGTGCCGCCGCCGACGGGGATGCGCTCCAGCGCGTCGTCCCGCATGGCGATTAGATCCCGCTTCACGTTGTGGGCCGAGCTCGTGTGGAACCGCCACGCCTGCTGCAGGCCCGCCCGATCGATGCCCGCCTCCTCGAAGACCGTGAACATGGCTTCGTGGGCCTCGCGACGCGCCTCGATGGAGGCCGAGTCCGTGATCACGCCGTCGCGCAGCGCCGCAAACGCGGGGTACGCCTCCGGGGTGGTGCCGTCCACCAGCCTCAGGTTGCGCAACGCCACGCCGTAGGCGCGGTCGTCCTCGAGGCGGGCCGCCGGGCGCAGGTACAGCAGCGCGTCGTCCGGCAGGAGCGTGCCCTCGGTCTCCTCCTCGTGCGCGCGCAGGTCGATCTCGGCGAAGTGGGCGATCCGCTCCCCGGTCTCGAGGTCGACGATGACGGTCGGGCTGTCCGGCGCCAGCGACAGGTCCCAGGACCCCTCGACGGGGAAGCCGGGGGTGGTGGTGTCGACGTCCCCGCCGAAGACGGTGATGATCGTGCTCGCCGGCGAGAAGCCGTCGCGCACGCTGTAGGGCTCCACGGCGAAGGGGTCGCCGTCCTTGTTCGTGGGCACCGCCGCGGCGTCGTACATCAAGCGGAAGCCGGTGGTCGTGGAGGAGTCCTCCTCCAGCCAGCGGTCCGACGGCCACGGGAGGATGCAGTTGCGCGGGTTGGTCCCCTCGCACTGCTCCTCGACGACGACGTGGATGGGATCCGGCTCGGGCTCCGGGCAGCCCATGAGCAGGAAGGCGGCCCCAAAGGCACACCCGATCGGTCCAAACAGTGGAGGCCTCGACATGGCGGCCACCATAGACGAGACTTCGCGACCTAAGGAGCCCCCGATCATGACCCGATTGTTGCTGTTGCTGGCCCTGCTGCTGCCGACCTCGGCCGCGGCCAAGACGGTGCTGATCAAGCCCTCCCCCGGGGTCGGCGACAGCTACTCCATCAGCGTCACCAACCGCGTCGACGCGACCATGAGCGTGACGGAAGAAGGGGCCACCGACACCTTCCCGCTGTTCAACGAGGACGTCTTCCAGATGCAGGTGACGGTCAAAGCCGTCGAGGGGGCCGCGATCACGAGCGAGACGTTCATGATCGAGGACGCGGTCCGGCGCGCCGTGATGCCCGGGAAGACGGTTCCCTCGGTCGCGTGGCGGGGCAACGGCGGAAGCAACATCACCGTGATCCGCGACGCCAACGGCAAGGTCTCCGAGGCGTCCACCGACCCCGAGGGCGAGATCCCCGAGGAGATGGTCGAAGAGATCACGCCCGTGCGGCCGCGCACGCGGGACTTCGGCATCGACGGTCAGCTCGAGGTGGGCAAGACCATCGAGTACACGACCGACCACTTCCTGGGGAACAAGGGCAAGGCGACGGGGACCACCAAGCTGGTCAAGGTCGTCAGCCGAGACGGGATCGACGTCGCTGTGCTGGAGGTCGCGATGGTCGCGGTCAACCCGGCCGAAGGCGGTCAGGTCGAGGCGGACATCAAGGGCACCGTGGAGTTCAGCCTCAACAGCGGGCAGTGCATCCTCGTGAACCTCAACGGCACCATCAAGATCACCGCGAAGATGGACGGCACCGCCGTCAGCGGCTCCGGCACCCTGCTCATCCAGGCGACGATGAGCGACGGCTGAGGCACAGCCGACCCAGCGGCCCGCGAGGCTTCCGCGGCCCGGTCGTCAGGCACTCCCACACCGCCCGCAGGCGGGACAGCTTCGGGCTCGACTCGTCGCCGCGCCCCAGGCGCTTCAGTTGCGCGCCGTACCAGCCCCCCTGGACCATGCCGTCCAGCGTCTTGAAGCCCGTAGCGGGCTTCACCGGCGTGGCCGCGTCGGTGGCGCCGTCCAGCAGGCGCTGGGGCAGGTCCGGCTCGAACGCCAGCGGACGCGCCAGCCCCACCAGGTCCGTGGCGCCGTCGGCGAGCGCGGCTTCCATGCCGGCCCGGGTGCGGAAGCCGCCGGTGACCATCACGGGCACGATCACCCGCTCCCGCAGCTTGGCGGCGTAGTCCGAGAAGTACGCCTCGCGGGCCTCGCTGCTGGCCCCCTGGGGCATCGTCTCTTCGAACATCACCGCCTTCTCGTAGGTGCCGCCGGAGACCTCGATGAGGTCGATCCCCTCCCCCTCCAGCGCCTCGATGACGGCCATGGAGGCCTCCTCGGTGAAGCCTCCGCGCTGGAAGTCGGCGGAGTTGAGCTTCACCCCGATCGGGTAGCCCGGGCCGACGGCCGCGCGCATCGCCCGCACCACCTCCAGGAGGAAGCGGCGGCGGCGTTCGTCGTCCCCGCCCCAGTCATCGTCACGGAGGTTGCTGCGCGGCGACAGGAACTGGCTCACGAGGTAGCCGTGGGCGCCGTGGATCTGCACCCCGTCGAATCCGGCCTCCTGGGCCAGCGACGCGGTGGTGGCGAAGCGGGCGATGACGTCGAGGATTTCGTCGTGGGTCAGCGCCCGCGGGGTCGCGGACGTGCCTCCCCCGATCGCCAACGGAACCGCCGAGGGCGCCACCGAGGCGGGGTCGAGGAAGCGGGGGGTCTGCCGGCCGGGGTGGTTGATCTGCATCCACAAGCGGGCCGGAGTCCCCTCGGTGCTGCGCGCCCAGGCGGCGAAGGCGTCGGCGTGGCGGCCGCCCTCGAGCACGACGTTGCCGGTCTCGGCCCGGTGCGCGCGGTCGATCATGACGTTGCCGGTGATCAGCAGCCCCGCACCCCCGGCGGCCCAGCGGCGGTACAAGGTGACCAGCGCGTCGGTGGGGCCGAAGTCGCGGTCCCCCATGCGCTCGCTCATCGCCGACTTGGCGAAGCGGTTCGGCAGGGCGGGTCCCGCCGGGAGGGCGAGCGGGCGGGCGAGCAGATCGTCGGTCATGGAGCTCGGGCGCTGCTCGATCTCGTGCCGATGGGCAAGCGGTTCCCGAGGGTGGGAGCCGGCCTGCTGGGGATCATGGTGGAGCCCGGGCCAACCGTTGTCCGGGAGTACTCCCAGACGATGGAGCGCCCCTCGCCGGAGACCCAGGAGCAGGCCCTCGACGCCTTGATCGAGCTGCTGGAGGTGCCCGAACACCAGCCAATCGCCTTGGCCATGCTGATCGCCCTGGAGCGGCCTGAGAGCCTACCCGCGCTCATCGCCGCCCGCCCCGACGCAGGCGCCCAGGCCGAGGCCTTGCAGCGCATGCTCGAGTCTCTGGGCATCGAGGGCGAGCCGCTACCGCCCCCCGGGAGGTCCGGACGCTCCTGCTTCGCAACGGGGAGCCGTGGCCGAACCTGGTCCTCGGACTTCACCTCCTGCTCCCTGGAGGGGGCATCGGAACGACCGGCGCTGAGACCGACGCGAACGGGGTCTTCATCCTGCCGGGGCGGTTCCTGGATCACGGGAGCGACGGGGCGGTGGTGCAAGTCAAAGGCCACTCCACCGGTCTGCCCTCCAGTCCCTTTTTCGTGCTGGAGCGCGGTCTCAGCGAGCTCGCGTCGGCGCAGGAGACTTCGTTCGAGGTCACCGTCGCCGCCGTCACCGTGCAGATCGAGCCGCCCGCCAACGTCCCCCCGAGCGGGTCGATCGATCTCAGCCTGCAGCGCACTTCCGAGGCCACGGAGTTCGTTCGCCCGGTGCCCGCGGCGGACCTCATCGAACTGCCGAACGTGATGCCCGGGGCGTACACCCTGGCGGTGGCGATGCCGGGGGCGGCGCGGTGGGCGCAGGAGATCGAAGTCGGGGGGGACACGACCGTGACCGTGAAGCTGGAGCCCAGCGCAGACCTGCGGTTCGGCTGCGCGGCGCCGGGACCTCAGCCGACGTGCCCGGATCTGGGGTGGACCCTGGTCCAGATCACGGATGGGGGCGAGCGCGTCATCGAACCGCTCGCGCATCCCTTCAGCCAGCTGCATCCGCTGAAGCGGGATGGGCTTCCCTACGGCCGGTACGAGGTGCGGATGCCACCGAGCTCGAACCACGGCGGCTTCGTCGGGGGAGCCTTGGGGCGCCTGCACACGAACCATCCCTGGGAAGCGCTGGTGGTTCCGTTCGAGATCGGTCCGGGCTCGCCCGCGGTCATCGATCTGGGGACGCTGAAGCTGCCCCCGTCAGCGCCTTAGCGGCCGAAGTTGATCCCGCCGGGATCGCCGCCGTGCTCGTTGGGGCCGGGCGGCTTGCGCAGCACCATGAAGCCGCCGATGCCGAGGAGGCAGGCGACCATCACGATGGCGCCGGAGCCAGGGTCCTTGCTCACCCCCACCGCGATGGACAGGACCAGCGCGATGGCGGTCAGGATCATGGGGAGCCGCATGTCCGCCTTGGCCTGCTCGACCTCCTCTTCGAAGGGCTGGTCCAGGTGACACTGCTTGTACTTCTTCCCGCTGCCGCAGGGGCAGGGGTCGTTGCGTCCGACGCTCTCTCTCGAAGTGGTCAAGTGCAAGCCTCCGTGAAGGGCGCGCAGCTTAACGCAGTCGCCGCTAGCGGGAAGCGAGGTCCTTCCAGACCTGCCCGTTGGCCTCGGCCAGGAGGCTGGCGACGCCCGAGGCGTCCACCTCGGCGATGGCGTCCTGGGAGCCGGTGAAGAGCACGTAGACCGAGTCGGCGGAGGCGGGCTCGAGGGCGTTCACGCCGTAGACACCCGAGTCGTCGAGCATGACCCCGAGGCTGCCCACGGACTCCGTCCCGTCGCCGTCCTGGCGGTACAGGTCGCCGCCGTAGGAGCCGCCCATCCAGGCGGTGCCGCTGTCGTCGACGCCGATGTAGTTGATCGAGCCGGGCACGCCGAGGATCTGCGGGGTGACGGCGTTGGCGCTGAAGTCCCAGGAGTCAAGGGAGTTGCCGTAGACGTTCAGGCTCAGGATGTCGTTGCTGCCGAGCGCGGCGATGTCCATGTAGCAGTCGCCGCTGTCGTAGGGCGACGTCAGCATGTGGTTGCCCTGCGAGTCGAAGCGCTGCATCTCGTACTCGTCGGCGATGATGATGTCGCCGCCGGGCTCGGTGATGTTCATGCGCCAGCCCCAGGACAGGTTGGTCGTGGTGAACGCGCCCATGTTCCCGATGCCTTCGATGCGGTGAATCGTCACGCCGTCGTTGACGACCCAGAAGGCCTCGCCCTCGTGCCACGCAAAGTCGCCGGCGTAGGTCGTGCCGGTGTCGATGGTGCCCAGCGTCAGGCCCTCATCGTCCAGCAGGAGGATGTGGTCGCCGGCGGGGTCCTGCACGAGGACCGAGAGGCTCCAGTTGGGCATGTCGGGATCCACCGGAGCGTCGGGACCGCCGGTGCTGCCGGGGGCCGGACCGGGCTCCATCTGGTCCGCGGTCGGCTGGTCGCCGGGCACGTGGTGCTCGGGGCTGGCGATGTCGGTGGCGAGGCCGCTCAGGTCCGCGAGCTCACCGTCGTTCGGCCGCTCGGTGTCACCGTCCAGGCTGAACGGGTCGGGGACCACTTCGGGCGTCAGAGTCTCCATCGTCCCGTCGGGGGCGCAGCCCGCGAGGGCGAAGCAGGTTGCGGCGATGAGGGTGGAGATCTGAGTCGTGTTCATGCGGTCCTCGGGTCCGGGCGCAACTCGCCCGAGGAGCAGTCTACGCCGGGCCGTGCAGATCACGAACGGGAACCGGCGTGCCCGTATGTTTCACCCGCCCGCGAGGGCCGCACCCTCCAGTTCGATCAGCTCTTCTTCGTCCGCGTCCAGCACCCGGCGGGCGATGCCGTAGCTGAAGCCGGCGCGGGCCATGGCGGCCAGGTCCTTCTGCTTGCGCTCCTGCCTCCGCTCCTGGGTCGGCTGGTACGGACCCAGCCGCTTGCGGCGCGCCACCTTCACAGCGGCGGCGAGCTCGGGGTCGCCCTCCAGGGAGTCCAGGGCCGCGCGCACCAGATCGGACGGACCGCCTTGCTGCATCAGCATGGCCTGGATGCCCCGCCGGGACGTGCCCTTGCGGTGCAGTTCCTCGACCCGGGCCTGGACGAAGCGGGCGTCGTCCAGCCAGCCAGCCTCGGTCAGCTGCTGGACGAGGGTGTCCAACAGCTCCTCGGCTTCGTCGCGCTCGCCCCCGTGGAAGGCCAGCGAGCGGTCGATCTTGCGGAGCATCACCCGCCGGAACCGCGACGTCGTGGCGGGGTAGCGCTGCAGGTAGTAGGTCGCGCTGTTGCGCATCCACCGGGCGGTGACGCGGGCGGGGGGTCTCCGGGGCACGCCCGGACTCTAGCGGCGATTCAGGAGCAGGCCGCTGAGCACGTGCACGCCGGCGAGGGCGGCCGTCTGCGCGGTCGTGATGTGGGTCAAGTGCGCGTCCGCGGCGCTCATCCCCACGACCATGGCGCCGAGCAGGGCGAAGTAGGCGACGCCGATGCCGATGCGGCGCCCCAGGCCGATGTCGTAGTAGCCGGGGACCGGCCGCTTGTGGTTGCTCCAGATCGTCAGCACCCCGAACAGGATCACGAGCAGCAGGATCGGGTGGAAGGTGAGGAAGAACATCGCCACCGCCATCGCGAGCCCCACCGCCCAGAACCAGCGGCTGACCGCGCCCGCGATCCGCCCGCCGTCCAGCGGACTGAGCGGCAACATGTTGAACAGGTTCAGCAGGAAGCCGACGGAGGCGACCGCGAACAGAAGCTGCGAGTCGATGGCGTAGGCGCCGATCAGCGCGACGGCGGCGACGGCGCTGCCCAGCAAGGGGCCGCCGATGCCGACGTACGCCTCGGCCCAGGCGTCGCGGGGCCGCCCCTTCATCGCGATGAAGGCCCCCATGAAGGGGATGAACACCGGCGCGCCGGCGGGGATCCCCTGGCGCTTCAAGGCGATGGCGTGGCCCATCTCGTGGAAGAAGATCAGCCCGACGATGGCGACCGCGAAGGGCCAGCCGAAGAACAGCGCGTACACGCCGACCGTCACGAACATCGAGATCAGCGAGCCGAACTTGAGGAACTTGAGGCCCGCGAGCAGGAACTTGGCCTTGCTCAGCAGGGCGATGGCGAGGGCGCTGATGGCTCCGTAGCGGCCCACGCTTCCGCGCTTGGGGCGCGGGCGCACGGTTTGTTGGGGCTGCGCGTAGGCGCGGTCGTCGAGGGGCTGCAAGGGGCCCCAGTCCTGTCGTCGTTCGTTCACGCCGTCAAACGTGGGTCGCGTTCGACGAAGCGCAAGTCAGCGCGTGACCTGGCGGGCGGCGACGGGGCGGTAGAAGCGGAACTCGACGCGGCGGTTGCGGGCGCGGCCCCACTCGCTGCTGTTGGAGTAGGCGGGGGCGTACTCGCCCATGCCGCGGACGGACAGGCCGCCGTCGCTGACGGTGCCGCGGAGCGCCCACTGGACGGCCCGGGCCCGACGGACGGAGAGGTCGTCGTTGTACCAGGCGGATCCGCGCGAATCGGTGTGGCCGACGATCTCCAGGACCGTGCCGGCGCCCATCGACTCCAGGTGCTGGGCGAGCGCGTCGATCGTCGCCATCGCCTCGGGGCGGAGGGCGGCGCTGTCGAAGTCGAACCAGACGCGGAAGCTGAGGCTGGACCAGGCGACGTCGCTGCCGGCGGCGATGCGGGGACCGCTGCCGGTGGCGGCGGCGAGGGCGCCGTCGTCGGGGGACGGCTCGTAGCGGCCCACGCCGGTGGCGGCCTTCTCGGCCCCCTTGTAGCGGCGGCGCTCCGTGCGGGCGGGGGCGCGGGCGCTCGGCTGGCTCCGGGGGGCATCGGCCTTGCCGTACGCGGAGCCTCCGCCGCCGTAGCCGGAGCCGCGGCTGCCGACGCCCCCCAGGGCGCTGGCGTCGTTGTCGTAGTCGGCGCCCGCGAACTCGCCATCGAAGGCGTCCGCGAGGGGCTCGGCCTCCTCCTCGGCGAAGACCTCGCCGGCGGCGAGGTCGAGCTCATCGAGGCTGGTCAGGACCTGCTCCGCGAGGCACTCGTCCGCGCGGCTGACGGCGGCGTCGATGCCGGTGCGGCCGCTCATCGACCGACCCAACTGGGCCGCGTCGGCGCAGTAGCCGCGGTCGATCAGCGCTTCGACGACCCGCGCCGGCCCGTCCGAGCCGCAGCTCGCTTCGAGGTCCCGCACGGCGGTGGAACTGAGGCCCGAGCCGGTGGCGACCTCGTCGGTCGCGGCGCGCACCTCGTCGGCGCACGCGGCGTGGGCGACGGGGGCCGCGGCGAGGGTCAGGAGGGCGGTCAAGAGCAGGGGGGTCGTACGCATCGTGGTCTCCGTGAACAACTCGGACACCGCCGGGACCGGGAGGTTCCCGGGATGCGTACACTCCGCCGCGCATGACCGTCCGCGGACGCCTGGGCCTCTACTACCTGCTCCTGCTGGGTGCCATCGGCAGCTTAAACCCGTGGCTCGCCGTCATCCTCGAAGACGCGGGCGCCTCGGGCACGGGCAAGGCCCTCATCCTCACCACGTTCCCGGTCGGCGTGCTCCTCGCGGGGCCCGCGGGCGCCTGGATCGCCGACCGGACGGGCCGCGAGATCGGCGTGCTCCGGGGGGCCGCGGTGCTGAGCCTGGGCGCGTCGATCGGCCTGCTCGTGGCCGCCGCCTCCGGTGCGCTGATCGGCCTCGCCCTCGGCGCCGCCGCGCTCGCGATGACGCGGGCTCCCCTGGCGCCGGTGGCGGACATGGCCACGGTCCGGCGGGTGGGGCTGGGCCGCTACAGCGCGGTGCGGGCGTACGGGTCGATCGGCTTCATCCTCGCGGCGTTGCTGGTCGGCGCCCTGCTGGACGACTGGCCGACCGCGCCGCTGTGGATCGGCGTAGCGACGTTGGGCGCGCTGGCGGCGCTGACCTTCACGCTTCCCGAGACGCCCGAGGCGGAGCGGCAGCGGAGCTCCACCGGAGGGTTCGCGGCGATCCGCACCGTGCTCGGCATCCCCGTGTTGGCCGCGCTCTGCGTCGTGGCCTGCCTGCACCGGGGCACGATCGGCTTCTACGACCAGTTCTACGCCCACCACACCACCGACATCCTCGGGCTGCCGGGCTGGGTCCCGGGCCTATCCATCGCGCTGGGGGTGGCCCTCGAGGTCGGCATCCTGACGCTGGGGCGGCACCTGCTCGACCGCTTCGGACCGATGACGCTGGTGCTGATCGCGGTCGTCTCCCAGATCCCGCGCTGGGTGCTGACCGCGTCGCTCGTGTCGCCGGGGCTGCTGATCGCGACCCAGGTGCTGCATGGCCTCGGCTTCGGGCTGTGGTGGGTGGGGGGTGTCGCCCTGGTCGCCCGGCACGCGCCGGAGGAGCTGCGCAACACCGCGCAGGGGGTCTTCGTGGCTGCCGGTCACGGCATCGGCAGCTTCCTCGCACTGGGGGTCGCGGCCGTGATGCTCGACGGACCGGGGACGGGGGCGGCGTTCCAGGTCCTGGCCGCGATCTCCTCGATGGCGCTGGCGGTCACGCTCCTGTGGCTTCTGCCTGCCTCACGCCGGTCGGGTCAGGGTTCTCCGGGGGGATGATGGTCCCCCAGCGTGGCGTTGGTGCATGGCTCGGCGTCTTGACCTTCTGGACCTGCTCGGCCCACGGTGCTCCTCGAGGATCAGCCTCCGGAGACGACCAAGATGGCCGCGCGTACGAAGAGCAAGGTGACGCCGAAGTACAAGACGAAGTACCG
>JAAESI010000321.1 GCA_024229515.1 Pseudomonadota bacterium | reverse complement strand
GACAGGCTCTGGCATTCCGGTGGAGGTTCAGCTGGGTCCCTCGAGAGTTGGTTGACGGCGTAGGAACCACCAACCTTGCTCATCGAGCCCAGATGAACCAACTACGCCTTCAATACCGGAACAACGTGTCTGGCCTTCACAGCTAGAGCGAGCCCATCCAGTCTGGAATCGGATCGGTCGGATCCCGCGTGCCGTCCATCACGTCCGCGACGATGCGGAACACCTCCGGCTTCTCTTCCTTGAGCACCAGGAGCGCCGCGTTCGAGCCCGCCCGGGTGGCGATCGGCACCCCGCCGCCCAGCTCCGCGCAGTGCCCCGCCACGTACAGCCGCTTCACCGGCGTCGTGTACCCCGCCACCTTGTTCTTCATGTTCGCCCGGCTCGGCCGCGCCGCCATGATGCTGCCGTCCCGGTTGCCCGTGTACCGCAGGTGCGTGATGGGGGTGGCGATGTCGCAGATGAGGATGCGTTCGGACAGCCCCGGCGCCAGCGCCTCCTCGACCCGCCGGATCAGCACGTCCGCGAACGCCTTCTTGAACGCCTTGTACCCCGGCCCCCGCTCGTCGTTCGGCCCCGTCTTCCAGCGGTCCCCGTAGTCGACCTTGGCGCTGACCATCAACGTCATCGTGCCGGTCCCGGACGGCGCCATCGACGGGTCCCGCAGCGACGGCACCAGGATGCTGATCCCGGCCTGCTCCGGGTCCCCGTTGTTGTGGTCCAGCCGGCCGATCCCGTCCCGCGTCAGGAACACCAGCTCCTCGGTGAACCCCAGCTCCTCCGGTGGCACGTCCAGCGCCAGCGAGACCGTCACGCTCGAGTGGTACACGTCCGCGGCCCGCAGCCGCTCCAGCAGCTTCGGATCGATCGTGCCCGCCGGCAGCATCCCGTCGTACACCGCGTCCAGGTCGCACGCTGCGAGCACGTACTTGCAGGCGATCGCGTGGTCCGTGAACCGCGTCCGCCCTTCCCGGTACCGCACCCCCGCGACCGCGCCCCCGTCGAGCTCGATCTCCGTCACCCGGCTCCGGTAGCTGATCGCCCCCCCGAACGCCTCCAACGCCCGCACGAGGAAGTGCGCGAACTCCTGGCTGCCCCCGTGCGGCGGCACCTGGTAGTCGCCCGTGTACGCCCACCCGACCTGCGTCAGGCAGCCGATCAGGCGCTCCTCGGAGCAGAACATCTCCAGCAGCGCGGGCGACGGAAACAGCTTCGTGAAGCCGTCCTCGGTCGAGTGCTTCACGTACTTCAGGAACCGCATCCCCACCGGTGCCATGTACCGGCCGCGCCGCCCCTTCTCGCGGAACGTCATCGTCTCCGAGGCCCGCATGTGGTCGGTCATCGTCTCGAACGCGTCGCCGATGGTGCGCGCCGCGGCGAAGAAGTCCGTGATCGCCCCCGCCTGGTCCGGATGGTCTGAGATCAGCCGGTCCCGGAGCTCGTCCGGGTTCTCCGTCAGCAGGTAGTCCAGCGTCTCGCTGCGGTAGCGCCGGATCTTCCGCAGGGGAGGGGTCGCCGGCGCCCCCGGTCCCACGAAGTCGAGGATGCGACGGACGCCGCCGCCCGGTCCGCACTGGTTCAGCCAGTGGATCGCGGTGTCGAAGAGGAACTTCTTGCGCTGGAACCCCGCGAGGTAGCCGCCCGGCCGCGAGTCCATCTCAAGGACCTGCACGTTCAAGCCGGACTTGGCCAACAAGGAGGCGGCGATCAGGCCCCCCATGCCCGCGCCGATGACCACGACATCGACCCGGCGGTCGGTCACGCCTCGAACTGCTCCTGCACCATCTTGACGACGTCCGCGACGGTGCGGGCCTCCTGGAAGCGGGCCTCCGCGATCGTCGTTCCGGTCAGGTCGTGCAGCTGCGTCCGCATGTCGGCGGCGTCCAGGCTGTCGAGGTCGAGCTCGTCGAACAGGTGCGAGTCCTGCCGAAGATCCTCGATCGGAAACTCGAACAGCTCGGCGATGGTGCGCCGCACTGCTTCGTAGATCTCATCCGGGGTGCTCGATGCGTCGATCATCGCTCTGCCGGCGCACTGTATGTCGGCATCTGCGCGATGGGTCAAGTCCCGGCCCCCGGGGATCGCACGGTGAGTCTCCGAAACGGTCGCTGATGGCGCTCAGCCGGTCTCGCGGACTCCGGGGGTCTCCGAAACGGTCGCTGACGTCGCTCAGCGGGGCTCCGGGAGACTCTCTGTCTCCGAAACGGTTGCTGACGGCGCTCAGCGGGTTCGCCGGAGACTCTCCGTCTCCGAAACGGTCGCTGAGCGCCCTCAACCCCCCGTACGGCAGCCGGACTAGCGGCGCCTCAGAACCCCGCCCAGCGCCGCGCCCAGCCAGAGCCCCGTGACGAGCAGTCCCAGACCCGCGGCCCGGCCCGCGAGGTCCCACCCCGTGCCGATCGCCAGCAGCCCCAGGACCAGCGTGACCCCGTGCGCGATCAACCCCGTGCGAAGGCGGCGATCGGGGAACATCGCCTTCATGCTCGGCACCCCCGGCTCGCCCAGGCGCTGCGAGAACCGGTGGAACCACACCAGGAACGGCACGATCCGGCCGAGCATTCCGTGGATCACCAACGCGGCCCACCCCCAGACCGCGATCCACACGATCGCCACCGCCAGCCTCGGATCGGGCCACACCAGCGCCGCGGCGCCCAGCAGCGGCAGGCACAGTGCCGTCGTCATCGCCCCCTGCCACGCTCGAAGGCTCGGGTCCGCACGCTTCCGCCGTCGGCGCTTCAGGGAGACCAGGGTCGCGGCAGGATGCAAGCCCCACGAGGCGACGATCGCGGGCGCCGCGGCCGCCAGCAGCAGCCCTGGGTGAGGGGCCCCGAACGCCACCGTGGGCAGCGCGATGAGGCTCGTCACGTGACCCGCGGCGATGGCGGTGCGCAGCTTCGCGGGGACCTCCGCGGCGACGTAGAACATCGGCACGACCGTCCACGACACGGCCGCCACCAGCCCGCCCACCCAGACCAGCAGCGCCAACCCGAAGTGGGCCTGCCGCGCCGCGGACCAGTCCGGCGGCGGTGGGATCGTCCCCGCCCGAGATGCCGCGAGCACAATCCCCAGCACCGCCACCGCCGCCAGCGCGGCCGCCGCGGTCCGCATCCCCACGACCGTGGGGCCACGCCCCGGAGCCTGCAGCAGGGCCCACCCCACCGGCCCGGCGAACACCGCGGTCGCGATCGCCAGAAGCGCGCCGCCGACCCCGATCGCGCTCGGTCGGGCCGTCGCCAGCCCCACGATCAGCGTGCCCGCCCCCAGCGCGTACGCCGCCGCCACCGCGCCCGCGAGGCGAGGAGCCGGGACCCGCGCCCCCGCCGCCACCGGCACCAATTGGTACATCGCCCCGAGCATCGCGGCGGTCACGATCCCCAGCGTGCCGACGTGGGTCAGGGCGGTCGAAGCGGGCGTGCGCGGCCCGTTCAGCGGCTCCGCTCCGTGGACCAGGAGCAGGCCCCCCGCGACTGCACAGGCCAGCGGCACCATCGCGAAGAAGACCGTCGGCACCCACAGCGGCGGGGCCTGGTCGAGGCTCAGGCCGGCAGTCTTCACCCGACGCCCTCGGGGAGCACCGCCTCGAGCCGCCAGCGGCCGTCCCCCCGATGCTCCACCGTCACCGCGCAGCCGCGCCCGGTCAGCATCGCCTCCAGCGGCATCGGACGAAACGGTGCGTCGACGGTCAGGCGTCCGCCCGCGGGCAGACGCTCCAACGCCGCGAGGATCTCCTCCAGCGGTTCGACGTCGCGTTCCAAGAGCGCGCTGGCATCTACGTGTTCGGTCGGCTTCATGACGACCGACATCTTGCCCGTGCGGCGGGGCGGCATGATCGGTTCATGGCTGCTTCCCTCGACCCCGCCTCGGCCAGTGACGGCCCCCTCGCATTCCTGACCCGTGAGCATCGTGACTGCGATGCCCTGTGGGCGAACCTGGAGGAGGCGCTGGACGCCGAGGACGAAGGCACCGTCGGAACCCTGTGGCCCCGCTTCGACGCGGCGATGCGCCGGCACCTCGCGATGGAGGAGGAGGTCATCTTCCCCGCCCTGGAAGCCGCGATGGGCATGCGGGGCTTCGGCCCCGTGCAGGTGATGAAGCACGAGCACATGCAGATGCGCGCGCTTCTGGACCGCATGGCGCAGGCCGCTCTGAGCGGGGCCTGGCAGGAGATGATGGACGAGGGGGACACCCTCTTGATGATGGTGGGCCAGCACAACGCCAAGGAAGAGGGCGTGCTGTACCCGATGATCCAGCAGCGGCTGGCGTCGGAGTGGTCGGCGCTGAGCGAGGAACTCAGCCGGTACTGATCGAGCTCAGGCCCGCTCCCGAGCGGCCGCCCGCGCCTGGTTCTTCTTGCTCTTCTGCTCCCTGATCGAGGAAGTCGGCGAGCGCCCCGCCATCAGATCCACCGCCGACAGCACGCCGACCAACGTGCCGGTCTTGTCGAGCACCGGCAGCGCCCCGTACCGCTGCTCCCGCAGCAGGGCGACGACCTTGTGGAGCGAGTCGTACGTGTGCACGAGCTCGGGGTTCCGGTTCATCAGATCCCCGACCTCGGTGTCGTCGTCGAGCTTGTAGTCGTGGCCGAGGTCGACCTCCGGGTCGGCCCAGTTGGGCCGGCGCATGTCGCGATCGCTGATCCAGCCGACGAGCCGGCCGTCTCCGTCCACGACGGGAAGGTGGCGGATCCTCGCCTCGCGCATGCGGAAGAAGGCGGTGCGCCCCCCCTCGTCGGGGCGGGCAGTGATCAGCTTGCGGGTCATGTACTGACTGACTTTCACGGGGTCTCCTGTCCCGCAAGTGTGGCTGCCTGAACGGGAGCCCGGCCTGAGATCGCTCAGGGTCTGCCGGTTCGGTAGGCTCGGCCCCTTGCTCGTACCCCTCTCCCTGCCGTTCTTCCGCGTCGACGTCATCCACATCGTCGGCCCCCTGAAGTTCGAGCCCTTCGGCGGGCTGCTCGCCCTCTCGTTCCTCATCGCCTCGCTCATCGCCCAGCGCTACGCGCGCAAGCGGGGGACGGACCCGGCCCCCTACGCCGACCTCATCATCTGGATGGCCGTCAGCGGGGTGCTCTTCGCCCACCTCGGCCACATCGCCTACGAGCCGGCGATGTACCGCGAGGATCCGATGAAGCTCTTCCGGGTCTGGGAAGGGCTCGCTTCGATCGGCGGCTACTTCGGCTGCACCGCCGTCGCCGTGTGGTTCTTCAAGCGACGCGGACTCGACCCCCTCAAGGGGGGCGACCTGATGATGATCGGCTTCGCCCTGGGCATCTTCATCGGCCGGGCGGGCTGCTTCGTCGTGCACGACCACATCGGCAAGGAGGTCGAAGACAGCCCCGCCTGGGCCCAGACGCTGCTGGGTCCCCTCGCCGTCGAGTTTCCCGACGCGGCCCGCGCCGAGGCCAAGGGGCGCGAGGCGATCGCGGCGGGGGACGAGGGCGCGATCAAGGAGTACGAGTACATGCTCGAGCGCGGCGCCCGGTACTGCTGCGCCGACGAAGGGAGCACCCGCCGCTGCGCGTGCACCGAGGAGCAATCGCTCCAGTTGACCGGGTCGTGGGTCGAGTACGTGCCGTTCGGCGCCATCGGCACCACCCGCTACGACCTCGGCCTGATGGACGGCTTGCTGGGCCTCTTCATCTTCTTCGTGCTCGTCCTCATGGCTCGAAAGCCGCGTCGCGAGGGGGTGCTGCTGGCGACGCTGCCGTTGATCTACGCCCCCGTGCGCCTCGTCTGGGACGCTCTGCGCAACACCGACCTCGGCGGCGAGGTGCAGGACGCCCGCTACCTCGGGCTGACGCCCGCGCAGTTCGGCTCGATCGTGCTCTTCGGGCTGGGGCTGTGGGTGCTCTCGATGTCGCGGAAGCGGCCGGTGTGGCCGGCCCCCGGCACGAAGCCGTGGTCCGACGAGACCCCGGCTACTCCATCTCCTCGCCGACGCGGCTGAGTTGCTCCTTGGCGATCTGAAACGCCGCCCAGGCCCGCGCAGGCACGCCCGAGGCCGCGGCGATGTCTCCCGCACGACGCGCGCAGCGGCCCAGGTCGGCATCGACCAGGCCGCTGCTCTCGAGCAGGTCCCGGCCCTTCTGGAGGTGCTCGTCGAAGGCGTCCAAGCGGGTGCGATGGGCCAGGGTCGGGAGCATGCTCACGTGCGCCGCCGCGAGGCCGCCGGGGTCGTCGCGCTCGGCGAACCAGGCCACGCTCCGCTCCAGCAGGGTCTCGGCCTCGTCGTGGCCGCCGCGCTCGGCGAGCACCTGGGCCAGCTTCACGTCCGCCGTGCGCGCCTGCGGGGCGTCCAACCCGTTGTAGCGATCCACGGCCAGCCGCAGGTACTCCTCGGCGCCGCGGAGGTCGCCCTCGGCCCGCGCCGCCACCGCTCGCACCGCCTCGACGGCGCCGCTGCCCAGCGAGCTTCCCGACTTGCGGAAGACGTTCTCGGCCAGCTTGATCAGCTCGCGTGCCGTCGCGCTTTCGCGCGCTCGGGCGGACAGCTCGGCCAACGCCAACAGGGTGCGCCCCGTCGAGGCGGTGTCGCCGAGCTTCTCGAACAGCAGCAGCGCCTGTTGGTACAGCTGCTGAGCCAGCGGGCGATCCCCCGACGCCGCCGCCAGCGCAGCCCGCTCGAACAGGCAGGGCGCGAGCACCCGCTCGTTGTGCACCACCTCCGCCGTCTCGCGCACCGCGTCGAGCTTGATCGCGGCCTCCGCGGTGTTCCCGCGACGGAGCTCCCGGCGGGCGATCTCCAGGTCCAGCTCGCTGCGCAGATCGTTGGTTCGCAGCGTCGCCAGGAGCGTGCTCATCAGCTCGATGCCGACGTCGAACGCCTTCTCGTCACCCCGAAGGGAAGCCAGCCGGATCGACAGCAGGATGCCGCGTCCCCGCCGTCGGTCGAGCCCCGACGCGCCCGAAGCGTTGAGCACCCGCTCGTGACGCTTCAACAGCGCCTCGGCCTGGCGCAGCTCATCCGCCTCCAGCCGTCGCGCGATCGCCTCCTGCAGCGGCGCGATGGCCTCGTCCCCGAGCCCGGCCTCGACGAGGTGGAGCGCGATCCGCTCGGCCTGCCGGAAGCCGCCGCGTCCCCGCAGCCACCGGGTGCATTGAGCGTGCAGCTCGGCGGAACGGCCCGCGTTCGCGGCCCGCTCCTCGAGCGAGCGTCGCGCCAGCTGGTGCACGAACGCCCAGCCCTCGGCCGGCCCGCCGGGGCCGCAGGTGGCGAGCCTCGCGTCCAACATCGCCTCCACCAGCCCCTCGCTGGGGGTCAGCTCGGCGAAGGCGCAGACGTTGGCCCAGTCGTCCGCGTCGACGTCCCGGCCGAGCACCGCGGCCAACTCCAGGGCGGTCTGGTCGTCGCCGCTCCGCCCCTCGAGGAAGAGCTCGAGGCGGGTGGCCCAGGCCTGCTGCACCGTGTCGGGGATCGTGACCTTGGCGCCGCGGGCCGTGCGGAAGCCGTTGGGCCGGGCCGCAGCGAGCCCTGATCGACCAGGTGTCCGACCAGCTGCACCGCCAGCTGCGGGTTCCCGCCGGAGCGCGCCTCGACGTCGGCCGCCAGCACCGGCTCCAGGGGGAGCAGCCGCCGCACCATGAGGGCGAGGTCGGGGCCGGCGAGGGGACCGATCTCGGTCTCCTCGATCTGGCACCGCTGGATGAGCGCCTCCACTGCCGCGCTCTCGGCCGGTCGGCCCGCGAGCCCCTCGTTGCCCGCCGTCATCACGATCAAGAGCGGCGCGGCGGATCGGCGGGGCGGGTCCAGAAGGCGGCGCACGATCGCGAGGGTGTCCCCGCTGTCGTGCACGTCGTCCAGCCACAGGACGAGGGGCCGCGATCGGGCGAGCCGCTCGACCAGGAGCACCACGAGGGCGTGCCGCTCGGCCTGCTCCAGGGGGGCGCCGCCGGTCGGGCGGACGAGCCGGACGAGGCCCGCGGTCTGCTCCATCGCGTGGATGCCGAGCTTGCCGAGCACCCGATCCGCCCGCGTCACCAGGGCCGCGTGCTCCAGCCCGTCCAGTCGGAAGTGGTGCGCGAGCGCCTCGGCGAAGGGATCCAGGCCCGAACTGCCGTGCTGGACCTGGAGCCAATCCGCGCCGCCGATCTCGTGGCCGCGTTCGCAGATCCACTGCGCAAGCCGGGACTTGCCGACCCCTGCGGGGCCGCGCACGAGCATGCCCACCGGCTGCCCGAACCGACGGACTGAGCGGAGGCCGTCCCACAGCCGGTCGCGCTCCTTCCGGCGCGCCGCCACCGCCGTGCGGCGGAGCCAGTACAGCTCCAGCCCCACCCCCGCGAGTGCGGCGGGCACCGTGTCCTCGCGTTCCGCGGCGATCTGCCACGTGCGCGGGATCGGCTCGATCTCCATGGTCGCCCGCTCGTCCATCGTGTCGTCGGAGGCGTCGCCGGCTTCGTCGCCCGAGTCGTACGTCAGCTCGAGCTCGCCGACCTCCGCGCGGATCGTCGACAGGTGCAGGTCCCGCTGGTCCATGGACAGGGTCGGACCGCCGCCCCCCTGGAGCTCGGGATCGGTGGCGATCTCGTCCTCGTCGACGGGCCGCACCCACTCGGCGTCGCGTCCGTTCCAGCGCGCCGGGAGGGCGGCGAGGGCCCGGGCGGCGGCGGAGGCCCGCTGAGGCCGCTGCGCCGGGTCCTTGGCGACCATCGAGTCGATCCAGCCCTGCAGCCTGATCGGCACCGCGCACCGCGACTGCAGCCGCGGATGGGGCGTCTGGATCTGAGCCTCCAGCACCAGCCGGTGGTTGCGACGATCCAGGAACGCGGGGGAGCCGCCGGCGAGCGCGTAGGCGAGGCAGCCCAGCGCGTAGAAGTCCGTCCAGGGGCCGTAGTCGCGGATGTCCCGGGTGCACTGCTCGGGCGCCATGTACAGCGGCGTGCCGCACAGGAACCCCTCGCGTTCGCCCGCCACCGAGCTGTCGACGGCGTGGGCGAGGCCGAAGTCGGTCAGCCGGATGCGCGACTTGTCCGCGTTGAGGAGCACGTTCGCGGGCTTGATGTCGCGGTGGACCAGCCCGCGGGCGTGGGCGTGGGCGAGGGCGTCCAGGAGCATCAGCAGGATGCTGCGGATCTCCCACCACGACAGCTTCCCGCAGATTTCCTTGAGGCTCCCGCCCGCCAGGTACGGCATGACGAGGTAGGGCGACCCCTCGGGGAGCTCGGCGCGGCTGTCCTGGGCGTCGACCTCGCCGAGGTCGTAGACACGGGCGATGGCGGGGTGATCCACCGACGCGAACGCGCGGACCTCGTTGCGGAACGCGGAGCGGACATGCGGACGACGCAACGCCGACTCCGAGAGCACCTTCACGGCGACCTCGGTGTCCGAACGAACGTGGCGCCCCCGCCGCACTGCGGCTACGGCTCCGGCGCCCACGCGCTCGGCCAACCGATAGCCCCCCAGGTCGAAGCCCTTGCTCAAGATCGGAATATTCTAGCGCTCATCGGGGGCAGAGCGCCGGTCGCGACCGTCCGATATAGTCTTCCGCTCTTGCGACACGTGTTGACGGCGGTGCTGCTCGCAGCCCTGTGGCTCCTCTGGAGCGGCCATACGGAGCCGTTGATCTTGTCGTTCGGAGTCGCCTCGGTTCTTCTCGTGACCTGGCTGCGGGCCCGCATGGAGGCCGTCGTCGGCGGGGGAGCGGACGACTTCTACCCCCTGGGACTGCGCTGGATTCCGTACGTGCCCTGGCTCCTGTGGGAGATCGTCAAGAGCAACCTGCACGTCGTGGGCGTGATTCTCTCGCCGTCGATGCCGATTCAGCCGCAGCTGGTGCGGGTCAAGGGCGCGCAGAAGACGCCCATCGGGCAGGTCGTCTACGCCAACTCGATCACGCTGACGCCGGGGACGATCACCCTGGACGTGCGCAACGGCCACTTCCTCGTCCACGCCCTCACCGACACCACCGCCGAGGGGCTCAAGGAAGGGACGATGGACCGCAAGTGCCACGCCCTCGAAGGGCCGCACGGATGACGATGTTCGAAGCGGCGATGGCGGGCGTGCTCGTCACGATGTTCCTGGCGCTGGTCCGCGCCGTGGCCGGACCGACGGTCCCCGACCGCATCCTCGCGGCCAACATGTTCGGCACCAAGACCGTGCTCCTGATCGCGGTGCTGGGCTTCCTCACCGAGCGCCCCGAGTGGCTGGATCTGGCGGTCGTCTACGCCCTCGTCAACTTCGTGGGGACCATCGCAGTCGCCAAGTACGCGCGCTTCGGCAACCTCGCCAGCGACGATCGGAAGGTGGGCTGATGCCGCCTCTGGACATCGTCTCCTGGGTCGTGCTGATGGCGGGCTGCTTCTTCTGCATCGTCGGCGGCATCGGGATCGTCCGCCTGCCGGACTTCTACACGCGCACCCACGCCGCCTCGATCACCGACACCATGGGCGCCGGCCTCGTGCTCCTGGGGCTGATGCTGCAGGCCGACGGCGAGTGGCTCGTGATCAGCAAGCTCGTCTTCGTCGCGCTCTTCCTGTTCGTGACGAGCCCGACCTCGGGCCACGCCCTGGTCAAGGCCGCCTTCGCCGAAGGGGTGCGGCACGACGACGGGGAGGGCGGCTCGTGATCATCGAGATCGTCCTGTTCGCGTTCCTGCTCGTCATCGCCATCTCCGTGGCGCGGATGAAGGACCTGTTCGCGGCGGCGATGCTGACCGGCATCTTCAGCCTCGTCAGCGCGGGTCTGTTCACCCTCATGGACGCGGTCGACGTCGCGTTCACCGAAGCGGCCGTGGGCGCCGGCGTCTCCACGATCCTGTTCCTGTCGGCGCTGTCCTTGACGGACCGGATCGAGCGGCAGCAGCCGACCCGCATCCTGCCGTTCGTGGTCGTCGCCCTCACCGGCGCGGCGCTCGTCTACGGCACCCTCGACATGCCCGCCTACGGCGACGTCAACGCGCCGGCCCACAACGACCTCACCGAGGAGTTCGTCGAGGGTGCCGGGGACATGCACATCCCCAACGTCGTCACCGTGGTGCTCGCCAGCTACCGGGGCTTCGACACCTTCGGGGAGACCACCGTCGTCTTTGCCGCCGCCGTCGGCGTGATGATGCTCCTGGGAGGCCAGCGCCGCCGCCGCTCCCGCGAGGACCACCCCCAACCCCCGCCGGAGCCGTCGTCGTGACGCAGAAGACTCCGATGCGGATGCAGGACAAGATCATCCTGCGGGTGGTCAGCAAGGCGCTGATCCCGCCGATCCTCCTGTTCGCGCTGTACGTGCAGTTCCACGGCGACTTCGGCCCCGGCGGCGGCTTCCAGGCGGGCGTCATCTTCGCCGCGGGGCTGGTCCTGTTCGGCGTGATCTTCGGATTGGACGCGGTCCAGGAGGTCTTCCCGCCGATCTGGGTCGAGATCCTGACCGCGGTCGGCGTTCTGCTGTACGGCGGCGTGGGCGTCGTCTCCATCATGCTGGGGGGCGAGTTCCTCAACTACGACGTGCTCCACCTCCCCGGTCCGATGCACGGGCAGCACCTGGGCATCTTCCTCGTCGAGCTGGGGGTCGGGATCACCGTCGCCTCCGCGATGACGGCGATCTTCTACTTCTTCGCCGGAAGGGCGACGAAGCGATGAGCGGCCTCCCGATCTACTGGATGGCCATCGTCCTGATGATGGTGGGGCTGTACACGGTCATCGCCCGGGACAACCTCGTGAAGAAGATCATGGGGCTGAACCTGTTCCAGGTCGCCGTGATCATGCTGTACGTGTCCATGGGCAAGGTGGAGGAGGGGACCGCCCCGATCCTCGACCACGGGCACCTCCCCGAGGGGTTCCAGCACTTCTCCAACCCGCTCCCCCACGTGCTCATGCTGACCGCCATCGTCGTCGGCGTGGCGACCACCGCCCTGGGCCTCGCCCTCGCGGTGCGGATCAAGGAGGAGTACGGCACCGTCGAGGAGGACGAGATCGTCCTCATGGATCAGGCGCTCGAGCGGGGGGAGGGCTGATGGAAGCGCCGACCCCGCACGAGGTCGAGGTGGTCCACCGCACGCTGACGGACCACCTGCCCATCCTCCAGGTCATCATCCCGCTGCTGGCGGCGCCGCTGTGCGTGCTGTTGCGAGAGCGGGCGTTGGTCCGCGGCATGGCCATCGGCGTGGCCTGGACCTGCCTCGCCATCAGCGTGACGCTGCTGCAGCACGTGATGGAGCACGGGGTCATCAGCTACGCCGTGGGCGGCTGGGACGCTCCCTTCGGCATCGAGTACCGGATTGACCTCCTCAACGCCTACATCCTGGTGGTCGTCTCGGCCATCGCGGCGGTGGTGTTCCCGTTCGGGCGGGGGGGAGAGGGGCTGGCGCTGAATCCGGCGCGCGTGCACCTGTTCTACGCCGCGTTGCTGCTGTGCCTTTGCGGGCTGTTGGGCATGGCCGCCACGGGCGACGCGTTCAACATCTTCGTGTTCCTGGAGATCAGCTCGCTGGCGTCCTACAGCCTGATCGCGCTGGGGCGCGGCCGGCGGGCGCTCCGGGCGGCCTACAGCTACCTCGTGATGGGGACGATCGGCGGCACCTTCTTCCTCATCGGGATCGGGCTGCTCTACCAGACCACGGGCACGCTCAACATCGTCGACCTGCACGACCGCCTGCAGCCCGTGATCGGCTCCCGCACCGTGGTGGTCGCGTTCGCGTTCCTGGTGGTCGGGCTGGGCATCAAGCTGGCGCTGTTCCCGCTGCACCAGTGGCTCCCCAACGCCTACACCCACGCCCCGGCGAAGATCTCGGCGTTCCTGGCGGCGACGGCGACCAAGGTCGGCTTCTACGTGCTGCTGCGCGTGCTGTTCACCATCTTCGGCGCGACCTTCGTCTTCACGACCCTGCGGTTGCACAACCTGCTGCTGCCGATGAGCCTGGCTGCGATGTTCGTCGGCTCGCTCGCGGCCATCGCCCAGACCGACATCAAGCGGCTGCTGGCATACAGCTCGATCGCGCAGATCGGCTACATGACGCTGGGCGTCAGCATGGGCAACGTCGACGGCCTCGCCGGCGGCATCGTGCACCTCTTCAACCACGCGATGATGAAGGGCGGGCTGTTCCTCGTCGTCGCCTGCGTGGTGCTGCGGACCGGGTCGGCCAAGATCGACGACATGGCCGGGCTGGGGCGGAAGATGCCGCTGACCATGGCGGCGTTCGTGGTCGGAGGGCTGAGCCTCATCGGCGTGCCCGCGACCGTCGGGTTCGTCTCCAAGTGGTACCTCGTCAAAGGCGCCCTGGAGCGCGGCTGGGAGCCGGTCGCGCTGCTGATCCTCCTGAGCTCGCTGCTGGCGGTCATCTACGTCTGGCGGGTGCTCGAGGTCATCTACTTCCGCGAACGGCCGGAGGGCGCCAAGGAGGTCGGTGAGGTGGACGCCACCATGCTGATCCCGACCTGGATCCTCATCGGCGCGGCGGTTTTCTTCGGCTTGCGCGCCGAGCTCACCTCGCAGGTCGCCCTCGACACGGCCCGCATGCTGCTGGGGACGGGCCTGTGAGCGCCGCAGAGATGATCGGCTACGCGATGCTCGTGCCCGCCGTCGGGGCGCTGTTGGTCGGCCTCGTGGGCTGGCTGACGGGGGAGGACGAGGAGACCGGGGGCAACGACAAGCGGGAGGCGGTGACCATTGTCGCCACCCTCGTCACCTTCGGCATCGTGGCGGGGAAGATCCTCCCCGCCGTGTTGGACGGCGCCCGCCCCGCGTGGACGCTGTTCGAGGTCGTGCCGGGCGTGCCCCTCGCCTTCGAGGTCGAGCCGCTGGGCATGCTCTTCGCGCTGGTTGCCAGCGGCCTCTGGATCCCCACCAGCATCTACGCCTTCGGCTACATGCGGGGCCACCACGAGCACAACCAGACCCGCTTCTTCGTCTGCTTCGCCGCCGCCATCTTCGCCGCGCTGGGGATCGCGTTTGCGGCGAACCTGTTCACGCTGTTCCTCTTCTACGAGGTGCTGACCTTCTCGACCTACCCGCTCGTCACCCACGAGGGGTCCGAGAAGGCGATGAAGGCGGGCCGGGTCTACCTCGGCATCCTCGTCTTCACGTCGGTGACGTTCCTGCTGTTCGCGATCATCTGGACCTACCAGCTGACGGGCACGCTGGACTTCACCGACGGCGGCATCCTCGCGGGCAAGGTCGGCAGCGGGCAGGCGACGATCCTGCTGGCGCTGTTCGCCTTCGGCACCGGCAAGGCGGCGTTGATGCCGTTCCACCGGTGGCTCCCCAACGCGATGGTCGCCCCGACGCCGGTCAGCGCCCTGCTGCACGCCGTCGCGGTCGTGAAGGCGGGCGTCTTCACGGTGCTGAAGGTCATCATCTACATCTTCGGCCTGGACTTCCTCACCGTCACCGGCGCCGCCGAGTGGCTCTGCTGGGTGGCGGCGTTCACGCTGCTGAGCAGCTCGATCATCGCGCTGACGAAGGACAACCTGAAGGCCCGGCTGGCCTACTCCACGGTGTCGCAGCTGAGCTACATCGTGCTGGGCGCGGCGCTGGCGACGACCGCCGGCGCCCTCGGCGGGGGCATGCACATCGCCATGCACGCGATGGGGAAGATCACCCTCTTCTTCTGCGCCGGCTCGATCATCGTGTTCGCCCACAAGACCGAGGTCTCCCAGATGGACGGGCTGGGGCGGCGCATGCCGTTGACGATGGCGGCGTTCTTCCTCGGCTCGATGTCGATCATCGGCCTGCCTCCGATGGGTGGCTCGTGGTCCAAGTGGTACCTCGCGCTCGGGGCCGCGGAGGCTGACCACGTCATCTTCGTGTTCGTGCTGATGGCCAGCTCCCTGCTGTCGATCGGCTACCTGATGCCGGTGGTGGGGCGCGCGTTCTTCCTCCCCCCCAAGCCCTGGGTGGACGACCACGGCCACGAACACGCCCCCCAGACGACCCGCAGCGAGGGCCACTGGACGTGCACCGTGCCGCTGTGCGCGACGGCGGTGGGTTGCATCCTGCTGTTCTTCTTCGGCACCGAGGTGCGCGAGTTGCTGCTGCCGATCTTCGGGCCCACCTCGGCGATGGTGGAGAGCATCCGATGAGCGACCACGGACACGGACCGCCCTCGGTCGCCCCCGAGAAGGTGAAGGTCATCGTCGGCTTCCTCTTCTTCATCTGCGCCGTCGCGGTGTTGGGCGAGCTCCTGCCGAGCTTCCACCCCCACGAGCACGCGGGGCTGGAGTTCGTGAACACCTTCGGATTCCACGCCTGGTACGGCTTCCTGTCGTGCGTCTTGCTGGTGCTGGCGGCGGCGCAGATGCGCAAGCTCGTCATGCGCGACGAGGACTACTACGACCGTGATTGAGCAGATCCCTCCGGGCTTGATCCTGATCGTCGGCGGGCTGCTGCTCCCGCTGATGCCGAAGGAAGTCCGGAAGGTGCTGCTGGTGGTCCTCCCCGCGGCGGGGCTGGCGCACATGATCCAGCTGCCGACGGACCACGTGCTGGCGTACTCGGTGTTCGACTACGACCTCACGATGGTCAAGGTCGACAAGCTCAGTCGGATCTTCGGGATCATCTTCCACATCGCCGCGTTCCTGACGGCGATCTACACCCTGCACGAGGACGATCCCGTGCAGCAGGTGGCGGGGCTGACCTACAGCGGCGGCGCCATCGCGGCGGTGTTCGCGGGCGATCTGATCACGCTGTTCGTCTTCTGGGAGGCGACCGCGATCACGTCGGTATTCCTCATCTGGGCCAGCAGAACGGAGCGCTCGTACAAGACCGGCATGCGCTACTTGGTGATGCAGGTGGGCAGCGGCGTGCTCCTGCTGGCGGGCGCGATCGTCTACTTCCAGCAGACCGGCAGCGTCGACATCGAGCCCTGGACGGACCTGGGGCACCACCAGATGCGCGGCATGTTCGCCTTCGACAGCTTCGGTGAAGCGTCGCTGGCGCAGCTGCTGATCTTCTTCGCCTTTGGCATCAAGGCGGCGTTCCCGCTGCTGCACAACTGGCTTCAGGACGCCTATCCGGAGGCGACCGTCGGCGGCACCGTGTGGCTGTCGGCGTTCACCACCAAGCTGGCCATATACGCGCTGTGCCGGATGTACGCGGGCTCGGACGTGCTGATCCCCATCGGCGCCACGATGACGGCGTTCCCGATCTTCTACGCGGTCATCGAGAACGACCTCCGCAAGGTGCTGGCGTACAGCCTGAACAACCAGCTGGGCTACATGGTGGTCGGCGTCGGCATCGGCACCGAGCTGGCGATCAACGGCACCGCGTCGCACGCGTTCGCGCACATCCTCTACAAGGGCCTGCTGTTCATGGGCATGGGGGCGGTGCTGTACCGCGCCGGCACGGTCAAGGGCAGCGAGCTGGGCGGCCTGTGGCGGCAGATGCCGTACACGACGGTGTTCACGTCGGTCGGCGCGGCGGCGATCTCCGCGTTCCCGTTGTTCTCCGGGTTCGTCAGCAAGTCGATGATCCTGACCGCGGCGGCCAACGAGCAACACATCATCACGTTCTGCATCCTGCTGTTCGCGAGCGCGGGCGTGTTCCACCACTCCGGCATCAAGATTCCGTACTTCGCCTTCTTCGCCCACGACAGCGGCAAGAAGGTGAAGGAGGCGCCGCTGAACATGCTGATCGCGATGGGCATCGCGGCGGCGCTCTGCATCGGCATCGGCATCTGGTACCAGCCGCTGTACGACCTGCTGCCGTTCGACATGAACGCCCTGCACTGGGTGCCGTACGACACCGCCCACGTGGTCACGCAGCTGCAGTTGCTGCTGTACAGCGCCGCGGCGTTCGTCTTCCTGCAGAAGATGGGCTGGTACCCGCCGGAGCTGAAGTCGACGAACGTCGACGTCGAGTGGGTCTACCGCAAGGGGCTCAAGGACGTCGCCCTGGCTACGGGCCGGGCGCTGGATGTGGGCTACACGACGTTCCGCGATGAGCTCTTCGGGGTCGCCTGGGGCATCGTCGAGCGCATCAAGCGGTGGCACAGCCCGGGCGGTCCGCTGGGCGAACCCTGGCCCATCGGAGCGGCCGCCATCGCCGCGGCGATCATGCTGATTCTCTTCCTGGCGCTTGGCTGGCTCTGATCTCTGGCACTCTCCCGGGGATCCGATGACCGAACTCATCCCCGCGAGCTGGGCCCCCGTCGCCCTCATGGTGCTGCTGCTGGCGCACCGGTTCGGCGCCCATAGCGGAGGCTCGGACTTCGAAAAGAGCCAGGGCGAGCGCTCCTGGACGACCCCGGTGTTCGTCGTCACCCACGTCTCGATGGTGTTTCTGTCCATCACCGGGGGCTGGATGGGCTGGCACGAGCTGTCGCTGCCGGTCTCGATCGTGGGGTTCGTGCTCGTGCTCGCCGGGGTCGTGATCACGCGCGTCGCGCGCAAGACCTTGGCGGAGCACTTCTCGATCTTCCTCAAGGCGGACGACAGCCACGAGCTCATCACCGACGGCGTCTACGGCCGGATCCGGCACCCGCTGTACACCGCCGAGTTGCTGATTCAGCTGGGGGCACCGCTGGCGGCGTGCACCCCGGAGGCGCTGATCTTCCTGCCGATCGGGATCGTGCTCGTCAGCCTGCGCGTCGCTACCGAGGAGAAGCTCCTGGGCGAGCGTTATCCGGAGTACGCCGCGTATGTGGCGCGCACGCGGCGTCTGATTTAGGGCGCCTCGGCTGCGGAGCTGATTTCCGGGAGCTTCTGGAGAGCTGTTGATCTGGGCGCCTCGTCCGTCCTGGACAGGTGCCGTCGGCTAAGTGACTGTAATCATAGGAGCATTCCCATGCCGGATCAGCCATTCCCGGCCATTCTCGGCGGCTTTCAGCGCGCTCTGCGCACAATGCGCACACCGCCAGCGGTGCTCGTCCCTGCCCCGGCGCTGGGGCTGACTGCACTCGACGGTCCGCACTGTCCGTCCCGAAAACTCCATCGGCGTTGACTGCGTCGCAGTTCGTCTTGTTGCTCAGGGCGGCGTTGTTGCACGGCGTTGGTGCATGGCTCGGCGTCTTGACCTTCTGGACCTGCTCGGCCCACGGTGCTCCTCGAGGATCAGCCTCCGGAGACGACCAAGATGGCCGCGCGTACGAAGAGCAAGGTGACGCCGAAGTACAAGACGAAGTACCG
>JAAESI010000320.1 GCA_024229515.1 Pseudomonadota bacterium | reverse complement strand
GGTACTTCGTCTTGTACTTCAGTGTCACCTTGCTCTTTGTACGCGCGGCCATCTTGGTCGTCTCCGGAGGCTGATCCTCGAGGAGCACCGTGGGCCGAGCAGGCCCATCAGGTCAAGACGCCGAGCCATGCACCAACGCCGGGTGACGTCGCCGTCGCGGATCACCTGGCGGCTTGCCCGACCCTGCTCTCGCTCCCCGGCGCGGTCGGCCACCCGGCGTCGAGCCACAGCGTGGCCACGGACCTGGCCAGCCACGGGTTCGCGGTGATCGGCCTGTCCGCGGCGGGAGACTCCGTCGTGTCGCCAGGGCCCGGACGCAAGGTCGTCGAGGGTCGTCGGCGTCGCCGCATCGACCCGGACGACGAGGCCCGGATGCTCGCCGAGCGGGTGGAGCGGTGGGTCGCGCGCTGCAGAGGCGTGCTGGACTCGCTCTCCCGGGGCGGCCCCGATGTCGTGAGAGCCGTCGTCGATCCGGCCCGAGTCGGCGTGTTCGGCTACTCGCTCGTCGGCGCGGCGGCCCGGAGCCTGTGCGCCGCGGACCGCCGGCTGAAGGCCGGCATGAATCTCGACGGCTCGTATTACAGCCGAACTCCGGGGGAGCCGGTCCACGTGCCGTTCCTGCAGCTCGAACACGAGATCGACCCGTCGACGCTGACGCCGCGGCAGCTGGCGCTGCACCGTGAGCTCGACGGGGCAGCCTGGGAGGGATTCCGGGTGCCGGCCCACCGGATGACCCTCGAGGGGGTATCGCACCACTCCTTCTCCGACTTCACGCTCTTCCGAGAAGACCACGACCCCGGCCCCCCGCCCGAGGTCTCCGCGGTCCGCTGCAGCGAGATCGTGAGCGAGGCGGCGCGGCTCTTCTTCGGGGTCCACGTCGCGGGGAACGCCGGCTGACGGATGCCCGCAGGGCCCTGATTGCGACGACCCGGTTTCTTGACCGCATTCCGCTGGCCTTCGGTCCGCTTCGGCACGCCGGACTCCTCGGAGTGGGGTCGGCCACGCCGTCGTCGTCCGACGCGCCGATCCGGCCCGAATCCTCACCGGAACGTCGGGTCAACAAACCCGGTCGGCGCAATGACCCGGCGGCTACCGGCCGGCCGCCTCGAGCAGCCCGGCCACGGTCGTCCCGTCTGCGTGCAGCGCCTCCCAGAACGCGCCGCCGTCCACCCCGAACGCCTGTTCGCAGCGCCAGCGGACGAGCTCCCGCGTCTCCTCGGCGTCCCGCCCGCAGGCTCCGACCGGCACCTCGACGGCGTGAGTCCGGCTGTTCCCCCGCTCGTCGGTGACGGTCACCCGGGCCGACTGGCACATTCGGAAGGTCGTCGCGTCGAGGTCCCGGTCGCTCACGGGGCGCCGGTCGAGCAGGTGCCTCGCGAGCTCCCGAAGCTCAGGCCACGCCCCCCGCCACGTCGTCCGGTTGCCCCGCCCCGACGACCGGTTCATGCGCCGCGCGTGGCTCCACAGCCGCAGCCCCTGCTCGAGCGGGATCGACGCCGTGAGCGTCTTGGCCCCCTCCTCCCAGAAGCCCGCGGCCAGGCAGTGGCTCGGCTGGTAGAGCGCCAGCGCGACGGCGGTCGCCAGCTGAGTCGGCCCCAGCCCGCGCGCCTTGCCGACCGCCAGCGCCGCCCCGGCGTGGTGCACGTAGGAGGCGTGTAGGCCGGACAAAGTGCTTTTCGTGAACGCGAACTGGCCGAGCCGATGCCTCCTTCAGCCTGGGGCGTGATTGGTCGGGTTCAACGTCCTATGAGACGCCGAGTCGGGGCTGAACCGAGGATATCGAGAGAGAATGAGCGGCATTTCCGAGGCTCAGGCGCAGGAGTGCGCTCAGCTGGAAGCGCCGCTGTCGCCCTCTGCGAGAACCCCGCCATCCTCGTCAGGAGGATGCAGGCACGTCGGCGCTCGACCCGGGATGGAGAGAATTCGCGGAGCAGGACGAGGTCCTCTTCGACGGAAGTGATCTTGACTACGATGGAGGTCACGGTGGCCTTTCGTGAGCGTGGTTGGTGTAAGCAACTCGCTTCTCTCACGTTTGGCCGCCGCCTGCACCCCCTCTCTCTCTTGGAGGGCCCTCATCTAAACGGGTTGTCGGCGCACCCAGGAACCGCGACGAAAAACCCGAAGGGGCGACCCACGCTGACGCTGTGATTCGAAGCGTGTAGGCGGGACAAGATGGCTTTTCGTGAACGCGAACTGGCCCCTCCTTCAGCCTGGGAGCGAGAGTTCGCCTCAGCGCGCGACGGTGCAGTGGTGGATGTCGCCGTCGCCGACGATGGCGGCGAGCTGGAGGGTGCCCTCGAAGTAGATGTAGCCCACCTCGGTGTCGCCGACGTACCAGCGGACCCAGGTGAAGCGGTCGCCGCCGGGCTCGACCACGCCGTGCTCGAAGACGCCGTCGTAGTCCACGTACTCCCAGACGTCCGCGAGCGTGGAGACGTCGTCCAGGCGGACGACCGTCATGCGGGTTCCCAGCTGCCAACCGAAGAAACCCTGCCGCGCCGGGATGGACCAGAGATCGTCGGCGTGGGGCGTCAGCATGGCTGGATTGAACCACCGTAGGGGCCGGCTTGGGGTGCCTCCAATCGTTGCGGATGACCCACCCATTGGGGCATCTCAAACAGGAGGTCGGGCCATTTAAAACACCACCAGGGGCATTCGGCACAGATGCGGGGCGTGCAAGAACGCACGGTAGAGGCCCTGAGAGCCTCTCAGGGCCGTTCGGCCGATCCTGGCATGACGGTTGCTAGGTTTTGCCAGCGAAACCCGAACGCTGGACTGCATCTAATGGAATTCTTTCTCTCGAACCTCGAATGGACCACTCTCCTCAAGGTGATGCCTGAGCTGCTGCTCGGCTTCTCCATCAAGCTCTTCTGCGAAGAGGGTGAGATTTCCTGGTCCGCGTTCAGCGACTACTACCTCAGCGGTGGTTGGTTCAAGGCCCCCGAGACCGTCGCCGCGCCCACCGCCGCGCCTGCACTCGAGAAGATCCGAGTCGCGTAGTCCGCTACGGAAGCGTCTCCGGCTCGACTTCGCCGAGCACTCCCCGGATCGTCGCGATCAGTTCCTGAGGCCCGAACGGCTTCTGTAGGAACCCGACGATTCCGGTGCTCCCGCCGATGCCGGGCACGCTGTCCCTCGCGTCGTACCCGCTGCTCAGCAGCGCGCGCACCCCTGGATTGATCTGCTTCATCTGCTCGAGGGCCTCCAGCCCTCCGAGCCGAGGCATCGTCAGGTCGAGCACGATCAGGGCGATCCGATCCCACTGCTGCTCGTAGATCTCGACGCACTCGCGCCCATCGGCTGCCTCCAGCACGTCGAACCCGGCCCGCTGCAGCGACGCAGCGACGAGCCCCCGCACCACGTCCTCGTCGTCGACTACGAGGATCAGCCCCTTGCTGTGCCAGTCCTCCGCGTCCGTGAGAGGCACCGGAGCGGCGTTGACGCTGTCCCCCGCCGCCGGCAGGAGCACCCGCACGCGCGCGCCGGAGCCCTGGGCTGAGTCGACGAAGATCGCGCCCCGGTGCCCGCGCACGATCCCCAGGCAGGCGGCGAGGCCGAGGCCGCGTCCGGTCTCCTTGGTCGAGTAGAAGGGGTCGAACATGCGCTCGCGGGTCGCGACGTCCATCCCCTTGCCCGTGTCCGCGACGTCGACGAAGACGTACTCGCCCGCCGGCGCGTCCGCGCCCACCACCGCCGCTTCGAGCTCGTCGGGGGTCGCGTACATCAGCCCCGTTCGGACCGCGATCGTGCCTGGCTCGCCCTCCAGCGCGTCGCTGGCGTTGGTGATCAGGTTCATCACCACCTGGCGCAGCTGGGTCTGGTCGCCCTGCACCGAGGGGAGCTCGTCCTGGAGCGCCGGCTGAATCGTCGCCTTCTTGCTGATCGAAGCCTCCACCAGCTCGCTCATCTCGCGCACCAGGGTGGTGATGTCGAGCTGGTCGACCACGAACCGGCCCTTGCCGGAGTAGTCCAGCATCTGCCGGGTGAGCTCGGCGGCCCGGCGCGCGGCCTCCTCGACCTGCTCCAGCGGCCCCATGAAGCGGCTCTCGCCGGGCAGGTCGTCGATGACGAGGCGGGCGTTGCCCATGATGCCGACGAGCAGGTTGTTGAAGTCGTGGGCGATGCCACCGGCGAGCACGCCCAGGCTCTCCAGCTTCTGGCTGTGCTGTAGGCGCGCGTCCCAGCGTTGCTCCTCCAGCCGACCGCGCAGCTCCATCTCCTCCAGCAGGTTGGCGTTGACTTCGGCCAGCTCGCCGGTGCGGTCGGCGACCCGGAGCTCCAGATCCCGGTTGGCCACGTCCAGCTCGAGGTTCAGGTCCAGCACCCGCTGCTTTCCGCTCTGGTAGACGATGAGCACGTAGCCGAACGCGACGGAGTACGCGGCCAGGCGCAGCCCGTGCCACCACCACCAGGGGCCGTCCCACAGGGTCGAAATCTCGAACAGCAGCCCGGCTGCCCCGAAGAGGGTGCAGTGGACGGCGAACAGCAGGCTGTCGACGGAGCCGTCCCGCCGGAAGGCGACCACGAAGCGGGCCGTGGCGACGAAGAACAGCGCGCTGCCGACGAGGTTGAGCCCCTGCGCCGCGGGGGTGAACTGCCCGTCCGCGAGCATCGCGGGCACGCCCTCGGGGGCGATGAACGCGTGCACGCTGACCCCGACGGCGGCGAGGGCGAAGAGCACCGGGACGATGTCGGTGCGGCCGCTCTCGCTCCACCGCGGGGGGCACCACACGAACGCAAAGCCGAGCCCTCCCACGAGGGTCGCGACGCTGTGCAGCCAGACGAAGGCGTTGCCCGGCGCGACCGCCGCGTGGGCCATGTCCAGCATCCCCATGCCGGCCAGCGCGGTGCCGATCCAGACGTCGGGGTGGCGGCTCCCCCCGACCCCCTGGCGCATGCGCAGGAGCAGGGCGAGCACGATCGCGATGAAGCCGCCGCCGGCTTCCAGCACCGAGTGGAAGGGGACCTGGCTCCAACGCCAGTCCGGCGCGTAGATGTTGAGGGCGGTCGAGCCGACGATCGGCAGCACGATGCCGATCAGGAGCACGACCCCGACCCCGACGAGGAAACCGGGTGCAGCGGGAGCCTCTGGGGAAGTAGTACCCACCGCCTCCGACCCTAGCAGGGGCAGTTTTCTTGAGACGCCGCAAGGCGGGGTGTATGGTCCGCGCCGCTGTGGCCTGAGGTGGAGGCGGAATCGGATGACGTTCAAGAAGCAACTGAAGGTTCGGTTCAACGACACCGATCCCGCCGGGGTGATGTACTTCCCCCGCTTCCTCGACCGGTTCCACTCCGTCTTCGAGGACTGGTTCGATGAGGACCTCAAGATGCCGTACCGGTGGTGTCTGGAGGACACCCGCGTCGGCTTCCCCACCGTGCACACCCAGTGCGACTACCTCGGCCCCTTCCGCTTCGGCGACGTGATGGAGGTCGAGCTGACGGTGACCCGCATCGGCAGCAAGTCGTTCACCTGCAGCTACCGCGCCCGCGCCCTCGGCGACGATGAGGTTCGGGTCGTCGCCTCCATGGTGACCGCGACGGTCAACCTCGACACGTTCGAGGCGGTGCCCATCCCCGCGCCCCTCCGCAAGGCCCTCCAGGATCGCCTCGCTGCGCCCCTGCCCAAGGCCGCCGTGGGAGCTGGCGGGTGAGCTTCCAGTTCGCGGCCGACGAAGAGGCGCCGCCCCGGTACTACTCCAAGGTCGCCGCGGCCCGCCTCGCGCACGATCCCGCGGCGCAGCTGGATCGCCTCCAGTACACGGTCTCGCAGGCGCGTAACGCGCCGATCTACAAGGACCGGCTCGCGGGCACGAAGGTCACGACCCTGAAGGACCTGGAGGGGCTCCCCTTCACGACCAAGGCGGACCTCAAGGGAAACCCTGCGGACGACTTCCTGGCCTGCCCCAAGGAGAAGGTCTGGCACTTCCACGAGTCCTTCGGCACCACCGGCCGGCCCGTCGTCGGTTGGTACACGCTGGAGGACATCGAGGTCGAGATCGACGTCATCGGACGCTGGCTGGCCGAGTACGGCCCCGGCAAGGTCGTGATGAACCGGTACCCCTACGCCTTCCCCGTCCCCGCGCAACTGGTCGAGACCGCCTGCCGCCTGATGGGGGGCACGCTGATCCCGACCTCCAACATGACCTACAACGTCGGCTACCAGCGGGTGCTGCGGCTGATGAAGGAGCGGCGCACCAACGTGCTGACGTCGATGCCGCTGGAGGCGGTGCTCCTCAAGGAGGCGGCGCTGGTGGCGGGCATGGACCCGCGCAACGACTTCCCCGATCTGGAGGCCTACGCCTTCGCCGGCCGCATCCTGACCCCCTCCTGGCGCGCGTCGATGATCGACGACTGGGGCGTCAAGGTGCACAACCTGTACGGCTGCACCGAGGGCGGCCCCTTCGCCACCTCCTGCGAGCACGGGCACCTGCACCTGCACGAGGAGTTCTTCATCTTCGAGGTCGTCGACCCGGTCACCAAGGAGCCGCTTCGGGACGAAGCCCCCACGGGCACGCTCGTGGCGACGACGCTGTGCCGCGAGGCGCAGCCGATGATCCGCTACTACACCGACGATCTGGTCCGTGTCCTGCCGTCGCCGTGCGAGTGCGGGCGCACCTCCCGAGCCATCGAGGTCCTGGGCCGCGCCGGTGGGCTCAAGAGCTTCGGGGGCAAGGAAGTCACCGACTTCGCGCTGGAGGAGGAGATCCTCGCCTGGAGCCGTCGCTACTACGCCAACGTCTTCTTCGTCTGCATCACCAAGCGCGGCTTCCTCGTTCGACTCGAGGCCCACGACCCCAAGCGGGTCGATGCCGCCGATGGCAGCCGCCGCCTGACGGAGCGCCTCGGCGTGCCCGTGCGGGTGGAGGTGGTGCCCCGCGGCTACCTCATCAACCACGCCTCCCTGGTGACCCAGCCGGCGGTGTTCAAGCCGCGCATGGTCTGCGACCACCGGGTCGAGTCCCGAAAGGTGATCAACACCTCGGGCGGGCTGATCGACTGGTGGGCTGAGTTCACGCCCAAGCTGATCGGCCAGGTGCTGATCAAGTCGGTGCGGGACTTCTTCGCCAAATGGCGAATTCGCCTGCTCGGCTGAAGCTCGCGCTTCGGGCGCTCGGGAGGTTGCTCCAGGCCGTCGTGGCGGTGGTGCTGCTGGCCGGGCTTGCCCTCGCGGTCTTCGAGCTAACGGATCCCGCCCCCGCGCCCCACAGCGCGCGCACCGACACCTGGCAGCTGCACCGGCAAACGACGCTGCCGACCGAGATCCGGGGACTGACGATCCAGTACTTCGACGGCGAGCACCTCTGGGCCAACCGGTACGACGAGGTGTGGCGCTCCGAGGGGCCCGACGGCGATCGGTGGCTCCCGCGGGGTTCCCTGGGCGCGCCCGATCCGTCGCTCGCCTCGGCGCTCCGCCACGCCGCCGTGGGCTCCCGCGTCGCCCGGCTGGTCGGTCGACCCCACGGCATCGAGGGGCTGCTCGTGCTCCCCACGGGGACCCTCCTGGCGGCCCGGAACGGGATGCTCCATCGCTCCCCCGACGGCGGCGCGACGTGGACCGAGGTGCTGGCCGTCTCGACCCCCGCCCACCCCCACGGGCTGTTCCGCAACTGGGGGGCGGACGAGGGGGGCCGGGTGTGGGCGGCGGACGGCCGCACCCTGCTCCGCTCCGACGACGACGGCGCGAGCTTCGCGGAGGCCTGGAAGCTCCCCGCAGAGACGCCGGGGCGGATCCGGTTCTTGCGGGTCGATCCCTTCCGGGGGCGCCCCTGGGTCGGCCTCGGCGGCGCCGGCGTCGCGCTGCAGTTGGGGTACGTGGACGCGATCGGGGAGCTGCATCCGGTCGGTGGCGATGACCCCTGGATCGAGGTCTCCGACCTCGTCTTCACCGGCGGCGAGGTCTACCTTGTCAACGCGCTGCCCCGCGGGCCGACGGGGCTGTGGCGCTACTCCCGCGTGCACGGCACGGTCGAGCGGATCGGCGACCTCGGCGGGCCTGTGCTCGACGCCGCGCTGATGCGGAACGAGACCCTCGTCCTGGCCACCGCCGCCGCGGGGCTGGGCTACGCGGACGTGCAACTGTGGGTGCGGGAGATCGACGGCGGGCTCCGCCAGGTCGGCCAGTTCCCGACCTTCGGGCGACGGAGCGACGGGGAGTGGGGCACGCTGCTGTTCCCCGCGGGGGCTCCGCTGCCCGATCTCCGGTTCACCGCCGAGCGGGTCGGCAACGTCCGCCGCTCCCTGGTCGTGGGGGCGCTCCGTTGAGCGATGCCCTGGCCCCTGGCGCAAAATGAATGTAACCGTTTCCTGACCTCGCACGTACCGGCTGCAAGGAGACACTGATGCGCCCCACGTTCCCGATCCTCGCCCTGCTCCTCGCTCTGCCGCTGCTGGGCAACTCCGGCTGCGACGCCGACGATGACGACGACGACGCCGGCGTCTGCGAGAACGAGGACCGCGCCGTGCCCTACGAGGCCGGCATGGAGATCGACGGCGACGAGGGCGCCCTCAGCCTGAGCCTGGACGCGGCGGTGCCGGATCCCCCGGACCTGGGGGACAACGACTGGACGCTGACCGTCAGCGAGGCCGCGGGCGGCGCGAAGGCCGGCTGCGTGCTCACCGCGACCCCCTGGATGGTGGACCACGGCCACGGCAGCAACGAGCCCGTGTCGGCGGCGACCGACGCCGCCGGCGGCACCCTGCTCGAGGAGTTGGACCTGATCATGCCGGGGTACTGGACCATCGCCGTCGAGGCGGTGTGCGACGACGGGACCGAGGATCGCTTCCAGTTCGACTTCTGCGTCGAGGGCTGACCCGGCTCAGGTGAACGGCGGCGCCGACATGAGGTGCGGCCGGAACGCCATGAAGAGGCCGCAGAGCAGCAGCCAGAGGGCCGCGACGATCCACCCCCAGCGGCGGGGGGCATCGGACCGAAGCACCTGATTCTGGACCGCCCACGCCAGCAGCGTGAGGGTGAAGATCGGCCACGACAGGGAATTGACCAGGTTCCACTGCACGTCCATCTGGGACACCGGCCACAGCGGCTTCAGCGTGCCCCAGTGAGTGATGGCGTCGCCCAGGAAGTGCATGCCCGCGGCGCTCCCGGCGAAGCCGAAGAGGCGGCGGAGCGAGGGCCGGTGGGCCGGCTCGGTGCCCTGTGGGCGGAGGGTCGGGAGCAGCCACCGCTCGGGCCAACTTCGGGCGTTCCAGGCGGCCAGGAGCGCGCACAGCGCCAGCCCCACCACCGAGTGGGTGACGACCCGGTGGTACTTCGCGTACCAGAGCATGTCCCCGCGAACGGTCTGCGAGATCCAGCCAAGCACGCCGTCCGCGTCCATGATGGTGGCCCCCAGAAGCACCGCGAACCGCTCCCGCCAACGAGCGTAGCGGGTGCCCGGAGGCACTTCGGGAGGGCGGATCGGTTCGGTCAGCAGCGCGGCGCTGAGCACGTGGGTGACGGTATCGATGCGGGGATCCTACGGGGCCGGGGGCGCCTCAGTCGTCCGTGCAGCTCCCCAGGGGGCCGTCCCAGACCATCGTCACGCTCCCCAGATCGAACGTCGGGAACTCCGAAAGGTGCTCCTCGGCGAGGTCCCCGCTGTCGACCAGCGACTGCAGGATCTCAAGCCCCATCGGCCGCAGCCGGACGCGAGCCTCGACCCGGGCGGGCTGGCCTGCGACCACCGTGTAGGTGCGCTGCACCCAGTGGATGAAGTCCGGGGAGGTCGCATCGAAGGTGACCGAAGGGGGCAGCAGATCCGACTCGCTGTCCGTCGCCTCCCAGAACATGTGGACCTCGTCGCCGTTGGCGTCGGTCATCGTGTCGCGGAGCAGCCACAGCCAGGGATCCACCAACTCGGCGATGGGCTCGGTGTCCCCGACGACGCCGCTGGTGAAGATCTCGGTGCCCGCCGCGTCGTAGGCCTTCAACTCGACCCACGCCCGCCGGTCCGCTGCTGCGCCCGAGGGCCAGGCGTGCCCCGCCCCCGCGTTCTCGAGGGTGACCTGGATGTCGAAGAGCCCCGCGTTGGGGTTGACGCAGACCGAGCCGATCAGCGTTCCGTCCAACGATTCCTGCACGAGCTCGAGCTGGGCTTCGCGCTCCGGCCAGTCGGTGATCGCGATGTCCACGCCCGGCATGGAGTGGTCGTGGACCCGGCGGATCGGCGCCCCCTCGGTGTTGACGGCGGGGCCGTCGGAGCCGCGCATGTGGCAGTTGCCGCACGTCAGCTGCGAGACGCCGCCCATGCCGAAGACGCTCTCGGTCCACTCCAGGTAGGTGCGCTCGAGGTGCACGCCGTTGGGGCTGACGAGGTCGTGGCAGCTGCCGCACAGGTCGGAGGACTGGGCGTCGCCGCGGTCGTGTAGGGGGGAGTACGCCGAGCGGTGGGCGCCGGTCTCGACCGGGTCGGCGATGCCGCCGCGTAGCAGGTCGTCCTCGTCCGACAGCGTCAGCCCCTTGTTGTGGTCGGCGGTGACCTCCTCGACGCGGTGGCAGAAGGCGCAGGTGACGCCCTCCAGCATGTCCGGCACCTCATCCATGTTGAGGCCGTCGTCGGTCAGGCCGAGCTCGACCGCCATGGGGGCGTGGCACTGGATGCAGAAGGTGCCCAGATCGCCGTCGGTCTCCTCCTGCCCGCGCTCGTTCATGGCCACGAAGACGGGGTCCTCGGCGGCGTACGCATGCATCGAACCGGACCACTGCCGGTAGTGCTCCTGGTGGCAGTCGGCGCACGCCTCGGGGTCCAGGAGCTCCTCGGAGGTCAGGGCGGGCTCTTTGGGTCCGCACCCCACCAGGACCAGCAGCATCAGCAGCAGGCGTCTCACTTCGGAAGCACGCTCAGCTCGATGAAGTTCCACGTGTTGCTGCCGTGGTTGTGCAGGTGGAACAGCACCTCGTCGCCGGCCTCGAAGTCGGTCTCGGAGTCCCAGTAGGGGGAGTCCATGCCCGAGTCCCCGGGGATCCCGTGGCGGACCTCCCAGACGAGCTCGCCCCCGATGGAGACGGCGGCGTGGGCCTCGGCCTCCTCGAAGTTGGTGAGCTGGTGGTGCCACAGCCGGAGGTGCATCTCATCGCCCACGCGGCCCGCGGCCAACGAGGGCTGAGCGACGGTGATGTAGTCGCAGGTGTTGGTGCGGACCTCGAACGCGTCCTCGCCGATGAACTCGTAGCCCCAGGCCGTCTCCAGGCACTCGATGTCGTCCAGGCGGTCGTCGAAGGGGTCATCGTCCGCGCCCAACTCGGCCCAGTCGTCGTGATCGACCAGCCAGACCGGCCCGGCAGCGGTGTCGTCGTCGTCCGTGCCGGTGCCGCACCCGACGAGGGCGAGAGCGAGCAGAATCGCGGGACAGAGGCGCATCGGCGCGATGGTAGCGGACCTCGTCACTGGTTGGGCGGGTACTTGTTGAGCTTGCGCTGCAGGGTCCGGCGGTGCAGGCCCAGCAGTCGGGCGGCCTGGCTGATGTTCCCGTCGCAGTCCTCCAGCACCCGCTGGATGTGCTCCCACTCGGCGCGGGCGAGGCTGGGGGGGGCGTAGTCGGGCTCATGGGGGACGAGCGGTTCGCCGCGGCCGCGCTCCAACGCGTCCAGGACCATGTCGGCGTGGGCCGGCTTGGTGATGAAGTTGACCGCCCCCAGCTTGGTCGCGTCCACGGCGGTGGCGACGCTGCCGTAGCCGGTGAGCACGACGACCTCGATCTCCGGCATCTGGGCGCGCAGCTGCTTCAGCAGCTCCAACCCGGAGCCGTCGCCCATCTTGAGGTCGATGACGGCGACGTCGGGCTCGACCTCCATGGCCGTGCGGAAGCCGTCGCGCACGCCGTACGCGGCGTTGGCGGTCCAGCCCCGATCGGCGAAGGCGCGGGCCAGCCGGTCGGCGAAGATGCGGTCGTCGTCGATGACGAGGATCGAGCCGACGTCAGTCACCGGACGCCTCCACGGGGAGCACGACGCACGCGCGTGTGCCGCCGCCGGGGCGGGCCTCGTACCCGAGGGAGCCGCCGTTCAGGGTGATGACCGAGCGGGCGAAGAAGACGCCCAGCCCCATGCCGGTGCCAGGCGGCTTGGTCGTATAGAAGGGCTCCCCGATGCGGCCGAGGACGTCGGCGGGGAGGCCCGGTCCGTCGTCCTCCACGTCCAGATGGATCGACCCGTTGCGTCGGCGGAGGCTGAGGGTGACCTCGGTGCCCGCGTCGCAGGCGTTGGCGAGCAGCCCCTTGAGCGCCCGCGCGGTCTGCCGGGGCGGCACCTTGAGCTTCGCCTCGCGTGCGTCGGGCTTTTCGTCTCGGGTGACGCGGTCGCGCCGCCGGAGCCGGTCGAGCACCTGGTCGACGAGCTCGCCGGCGGTGATGATCTGCAGCTCCTCGCCGATCCCGGAACCGGCGTCGGCGCTCATCTGGCCGAGCACTTCGGTGGCCCGCTCCACCTCCGACACGATCAGGGCGGCGTCCTCGGCCACGGCGGGGTTGTCCCCGGCGTTGCGGCGGAGCTCGTGGGCGGCGACGTGGATGGTCGACAGCGGCGTCGCCAACTCGTGGGTCGTGCCCGCCGCCAGGGTCGCCAGCGCCGTCAGCTTGCGGGCGTTGGCGGACTCGCCGAGCGCTTCGGCGAGCTGGTGGCGCAGGCGGATCACGGCGATCGCGGTCAGGGGGGCGACGATCACGTACGCCAGCCACATGCCCAGCAGGTGTGCGTCCAGGTGGTGGGCATGGGGGTTGAAGGGAGGCAGGAACAGCGAGCCGTAGGCCAGTCCCCCCAGGACCACGATCGCCCACGTCCCGCGGGTGTCGAGCACCATCGCGCCGGCCAGCGCGAGCACCAGGTACAGCAGCGAGAAGGGGTTCATCGCCCCTCCCGTCAGGCCCAGAACGACCGTCAGGAGGATTTCGGCGGCGATCAGCCAACGCAGGGTGAGGCGGGGCACGGCGGGAGTATAGGTCCGGAGCCCGTGCGGCAAATCGTCGCACGGGCGGGGTCGGTCAGGCCGGACCACGAAGCGCCCGATACGCTGCCTCCATGATTCGACTCACTTCGACCCTGGCGGCCGCTTTCTTGCTGGCCCTCACGATCTCGGGATGCCCCACCGAAGCCGACTGCACCGATGGCGATCATCAGTGCGACGGAGATCAGATTCAGACCTGCGTCGACGGCGAATGGGGCGCGGCCGAGGAATGCACCGAGACCGGTGAAACCTGCATGGCGATGGCCGATGGCACACAGCACTGCATGGGCTCGATGTAGCGCGATTGTCGCGCTCGTCGGCCTCGCGCTGACGTGGAACGCCGGCCCGGCGTGGGCCGCGGCGTGCTGCGTCGGTTCGACGTCCGACAAGGCGGGCCTGCTCGGCCCGTGCGAGGCCGTGGTGCTCAGCGTTGGCTACTCCGCGGAGGTCTCTGCCTTCGATTGGGACGCCAGCGGCGAGCTGCGCGCGCCGTCGCTGATGCGGGTGACTCACCGCCTGTCCGGAATGGCAGCATTCCGGCTGGACGACTACGCCCAGGTCGGGATCGCCATGCCGGTGCTCATCCAGGGCGTGCGTGCGGGCTCCGTCAAGGGCGCGGGCATCGGGCCCGGCGATCTCCGTACCTGGATCACGTTCGAGCCCACCGCCGCCCACATCGGCCCCGGTCCGCCGCAGCCCCGCATCACCCTGGCGATGATCGCCCCCACGGGCATCCCCCCGGAGCAGGCGCAGCAGACGCTCGCGGCCGACGCCACCGGCACCGGCTACTTGCGCTTCGCGCCGTCGTTCGACCTCGAGAAGCAGGGCTTCAAGGGGCTGATCCGGTTCACCATCGACGGCTCCTTCGCGGTGCCACGCCCTTGGGTCGAGGGGTTCAACCTCCCCGGAATCGGGGTCGGCGGGAGCGTCAGCGGCGCCGTCTTCCTGAACAGCGGTGCCACCCTCGCGTGGGGCGGGGGAGCCATGGCGCGGAGCCGCGGCTGGTACGAGGGGAACCCCTCGGGCAAGGCCGGGGTCGAGCCCTGGGCCTCCTTCGGCGTGTCGCTGAACGGGCGTCGGTTCGACCGCGTCGGCCTCGGCGTGCGCGCCGCCCTGCCGATCCCCGGGGTCGGCCGTTCGCAGTCCGGATCGGTCACGCTGGCGTTTACCTACAGCCACCTCCAGCGGTGACCTCGTAGGCGTCGTAGCCCTCCTCGGGCCACCCCGCGACCCACCGCAACGCCCCCGCCGATTCCGCCTCCGCGGCCGCCCGATCGCGCCAGGACGAGCGCACCACCACACGGCAGATTCCCCGCTTGCCGAGGGCCACGACGCCGGCGCGGCTCGGTCCGTCGGCGAGGTCGTCGAAGAGCTCCTTCAGATCGGGGGGGAAGTAGCTGGAGTAGCCGTTGACCGTGGGGCGTCCGTGCTCGGGCTGAAGCACCATCCACGCCGCCGATTCCTCGTAGCCCGCCGCCGTGGCGTCGGTGCGGAGGGGGAGGAACGCCAGCGGCTTCCCCTGGGCGACCGCCCAGATCAGCGTCTGGCGGCGGCCGTCCGGGGAGGGGGCCTCGATCGTGCGGACGGGGCCGGGCCACAGCTCGACCACGGCGAGGACGACGAGGGTAGCGGCCCCCCACTGAGCGGGTCGGCCGCGGCGTTCGGCCGCTTCGATCAGGGCATGCACGCCGAAGGCCGTGAGCACCGCGACGCCGACGTGGGCCAGGACCCCGAACCGCCAGAGGCTTCGGACCTGGGCGTAGCCGGGGACGAGGTCTCGGAAGAGCGCGTAGACGGGGGCCAGGCGCGGTCCCAACGACAGCATCAGCGCGACCAGGGCGAAGGTCGCGACGAACGCCACCTCGACCTCACGATCCTCCCGCCGCATGCCCCAGATCACCCCCAGGAGCGCGAGCCCGAGCTTCGCCGTGCCGGGGAACAGCGCCCGCACCCCCGGGTCCCTCGCGGTGCGCACCGTCGGCGTTGGGATCGCCTGCGTCCACGGGGTCCGCCACCACGCCTGGGCGTGCGCCGACCCCTTCAGCGCCCGCGTCTCGCTGCGCTCCAGGCCCGCTTCGGCGGACGCGGTTCGCTGGGCGAGGGCGAGGGGCGCGATCAGCAGGCCGGCGACGACGGCCCCGAGCAGCAGCGCGCCCCCGACGCGGGGTTGGACCAGCTCCCGGCGGATCAGCCACCCTCCCGCCAGCGCGGTCGCGATCACCGTGAAGAGCCCGTACTGGGAACACGTCAGGTACGCGGCCGCGACGGCGGCACCCAGCAGCGCGCCCCGCCCCAGCGAGGGGGCGTGAACGAACCACAGCATCGCTGCGAGTACGCCGACGATCGGCCAGATCGGCACCAGCGTGGGCACCCCCAGCTCCGCGTGCACGACGGGCAGGAGCACGGCGACGGCGCCGCCGGCGAGGGCAGCCGGGGGGCTGAGGCGGAGCAGGCGGCCGAGGCCGAACACGGACAGCCCGTTGGCTGTGAGGCTTCCCAGGAGCACGACGTTGAGGACCGCGATCGGGCCGGCGCCGAGCCAGCGCAGGGGCGCAGCGAGCACCCCGAGCAGGGGCATCGCTTCGGACCACGCGAAGACGCCGGCCTGGGGATGGAAGATCGGGGCGTCCCACCACGAGGCAAGCCCATGGGGGAGCCGGTCGGCGGTCCACCACAGGGCCCACGCCGACGCGTAGGGGACGGTGGCGGGCTCGTCCGTGCCGGGAGACACGGAGCCGCCGAGGTCGAGGACCAGCGGCCACGTGGCCGCGATCGCGAGGACGAGGTAGGTGGCGGCCGCGCCGATCAGCAGGTGCAGGTCGGTGCGCGGGTTCGCCACCCGCCGACGCTACATCGACATGCTGGAGTCGTCGTCGTCGCCGTGGTCCATGTTGTGCTCGGCGCTGTCGTCGTCGTCGACGTGGCTGCAGCCGACCGTGAACGTCAGGGTGAGGGCGGACAGGGCGATGAGGGCAAGGAGGAGCTTCTTCATGGGGGCGAACCTACCGAGGGCACCGCGCGGATGCAGGCGATCGGGCGGGGGTGCGACATTTGACCGCACCGGCGGGCCCGGGCGGGTGGCGGGCCCGCGACTATCCTCCCCCCATGAGCCGCGCGCGAATCCTGTCCCTCCTGAGCCTTCTGTCCATCGCCGTGGTGGTCGTCTCCTCGCCGGGCTGCGGCCCCGAGGAGGAGGAGTCGTTCGACGAGCACCTCTGCGGCCACGTCGGCGAGCTGAGCACCGAGACGGCGGCGACAGCGGTGGACCCGGCATCGACCACCGAGGCGATCGAGCCGATCCTCCACACCATCTGGGGGGTCGACCTGCTGGCCGGGCTCTCGTACGTCCAGGTCGACGTCGCCGACGACGTCACCGCCCGCCTCGCGGTCGACGTGCCTGGCGTCGTGGTGGGACTCCTGAACGACGCCGGAGAAGATCAGCTGCCCGCCGCGGCCTCCAACGAGCTGTGCCCCGATGACATCGAGGAGTTCACCGTCGAGCTGACCGCCGGCACCTGGCACATCGAGTTCCAGGCCGCCGAGGCCGGCGAGCAGTGGCTGCTGCTGTTCCCCGAAGAGGACGACGGCCACGATGAACACGACCACTGAGCGAGGCTTCGCGCTCCTGGCCGCGGGCTTGCTGCTGGCGGGCTGCGGGCCGCGGATGGACGTCACGATTTCGTTCGCCGCCGCCGTCGGTGACGAGCCGTTCGCTTGTGGCACGACGTTCGAGGACTTCGGCTCCGGGGACGGCGACTTCGAAGCCCGGGACCTGCGCTTCTTCGTCTCCGAGATCGAGCTGATCGACGCCGAGGGAGCGCCCGCCGCGTTCACCCCCACCGACGACGGCGCCTCCCAGGCCGACGGCGTGGCGCTGCTGGACTTCGAGGACGCTTCGGGGGGGGCTGCGCCGGCGACGCGGGCACCCACGATGCCGTCGCGGGCACCGTCGCCGAGGGCGAGTACACGGGCGTGGCGTTCACCCTGGGCATCCCCTCGGACCTGAACCACCAGGACGCCTTCGACGCGGAGCCCCCCTTCGACACCACCCAGATGTTCTGGGAGTGGAACAGCGGCTACCGGTTCCTGCGCGTGGACCGCGCGGAAGGGTCGGCCAACAACTGGCTCTTTCACCTCGGCAGCACCTCCTGCGAGGCGCAGGACAACGGGGACCGTGTCTGCGAGCACGCCAACCGCACCCGCATCGAGCTGGACGGCTTCGACGCCGACGCCTCGGTGGTCACCCTGGACCTCGCCGACCTCGTCGGGAGCACCGACATCGACGTCGAACCCGGGTGCCAGAGCCAGACCAACACCCCCGAGTGCGAGCCCCTGTTCAGGGCCCTCGGGCTCGGCTTCGACGGCGGCGATGGAGGCACGCAGTCCGCGTTCTCGTTGCGCTGACGGCGGCGGTCGCGCTGGCCGGCTGCACGGACCGGTGGGCCTGGGATCTGCCCCCCGGCTTCGACCCGCCGCCGGTGCCCGAGGACAACCCGATGACCGTCGCGAAGGTCGCGCTCGGGGAGGCGCTGTTCGCCGATCCGGTGCTGTCGGCGGACGGCTCGATGGCGTGCGCTACCTGCCACGACCCCGCCCGCGCGTTCTCGGCGGAGACCGAGCGCCCGTCCGGCATCACCGGCGAGCTGATGCTGCGCAACGCGCCGTCGCTGCTGAACGTCGGGTACCGGCCGCTCCTGGGGTGGGCGAATCCGTCGGTGGATTCGCTGGAGCAGCAGGCGCTCACCCCGCTGTTCGGCGAGGAGCCGATGGAGCTCGGCAACGGAGGCGCCGAAGACGCGCTGCTGACTCGGCTGGACGGGGCGTACGGAGACGAGTTTGACGCCGTCTTCGGCGAGCCGCCGACGGTGGGGAGCCTCGTCCGCGCCCTCGGCGCCTACCAGCGCAGCCTCCTGTCGCTGGACTCGCCGTGGGACCGGGACCCGGGGGATGCCTCCCTGCTGGAGGTCTGCGTCGACTGCCACGCGGGCGAGCACCTCGGCGGCGAGGGCTTCGAGGACCCCGGCACCTGGGACCCCGCCAGTGACGACGCCGGGCTCGCGGAGTTCAGCGGCGACGAGGCCGACAACGGCCTGTTCCGGGTGCCCAGCCTGCGCGATGTGGCCGACACCGGGCCGTGGCTCCACGACGGGTCCGCGGCCACGCTCCGGGACGCCGTCGAACGGCACCAGCGCGGCCGGCCGGACGATGTGGATGCGGTCCTGGAGCTGCTGCCCCTGCTGTCGCGCGAGTGAGGCTCAGGAGATGCCGTACTTCTCCAACCGGTACAGCAGCACGTGGCGGGGCACCCCGAGGTAGCGCGCCGCAGCGCTCTTGTTGCCCCGGTGCAGGGCGAGCGCTTCCCGCACGATCCGTTCCTCCAACTCCGGCAGGGGCAGGCCCTCGGTCGGGAGCTGCACCCGCCACGGCGTGGCCCCGAGATCGACCCGGAGGGTCTGCTCGGAAGGCTCTTGGGCTGCCGAAGGGGTGCCTGATTCCGGCAGATCCGCGGCCCGCACCACGGGACCGGGCGCCAGCAACGCGACCCGTCGGGCCAGGTTCTCCAGTTGACGCACGTTCCCCGGCCACGGCCGTCCCCGCAGCGCGTCCGCCGCGTCCTCTCCGAGGGAGAGCCGGCGTCCCTCGGCCGCGGCCCCCCGGCCGAGGAAGAACTCGAACAGCGGCGCGACCGCCTCGGGGCGTTCCGCCAGGGAAGGGACCCGCAGCGGCACCACCGCGAGCCGGTAGTACAGATCCTCCCGGAAGCTGCCGTCGGCCACGCGAGCGTCCAGGTCCTGGTGGGTCGCCGCCACGATGCGCACGTTCACGGGCACCGGACCGCTGCCCCCCACCGGCTCGACCGCCTGCTCTTGCAGCACCCGCAGCAGCTTGGGCTGCAGGGCCAGCGGCAGGTCGCCGATCTCGTCCAACAGCAGGGTGCCGCCGTCGGCCGCGCGGAACCGCCCGGGGCGGGAGTGGGTCGCGCCCGTGAAGGCTCCTCGGCGGTGCCCGAACAGCTCCGCCTCCAGCAGATCGGCCGGGATCGCGGCGCAGTTGACGGCCACGAAGGGTCCGTCGGCCCGACCGCTGCGGCGGTGGAGCTCCCGCGCCACCAGCTCCTTGCCCGTGCCGCTCGCCCCCGAGAGCAAGATGGGCACGTCCGAGGCCGCCACCCGGCGGACCTGATCCATCAGCGCCTCCATGGCCGCGGACGCGACCAGCATCGGCCGCTTCCCGCTGGCCTCGACGCGCCGCTTGAGGTCGCGGTTCTCCCGCACCACCCGGCTGTGCTCGGCAGCACGCTCCACCTTCATCAGGAACGCATCCCGGGCGAACGGCTTGGTCACGTAGTCGTGCGCTCCCGCGCGCATCGCGGCGACGGCGGTCTCCACCGAACCGAACGCGGTGATCATCAGGACCGGGGTGCGGGTCCCCGTGCGGGCGATCGCCTCGAGCACCGCCATGCCGTCGACGTTCGGCATCTTCAGGTCGGTGACGACGACGTCCGGCGGGTCATCCTCGAACGCGGCGATGCCGGTGGCGCCGCCGTCGCACACGGTCACCCGGTACCCGGCGGCCCGGAGCTGGAACCCGGCGACGTCGCGCACGCCTTCGTCGTCGTCGATCAGCAGGACGTGGGCGGTCTCAGGCATCGGAAGCCTCCGGGAGGGGGAGGCGGAGCTCGAAGCAGGCGCCCCCCAGCGGCGACCGCCTGACGGTGAGCTGGCCGCCGTGGTCCAGGGCGGTGCGTCGGGCGATGGCGAGTCCCAAGCCGGTGCCCCCTTCGCGGGTGGTGAAGTACGGGTGGAAAGCGTCGTCGACCGATTCGTCGGCGAGCCCGGGGCCGGCGTCCTCGACCCGCGCGAACAGCGGCAGGCGGCCCCCGTCCTCCACCCCGCTGACGATGCGGATGCGTCCCCCGTCCGGCTGCGCCTGGATGGCGTTGATGACGAGGTTCAGCAGCAGTTGGCGGATCTTGCCGCCATCCAGCATCGCGTTCGGCGTCGCGGAGCAGCCGATGGCGTCGATGGTGACGCCGTGCTGCTTGGCCTCGGATTCGGCCAGCGCCGCCACCTCCGCCGCCGCCTCGGACAGGTTGGTGGGAGCGAGGGTCGGCGGCTCCTGGCCCGCGAACCGGAGGAACCGCGTGAGCACCCCGTCCAGCCGCTCCGTCTCGCGCACCAGGACCCCCGCGATGTGCTCGCGGTCGGCCGCGTCGAGCTCGCCGCCGAGGATCTCGGCGCTTCCCCGGATGGACCCCAGGGGGTTCCGGATCTCGTGGGCGAGGCCGGCGGTGAGGTGCCCCAGGGCGGCCTGGTGCTCGGCCTGGGCGAGGCTCGTCTGGGCCGTCTGGAGATCGGTCACCAACCCGCGGAGCCGGCCTGCTTCCCCGCGTTCGCGATCGACGAACAGGCCCACCAACCCGCCCACGCCGACGTACAGCAGGACCTCGGCGGCCTTGTCCACGGTGGGGGAGGGGTCGACGTGGAGGCCGAACGCCCCGACCGCGTGCGGCAGGTAGATGGCGACGGTCGCGGCGGCCGCGATCAGCCCCCCGCGGAGCCCGAACCACCACGCCGCGGCGAGGATCGGGAGGTAGAAGAGCCTCCGGTACAGGTAGTGGGCGTCGTGGTCGTGGCCGGCGGTGTAGTGCAGCACCCCGAGGGTGGCGATGCCGGCGACGACGACGGCGGCGGCGGCGGGCCGGGAGGCGGTCATGCGGGCGCTCCCAACTGGCGTCGGCGCCACAGGAACCAGACCGCCGGCAGCAGCACGAGGGTGAGCACGGTCGCGCTCAGCACCCCGCCCACCATCGGCGCGGCGATGCGGCGCATCACCCGTGAGCCCGTGCCCGTGCCCAGCATCACCGGCAGCAGCGCGATGACGCTTGTAGTCACCGTCATCACCACCGGCCGGATGCGCATGGCGGCACCCTCGATGGTCGCCTCCACGAGCTGCGGCGGGGTGTTCAAGCGGCCCTCGGACCGCCATCGCGTCCACGTCTCATCGAGGTACACGAGCATCACCACGCCCGTCTCCGCCGTCAGTCCCGCCAGGGCGATGAACCCGACGCCGACGGCCACCGAGAGGTTGAAGTCGGCCGCGTACAGCAGCCAGATCGCCCCCACGAACGCCAGCGGCAGCGTGCCCAGCACCATCGCCGTCTCCGCGAGCGTGCCGAAGTGGAGGTACAGCAGCAGCGCGATGAGCAGCAACGTGATGGGGATGAGGAGCGCCAGCCGCTCGTTCGCCCGCTGCATGTACTCGTACTGCCCCGACCAGACGATGGAGACCCCTTCGGGGCGGTCGATCTGCGTATCCACCAGCGCCCGCGCCTCGCGCACGTACCCGCCCACGTCGCTGGTCTCCAGGTCGACGTAGACCCACGCGGTCCGCCGCGCGTTCTCGCTGCGGATGGCCGGCGGTCCCTTCGTGACGGCCACGTCGGTCACCGCCCCCAGCGGCACGGTGTGCCCCATCGGCGTCGGCACCGCGATGCTGCGGAGCTTGTCGAGGTCGTCGCGCAGCTCGCGGGGGAAGCGCAGGTTCACGGGGTAACGCTCCAGCCCCTCCACGGTCCAGGTCACGTTCATGCCGCCCAGGGCGGAGCTGACCACGTCCTGCACGTCGCCGACGGTGAGGCCGTACCGGGCGGCGTCGGGGCGCCGGATGTCGATGTCGATGAAGTTCCCTCCGACCACCCGCTCGCTGTAGACCGACAGCGTGTCGGGATGGCCTCGGAGGAGCGCTTCGATCTGCTCTCCGACGCCGGACAGCACCTCCAGGTCGTCGCCCATGAGCTTGACCCCGACGGGGGTCTTGATGCCCGTGGCGAGCATGTCCAGGCGGGTCTTGATCGGCATCGTCCAGGCGTTGGTGAGGCCGGGGAACTGCACCATCGCGTCCAGCTCCGCGATCACGTCCTCGATCGTCTTGCCCTTGGGCCACGTCGAGCGATCCGTGAGCAGGATCGTTGTCTCGAACATGGACAGCGGCGCGGGATCGGTGGCCGTCTGGGCGCGCCCCGCTTTGCCGAGCACGTGCTTCACTTGCGGGTGGCGGGCGATGATCCGGTCGGTCTGCTGGAGCAGCTCGCGGGCCTTGGTGATCGACAGCCCGGGCGGGGTCGTCGGCATGTAGAGCAGGTCGCCCTCGTTCAGCGGGGGCATGAACTCCGACCCCAACTGCGACAGCGGGATGACCGCGGGCAGCGACGCGAGCACGGCGATCAGCAGGACCGTGCGGGGGCGCCGGAGCACGGCGTGCAGCAGGGGGCGGTACGTCGCGGTGAGCAGCCGGGACACCGGGTTGGCCGCCTCCGGCTTCAGGGGGCCGCGCACGAAGTAGTAGAGGAGCACCGGCAGCACGGTCACCGCGATCACCGCGCTGGCCCCCATGGCGAACGTCTTGGTCAGCGCCAGGGGCCGGAACAGCCGCCCCTCCTGCGCCTGCAGCGCGAACACCGGGAGGAACGACACGGTCACCACCAGCAGGGACGAGAACAGCGCCGGTCCGACCTCCTTGGACGACTCGACCACGTGCTCGGTGTGGCTGCGCTCGGGGTGCCGCTCCTTGTGCTTGTGGAGGTTCTCGATCAGCACGATCGCCGAATCCACCAGCTCCCCGATGGCGATGGCGATCCCCCCCAGGCTCATGATGTTGGCGCTGACCCCCAGCGCCTTCATGCACAGGAAGGAGGCGAGCACACCCAGCGGGAGGCCGATGACGGCGACCAGCGAGCTGCGGATGTGGAACAGGAACAGCAGACAGATCAGGGCGACGATCGCGAGCTCTTCCAGGAGTGTGATCTTCAGCGTGCCGATCGCCTCTTCGATCAGCTCGCTGCGGTCGTAGGAGGTGTGGATCTCGACGCCTTCGGGAAGGCCTGCCTTGAGCTCGTCGAGCCGCTGCTCGACGCGGTCGATGACGGCGAGCGCGTTCTCGCCGAACCGGATGACGACGACCCCGGTGACGACTTCGCCAAGCCCGTTCATGTCGACGACCCCGCGCCGGATCTCCGGCCCCAGTTGGATGCGCGCGACCTGCTTCAGGAGCACCGGGGTGTGGGTCTCCGAATCGACCCCCACGGGCACGTTCTCCAGGTCCTCCAGGCTTTCGAGGTAGCCCTTGCCCCGGACCATGAACTCGGTCTCGCCCATCTCCAGCAGGCGTCCGCCGACGTCGCGGTTGCTGCGTTGGATCGCCCGCCGCACGGTCCCGAGGGCGACGCCGTAGGCGCGCATGCGCTCGGGGTCGACCTCCACCTGGTACTGCCGCACGTGCCCGCCGACGCTGGCGTTCTCGGCCACCCCCGGCAGGGCCATCAGCTCGTAGCGGAGGAACCAGTCCTGCAGCGACCTGAGCTCGGACAGATCGAGCCCCTGGAAGTCGATCGCCCGCTGCAGCTCGGCCCGCGAGATCCCCCCGTCGCGGTCGCGGTCGAAGCCGTCTTCCAGGTACTTGACTGAGTCCTCCCCCCAGGCCCTCGCGGGGGCGGACCGGGCGTCGGAGAACAGCTGGGGCGGAGGGGCTCCGAAGAAGGCCTGCAGCGTGGCGGGGGCGTAGGTGCCGTCGTCTCGGTCGGGCGGGGGCGCGGTCCCTCCGAGCCGGGAGCGGAGCACAGCCGCCCGGGGCCCGAAGTCGGACAGCGAGTACATGTAGACCCAGCCGACCCCGGTGGCGTCGGGGCCCAGCTGCGGGGAGACGCCCTCGGGGAGCCGTCCCTGGACGAAGTTGAGGTACTCCAGCACCCGGCTGCGGGCCCAGTACAGGTCGGTCCCTTCGTCGAAGATCACGTAGACCATCGAGAAGCCGAAGAAGCTGTAGCCGCGCACCGTCTGGGCGTGGGGCACCGACAGCATCGCGGTGGTCAGCGGGTAGGTGACCTGGTCCTCGACCACGTCGGGGCTCTGCCCGGGGAAGTCGGTGAAGACGATGACCTGCACGTCCGACAGGTCGGGGATGGCGTCCACCGGGGTCGTCCACAGCGCCCAGATCCCGGATCCCACCAGCAGCGCGGTGAGGATCAGGACGGTGAGGCGGTTGTGCACGCTCCACTCGATGAGCCGTTCGATCATGGAGCGGCCTCGGGCACGGTCAGGTCCATGCCGCAGATCGGGCAGCTGCCCGGCTCCGCCTGTTCGATCTCGGGGTGCATCGGACACGAGTACAGCGCCCCCGCGGGGTCGGCCTCGTGGTCGTGGTCGGCGTGGGGCTCAGCCTCCCCGGGGGCCTGCAGCCGCGCTTCCAACAGCTTGTTGATCGCCTCCTGCAGCTGGCTCTCGCTGTCGAGCAGGAACTGCCCGGAGATGACGACCTGCTCGCCCTCGGCGAGTCCCGCCACGACCTCGGTGAGGTGGCGGTCGCCGACCACGCCGGTGTCGATGTCGCGCGGCTCGTAGCGGCCGATGTCGGTGGCGACGAAGACCAACTGCCGCTCGCCCGAGTGGAGGATCGCCTCGGTCGGCACGATGAGGGCGTCGTCCTTGCGGCGCGTCTCGATCAGCACCGTGGCGAACATGCCCGGCTTGAGCTCGAGGCCGGGGTTGGGGAACTCCAGCCGCACGGTCAGGGTCCGGCTCCGCTCGTTCAGCGTCGGGTAGACGTAGGCGACCTCGCCGAGCACCTGCCGGCCGGCCGCGAACTCCATCTCCATCCACGCCTTCTGCCCTTCGCGGACCCAGGCGGCGTCGTACTCGTAGACCTCGGCGCGCACCCAGATGCTCTGCAGGTTTCCGATGCGGTACAGGTCCTGCCCGGCGTTGATGCGGGCCCCCTCGACCACCTTCTTGTGGAGCACGAACCCGGCGCGGGGGGTGAGCACGGGGATGGTGCGTCGCGACTGCCCCTCCTCGGCGACGCGGTCGATGACGGAGGTGGGCACGTTCCAGTTCCGCAGCCGGGTGCGGGCGGAGCGCACGCGGGGGCCGTCGGCTCCTTCGGTCCGAAGCGCCAGCAGGAGCTCGTCCTGCGCGGCGACGACCTCGGGGGAGTAGATGTCGAACAGCGTCTGCCCCTTGCGGACTTCGGCCCCGGTCTCGTCGACCCGGATGCGCTCGATCCAACCGGAGTAGCGGAGGTTCACCACCGAGATCTCGTCTTCGGCGACCTCGATCTCGCCGAGGGTCCGCACGTGCCGGAAGATCGGCCCCCGGGAGGCGGGGGCGACGCGCACGCCCATGTTCTGAACGACGACGGGGTCGATGACGACGGCGGAGTCGCTCAGCGCCGGCGAGCTGCGCAGCGGCACCAGGTCCATGCCGCAGATGGGGCACGAGCCGGGCCCTTCTTGCACGACCTCGGGGTGCATGCCGCAGGTGTAGAGCTCGGTGGCGGTGGCGGTGGCGGTGGCGGTGGCGGTGGCGTGGGCGTGGTCCGAGGCGGGGGCGGTGGTGTCGCAGCCGGCGGCGAGGCTGACGAGCAGCCCGAGGGCGATGGCGACGGCGGGGCGGCGAGGGCTCATGGCGCCTCCAGCAGGGTCGTGATCTCCGCGTGCGCCCGGGCCGCGTCCGTGGCGGCGAGGAGCAGCTCCCGCTCGACCTCCAGCAGGGCGATCTCGGTGCGGATGAGGTCGGCGAAGGTGGCGCGGTCCACCTGGTAGGCCGACAGGGTCGAGTCCAACGCCGTGCGTGCGGCCGGCAGGAGGGCGTCGCGGTGCACTTCGGCGCGGCGCATGGCGCGGGCGTAGCGGGCCTCGGCCCCCTCCAGGGCGGCGCTCAACCGGCGGTGCACGCCCTCGGCCGCCGCTTCGCTGGCCCGGGCTTGCTCGGTCTGGGCGAGCGCGGCGGCTTCGAACCGGCGCGCGGACGCGAACGGCAGCGGCACGCTGACCCCCGCGGTGACGAAGTTGGTGCCCGCGTCGCCGGTGATCGTAGGAGCCCGGACGCGGTACCCCAGCCACACGGTCGGCTCGGGTCGGGCCTCGATGAGGGCCTGGGCGGCGCCGGAGCGGGCGGCGTCAGCGCGGGCTCGGTGGGCCGCCAGGCGAGGGTGCTGCACCAGCGCTTCCCGTCGCGACGCGGGGTCTCCGGCCAGCGTCAGCTCGGGGCTCGTGGACGGCGTGACCACGATCGCGTCGGGAGCCTCGGCGCGGGCTCCGTTCAGCGCGGCCAGCAGCGCCGCCTCGCGGGCGTCGAAGTCCACCAGCACCTCGGCGAGCCGATCCCGACGGAGTTGCAGCTGGAGCAGGTCGTGTTGCTCGGCATGGCCGACCTCGTAGCGGGCCCGGATCGACCCCAACAGCTCGTCCAGCTGCACCACGTGGTCGGCGGTGACGCCCCGCAGTTGGCGGACCGACGTGAGGTCCCAGTACCGCGCATGGACCTCGGCGCGCAGGGCGTTGGCGGCCTCGACCACGGCCGCCTCGGAGGCCTCCACCCGGGCGTGCGCGGCCGCCTCTCGAGCGGCGGGCTCGCCGGGGGCGGGGAAGCGCTGCTGGAGCTTCAGCTGCACCCCCGCCATCGGGTGGCTGTCCAGCAGCGGGCGGGTGACGGGCAGGTTCGACAGCTCGGCCACCAGCATCGGGTCCACCCAGAGCCGGGCGGCGTCGGCGGTGTGGCGGAGCGCATCGGTTCGAGCCCGCAGCGCTTCGATGGATGGGTGGGCCAGGACGGCGGCATCGGCCAGTGCCCCCGGATCGGCGGGCTCGGACGCGGCCGCGGACGATGGAAGCGCGAGGGCGGCGATCAACAGAAGGAGGGCACGCAGCACGGAAGAACCTCCCGATGAAGGATATTGCACAGCGGTAGTGTAGATAATTCTACGACGACACTCAGTGACCGTGACCTTCCTCGGCCTCCTCGCCATGCGCATGCTCGGCGCTCGGCGTCTACTCGTCCTCGACCAGGAACATGTTGCATTCGGGGCAGCGGCTCTTCTGTGCGGCGCGCACCTCAGAGTGCATGGGGCAGGACCAGGAACCGGTGGCGTCGGCCACGTAGGGGGGGAGCTCGGGCGGGGCTGAGGGGGTCTCTCCGGCGACGGGCGAGGGTGGCGGGGCGGGGTCGGAGGGGCAGCCTGTCAGCCCGAGCAGCAGCAGTGAGAAGGCGACGACGAAGAGCAGGGATCGCATAGGTACCTCGGTTGGGTTTCGGAGCTTGGTCTTGCAGACCGTGTGCCAGAACCCTCGCGGCCGGCAGCCACCGTTCAGTTGCCCCGCCGCCCGATCAGCCCCGAAGCAGGGCGTTGGTGCATGGCTCGGCGTCTTGACCTGATGGGCCTGCTCGGCCCACGGTGCTCCTCGAGGATCAGCCTCCGGAGACGACCAAGATGGCCGCGCGTACAAAGAGCAAGGTGACACTGAAGTACAAGACCAAGTACCG
>JAAESI010000319.1 GCA_024229515.1 Pseudomonadota bacterium | reverse complement strand
TCGAGCCGACGCCAGTCGTCTCCAGTATCCCCGAAAGTGGGAGCGTCGTCGATCCCCAGTGCCCGGGAGAGGACGATGTGTCGGATCAATCTGGGTCAATGGCCGGCGGTGAGCCGGACTCCATGGCGTTCCCAGCGCTGCTCGCCACTGCGGGAGTTCGAGTGCGCTCGGTGCGAGCGTTCCGCCTGGGTCTGCCGTTGCTGTGACCGCGGCCAGAAGTACTGCAGCTGGGCCTGCTCGCGGGAGGTGCGGCTGGCCGCGCAACGCGAGGCCAGCCGCTGCTACCAGCAGACCGAGGTGGGTCGAGCCAATCACGCGGAGCGTTCGGCGCGCTACCGCCGCCGCCAGCGGGAGAAGCAACGCGCGGCGCGCGCGGGCGTGACTCAACACTGTCTTGTTTTCTCTGAGAAAGAGCGCAAGCTATGGGGCAGTCCCCCAGCGAGGCGCTGCGTGGTGTGCGCGGCGCCGGGACATCGAGCGCCATGGCGCCGCGCCGCTGCGCGGCCGATGAGGAGAGCTGCGCCTTGGAGGAGTCGACGGGTACCCCGGACGGAATCGTCGAGTTGGAGCACCACCAGCTGGAGCTGTGCTACGCGGATTTACGTCTGCGCCGGGCGAGCCTGGAGGGCCGTCTACTCTCGAGCTTGGAGCAGGACGGCCAGCAGCTTCCGGTGGTGGTGATCCCGGCGGGGCAGCCGGGGCGCTACCGGGTCATCGACGGCTACAAGCGGATCCGTGCCCTGCGTCGGCTGGGCGTGGACACGGTGCGGGCCGTGGTGTGGGCGATGGGCGACGGCGAGGCGCTGCTTTTGGCGCGCGCTCTGCGCACGGCGCCGTCGGAGACGGCGCTCGAGCAGGGCTGGCTGCTGGCGGAGCTGCGCCGCCAGGGCCACGCCGCCGCCGAGCTGGCGCGGCGTCTGAGCCGCAGTGCGAGCTGGGTCTCGCGCCGGCTGGCGCTGGCCGACGAGCTGCCGGCCGAGATCCAGGATCTGCTGCGCCGCGGCAAGATCCCGGCCAGCGCGGCGATGAAGGACTTGGTACCGCTGGTGCGCCGCGATCGTCAAGCCGGTCTGCGCCTGGCCCGCGCCGCGGCCGAGCACCGGCTCACCAGCCGCCAGATCGCCCAGCTGCACGCTGCCTGGCGCACGGCGCGTGTCGAGGCCCGGCAGAGACTTCTCGCCGATCCGGTGCTCTTTCTCAAAAGTCTGGAGGCGCAGCGCAAGCCCCCACCTCCGATCTCCCCCGCCGAAGCTCTGGCCCATGACCTGGCGCAGATCGCCCGCCTGGCGCGTCGCGCCACGACGCGCGGGCTCGAGCTCGCCGGCACGCTGGAAGCCGCCGAGCGCGAGCTCATCGTCGGGGAGCTGCGCCAAGCCCAAGCCGGTCTCGCCGAGCTGACCCATCAGCTCGATCCTTCCACCGGGACGCCGGCCGCCGCGGCCGACTCCCACGACATGGAGAGCCCTCATGCTCAGTCTCGCCCAACGCACGACGATCCTCCAGATGCACCGCAGCGGGATCAGTATCCGCAAGATCGCGAAGCTGCTCGGGAGCACGCGCAGCACGGTGCGCAAAGTGATCCGCGCCCAGACGCCCGAGCCGCCGAGGATCTGGCGGCCCCAGCTGGCCGAGCCGCACCGCGACGCGATCCTCGAGCTCCACAGCCAATGCAAGGGCAACCTGGTGCGGGTCCACGAGGAGCTCCACGCCAGGGACGTGCGCATCGCCTACCCGACCCTGACCGCCTTCTGCCGCCGCCAGGGGATCGGCCAGACGCCGCCGGTGCCGGCGGGGCGTTACCACTTCGAGCCCGGCCAGGAGATCCAGCACGACACCTCGCCGCACCGCGCGAGGATCGCCGGCAAGCTGCGCAAGATCCAGAGCGCGGGGGCGGTGCTGTGTCACTCGCGGATGCGCTTTCTCCAGTGCTATCCGAGATTCACGCGCTTCGAGTGCAAGGTCTTCCTGACCGAGGCGGTGAAGGACTTCGGCGGAGCCCCGCAGACGGTGATGATCGACAACACCCACCTGGTGGTGCTGCGCGGCACGGGAGCCCGGATGACACCGGTGCCGGAGATGGAAGCCTTCGCCCAGCGCCTGGGCTTCAGCTTTCAGGCCCACGAGGTGGGCGACGCGAATCGCTCGGCCCACGTGGAGAGATTCTTCCACCACGTCGAGAACAACTTTCTGGCCGGGCGCAGCTTCGAGAGCCTCCACGACTTGAACCACCAGGCGCGGCAGTGGTGCGAGACGATCAACGCGACCTACAAACGCCACCTCAAAGCCAAGCCGATCGACCTCTACGCGATGGAGCGCGCCCGCCTGCGCCCTCTGCCGGCATGGATCCCGGAACCGACTCGGATCCACCACCGCACCGTCGACGTGGAGGGCTACGTGCGCCTGCACACCAACCGCTACTCGGTACCGGCGGATTGGATCTCACGCCAGGTCCAGGTGCGCGAGAGCTGGAGC
>JAAESI010000318.1 GCA_024229515.1 Pseudomonadota bacterium | reverse complement strand
ATTTGGCTCAGCTAATCTACGATCTGAAAAACGCGAACCGTAACGGCCGTGTCAACGTGAAGCTAGTATCAGAAGCTGGCGTAGGTACGATTGCCTCGGGTGTAGCAAAAGCGAAAGCTGACGTAGTACTTATCGCAGGTTTCGATGGTGGTACGGGTGCATCTCCGATGTCTTCTATCCGTCACACAGGTCTGCCTTGGGAACTAGGTCTAGCAGAAACGCACCAAACACTACTGAAAAACGGCCTACGTAACCGTATCGTTGTTCAATCTGATGGTCAGATGAAAACACCACGTGACCTTGCAGTAGCAACACTACTTGGTGCTGAAGAATGGGGCGTAGCAACAGCAGCATTGGTTGTTGAAGGCTGTATCATGATGCGTAAGTGTCACAAGAACACCTGTCCTGTTGGTATCGCAACACAAAACAAAACTCTGCGTGAGCGTTTTGACGGCCGCGTAGAAGACGTAGTGACTTTCTTCCAATACATGGCTGAAGGTCTGCGTGAAGTAATGGCTGAACTTGGCTTCCGCTCTATCGATGAGATGGT
>JAAESI010000317.1 GCA_024229515.1 Pseudomonadota bacterium | reverse complement strand
TCGGTCAGGCCCTGATCCAACACGTGGCTGACGCCGGCGAACATCAGCGGCAGGTAGAACGGCGACTCCGACATCGCCGCGGGGGGCAGCGAGGACGCGAGCAGCCGCTGGAGCATCTGCTGCCCCGGGTCGGTGATCTCGTCCATCTCGGCGATCTCGGTGAGCTCGCGCCCCGCCAGCTTGGCCATGACCTCGCCGAACCGGGCCGGGACCTCGTCGGGACCTCCGATCGACAGTCGCTCGCCGGGCTGCGCGCAGGCGCGATCCGCTGCCTGGAACTGGGCCACGTCACGAACTGGGGCTACTGCCTCAACCAGTCGTTCAAGTTCGGGTTCCTCGTGGGAGAGAACCTGGACGAGCTGGACGCCCGCTACGAGCGGGACTGGGCGGCGCTGACCTACCGGGCGCAGATGCCCGCCCGCAGCTCTGTCGAGGTGTGGGGCCAGGTTGGTCGCGAACCTGCGGGGGGAGGCGGAGAACCCGGCGCGCCTGGACGGGGTCCGACTCCCGCTGGAGCACGTGTTCCCGGTGTTCGTGCAGCTCAAGGTCGGGCCGTTGGTCCAGTACATCGTCACGCTGGAGGCGATGCTCGCCTACATGTTCGACGAGCCGGAGCGGGCGGTCGAACGCGGCCACTTCATGGAGGAGATGGTCGGGGGCCTCATCCAGGGTCTCGCCGTCCCCCAAGCCCTGCGCCTCTGGTACCGCGCGCTGGCCGCCCTGGACTGCCCGGACGCCGCCGAGCGCATGGAGGCCGTGAAGGAGGACCGGGCGCTGCTGGCGGGCTGGGCCGAGCGGGCGCCGACCAACCACGCCCACCGCGTGGCCCTGCTGGATGCCGAGATCGCACGGGTGGAGGCTCGTCCGCTGGAGGCGATATCCGGCTCGCGGACGTGCACCCCTTCCCCCAGGACGTCGCGCTGGCCAATGAGCGCGCCGCACGCTTCCACCTGGGCGCCGGCCGCGAAGGCGTCGGCTCGGCCTACCTCGACCGCGCGCTGGACGGGTTCCGCGCGTGGGGAGCCAAGGCCAAGGTCGATCACCTGGAGACCAGGTACGCCGACGTCATCGGGCCCACGGAGGCGGCGGCCACCGACCTGGATGTGGATGCGGTGCTCAAGGCGACAGCGGCGATCTCGTCCGAGATCGTGCTGGACGATCTGCTGGTGAAGCTGCTGAACATCGTGCTGGAGAACGCGGGCGCCTCGGCGGCCTCGGCGGCCGCGGACCAGCGCCACCGCGGCCGCCGAGGTGCTGGAGGGCGTGCCCCCGGAGTCTCGGTCGGACGTGCCCGCCTCGGTGCTCCGGTACGTCGCGCGCACACGCCAGACGGTGCTCCTGGACGACGCGTCGACGGACTCCAACTTCGCTGGACTGAAGGCCCGCTCGGTGCTGTGTGTGCCGCTGGTGCGGGGCAGCGAGCTGGTCGGCGTGCTGTACTTGGAGAACAACCTCGCGACCGCCGCGTTCACGCCGGCGCGGGTGGCGCTGCTGGAGGCGCTGTCGTCGCAGATCGCGATTTCGGCGGAGAACGCGGCGCTGTACGAGGACATGCGCGGACAGGCCGACGCCTTCGCGCGGTTCGTGCCGCGGGAGTTCCTCACGTTCCTGGGCCACGAGACGATCGAGCAGGTCCGCCTTGGCGACGCCGTCGCCAAGGAGATGGCGGTCCTGTTCAGCGACATCCGTGACTTCACGACGCTGTCCGAGCAACTGACGCCGGACCAGAACTTCGAGTTCCTGAACGCCTACCTGGGGCGGGTCGGGCCGGTGATCCGGGCCAACCGCGGGTTCGTCGACAAGTACATCGGGGACGCCGTGATGGCGCTGTTCCCGCGGTCGCCGGACGACGCGCTGCGGGCCGCGGTGGCGATGCAGCAGCAGGCTGCGACGCTGGACCCGGTGGGCGGTCGGCGCGTGACCATGGGCGTGGGCCTCCACATCGGCAACCTCATCCTCGGCGTGCTCGGGGAGAGCGAGCGCATGGAGGGCACCGTCATCAGCGACGCCGTGAACATCGGCGCGCGCCTGGAAGGGCTCACCAAGAAGTACGGGGTCGGCATCATCGCCAGCAAGGCGATGATCCAGGGCTGCACGGAGCCGGAGCGCTTCCCCCACCGCTGCCTGGGTGATGAGGTGGTCAAGGGCAAGGCTGAGCCGGTGCGCATCTACGAGGTGTTCGCCGGCGATCCGCAGGACGTGCTGGAGAAGAAGCTGCGCACGCGCGGCAACTTCGAGGAGGCCGTGACGGCGCTTTCGACGGGCAACGCCGCGGATGCGTTCGTGCTGCTGCGGTCGGTGCAGAGCGAACTGCCGGACGACCCGGTGACGAAGCAGCTGATGGCCCGCGCCGCCAAGGCGGTCACGGGGGCCTACACCCCGACCTAGCGTCGCGCGGGATCAGCTTGGTACGCTCCCGCCCTCATGACGTACGTAGTGACCCGTCTTTGCCGCGACTGCCTCGACACCGCCTGCACGGCCGTATGTCCGGTCTCCTGCATCTACCGCTACGAGGGGAGTGACACCGACGCGTTCCCCAAGCAGCTGTACATCCACCCCGGCGAGTGCGTCGACTGCAACGCCTGCGAGCCGGCCTGCCCCTGGGAAGCGATCTTCCCCGAGGACGAGGTCCCCGAGGCGTTCCAGGACGACATCGCGCTCAACTACAAGATGGAAGACTTCGAAGACGACTTCGAGGTCCAGGAGGAGGAGGAGAACGAGCAGCCCTCCCCCGCCGAGATCGAGGCCAACAAGGCCAAGTGGGGCGTTCCCTCCTAGAGGGTCTAGCCGGGAGGCCAGCTCAACGCGCGGCCGCCCAGCAGGTGCACATGCAGATGCCAGACCGTCTGCCCGGCGGCTGCACCGTTGTTCACCACGAGCCGATATCCGCCGTCGGCGAGGCCCTGGTCCTTCGCCACGTCACGAGCGACGCGGAGCAGGTGGCCCAGGAGCGGAGCATCCTCGTCCTCCATCTCCGCGACATTCCGAATCTCCTTTCGAGGGATGATCAGGATGTGAGTCGGGGCTTGAGGGTTGATGTCCCGGAAGGCGATGCACTGATCGTCTTCGTGGACGAGGTCGGCGGGGATCTCCTTGCGGATGATCTTGCTGAATATGGTCGATCCCATCTACGTAGGATGCCTCTGTAGACGCAACCATGGAAGTCCTCCCCCACCTCATTCTCATCGTGTGCTGCCTGGCCGGAGTCGCCGGCAGCGCGCTCCCGGCCGTTCCCGGGGCCCTCGTCATCTTCGGCGGGGCGCTCCTGCACGGGATTTGGACCGGCTGGGAGCCCATCGGCCCGTTCATTCTCACCGTGCTGGCGCTGCTGACCGTGATCAGTTGGGGCGTCTCCTACGCGGTGACCGCCTTCGGCGCGAAGAAATCGGGAGCGTCCAACTGGGGCGTGCTCGGGGCGACGATCGGCATGTTCATGGGGCTCGCGATCCCGATCCCCGTGCTCAACATGCTGATCGGCGCGTTCATCGGCGCGCTCGGCACCGAGCTGCTGGTCCGCTGGATCAAGCTGCAGAACCTCCCCGAAGAGGAGGTGGACCCGTCGGTCGGAGTCGACGGCGGATCCGCCGCCAAGGCCGGCCTGGGCGCCGCGGTCGGCGCGATCGTGGGGCTGATGGCGGAGATGGGCGTGGCGATCCTGATGGTCGGCGTGGTCGTTACGCCGTTCGCCGTCGCCGGGATCAAGGCCCTGTTCAACTAGCAGGGAGCTGAAATAGCCCTCCGCCGCAGCCCGGACGCTCGCACTCCCCCGGCCCGCCCGTCTGGGCGGTTGGTCGTCCCGTCGAACTGCCAAAGAGCGACGCCCGTCGTCAGGCGGGGAGGCGGGAGAGTCGGAGGAGGTTGTACGTTGCGGGGCGTTGTTGCACGGCTCCGAGCGAGGCCGGATCGGGCCACTGAGCGGCTCTCTCGGAGGTTCAGCTTCGGACAGCGTGCGATTCCGGCATCCCGAGTTCGGTCATTCGGTTGAGGATGTTCACGCCGATCCTCGCCTCCCTTTGCTGCCCGTCTTCGGACCGTGAGCGCAAGCGCGCGCCGAGGATCTGCTTGAACCGATACATCCCGTTCTCGGCTCGAGCTTGTTGGTTCGCGCCGGACTCCTTGCGCCACCGGCGCTGTCCCACTTCGTCGATCCGCCGCAGAGCGGCCTCCCTGTGCCGCCAGGTGCCCACGCCGGGACGCGAGGACGACGCCGTCCGACGAGGCGGAATCGCGATGTCGATCTGCTCAGCGCACACTTCG
>JAAESI010000316.1 GCA_024229515.1 Pseudomonadota bacterium | reverse complement strand
TTTACTACTTCTTTCTGTAACCTTAGTTCATCTACAAGTCAGACTAATGTATTGTGTTATGGAGCAAGTACGGGTTCTATTGATTTAACTGTAACTGGAGGAAGCGGTTCTTATTCTTATGTGTGGTCTAATGGTTTTACTGTAGAGGATTTATCTTCTTTACCATCGGGGACTTATGTGGTAACGGTGACGGATAATTTATTATTATGTACTGCAAGTAGTTCGGTAACTATTACACAGAATGCTGCTGTTACTTCTACTAATAATCAGACGATATGTGATGGAGGCAGTTATAGTATCAATGGTAATACTTATACAACTTCCGGTACGTATACGGATGTATTTACTACGGTTAATGGTTGCGATAGTACAGTGACAACCAATTTAATAGTGTTGCCACCATTGTCGGTATCTATAGCTTCTCTAACGAGTACTACGGTATGTTTGGGTTCTTCGGTTTCTTTATCGAAAGCAGGTTATGCTAATCCTAATTATACCTATCAGTGGTCGGATGCTAGTGGGGCAATAACTGGCGCCACTTCACCTACTTATTCGACTACATTGAGTGGATCTTATAGTTTAACAATAACTACTCCTATTGGATGTAGTGCTAC
>JAAESI010000315.1 GCA_024229515.1 Pseudomonadota bacterium | reverse complement strand
TAGTTGAGCCAGTCCCAGAGGCGTTCGTTTCGCTCGGCTGAGCTCTGATAGACCCGGCCGTAGGCCCACTCTCGCTGCAGCGTTTGGATGAATCGCTCGGCTTTGCCGTTGGTCCGCGGCGTGTACGGCTTGGTGAAGATGATGTCCGTCGCCCGCGCCGCGATGGCGCCGAAGATGCGGTCGGCCATGGCGATGCCGTCGGCTCCGTACTCGGCTTCCATCGCCACCCGGGTGTCCCACAGGGCGCCCGCGATGATGATGCCGGTGTAGTGGATCTCGCCGACGTCGCGCGGCCAGACGTGGTTCGGAGCGATGTCCCGCAGCGGCTGGCTGGAGCCGCTGTAGAAGCCGCGCGCCGTCGCCGGGTCGCCCGAGATCGTGGCCGCCATGTAGTCACCGAGCCCCTCGGACAGGGCGCCGTCGAAGCTGCCCACGCCGTTGATGATCGAGTAGGCGTGGAAGCCGTGGCCGTACTCGTGGGCGACGACGTCGTGCACGCGGGCGGTGTTGTTGCAGCCGCTGCCCTGGCGCAGGAAGTTGATGTCGCCGTCGAAGTAGGCGTTGCAGCTGCCTTCCAGGTTCACGTTCGCGTCCACCGAGGAGTTGGCCCAGGCGAAGCTCGGGTTGATCTCCAGCGCCTTGGCGCGGGCCTTGTGGGCGCCGATGTGGGCGCCCAGCTGGGCGTCGACCTGCCGCTTGCTGCTGGCGCTGAGCTCCTCGTCCGGCGCCGCCAGGAGCGTGCCGTTGCCCGACTCCAGCGAGCCCATGAAGGCCGCGGGGCCGTCACCGCCGTGGTTGCGGACGCGGAAGTAGCGGGAACCCGCCGTCCACGACAGCTCCGACGGAGCGAGCTCGTCCGAAATCTCGAACTGGCCCAGCTCGTTGGCCTCGACTTCGCCGAACTCCGACTCCAGCTCCACCTCGACCATCACCTGCTCGGCCCGGCCGTTCTCCGGGTAGCGCAGGTCGGTCTCGGCGTAGACGGTGCCGGCGGCGAACCGGACCTGCTCGTCCCAGCGCAGCAGCTCGCCGGATCGCGCATCGATCCAGACGTACCGGTGGCTCGGGAACGCAGTGGATCGCGCATCGATCCGCCACGCCAGGTGGTAGCTCGCGACGGTGTCGCTGATGAGGGGAACGACCACGAGGCGGTCGTCGATGATCTCCGTCTTGGCGGCGGCCCAGCCCATCGAGGTCAGGGCGGCGTCGCGCGCGGCGGACTTGCTGATGCCGGGGGACGGAAGCGCCGAGACCTGGTCGGCGATGCCGGGGAGGGACTCGAACTGACCCATGACGAAGCGGCCGTGCTTGAAGCGCAGGGAGATGCGGGCGTCCTCGACGTCCAGACCCGCGTACGTGCGGGCGAAGACGACCGTGGTGATGCCGTCGCGGCGGTCGATGGCGAGCTCGCTCAGGTCGCCGAAGTCGACGTCACCCAGGAGCGCATGCTCCGACGCGAGGATGTCCCACGCGACCGCGAACGCGGCCTGATCGTCGGCCAGCGTGTCCGCGCCGACGTCCCAGCCGGTGCCCCAGAAGCGGACGGGCGTGCGGGTCGCCTCGTCCCACTGGGCGGTCCAGACACCACCGCGACGATCCAGGAAGTCCTGCCAGGGGGCGGCCTGGCTCAGGCGCTCCTGGATCGCCGGGTTTGCGATTCGCTCCACCCGCATCTCAGGCGCGAAACGGTGAGGAGAACCACCGTCGATAGCGCCCGCGACTGCCGGGATGAGGAGGGAGGGAAGCAGCGCGAGGATCGCGAATCGCTTGGTGTTGCTGAATTCAATAGTGAAGCAAAGCTTCATGATATTCGTGTCTCCGTGGAAGGAACCTATATCAATGGTCTGTCGGCGCAAACCCAAATCCCGGGTCCTTTGCAAGGATTTGCAAGGACTGTCGGGTCTTGACGGTTTGCTGACGGTCTTGACTTGAGAATCAACGCCTCGGAGGCTCGAGCTCCCAGCGCCAGATTCCGGTCGCCTCACGAGCCACGTGCACGGTGTGGGAGCGACGGTCGCGGGCCAGCCCGAGCCAGCCGACGGTGGTCCCCTCGGGCAGCTCGTACAGCACCTCCCCGGTCCCCGTCCGGCCAGGCGAACCGGACGACGTTCGTGGGCCCCGAGGCGAGGACCATGCGGTCGTCCAGCCAGCGGTAGTGGGTCAGGCTGGCGTCGCCCTCGACGACCTCGCCGGTGGCCGGATCCCAGGCGCCGACCCACCGCTCCGTGCCTCCGAGCTCGGCCCCCTCGATGAGCAGGCGGCCGTCCGGGGACCAGCTGGAGGGATACGGCTTGATCCCTTCGGGGCGGTCGAAGATGGCCCGCTGGCGGCTGGTCTGGCGGCCGTCGGGGCCGACCTCCAACAGCACGATCTCCTCCTGGTGATCGAGCGAGGCCGCGATGGTGCCGGCGGCGGACAGGACGAAGGTCGTCGTCTGCCCCCCGTCGTTGACCGGGGTGGGATCACCGGAGCCGTCCGCGGCCACGACCCAGAGGCTCCAGGCCCCGCCCCGATCCGAGTAGAAGACGATCCGGTCCTCATCGAGCCACCGAGGCTCACGATCATGGTGCGGGTCGTCGGTCAGCTTCCTCGAGGCAGATCCGTCCGCAGGCCCCACGCGCACGTCCTCGATGCCCCGATGGACTTCGACCCAGACCACCCGATCCCCTCCCGGGGAAGGCTCGGACCAGAGCACGTTCCGGCCCCCGCGCGTGACCCGAGACGGGGCCCCCACCAGGCGGCCCTCAGCGTCGAGGTCGACCACGAGGACGTTCTCCTCCCACACCGATGTGTCGAAGGCGATCCAGCCCCCCGCGGGGTCCGGGTCGAGCATGCCGGGGCGCTCGTGCAGGGTCGCGCCGAGGGGGACGGGCTCGCCCAGGGGCTCGCCGCTGGCCGGGTCGACGGCGAGCCAGAACAGCCCCTCGCCCCCGTTGCGGTCGCTGAGGAAGTAGATCCCCCGCCCGTCGTGGGCCCACACCGGGTTCCAGTCCACGGCCGCCCCGGTGGTCAAGGGGGTCGTGGCACCGGTGGCCACCTCCAGCGTCCACGCATTGGCGAACCCATCCTCGCCGAGGCCCCAGTAGGCGAGCCTCGACCCGTCCGGCGACCAGGCCGGTTGGTTCGCGTCGCCGGCGTGCAGGATGCGGAGCTCCAGGGTCGACCGGTCGAGGACCTTGATCGCCGCGGTGTCCCGGCTGCTGCCCGGCCTCCCCACGCGCCCGGTGGAGAAGGCGATGTGCTTCCCGTCCCGCGAAAACGCCGGGTGGAAGCCCTCCGCGGCGACGCGCTGGGGGATCGCGGAGGGGTCGTCCACGATCAGGGTGTAGAGCCCGCGTCGGGCCCCCGCCGAGGCGAACACCAGGGTCGTGCCGTCGGGGCTCCAGCGCGGGGTCCCAGGGCTCGTCGCGACCTCACCGATCGGGATCGGCGTCTCCACCTCCGTCTCCAGATCCTTCAGCACGAGGGTGCGTTGCCCGCCGACGATCCGGATGAAGGCGAGCCGACGACCGTCCGGGTTCATCGCCGGCTCGCCCTCCGGCCAGCCCCCCGCGCTCAGCTGGGTCGAGCGGGGAACCGGCACCGGCGCGACGGCCGCGATGGGCGCCGCGTCGTCCTCCTCGGGGCGGTCGGAGGGACGACCGAGGAACCATGCGATGGCGCCGACCGCGAGCACCGCCGCCACGATCGCCAGCCCGCCGCGGCGCCGCGGGGGATCGGGGGGACCCGACGGCGCCGGTGCACCAGACCGAGGGGGCCGTCGTCGCCCTCCAGCGTGTGCACGTACTGGAGCGCGTCGGCCAACGCGATGGCGACCTCCAGGGCCCGCGCTGGCGGCAGCGGCCCCGACCGACTCAGGAGAGCCCCGGCGTCGACCACGTCGATGAGCTCCATCGCGACGAAGTGCTACCCCTGGACGTCGCCGAAGTCGTAGACATCGACCACGTTGGGGTGCTTCATGAGGCCGCAGATGCGGGCTTCGGTGACCAGCGCCTGCTTCAACGCCTCGTCACGCGCGGTGACGTCCCGATGCACGACCTTGAGGGCGAGCGTCTTGGCGAACCCCGACGGGCCGTCGAGGCGCGCCCGGTAGACGCGCGCCATGCCCCCCTCGCCGAGGATGGACTGCAGGGTGTAGCGGCCGAAGGGGCGCGGGAGGGGATCGGACAACGGCCCGATCCTAACGGGTGGGCTTAGCGGGCCGAGTCGTCGTCGTCACCGGCCGACGAATCGTCGTCGTCATCGGCGGAGTCGTCGTCGTCGTCGTCACCGGCGGAGTCATCGTCGTCGCCGGAGGAGTCGTCGTCGTCACCGACGGGCCCCTCGGGGAACGAGCTGGGCACCACGGTCAGGTCCATGGTCCAGGCCTGGTCGTCGCTGCCTTCCCAGTTGCCGATGCCGATGACGTACGGGGTGCCCGCCTCGAGCAGCAGGGCGACGCCCTCCGGGTTGGCCGTCGAGGCCATCGCGAGGCTGATCGCCTGGGCGCTGCCGAAGCCGAGCTCCGTGTCGCCGTCGCTGTCGTCGTAGATGACCGCGTCGAAGTCCTCCCCCGTGGCGAAGGTCAGGGCGAAGTTCACGACCGTCGACTCGGCGACCTGGAAGCGGAACACGTCGAGGTCGCCGTTGAGGTCGTTGTCGGCGTTGTGGCCGGCCGTGTCACCCACGCCGGTCAGCGAGTAGACGCCCGCGGCGAGGGCGCCCAGGTCCTGCCAGTCGGCGGTCTCGTCGTTGGGCTCGACCTCGGCGAGGGCGGTCGGCGCGCCCGCGGGCACGGCCGCGAGGTCCAGCTGGAAGGTGCCGGCGCCGTTGAGGTTGTCCTCCACGCGCACGAAGTAGGAGCCGGCCTCCTCGGCGAAGAAGGAGGCGAGGGGGGCGTCGTACCCGCCCGGAGCGTCGGGGTTGGCGAAGCCGCCCGCGGCGAGGCCGGTGAAGCCGTCGTCGCCGAGGATCCAGACCCAGGGGTGGAAGTCCTCGGGGGCGAGGCCGCTGGCCTGCGCGAGGATGAACTGGTTCTCGCCCGTGACCTCGACGTGGTACGCGGCGAAGCCGCCCGCGGTGACCTCACCGGCGGCGGCGTTGGCGCCCAGCGTGACCTCGTCGAAGGCCGCCGGTCCGGTGATGGAGAAGTCGGCCTCGACGGTGTCGCCGTCGTTGTCGATGCCCCAGCCGTGCTCACCATCGGCGCGAAGGCCGAAGAAGAAGCTGAAGGCGAGGTCCTCCTGCGTGCTGTTGTCCTGGTCGAAGCCGAAGAACACGACCTCGTCGCTGGCGCAGCAGACGACCGCGTTCTGGCCGAGCACGAAGTTCTCCAGGTGCGCGACCACGTCCACGATGGCGCCCGCGTCCACGTCGCTGGGGTCGAACTCGATCGAGGACGGACCCGAGGTCGCGTCGTCGTCGTCGTCGTCGGTCGGCGGCGGGGTGACGTCGTCGTCGTCGCCCTCGGGCTCGGGGCAACCGAGGAGCATCAGGAAGAGGGCGAGCACGGAAGCGGTAAGGACGTCGAAGCGCATGGTTTCTCCAAAAGGCGCGCGGACCCTACCAGTCCATTTGGAGCTTTGCCTCGCGCAGTTCCGCACCCCGTTTTCCGAGGCTGCGGATGTTGATCGCGTTGATCGTGGAGTGCATCAAGATCGGCGCCAGCAGGCCCCCCTGGTACTCGTACAGGAGCGCCAGGCCGATGCCGAAGACGAACGCCGAGGCCGTCCACCACAGGTAGACCCGCTCCGGCCCCGAGTGCACGACGGCGAACAGGATCGTGGCCGGCCACAGCCCCCACTCCTCCTGGGCGCAGCCACGAAACAGCGCCTCCTCTCCGACCGCGCTGAGGAACGCCAACGCGACCGCGTCCTTGGTGTCTGCGCCGGCCAGGATCGTCGCGAATCGATCGCCCAGCTGCTGCACGCCGGGCACGTGCGCCTCCATCTGCTTGGACAGCACGACGCCTACGAGCCCGAGCCCGATGCCGAGCCCGGCGGCGGCCGCGATCGCGGTCGGCCCTTCGAAGGTCCACCAGCCAGGATGGAGGTCGCGCACGAACGCCCACACGAGCGCGATGACCATCATCGCCCCGTACATCGCTGCTCCCAGCCCCACCAGGCTGCTCCCCGCGCGTCGCTTCACTCCATCGTCTCCGAGACCGCGGGGGTGTCGACCTGGGCGCGTGGGTCCGACGCGGGCGACAAGACCTTGATGCGGTCGCCGATCACCGGGAGGGCCGCCTGGATCACCATGGAGGCGTCGCTGCCGCCGTAGCGGCGGTGGAATACAAACTCCAGATCCAGCCCCTGCTCCTCCAGTTCGACGATGATGCGCTCCCCGCTGGGGAACGGAGGACGCATGTCCGCGGGGTACCAGCGCCAGTAGACGGCGGAGACGTCCTCCCAGCGGAAGCCCCCGCCCCGCCCGCGTCCCTCGGGCCGCAGCCCGTCCGCGTCGATCACGAACCGACGGGGGCGCAGCAGGATGTGATCAGCGACGAAGCTGACTCCGAACAGCGCCACCACGACCCACTTGAGGTCCCCCACGTCGACCACGAGGAGCAGAACCGCCGAACCGAGCGCGGCGAACCGCAACCCGTGCGCGCGCAGCCGGCTGGCGGCCTCGACGAGCCGGAGCGACGCGGGGAGTTCGATCTCCATCGTCGGCAGCTCGCGGTGGCCCACCGGGGAGGAGGCCGCCAGCGGCGGCCCTTCCACCGAGAACCAGCGCACCCCGAGCGCCCCGATGAACACGCCGCCGCCGGCCGCGAGCAGGGTCACGCCGAACCAGAGCTCGCCCATCCGATCGAGCACGGCGACGAACGGGAGCATCAACAGCACCGCCCCGGCGACCAACAGCGCCGTGGCCTCCGCGCGATCGGCGCGGGTCGCTCCGTCGAGGCGGACGGTCACGTCTTCAACTGGGCGCGGCGGGTGGCGAGGTGGGCCTTCACCATCAACGATGTCGCGTCCCGAATGGAAGCCGCCGCGGTTCGAAATTCGTCCAGCGGGTGGCCTTGCGGGTCGACGACCCGGTCCGCGCCCTCGACAAAGTCCCACAGCCGCACGATCTTCGCCGCGTCCACGCGGCCGGCGATCTTCTCCTCGTGCATGGGCTGCATGATCACCACGTGCGAGGCCCAATCCAGGAGCGCCTCGCTCACCGGCTGGCTGCGGTGAGCGCGCATGTCGTGGCCGAGCTCGCGCATCGCGTCGATGGCGTACGCCCCTGCCTCGGAGCCGTCCCACGCGTGCGTGCCCGCCGACCGGATCTCGGCTATCACGAAGCGCTGCGCGAGGTGGTGCTCCGTCCACGTCGCGGCCATCGGCGAGCGGTTGATGTTCGCCGTGCAAACGAACAAGTAGCGGAGGGGCTGCATCGGCCCCGAACGATACCAGCGTGGGCCCGGGTGGCAGGAGGGGGGGGCAGGTGGCTATGATCCGCGATCCTGATGATGAACCCAATCGACAAGACCGCCGTTCGAGCCGACATCGATCGTCTGCTCGACGACGTCGTTCCCGACGTCAACGACCACGACCGCCGGCACATGCAGCAGCTGCTCTTCACCGCAGTCCTCGCCGCGCACGATCGACCTGACACCCTCAACCTCAAGATCATGAACCGCGCGTTGCGCGAGCTCCGCAAGGGGTTCAAAGCGTTCCAGCCGTGGTCGGACAAGCAAAAGATCGCCGTCTTCGGCAGCGCTCGCTCCGAAAAACAGAGCGTCGAATACAAGATGGCCGTGGAGTGCTCCCGCGGCCTCGTGAAGGCCGGCTACATGGTGGTCACCGGGGCCGGTCCCGGGATCATGGAAGCCGCCAACGAAGGCGCCGGCCGCGAGAACAGCTTCGGCGTGAACATCGAACTGCCGTTCGAGCAGCAGGCCAACCCGTTCATCGACGGCGACCCCAAGCTGGTCAACTTCAAGTACTTCTTCACGCGCAAGGTCGTCTTCGTGAAGGAGACCGACGGCGTCGTCCTCTTCCCCGGCGGCTTCGGCACCCAGGACGAGGGCTTCGAGACCCTGACGCTGGTGCAGACGGGCAAGAGCGAGCCCCGACCGATCGTCATGGTGGAGCCGCCCGGCAGCACCTACTGGAAGGATTGGGACGCCTACGTCAAGACGTCCCTTCTCGACCGCGGGCTGATCTCCGAAAAGGACCTCAACCTCTACACCATCGTGGAAACCAGCGAAGAGGCCATCGCCCACGTCACGCACTTCTACCGGAACTTCCACAGCATCCGGTACATCGACGGCCGGCTCGTAATCCGGGTCAAGGTGGAGCCGAGCAAATTCCTGGTGGATGCGCTGAACGACCGGTTCAAGGACGTGCTCAAGTCCGGCGAGATCGAGCGGTGCGAGGTCCACCCCTACGAGGCTGACGAACCCGACGTCTCCGAGCTGCACCGGCTTCGGCTGCACTTCGATCAGAAGAACCTGGGGCGTCTGCGGCAGATGATCGATCTGCTGAACGACGCGGTCACGCCCGCGCAGGCGGCGACGAGCCCCCACGTCCAGCCGGTGCGCCTGATCAGCCCGGCGGGAGAGCCCGGCAACGGTGACGATGTCGACTGATTACTCGGGCGGCGTGCCCGCCCGCATCCCCGATCCGCCGCCCGATGTCGAGGTCGGCAAGGTCAAGACCGCCTGGCGTTGGTGGCTGGGCAAGTCCGCGATCATCGCCCGCAAGCAAAACAAGGTGTTCGCCTGGCTGGCGTTCTACCTGGGACTGTCGACCGTCGGCTTCTTCATCCGCCGGCAGGACCGCCTGGATCGCGCCGCCAAGCCCGTGGGGGAGACGGGCTGGAACGAGCGCACCGAGCCCATCCACACCGACCCCCGCCGCGTGCGGCGCCCGGTCTGATGCCGGTCTACATCCTCGGAATCTCGTGCTTCTATCACGACAGCGCGGCCGCGCTGCTCCGTGACGGCGTGCTCGTGGCGGCGGCATCGGAGGAGCGATTCAGTCGCATCAAGCACGACGCCGGCTTCCCCGAGCAGGCGATCAACTTCGTGCTCGGCGTGGCCGGCATCACCATCGAAGAGGTCGACCACCTCGGCTTCTACGACAAGCCGATGCTCAAGCTGGAGCGGCTGCTCCTGAGCCACCTCCAGAGCTACCCCAAGAGCAAGGCGCAGTTCATCGCCGCCATCCCGATGTGGATGAAGGAGAAGCTCTCGATCCGCCGGGTCGTGGGCAAGCGGCTGGGGTGGAAGAAGAAGCCGGTGCTGTTCGGCGAGCACCACGTCAGCCACGGCGCCTCGACGTTCCTGTGCTCTCCCTTCGAAGAGGCCGCGATCCTGACCGTCGACGGCGTCGGCGAGTGGGCCACCACGACGATGGGGGTGGGCCGCGGCAATACGATGGAACTGCTCAAGGAGATCAAGTTCCCCCACAGCCTGGGGCTGCTCTACAGCGCCGTCACCGGCTACCTGGGGTTCAAGGTCAACTCCGCCGAGTACAAGGTCATGGGCCTGGCGCCGTACGGCGAGCCCAAGTACGTCGACCAGTTCCACAAGGTGCTCGACATCGCCGAGGACGGCAGCTTCCGCCTCAACATGGACTTCTTCGAGTTCGACTGGGCGATGCGGATGTGCAACGAGGCCTTCTTCGAGCTCTTCGGAGAGGAGCCGCGGGATCCCGAGGGACCCGTCGAGCAGTTCCACAAGGACGTCGCCCGATCGGTGCAGGAGATCGTCAACGAGGTGATGGTCAAGCTGGCCACGTCGCTGCACGCCGAGACCGGGATGAAGAACCTCTGCATGGCCGGAGGCGTGGCGCTCAACTGCGTCGCCAACGGGCACGTGCTACGGGAGACGCCGTTCGAGAAGGTGTTCATCCAGCCCGCCGCGGGCGATGCCGGGGGCGCGCTCGGCGTGGCCCTCTGGATCCACTGCATGGTCCTGGGCAACGACCGGGTCTGGACTATGGACCGCGCCGACTGGGGTCCCGGGTTCGACGACGACTCCATCGAAGCCGTCCTGGAGCACTACGGCGCCAAGTTCACCCGCACCCCCGACGAGGGCGAGCTGGTGAAGCTGGCGGCGGAGCACCTCAACGACTCCAAGGTCGTGGGGTGGTTCCAGGGGCGCATGGAGTACGGCCCGCGGGCGCTCGGCAACCGCAGCATCCTCGGCGACCCCCGGGTCCTCGACATGCGCGACCGCATCAACCTCAAGATCAAGTTCCGCGAAGGCTTCCGCCCGTTCGCCCCCAGCGTGCTCGAGCACAAGTGCGACGAGTGGTTCGACCTGCGCGGCCACGGCTCGCCGTTCATGCTCCTGGTCGCGGACGTGCACGAAGCCAAGCGGCAGGTGCCGGCGATCACCCACGTGGACGGCAGCGCCCGCGTGCAGACGGTGACCGCTGAGACGACCCCGCAGTACCACGCGCTGCTGACCGAGTTCGAGAAGCAGACCGGCTGCCCGATGGTCATCAACACGAGCTTCAACGTGCGCGGCGAGCCCATCGTGTGCACGCCCGAGGATGCGTTCCAGTGCTTCATCCGAACGCACATGGACACGCTCGTCATGGGGAACTTCGTGCTCCGCAAGGAGGATCAGCGGGAGTACCCCGAGATCGGTGACGCCCGGGAAGCCTTCCCGCTGGACTAAACGCCCGATCATGATTCTGACGCCTCACGGCGTTGTTGCACGGCTCCGAGCGAGGCCGGCTCGGGCCACTGAGCGGCTCTCTCGGAGGTTCAGCTTCGGACAGCCCGCGATTCCGGCATCCCGAGCTCGGTCATGCGATTGAGGATGTTCACACCGATCATCGCTTCCCTTCTCTGAGCCTCCGGAGACCGTGATCGCAAGCGGGCGCCGACGATCTGTTTGAACCGATACATCCCATTCTCGGCTCGAGCTTGTTGGTGCGCGCCGGACTCCTTGCGCCATTGACGTCGCCCCACCTCATCGATCCTCAGCAGGGCGGCTTCCCTCTGCTGCCAGGTGCCCACGCTGGGACCGGAGGACGACGCCGTCCGCCGAGGAGGAATC
>JAAESI010000314.1 GCA_024229515.1 Pseudomonadota bacterium | reverse complement strand
GCGATTCCTCCTCGGCGGACGGCGTCGTCCTCCGGTCCCAGCGTGGGCACCTGGCAGCAGAGGGAAGCCGCCCTGCTGAGGATCGATGAGGTGGGGCGGCGTCAATGGCGCAAGGAGTTCGGCGCGCACCAACAAGCTCGAGCAGAGAATGGGATGTAACGATTCAAACAGAGCCTCGGCCCCCGACTCCGCTCACGGTCCGAAGAAGGGCAGAGGAGGGAAGCGATGATCGGTGTGAACATCCTCAACCGAATGACCGAGCTCGGGATGCCGGAATCGCACGCTGTCCGAAGCTGAAACTCCGAGAGAGCCGCTCAGTGGCCCGATCCGGCCTCGCTCGGAGCCGTGCAACAACGCCCTGCTGCGCTGGCTCTTCGTCGACTCGGGAGGTGAGCCGCCGGAGCACGGACGCATTCGGGTGGAGTTCGAGTAGCTCTCGGCAGAGCGTGGCGTCGACTAGTCCAGCGAGCTGTCGAGGAAGTCGAGGACCGCGGCGATCAGGTCCGGGCTGACGAAGTCGTCTACCTCGTCGGGGGTGACCTCCAGCCAGTCAGTGTCCCGGATGCAGTTGAGGGCATGGGTGACACAGGACAGCACGATGGCCTCGTGGCCGGGGTCCGACTCGACCCCCTCGAAGAGCAGGGCCCAGGACTCAGTGTCCTCGGGCGGGACGTTCCAGTCGTAGTCCCCCGAGATCGCCAGGAGCGGGAGGTCCAGGCCTGCTGCAATGGTCGGGGCCTCGTCGGTCATCTGCAGCCACTCGTCCCAGAAGGCCACCTCCCAGGGGCTGAGCAAGCTGCCCTCGTAGGGTGGCTCCCGCAGATCGGCGAGCGCCTCGATCAGGGCCAGGATGTCCGTCATCTGAGCCTCGGCCTGCGCCTGCGAGTAGCCAGCATCGAGGAGCAGGTTGATGTTGAGCTCGTACTGGAACTGCAGGAGGGCATCGATGGGCTGGTAGGGACCGGCGAGCATCACTCCCGCAGCGAGCAGCTCGGGGCGGGCCTCCGCCAGCAAGATGGGGAAGCTGCCCCCCTGGCTGTGGCCCGCCAGGACGAGCCGCGAGGGATCGACCTCCGGGCGAGCAGCCAGCCAGTCGAGCGCGGCCTCGGCATCAGCCTGGAAGTGCGAGACGAGAAGGTCCCCTGGAAGGTCCCCTGGGGTGGGGTAGTCGTTGTCGCACAGGCCATTGAACGGGCCGCAGGTTCGCTTGTCGTAGCGGAGCACGGCGTAGCCAGCCTCCTGCAGGGCGAGCGCGAGATCGCTGAAGGTGGCCACCGACAGACCCGGGGCCTGCGGAAAGTTCACGGGCAGGACGGAGTCCCGACCGTGCGGGCCGCTGCCGTGCGCAAGGACGACTCCGGCGACGAGTTCGCCCTCGGCGCGATCCGGCAGCAACAGGGTGCCCTCCAGCTCGAGATCCTCCGCGGGAACGAGGACCTCCTCTTCCGAGCCGGCGATGGGCTCCGGATCCGGATCGGGCGGCGACTCGGGCGGGCAGGCACACAGGAGTGCGGTGCAGGGGAGGAGGAAGAGAAGTCGGAGAAGGCCGGGAGAAGGCTGAGTTCGCATGACGTGATCCTAGTCCACCGGGCGACGGCGGTCAGGAGAAACCCCGCGAGCACCGCGACGGCGTAGCCGAAGAGCATCTCGTGGGCGTGCCACGAGATGGGGTCGAAGCTGCCGGGCAAGGGCGCGGCGCTGCGGAGCATCCCGATCCACAGGGGCACCAGCAGCGCGCCGAGGAGGGCCGCTCCGAGGAAGAACGGACGGAACCCCTTGGCCCAGAGGGCACCGCGGGGGGGCCAGTTGGGGCCGTAGGTGGGGGCGACGCGTTCGCCCGCGAGGGGGAGTGGGATCTTCAGGCGGCGGAGGGTACCGGAGCGGGTGGTGTCGATCGGACCGCAGTCGGGTATTCTCGCCCCTGTCGACCCTGGAGCGGAGGAGATGGGTTCAGAGGCTCCAGGTTGGGTTCGAGCGCTGGCCTGCGTGGCCATCACAGCGCTGTTCGTCGGCATCGTGCAGACCCGCACCGACGGCGCGGACTTGTTCGTCGGCGCCGACCGAGGCGTCTTCTGGGCTGAACACGTCGAACGCCTGGTGGCGGTGTCAAACACCGAGGCGGCCTGGCCGGCCGTGCTCGAAGGGAACCGAGAAGCGGCGGAGAACTGGGTCTACTCCGTGGACCAGCGCTTCCCCCCGGGGCTCTACCTCTGGGGGGCGATCGTTGGGCGCATCTTCAGCCACGAAGCGGAGGTGGTCTGCCGCTCGATGAGCGCGTGGTGGCTGCTCCTGGCGGCCGCCGCCGGCCTCCTGACGTCCCGCATCGCCGAGGGCGTCCGTTGGTCGTTCGTGGCCGGCTACGCCGCCACGCTGTCGATCCCCAGCCTCGGCTCCCTCTCGCTGACCTACTTCTTCGACCTGCCCATGATCGCCATGATCTGGACGGCTCTGGCGGCTTGGATGCTGCTCGAGCGCTGGCCTCCTGTGGCCGGAGTCGTCGCCGGCACCCTCCTGTTCCTCGCGGGCCTGTTCAAGTGGACGGCGCTGCCCATCGGGGGGCTCATGCTCGCCTGCGTCGCGGCCGCGGGGCTGATCGCGTCCTGGGACCGGAAGCGCTGTGCCTGGTCGCTGCTCGGGCTGGCGCTCGCCGCGGGCACGATGGGCGGCGCGTTCTGGCAGTGGCTCCAACTCGGAGGACAGTCCTTCGACTACATGTTGACGATCATGGCTTCGGCCACGGTCTCGGCCCAGGTGCGCACCTGGGAGCTCGGCCCATGGACCCTGGTCACGGTGGAGTGGGAGAACCGCCGCCTGGCGTGGTACGCGGTGCGCTCCCTGACGCAGGTCATCGGCCCCTTGAGCGCCATCCCCCTCGCCCTCGGGGCGTTCTGGGGCGCGCGCGGACGGGCGGGCTGGCTCTGCCTGCTGATCGTCGCGGTCCACGCCGTCTTCGTACTGGTGTTGGTGCCCTCGTTGGACGCGCGCTTCCTGATGACCGCCACCCCCGCCATCGCGATCGTCGCGGCCGTGGGCTGGCTTCAGCGAGGCCCGTGGGGCGCGACCCTGGCGGCGGCCACGCTGCTGGCCGGCGGAATCACGCTGGCCGAGTTCCACCACGGGGAGCGGAACGCCTGGAACCGCATCTGGCCGACCGACCCCACCCCCGAGCAGCCCCTCGCCGGCCGCGGGATCTTCCTCGACGTGGGGGACCGGCTCACCGGCGGGTGGCCAAAGGCCGAGTCGACCCACCCGTACGCCCCCGAGCGCGAAGCCGTCTGGGATGCCCTGACGGCCTGCGATCAGGCTGCGCTGCTCGTCCCCAGCGACGCCCTCGGGACGTACGGCGACGCGCAATGGCTCGCCTACCGGCAGAAGCTGGCCCGGCTCCAGGATGAGCCGAGCCCGGAGCCCCTCTTCGAGACCGGAGCGGCGTGGGGCGAGGCTCCTCTCCCCGAGTTCCCCGAACGCGTGCTGCTGCTGCTCGGTGCCGTGGGGCAGGAACCGCCCCCGGCCAGACCCGGCTGGACCCTGCAGGGGAGGTACACGTCCGAAGAACGGGTGCTGACCCTGTGGGCCCTCGGGGAGGGTCCGCGTTGCGACCTGGAGGGGCGGCTCGGCTGGGAGGTCATCGCCAAGGAGGCAGGCGAGGCGGGGTGCGGGGACGGTGATGCCCGGGGGCACGGCGTGACCCCCGCCGCGACGGCGCGCCAACCGCTGAGGACCCCCGACGGGAGCTGCGACGAGCTCGGTCCGCGCTGCGTCGCGCCGTACCTCGTCGCCGCGGAGCGACTGAGCCCGCAGCCCGCCGACTGCGGCGGCCGTCTTCGCGCGTTGGCGGCAGCCCGCGCGATGGACCGGAGCAACGACGTCGGAGATGCCTGGAGCGAGGGCCGCGACTGGCCCGCCAGCCAGCTGGCCGAAGCGTTGCGCGGGCGCCTCACGCTGCGCGAACCTCGAGCGCTGGTCTCGTGGGACTCGCCCCCGGTGCCCGTACCCGGCGGCGAACGGCAGGAGATCGTGCTGGAGGACGAGCTGCTGGGTCCGCAGCGCGTCGTTCTCTTCCTGCCGCCCGGGCCCGGGCCTCACCCGGCGGTCGTGGGGCTGCTGGGGCACGACCAGTCGGTGGAGCAGTTCATGGCGGGGCACGCCGGCCAGGAGCTCCTTGAGGCCGGCGTCGCCGTCGCCGTGCCGGTCGTTCGGGGCTACGACTCGAACGAAGCTGAGGACCAGGCCGCCCGAGCGATGCTCTGCGCCGACTCCTCCATGATGGCGGTCCGCGTCTCCGAGGCCCGCAACGCCTTGCGGCTCCTGCGCTCGCGCCCCGAGGTCTGCGACGGGCACCTGGGCATCCTCGCCCACTCCGGCGGCAGCCTCGTCGCCAACCTGCTGGTCTGGATCGAGCCCGACCTCCGCGGCATCGTCACCGACATGGAGGGGCACTACAACGGCGCCCGCGAAGCGACGCCGCCCGACCAGGCGCTGCTTCGGGACGAGACGCACTTGGGCCTTCGCTCGGTCAGCCGGCGGCTCATCGACTTCCGAGATGCCCCCGTGCCGACCCTCCGGGTGCGCTACGGGATGCCCGATGGGGCCGAGCAGGTCGTGGAGTTTCTCGACGCGGCGCTTCGGAGTGAGACCCGGGTCGAGCAGCCTCCGCCGCTGCCTCCCCCGCAGTAGCGGCGCCCCTCAGCGGAGGCGGGCCCCGAAGAACTCCAGAGCACGTTCGACTTCCCGATCGCTGCCGTCCTCGGCGGCGAGCCCATAGGGCGGACGGGGCGACAGGGTCGGCAGACCGGCCAGCGCGCTCAGGGGGTGGCGCAGGCCCCGCAGCCGGGGATCGGTCTCGTCCAGAACCCAGCAGCGTTCGCCGCTGCAGAGCAGCTTGAAGTAGTCCCCGTACAGGTCGTTGACGCAGGCGGCGAGGGGCGGACGCTCCACCGACGCGGAGAGGCGGCACAGGACGTTGCCCACCAACGCGCCGGAGCTGTGGCCGAGGAGGCCGGTTCGGCCGGGCGGCAGGCTACCTTCGGCGCGGAGGTGCTCGATGGCCCCCGCCAGCAGCCACGCCTCCGCGGCGTGTGCCCCGATCAGGCTGTGGCCGGCGGACAGCAGGCGAACCGCCGCGGCGCTCTCCACCGCCTCCGCGTCGGCGCCTCGCGGCCGCGCGATCACGAGGCCGATGCCCTCGGCCGCCATGCGCTCACCGGCCAACCCGGTCCAGACATCGTCGACGAAGCCGTCGCCGGAGATGTGGCCGGGCAGCACGAGCACCAGCGGAACGGGGCCGTCGACCGACGGAAGCCTCACGGCGGCGTCGAAGCCGCCCAGCCGGGGGTGTCGCAGCGCGAGCTCGAAGCGACGGAAGCGCGCCTCCTCCTCGGCTCCACCGCCATCCCCCTCGCGCAGGCGCACCTCGACCTCGCCCCCGCCGAGCAACGCGTCGAAGCCAAGCCGGCGCCGAAGCTCGGACGCGAGCTGCTCCTCGGTGATCCCGTCGGGCACATCGGCCCACTCAGCGGCCCAGGCGCCCCCCGAAGCGGACCCAGGCTCTGGGTGGCGCAGCTCCCTCAACGCCGCGAGCGTGGCGGCGTCGCGCGCCGGCCAGTCGTCCACTCCCGGCTGCAACAGCTCGGCCAAACGCATGTACCCGTCGACGCACGCCGGGGCGAAGGGATCGGGGCAGGAGCGCTCGATGGGTCCCTGCCGGGTGGCAAAGCGCGGTGTTGGAAGGGCGCCCGGCGACTCGGTGGCCGGGCCAGGCGGAAGCGTCGCCTCGACCCCGCCGACCGAGGGGGAGGGCTCGGGAGAGCGATCGGCGGACTGGGGCCCGCAGCCGAACAGACAGACCACAGCCACGACCACGACCACGACCAGCCTCGACATCAACCTCGCGCCTCCGATGCACCGGTCTATCACGGGCGCGCGGCTCCCCGCGGCCCAGCCGCAGCACCGGGAGACGGCTACCATCGACCCACGCGGATGAGTCCACCTACAGAGCCAGCTCCCCCGAACCGAGCGCTGTCCTCCGCGATCGTTGCCTGTGTGGTCGTCTTCGTCCTGCTTCGCGTCCTGCTCGCCTTTGCCGGACCGACGCAGCTCTATCACAACGAGGAGTACGTCAATCTGAGGCTGGCGGCGGCGCTGTTGGGCGAAGACGGCGCCTGGCCCGACGGCTACGTCCCCCCGCCCGCAAGAGAGAGAGGCTTCGGCGCGCTGACGGACTACCAGTTCCAGGAGTGGGACGGCGGCACGCTGGCGGTGGCGGTGACGCTGGTGCCCATCGCGGCGGTCGGCGGGCTGAGCGTGTTTACGATCAAGACCGGCGCCCTGCTCTGGGCGCTCGGGATCATGCTCGCCTGGACCGCGGTGGTCGGCCGCTTGTACGGCCGCGTCGGGGCGCTGATCACCGCCGCCGCCTTCGCCGCAGCGCCCGTTCCCTGGTTGATCCTGTCGTCGATCCAGTGGGGCAACCACGCCGAGTCGGCGCTGTTCGTCCCGCTCCTCCTCCTCCTCCTCCTGGCCGCGGCCGACGAGGCGCGGTGGCGGCGCGCGGCCCTCCTCGTGGGCGCGGCCGGCCTCGTGGCGGGCTTCGGGACCTGGTTCTCCTTGCTCAACCTGCTCCCCCTGGCGCTCGTCGCGACGCTGCTGGTCCTGCCTCTGGGGTGGCGGGGGCTGCTCACGCTGCCCGTCTTCGCCGCGGGGGTGCTGGTCGGGTTCCTGCCCTGGTTCACCCAGAACCCGTTGCAAGACCTCGGAGGCATCTCGGCTCAGAGCGTCAGCCTCTCCGAAGTCGTCAGCAAGTTCGGCCGCGAGGGGCAGACGCCAGGAGGCGGGGTCCACGCGGCCTGGCCCATCTTCGCGGACTGGGACCTGCACGGGCTCTGGGCACCCGACGGGGCGGTCCAGCAGTTCCTGGAGACGACGCAGCGGTACAGCATCCCGCTGGTCGGGACGGTGGCGATCCTGGCGGCGTTGGTTCTGCTGCGTCGGTCCGACGAGCGCCCCCGGGCCCGGCAGCGCCTCTTCGTCCTGGCGGTCTGCGCGTCGAGCTACGTCATCCTGCCGCTGGCCCTCGACGCGGCCTGGGCACTGGAAGACCGGAGGGTCGCGCCGCTGTACCCGGCGGGCATCGTCCTGGTGGCGGCGGGGCTCGCGTCGCTGGCCGAGATCCGTCGCGGGCCCATCCTCGCTGCCCTGCTGGCCGCCATCGTGCTGCTGCCCGGACTGGCGGCCGAGGTTCGCCTGGTGACCAGCTGGGATCGGCCGAACGCGCCGCTGCGCCCGTGGATGATCTATGCGCCGCCCGCGGCCCCCGTGAGGGACCGCTACGGCGCCGGGATCGCTGCCATCACATCGGGCGAGGTGGCCGTGCTCAACGCGGTCGTGGAAGCGTTGCTGCGGGACTCGACGGACGGCGGCGCGGGGGAACTCCGGGGGCTGAGCTGGTTCTTCATCGACGACAAGATTGGCGATCTCCGCTCCCAGCCAGCCCGCTGCCCGGGGTGGGAGAAGCTCGCCCAGCAGGGCGACGGCCTCATCTCGGATGCGGGCTATGCCCGGGGGCTCGGGATGGGTCTGGCGATGCGCTGTCGAGATCAGCCGGACGTGGCGGCCGCCGTGTGCCTCCTGCCCGCTGAATCCGACCTCAGGCAGGCGTGCTGGCAAGGGTGGTCGGACGCGCTGCCGTTGACCGGCCCGGGGCCGGTCGGACCCGGGGAGGCGCTGGAGTAGGTGAGCTCGCGGCGCGCCCCCTCCACCGTTCTGCGCCAGACTGTGTGCATGCGTCGTCTGGGTCGAGTCGTGCTCGTTCTTGTTCTGGCGGGCTGCGGCTCGTCCGATTCCGGGGCGCCGCTCCCGGACGCTCCAGAGCCTGCGCCCGCGCCCGCCTCGGTCGCAGCCCCGGCGGCTTCGGACCCGGGCTCGTCCCCGAGCGCCGCCTACCCGCTCGAGCCGCCTCGGGCCCCGTTCCGCCCCGGAGCGTCCGGACCCGCCGACGCTGCCGCCGTCGCCGCCTGGGCCGGCCCTGCGCTGTCGTGCGATTGGGACCACTGCAAGCTCGACTTCCCGCCGGTGCCCGCGGGCTGTCAGCTCGTCGACAAGGCGCACTACGCCTGCGAGGACCTGTCCACGGGGTGCGTGCTGCAAGGCAACTTCGAGCTGGTCTGCGACGGCGTCGATGCGCGGGTCCTCGCCCTGGATCTCCACGCCCCCTGCCACTGCGAGCTGGTCGGAGACATGGACGGCGACGGCCTGGACCCCGCGCTCGGCGACTGCGACGACACGGACCCGGTGTTCCACCCGCGCGCGGTCGAGGCTTGCGACACCATCGACCACGACTGCGACGGTGACCTGGTCGACGGCTTCCCCAACCGCGATGGCGATCGGCTACCCGACTGCGTCGACCCGGACGCCGACGGCGACGGGGTGGCGAAGCCGGAGGACTGCGACGACGCCGACCCCCGCGTCTGGCCCGGCTCGAAGGCGGGGTGCGCCAAGGGCTGCGGAGAGGGAGATCTCGACGGCGACGGCCGCGACGACTGCCGGGACGAGGACGACGACGGCGACGGCCACGCCGACGAGGAGGACTGCGGTCCCCGGGACCCGAGCATCCACCCCGGTGCGACGGAGGCGTGCGACACGATCGACAGCGACTGCGACGGCGACTGGGTCGACGAGTTCGCAGACTTCGACGGGGACCGAGACCCGGACTGCACGGACCCTGACGACGACAACGACCGGGAGCCGGACGAGACCGACTGCATCCCCCTGAACCGCTATGCGTACAAGGACGCGCCGGAGTTCTGCGACCAGCTCGACACGGACTGCGACGGCGACCTCATCGACCACTACTTCGACGCGGATCCGGACGGCGACGGGGTGTTGACCTGCGTCCCCGGTGCGCTGGGCAGCGCGCCGCCGAACTGGCCACCGCCGGGCCTGGTCTGGCCGAAGCGGCCTCCCATCGTTCCCTAGCAGGCTGCTGAAGAAGGTCGGCTGAGCGATCGACGCCCTGATCGGGGTGTGATCCAATGTGGTCATGCGTGGCAAGACCCGTTCGCAGACCTCGATGCTGGCCTTGGTGTCCCTGGATTCGCTGGTGCCTCCGCGG
>JAAESI010000313.1 GCA_024229515.1 Pseudomonadota bacterium | reverse complement strand
TCCGGAAGGGCGGTCGTTCCAGGAACGGACGGCGGCGGCGTCGAACCAGATCGTGATGTCGCCGCGCCGGCGGAGTGACTTCTCGTACGCCGCCCAGTTCCGCACCCGGTACTTCGTCTTGTACTTCAGTGTCACCTTGCTGTTCGTACGCGCGGCCATCTTGGTCGTCGCCCGGGGCTTGGCCTCGGAGAGCACGCTGGGTCGAGCAGGTCCAGAAGGTCAAGACGCCGAGCCATGCACCAACGCCCAGGACCACCGATAACTCGCGCCAGCGGACCCGGTACTTCTTTCCGACCTTGCTGATACTCGCCATCTGATCTCCGCCGCCCTGTGGGACATATGTGGGGCAGGCGGGAATCCCAAGATCAGCGATGGGTCGATGTACAGCGAAACTACATATGCTCGAAGTTGCAGTTCAGCATGTTGCAAGTCCGCGGACAGTTGTGCGCCTCCCACCGCCGCCGCTGACTCTGCATGCTCTCCCACATCCACGGGATCGGCGTCTTCCGCACGTCGCCCACGGGCGGGAGCCAGAAGCACAGCAGCAGGTTCCCGTAGGGGTCGAACGACAGGTCGCTGTGCCCCGCGTTGCACGGGAGCCCGTTGCTGACCGCGGGGTTGCGGAAGTACCGCTTCATCTCCTTCAGCTGACCGACGGCGTTGCAGACGTGTCCGTCGTTCTCCTTGATGTCGATGAGGTAGTCGAGGGCGTCGTCCAGCGCGCCCAGGTCTTCGGGGCGGGGGAAGTGCGGGGACTTCACGAACCACTGGGGGTCGTACTCGCGGCCGAAGTTGTTGAACAGCGGCTGGTAGACCACCTGGTAGCCCTGCTCGCGGGTCCAGTCGGCCATCGGCTTGAGCTCGTGCACGCTGTGGCGGCTGATGATCATCGCGACGATGACGCGCGGGTTGGGGACCTTGTCCACCAGCTTCAGGGTGCGCATCACACGGGCGTGGGTGCCGACCTCGCCCCGCATGTGGTCGTGCGTCTTGGCCGTGAAGCCGTCCATCGACACGTACAGGATGTCCAGCCCCGCCTCGCTGATCTCTTCGATCTTGCGCTGGTTGAACAGCGTCGCGTTGCTGTTGGCCGTCACCGTGAAGCCCATCGACGTGGCGTAGCGGGTGAGCTCGGGCAGGTCCTTGCGCAGGAACGGCTCGCCGCCGGCGAAGTTGAGGCCGACCGGGCCCGCCCAGTCGCTGACCTGGTCGAACACGCCCTTCCACTCGTTCGTCGTCATCTCCGCCTTGGGCTCGATGCGCCAGATGTCGCACATGCGGCACGGCAGGCAGCAGCGGTCCGTGACCGAGACGTGGATCTGCGTGGGCAGCCCGTCCGCGGGGCGGAGCTTGACCGCGTCCCGCGCGTAGCGGGCCACGTCCGACATGAAGAAGTTCGGGCGCTTCACGGTCGCGCCTCCCCGATCTGGACGACGCGGGTGCCCGTGCGGTCTTCGTAGACCTGGTCGTTCTGCTTGCCCACCCAGGGGTCCGGGTAGGGACGCGCCGAGGGCACCGAGCCTTCCACCGCCTCCACCAACTCCCCGTCCAGGCCGTTGGCCGACAGGAACCTGTCGATGGCGTCCTGCGGGATCGGCGAGTAGTTCACCGAGTGCGGGATGAAGCACGTCTGGCAGTACGGCAGCTCGTCGTAGTTGCCCCCGCCGACCCGCTGGCGGCGCCGGTTCAGCACCGGGCTCTCCATCCAGATGGTGCTGAAGCTGGCCTCCTTCAACGTGCCCACCACCAGGTGGTACGTGTTGTCCCGCGTGCACATCGTGATGCGGCCGTCACTGCTGATCGTGGGCGTCATGAAGAAGCCGCTGCACGGCGTCAGCAGCTTGCGCGGGATCGCGTCGGTGACGCGCCGCTCGGCGTCCGGGTCCACCGGCGAGTTCAGCCCCAGCCTGCCCATCAGGTTCGCGTACACGCGGTTCTGGCGGTCCTGCTCCTCGGGCGTGGGGCAGTCCAACGACTTCAAGTAGATGTAGTTCTCCGGGCCTTCGACGGGCACGTGGAAGCCGGTCACCTCGATCGGCAGGCCCGCGTCGGCGTACGCGCCTTTCCAGAAATCGACGAACTCCTCGGCCTCGGCGGCGTTGACGTCGCTGACGATGAACTGCATCGCCAGCTTCGGCCACCGGCTGTTCGTCGCGCCCTTCAACTGCACCATCTTCAGGCTCTGACGCTGCGACTTCTTGAACGCATCCAGCCCCTTGATGACGTGGAACGTCTCGGCCTTGATGGCGTCCATCGTCAGGTGCCACACCTGCGGCACCTCGGCGTCGTTCAGGGCCCCCCGCGCGATCTCCTCGGACAGCGGGAACGTGTTGGTGTGGACCTCGATCTTCCCGAAGATCTCCCGGTTCCCCGAGTACTGCAGGACCAGCTTGTAGATGTCCTTGAAGCGCGGGTTGCTCAGCGGCTCGCCGAGCCAGAACAGCACCAGGTTGTCGAACTTCAGCCCCGAGGCGCGCAGGTCCTCCAGCAGCTCCCGCACCATGCCGACCGACATGTGCTCGATCGTCCCGTAGTGGGGGTGCCCCAGGTCCGCCTCGGCGACCGCGCAGTGGCCGCACTTGAGCGGGCACCGGTTGGTGACCTCCAGGACCATGTAGCTGCCGGGGAGGTTGAAGCTGGACGCGTCCATCACGCCTCCGCCTTCGTGATCTTCGGCCGAGCCGCCTTCTTCGCCTTCACCTTCGCCGCCTGCTCCTTGGCCCGCCGGGCCTTCGCCGCCGCGCGCCGCCGGGCCTTCGCCTCGCCCTCGCGCGCCTGGCCCGACTCCTTGATGACGGCCATCTCCTTCTTCATCGGCTCGGCCGCGGGCTTGACCACGAAGTCCAGGCTGGTCGCCTGCTGGAACTCGTACAGGCTGTGGTTGAAGCACTGGTCCACGCAGCCTTCCTCGAAGATCTGCTCGCGGAGCTTCTGCGCCTTCTCGCTGAAGAAGAGCTGATCCAGCGGCTCCTCCAGCGCCGAGCCGACTTGCAGCCCCTTCTGGTCCCACACGCAGCAGGGCACCAGCTGCCCCTCGTGGTTCACCCCGAACTGCTCGATGAGGCCCAGGCAGCGGTAGTGGTCGCGCCGCCCCTCCATGTACTCGATGCCGTACCGGTAGTAGTCCATCCGCGCCGCGACCGAGGGGTTGGTCTGGGCGATGTGGGCGATGGCGTCGGTGTACGCCTTCTTGTCGGCCGGCGCGGTGACGTACAGGTGCGGGTAGCCGTTGACCGGCCAGAAGTCGAAGCCGATCCCCTTGTCCAGGGTCAGGTCATAGACCCCCGCCAGCTCGCGCACGTTCTCCTTCGTCACGACGAAGTAGATGTTGATCCAGATGTCCGTCTCGGCCTTGAGCACGTCGATGGCGCGCATCACCTCGTCGTAGGTGCCGTCCACGCCGCGCAGCCGGTCGTGGTTCTCCTTGAAGCCGTCCAGGCTGATGCTGAGGCTGTCGACGCGGCTGTTCTTGATCCGGTCGATGTCCTTGACCAACAAGGTCCCGTTGGTCGTGATGTTCACGCCCAGACCCAGGTTCTTGGCCAGCTCAATGAGCTCGTGGATGCGGGGGTGCACGAACGGCTCGCCGCCGGTGATGACCAGCGTCTTGACCCCCGCCGCGGGCGCCCGCTGGATGATCGTGACCGCCGACTCGAACGGCATCATGTCCGTGTAGTGCCACAGGTCGCAGAAGTCGCACTTGAGGTTGCAGCGCTTGTTCAGCAGCAGAATCATCGTGCGCGGCTTCTGCCAGTCCACCTCGACCGGGATGTGCCGCACGATGTCGGCGTCCTTGATCGCGTGGTGCACCTCGTCGTCGGCCCAGTGCACGATCTGCGGCTCCAGGTCCTGCTCCTGGAGCACCTGCAGCACCTTGGAGGCGTTGCCGCGGCGCTCTTTGCGGTGGGTCAGGTCGAGCCGCTGCTGGGCCTCCGCCATCCGCTCCGCGCCGACCTCGCTCAGCGACTGATCGTCCCGCTGGACCCGGGCGGCGAGCTCGGCGTTGTAGTCGGTGCCGCGGACCGAACCCCGCCCCTCGTACAGCTCGACGAAGGCGCGGCCGACCTCCAGCCAGTCGTACTGCTTCACGAACCGGTACCCCAGCTCGCCCATGCCGATGGCCTCGACCGGGTTGTCGAGGAGGTCGCACAACCGGTCGCAGAAGCCGTCCCAGTCGCCGTCGTCCACGAGGTGGATCTCCCGGCCGTCCACCAGCTCCAGCCCCTCGGCGCCCTTGCGGGTGCTGACGGTGGGCTTCCGCGCGGCGAGGTACTCGAGGATCTTCATCCGCGTGCCGCCGCCGTCCAGCAGGGGCACCGCGCAGACGTCCGCGGCGGCGATGTGAGTCACGAGGTCGTCCACGCAGCCGGCGTACTTGAGGTCGGGGTGGGTGTGGCGGTCGGGCGGGTTCAGCCCGGCCGCGAGCACGGTGACTTTGCGGCCCCGGTCGCGCATGCGCGGGAGGATCTCCTCGGCGAAGACGCGGCAGGCGACCGTGTTGGGCCAGTAGTGCAGCGTGCCGTGGAAGAAGATGAGCGCCGAGTCCGGGTCGATGTCGTACATCTCGCGGATGCCGACGCCCGTCTTGTGGCCGTAGTTGGCGAGGTCGACGCCGTGGGGAATGACCGTGATCTCGTCCCGCTCGAAGTCGTCCGGGAGCATCAGGGTGCGGTCGTCGTCGGAGCAGGTGACGACCTCGTCGGCGAGGTGGCAGATCTGCAGCTCGATCTCGCGCAGCCGCTTGACCGTCTGCTCGGACAGCTCGGTGGTGTCGGCGAGCCGGTTCCACTCGACGTTGTGCTCGACCACGCTGCACTTGCGGCGCAGCAGCCGGGCGGCGACGTACGCGGGGGCGCCGAAGCCGGGGAACTCGGCCTGGAACCAGTCCGTCTTGTGCAGCCGGCCCACGTAGATGGTGCGGATCCAGAAATCGACGTCCACGAGCGGCTGGTAGAGCAGGTGCTCGTCGTCGGGGTAGCCCAGGGAACGCAGGATGTGCTCGATCGCCTTCCAGTAATCGGGGACGCCGAGCCGCTCGAGCCAGGGCTTGAACCGCGGGGGCACCCGGGTCGCCGCGATCAGCCGCGGGGGGTAGTCCCGCAGGCTGTGCCGACCGTCCTCGTAGACGTGGTACTGCAGCCGATCCGAGGTCACCACCGTGACGTGGCAGCCGTTGCGCGAGAGCGCCTCGGCGGTGCGGACGATCTTCACCGCGCCGCCGTGAACGGCGGGGTACAGATCGTGTCGGGTGACGATGGTGACGGACAAGCTCATGCGCGCGCGGCAGTAAGTATTGCCGGCGAATCGGGCCGTCGCCATTCTGGGGGTGGAGGGGCCATGACAATCCGACTTCTGACTCTTGGAATTGCCGCCTGCCTGGCGCTGACCGGCTGCGACCTGCTCTTCGGCACGGGCGAAGACCCGCTCGGACTGGGCGACGACGACGACAACGGCAGCTCCTCGCGGTTCGCGGCGCTGGATGCCACCTGCGACAGTCTGGCGCTGGCCGGCGACGGCGATCCCGCGGCCACGGACGAGCAACTGGAGATGGCCGAGCGGCTCAACTGCTACCGTCAGGTCGCCGGCATCACCGAGGCGGAGCTGCACCCGATCCTCAGCCAGGCGGCCCAGTCCCACGCCGACTACGCCGCCGCCAACGACGAGTTCAGCCACGGCGAGTCCAACACGGAGCACGAGCACTACACCGGCAACACCGCCCGCGACCGGATCATCGCGGCGGGCTGGCCCTACGACTCGTTCGTCGAGACCGTCGCCGAAGTCATGACCCGCCAGCAGGGGGGCGCCTCCCCGACCCGGGCCGTCGACAAGTGGATGGAGAGCGTCTACCACCGCGCCCCGCTGATGATCCCCGAGCTGACCGCCATCGGCGCCGGCGCCGCGGGCACGTTCGACGTCATGAACACCGTCTCCCCGTGGGCGGCTGCCGAAGCTCGGTTCGCGCGCTACCCGGCCGCAGGGCAGGAGGACGTCACGACCGCGTGGGACAGCGACTGGGAGATCCCCGATCCCGCCCCCGACCAGGGCGACATCGGCCTCCCCGTGACGCTGTCGACCATCTCCGGGCCCGCGGGCGGCGGCCTGATCGTCGAGTCCACGAGCCTGACCGGCCCCGACGGCGCCGTGCCCTTCCGGCAGCTGGATCCGGCCAACGACGGCCTGCTGATGAGGACCGTCGCGCTCGTGCCGACCGAGGTCTACGCCGCGGGCGCGACCTACGACGTGCACATCACGGGAACGCTGGACGGCGTCGCCTTCGACGAGGCGTGGTCATTCACGACGGCCGACTAGGACCCGGCCAGGTCAGCCCTCGGGCGCCCAGACGTCGACGCGGACCACCGCCTCGCCGTCTCGGGCCGCATCGCAGGTGGCGAACACGAACGACACCCCCGGCAGGGCGGCGAGCTCCGCGCTGCAGCCGTCGTCCCCCAGGGTCGGGGGGAGGTTCCGGAGGTTGGGGGCGCCATGGGCGGCTTCGAGCTCGGCGAGGGTGCTTCCCACGCCGACGCCGCCGGCCGTCCGCAGCGCGGGATCGTCGATGAGGATGACCCGCACGGGGAGCCCGGCCCGGGCCTTGCGGGTGGCCGGGCCGCGGAAGCGGGCGGCCGGCGGATCCATCAAGCCGTGGCTCCGCGCGAACGCGGTCCAGGGCCCCCGGACCCCGACCATCAGCGGCGGGTCGTCGAAGACGAAGCCCTCGAAGGGCTGTCCGTCGGCGATGTAGCGGGCGAAGTAGCGGTCCTCGGCGTCACCGAGGAGGCCGCTCGGGATCGGGCCACCGACGGTGAGCCCGCCCACGCCGCCCTCATGAATGACCCAGGGTCCGTCCACCGCCTCGACTCCCGTCGTCTGGACTGTCTTGCACCCGACGAGCGCCGCGAGCGCGGCCAAAACGAGGGACGCGGCCGCTACGCGACGATGTACCACAGGTGCAGGCGCTTGCAGGGGTACCAGCTGCTCGAGTCCGACAGCTTGTTCCCGTCGAACAGATCCACGTGCCCGGTGCCGGAGTAGCCGAAGATCCGCTCGAAGGCGACGATCCCCTTCTTGCTGCCCACCAGGTCCTTGATCGGCGAGTCCCCGTCCTCGAACGCCGCCGTGAACTCCTCCTCCGTCTTCCACTTCCCGGACTTCGGGAAGATCGCGTCGGCCTTGCGGAAGTGCTTGGCGAGGTACGTCCACATCTCGCTGGCGGCGACGATGTAGTAGCTCTTGCTCTTCTTGCTGTAGGTCGGACGGCGGGGGAGGCCGGCGGCGGCGGTCTTCCTGGGGGTGATCTTGTAGGCGTCACCGAGCTTGTTGAGCATCACGCTCAGCCGGATCGCGCACGTGTTCGCGAGGTAGTCGGGGAGCCCCTCCTCCTCGCGGACGTCGTCGCTGGAGGTGTTCTCGTCGTCCGAGTCGCTGTTCATGTGGGGGTGGACGTCCCACATGTCCTCGAACCCCTCCTCGCCCTCGGGCAGCTTGCCCTTGGCGAACTGCAGGCTCGACGAGGCCGGCGCTCCGCTGTCTTTGAGTTGCACATCCAACTGCGAGCCGTGGTCCCGGGGCCCGGCGTGGCTGGCGTAGGGGCCTGCCGTCGATGCGGTCGCGGGAGCCGTCGCCGCGGCCGCGGCGGCGGGAGGCACATCGGACCGGGTGCGGCGGGCGGGCATCGGTGCGAGGGTACCCGACGAGTGGAGCTCCGGACAGATAAGGGCGTGTAAGTCGGCGCCGGAGCGGCGCGCGCCGAAGGTGGGGCCATGAAGACCCTTCCACTCCTCGTCCTCGCCGCCTCCTGCATGCCCGCCACCGCCTCGTCATCTCCCCCGCCCCGCCGGGAATCGAGTCGTTCACGGAGACCTGGTCCGCGCCCTCGCCGTCGCTGAGCCTCAACCAGAACAACGCCACCACCTGCGTGCGCGACGCCGACGACGAGCTGCACCTCGTCTTCGCGCAGTACGGCGCGCTGATCCACCTCGTGCACCTCGACAGCTCCCCCACCGCGCTGGTCCCGCCGACCACGGTCGGCGACATCAGGCGTCCGGTGGTCTCCCGGCTGCCCGGCAGCGACCGGATGATTCGCGGCTGGATCGAGGACATCGCCATCGCGCCAGCGTCGACCCACATCTTCACCGAGCTGTCCGACGACAACGGGGAGACCTGGGGGGAGCGCTGCCGCGTCTGGGGCACCACCGGAACCCTCAACCAGTTCGCCGCCGATCTGGCCTGGGACGGCACCGGAGGAGCGGTCCTGGGAGCCTGTTGGAACATCGACGAGGTCGTCTCCTGCGCGACGTGGGAGGCCGGAACCTGCGATGTCGACCCGGTCGAGATGGGCCCGGGGCAGGACCCGAGCGTCGACGTGAACTTCGGCACCGCCCACGTGCTCTGAGACCTCCAACCGGAGGACACCATGGACAACGGCACCTACGTGGACGGCACGATCCTGTACGCCCAACTGGCCCCCGACGGCACCGTCAGCCACGAGTGGTCGACCGACGGCAACGACGGCAGCGTGGCGGTCCGCGGGGACGACAGCACCATCTACCTCGCCGCCCAGGACCAACACGCCGGCGGCGCCGTAATCCGCCTGTGGTCCTCAGCCGACGACGGCGCGACCTTCACCGAGCATGCTCAGTCCCCCATCGGGGACGGCTACTACCCGCGCGTCAATGCCCCCGGCAGCTCCGACGACGTGGTCGTCTCCTGGGAGCAGACGACCCTCCCCTCCAAGGCGGACGAGGCGAAGAGCCCCGGCTTCTGGTGGTGGGACGAAGCCGCCGCGGCCGAGGTCGACGGGTGGAACGGCCCCTGGATCTCCGACCGGGCCTTCACCCTGGCCCGATCCTGCGCGACCGCCGACGGCGCCGACCTCATCTGGGCAAGCCGCGACGACAACGACACGAAGCGGCGCAACGACGACACGTCGCACCTGATGCTCTGGACGCCCTGATCGCCCCCGCTCGCCCCGGTGACCAGGGCGGTGCGCCCCCGCCAACGCTCCAGACCGCTCATCCGTTGCCGTACCGGTCGTCCACGTAGAACACGAAGGCGCAGTCCAGCGGGACCGAGCGCTTCCCTCCGTCGTGCGGCACGTCGACCATCACCGGGTGCCACGTCGCCGCCCAGGGACCGTCCCCGCCGGCGGCCCGAACGGCCGCTTCGTCCGCAGGTCCGTCGCCGCTCAACTCGACGCGCCGCCACCGCAGCTTGCAGACGAAGCAGGTCTGGAGCGATTCGTCTGACGGCACGGGCCGGTCTCCCCCGCAGCCGGGGCAGTGCACGTGCGGGGTTCCCCAGTGCATGGCGCGCGCGAGGAAGCGACGGGCGATGCGATGGGGTCTCACCGGCTGGCCGCCTCGTCCGGGGGAGGCTCATTGGCCGAACCCCGCTCCCATCGCTTGCGCGAGACCGCCGCCTTGGCCTTCGGGTCACGCGCCTGGTGGCGTCGGGCGCGGGCCGCCTCCACGTCCCAACCGACGCTGTAGGCCTCCCACGTCGCGAGCAGCCCGAGGCTGCGGGCGAGCCGCACCACCCGGTAGCCCTCGGGCATGCGGGAGCGCACGAACTCGCCCATGCCGGTGGTGCGGTCGATGGTGACGATCAGCCGGCCCCGCTCGCCCAACAGGGTCGGCGCAGCGTCCAGGAGCGCACCCATGAGCTGGTACCCGGACGGATCCTGGGGACCGTTGAACCAGACCTGATCGAACTCACCCTCGAGGGCGAGGTCTTCCAACCGCGCCGCATGAAGCTCCACCCGATCCCACACGCCCCCCGCGCGGAGGTTCGATTCGGTCGCCGCCGCGGCGCGGGGGTCCGGTTCGCAGGCGACGACCGTGGCCCCGCGAGACGCCGCCACGAGGGCGCCCAGGCCCGAGCCCGTACCGACGTCCAAGACCCGATGGTTGGACGAGACCATCGGCCCGACCGTCCGCATCAGAAACGCCGAGCTGCCGTCTTGCAGCGGGTGGAAGACCCCCCGCGGCACGCGCACGCGATGGCCCGCAACTTCACAGCGATGCTCCGGCGCCACCTTGCGGGGAGCATGGCGAACGGCCGACGCCAGTTGGCGCGCGCGTCGGATCAATCCGCGGGGCATCGGAAGCACGACGCGATGGTATCAGCCGCCCGGAGCCAACCGTGCTGCTCGGATCTGGGCAGCTTCCTGTTCACTTGGATGGGCCTCGCTATGATGGTCGACCCGCTGCGGGGGCAGCGGCAAACAACAGGGGACGCAATGGCACAGGACCAACTCTGGGGCTCTCTCGTCAAAGCAATGACGAAGAAGATCGAAGTCCCGAAGATCGGGGGCCCCAACGCTCCTACCGCTCGCGGGGTGACCGCGGCTGACGTGGCCCAGGTGACCCAGGTGACCCAGGCACCCCCGCCCCCTCCCAGCGGCGCCGCCACGATCCGTGAGACGCCAAGTCCGCCGTCCGCCCGGGGAAGCAGCCCCGCCGGCCGTCGTGCATCGGACAGTGCCGCGCTGACGGGTACGTACCGCCAGGTCGCGCCGCAGACCGAGGGCCCCGCGGCGACCTCCCCCGAAGCGGCGGTCGAGCGAATCGCGTCTCACCTAGACTACCTGACGCGGGCGACGGTCGAGAAGTACCTGGACGCCCACGGCGGCGGCGGCGGCCCCGTCGTGCGCCGCCTCGCCGCGCTCGGCCTGGCCTCGGACGAGAACGCCGACTGGTGGGCCGCGGTCTCCGAAGGCGTGGATCCGGAGATCCTGGCAGAGCTGCTCCGTACCGCCCCCGGTATGCCGCAGCACCGCGACGTCATCGGGATGATGTTCGAGTTCCTGCTCGACGCCGAGGTCGGCGGCTACCGCACGGTCAAGGCCGCGGACGCCACCGCGTTGGACTCGGGCCGTCGGCTCCTGGACGTGCTCGTCGAAGAGGGCACCCTCACGGACGCACGCGCGGCCGATCTGGCGACCGAGTTCTACGGGCTCCGCCGGCGCCGCGGGAAGAAGTGGAATCCGGACCCGAACCAGTCCGGCACGGTCACCTGCGAGATGGCCGAAGCGTTCGAGATCGTCCCCCTGACCGACGGCGAGGACGAGGGGCTGACGCTGCTCGTGGTCGCCGACCCCGGTCCGGTGCTCCTGGAAGCGATGAAGGCCCTCACGGGGCGCGACGTGAAGCTCCTGGTGGAGACGCCCGGCAAGTTCCGCGAGACGCTCGAGGAGTGGTCCGCGCAGGTCGCCAAGGCGGAGAAGAAGCGACGGGGCGGGAGCCGGTCCCGCAGCCGCAAGAGGGCCGACCGCCCCGCGTTCCGCCTCGACCAGGATTCGTTCGCGGGCATCAGCTACGCCCCGGAGATGGTGCTCGCCATCCTGGAGCGCGCCACGTCCGTCGGCGCCACCGACATCCACCTGGAGCCGCAGGTCAGCTTCATGCGGGTCCGGTATCGCCTCGACGGCATCCTCCACGACGTCACGCACCTCAAGCGCAACCTCGGCGAGGACACCATCTCCCGCATCAAGGTCATGTCCGACATGGACATCACCGAGCGTCGCAAGCCCCAGGACGGCCACGTCCATCAGGTGCTGAACGACAATCCGTACGACTTCCGCATCGCGACCGTCCCCACCTCCCGCGGCGAACGGATGAGCATCCGCATCACGGCCGGCTCCAAGGAGGTCCCGCAGTTGGACATCCTCGGTCTGGACGACTGGGAGATGGACAAGATGCAGGACTTTACCAAGCGCTCCCACGGGATCGTCTTGGCGTCCGGTCCGGTCGGCTCCGGCAAGACGACGTCGCTGTACGCGTCGATCGGCGAGTTGGACGCGCAGCAGAAGAACATCATGACCATCGAGGATCCGGTCGAGATCGAGCTGCCGGACGTCTCGCAGGTCCACGTGAACTACAAGATCGGCCTCGATTTCTCGGCCGGTCTCCGCGCGCTCCTGCGGCAGGACCCGAACATCATCCTCGTCGGTGAGATTCGCGACGACGAGACCGCCAAGGTCGCCGTCCGTGGCTCCCTCACCGGCCTGCTGGTGTACTCGTCCATCCACGCGAACTCGGCCCCGGGCGCGGTCACGACGCTCTACAACTTCGACATCCCGCCGTTCCTGCTCGCCACGTCGATCGTCGGCGTCGTCGCGCAGCGTCTCGTGCGCACCATCTGCGAGGACTGCCGCGAGGAGTACGAGCCGGATCCGGCGCTGCTGACCCAGGCCGGCTTCCCGCCGCCGACCAGCACGCTCCCGCCGCCGCCCAAGCCCAAGGCCAAGGCCAAGGGCAAGAAGAAGGCCGCCGAGGCCGAGGCGGCAGCGCCCGAAGAGGAGGCCGAGCCGGTGATCTACAACCGCGGCCGCGGTTGCGACAACTGCTACGGCACCGGCTACCGGGGTCGAACCGGCATCTTCGAGATCCTCGACATCAGCGAGCAGATGCGTCAGTCCATCAGCGAGCGGGCCCCCGAAGCGGAGCTCCGCAAGATGGCGATCGAGGGTGGAATGCAGACGCTGGCGGATCGCGGTCGGGTCCGCGTCCTGCGGGGAGAAACCACCGTCGAAGAGTTCATCCGGGTGCTCTACCAATAGCGTCCGACCCACGGTAACTTGGCTACCTTGCTGGCCCTTGGGGGAGCCACGTACCTTCTGGAGGAGAATCACTGATGGCGACCAACGCCCCTGCAAACGTCCCGGACAGCGAAGAGGTGGAAGCGGGCGGACGGACGCTCTTCACGCCCCGCATCAACATCCGAAACGCGGCGACCTTCTGCCGTCAGCTCGCCGTCCTGCTGGACGCCGGCATCCCGATGGTCCGTTCGCTCAAGATCCTGGGACGACGCACCTCCGGCGGCGGAATGAAGAACCTGCTGGCGTCGGTCACCACCGACGTCGAAGCGGGCGGTGCCTTCTCCACCGCGCTGCAGACGCACGGCGCGGGGCTCCCGGGCATCGTCGTTCCGCTGACGCGGGCCGGTGAGAAGTCGGGCGAGCTGAGCAAGAACCTCCGCTACCTCGCGGACAGCCTCGACAACGATGCGCACATCCGCAGCAAGGTCAGCAACGCGCTGATCTTCCCGGTGGTCACGTTCGGCGTCGCGACCGTCGTGCTGCTCTTCATCCTCACGCAGGTGGCGCCCAAGTTCAAAGACCTGCTGATGGCGGCCAACGGCGACACCCTGCCGGACATGCCGTGGCTGTCCCGCAGCGTCTTCGCCGCATCGGACGTCGCTTCGTCCCCGACTGGCCTGCTGGTCATCGTGGTCGCGCTCGCGGCCCTGGTGTTCCTGGCGTGGCGCTCGCTGACGCACAAGTCCTACTTGATGGACTTCCTCAAGATTCGCCTGCCGTACATCGGCGGCATGGTCACCACCGCCGCCATGGCGCGCTTCAGCAAGACCCTGTCGGCGCTGCTGCGCACCGGTGTTCCGGTGCTCGAGAGCCTGCGGCTGTCCCGTGAGACGGTCGACAACATGGCCATCGAGACGGCGATTGTGGCGATGGAGAAGAGCGTCGAGAACGGCGGCCGCATGAGCGCTCCCCTGGAGGAGTACTGGTACGTGCCGGAGCTCGCGCGCGACATGATCGTCATCGGCGAGGAGTCCGGCTCCATGGCCGAGATGCTCGAGAACGCCTCCGAGGTGTTCCGCGCGCAGGTCGACCAGGACCAGGAGCGGCTCGTCAGCTTGATCGAGCCGGTCATGACGCTGATCCTCGGCGGTCTCGTGCTGATGGTCGTGCTGGCCATCTTCATGCCGTACATCTCCATCATCCAGAACTCGGGCGCGATGTAGCTGCGGCCGCGTTCGCAAGAACGAAGAAGGGCGCTCCCAGTCGGGAGCGCCCTTCTTGCTTGGGGTTGGTGGCGGGCGCTAGGCGGGCGCGGCGGGCGGGGTCGCCTTCTGCGGCGACTTCCGCTTGGCGGGGGCCTTCTTCTTGGGCTTGGCCTTGGCCGCCCACTCGCCCTTCTTGGTGCCGTCGAGGATGTCGTCGCCGAGGGCGAACTTGAGGACCTGCTCGATGCGGTTCACGAACGTGAACTCCACATCCAGCTCGACCTCGTCGCCGATCTCGATGAGGTCCTTCTCGCACTTGTCCGGCATGACCACGAGCTTGATGCCGGCCCGGGCGGCCGCGAGCACCTTCTCCTTGATGCCGCCGACCGCGAGCACATGCCCGCGCAGCGTGATCTCGCCCGTCATCGCCAGCTCGTGGTTCACGGGACGATCCGTCAACAAGCTCACGATCGCGGTGGTCATCGTGACACCCGCGCTGGGGCCGTCCTTGGGGATGGCGCCGGCGGGGATGTGGATGTGGATGTCGCGCTTCTCGAAGACCTCGGGGTCGATGCCCAGATCATCGATGTGGCTGCGCACGAAGGACATCGACGCCGTGGCGCTCTCCTTCATCACGTCGCCCATCTGGCCGGTCAGGATCATCTTGCCGTGGCCCTTCATCATCGTGGCTTCGATGAAGAGGATGTCGCCACCCACGGGCGTCCAGGCCAGGCCCGTCGCGACGCCGCTGTACGCGGTCCGCTCGGCGACGTCCTTGAAGAACTTGATGGGCCCGCGGATCTCCTGGACCATCTCACCGGTCACCACGACCTTGCCCTCGACATCCCCGGCGGCCACATCCTTGGCGACGCTCCGGCAGACCGACGCGATCTCTCGCTTCAGCTGCCGAACCCCCGCCTCACGCGTGTAGCTGGCGATGAGGGTGAGGATGCACTCGTCCGTGAGCTCGATGTGCTCGTCGGTGAGGCCGTGGTTCTCGATGTTCTCGTCCACCAGGTGGCGGCGGGCGATCTTGAGCTTCTCCTCCTCGGTGTAGCCGGGGAGTTCGAGCACCTCCATGCGGTCGCGGAGCGGGCCCGGGATGGGACCCATCTGGTTCGCGGTCGCGATGAACAGCACCTTGCTCAGGTCGAAGTCGACCTCGAGGTAGTGGTCCGAGAAGGCGTTGTTCTGCTCGGGGTCCAGGACCTCCAGCAGCGCCGAGGAGGGGTCGCCGCGGTAGTCGGCGCCCAACTTGTCGATCTCATCGAGGATGAAGACCGGGTTGTTGGTGCCGGCCCGCTTGATGCCCTTGATGACGCGGCCCGGGAGCGAACCGATGTAGGTCCGACGGTGGCCGCGAATCTCGGCCTCGTCGCGCACGCCGCCGAGGCTCATGCGGATGAACTCGCGCCCCATGGAGCGCGCCACCGACTTGCCGAGGCTCGTCTTGCCGACGCCGGGAGGACCGACGAGGCACAGGATCGGCCCCTTCATATCGTCCTTCAGCTTGCGCACCGCGAGGTACTCGAGGATGCGCTGCTTCACCTTGCCGAGGCCGTAGTGGTCCTCGTCGAGGATGTCGCTGGCGTGGTGGATGTCGAGGTTGTCGTCGCTGCTCTTCTCCCAGGGCAGCTCGATCAGCCAGTCGAGGTAGGTGCGCGCGACCGTGTACTCGGCGGCGCCCGGGCTCATGCGGCTCATCCGACGCAACTCTTTGAGGGCGACCTTCTCGACCTCCTTGGGCATGCGCGCCTTCTTGATGCTGCGCTTGAGCTCCTCGAACTCTTCCTGGCGCTCGTCGACTTCGCCGAGCTCCTTCTGGATGGCCTTCATCTGCTCGCGGAGGAAGTACTCCCGCTGAGCCTTGTCCATCTCGCCCTTCACCTCGGACTGGATCTTGTTGCTCAGCTCAAGGACCTGGATCTCCTTGTTCAGGAGCGCCACGACCTTCTCGATCCGCTCCTGCACGTCCAACGTCTCGAGCAGCTCCTGCTTCTCCTCGACGGAGACGGACAGGTTGCTGGCGACGATGTCCGAGAGGATCGCGGGGTTGTCGATCGACTTGACGAGGAAGCTCGCCTCGCTGGGGATGTGGGGGCTCAGCTCGATGATGCGCTGGGCCTGCTCGCGCAGGTTCATCAGCAGCGCGTTCACCTCGACGCCCTTGATCTCCTGCTCGTCGATCATCTCCACGCGGGCCTTCAGGTACGGCTCGGTGTGGATGTACTCGAGGATCTTGATCCGGCTCAGGCCCTGGATGATCACGTTAAGCTTGTTGCCCGGCATCTTGACGGACTTCAGGATCTTGACCGCCGTGCCCACTTGGTGGAGTTCACCGGTGTCGGGGTCTTCGATCTTGGCGTCCGTCTGGGCGACGATGCCCATCAGCCGATCGTTCTCCATCGAGCGATCGACGGCCTTGAGCGACTTGTCACGGCCGACGTTGATGGGGAACGCGAGCACCGGGAAAATCACGGTGTTTCGAATCGCGAGCAGGGGGATTTCGACGATCTTTCCGGTCATCGGTTCCTCGAAGAGGGATCGGGAGCCCGCGAAGCACGCGGGACGAGGGGAGCATTCTAGAGAAGGAAGACGCGCTGCGCGCCCACCGGGTGGTGATTAGCTGGCGGGAGGCGGGGGCGCGTCCGCGAGCATGGTTCGAGCCTTGTTGGAGTAGTCCGCCAGCGACAGCATCGCGATGGCGGCTGCGCCCAACAGGAGCCAGTTGCCGACGTCGATGCCGGCGAGGTGGAGGTCGATCACTTCGGTGAAGACGCCCGGGAAGAGCAGGCCCGTCTTGAGCTTGCCCATGGGATGCGACGGGATGACGACCTGGCGCGTGGCGGCGTAGATGCGCAGCCCCATGACGAGGAATTCGCGCGTCATGACGAGGAGGGCGATCCACATCAGCACGTCATCGTCGCCGGCGATGAGGAACAGCATCGGACAGATGAAGACCTTGTCGACCGTGAGGTCGAGGAAGGCGCCGAAGGTCGAGACCTGGTCGAGCTTGCGCGCGAGGTAGCCGTCGAGGAAGTCGGAGACGGCGCCCCAGATCAGGATCCCGCAGACCCAGAGCTTCCACCCCGGGGGCTCGTACATCAGGAACCCGCAGGCCACGAGGGCGGCGGGGATACGACTGATCGCGAGGAGGTTGGGGATGTTCACAGCGCGCGCATTGAACCGGAGATCAGTGCAAGACGCCAGCGGCCCGAAGGGCTGCGATCGCGTCGGCCTCCAAGCCCAGCTCGTCGGCGATCACGGCGTCGGTGTGTTCGCCGTGCTGCGGCGCCGCGCCCTCGGTCGCGGGGCCGAGCGGGTACTCGACCCACGTTGCGCCGGCGGTGGGTTCGGCGCGCAGTCCCCGTTCGCGGAACAGCGGACGGTCCATCGCCTCGCCCGGGGTGAGCACCGGGGTGACGCAGCAGTCGACGCCGTCGAGCGCGGCCTCCCACTCGTCGCGGGTCTTGCCCTTGACCGCGGCGGCCACCTGTTCGCGCAGCGGCTCCTGCCAGGGCCCCGGCAGCGGCGGCGTTTGGGCCCACTCGGGGTGCCCGCAGATCGTGGCGAAGCGGACGAAGAACTTGGGCTCCAGGGCGCCGACGGCGAGGTGCTGGCCGTCCTTCGTCTCGTAGATGGCGTAGTTGGCGAGGCCGCCGCCGAGCAGCCCGTCGCCGCGGTTCCAGGCCTGCTCGCCCAGGCCGGTCCAGGCGGCGACAAACGGGGCGCCGAGGGCCGCGACCGAGTCGGTCATGGAGATGTCGAGGTGGGCTCCGCCGCCGCTTCGCTCCCGGCGCAGCAGGGCGGCGACGATGGCGGTGACGGCGTTGATGCCACCCACGAGGTCAGCGTGCGGCACCGTCGGAAGGGGCGGCGCGCCGTCGCGCAGCCCGCCGAGCCAGAGCGTGCCCGCGTGGGCCTGGTAGTTGAGGTCGTGGCCGGCGGCGTCGCGCAGCGGGCCGTCCTGGCCGTAGCCGGACAGGCTGCAGAAGATGACGTCGGGGTGGACCGCGCGGAGCGCCTCGTAGCCGAGGCCGAGGCGATCCATGACGCCGGGGCGGAACTGCTCGAAGACCACGTCGAAGCGCGGGGCCAGCTGCAGCAGCAGGTCCCGCCCTTCGGGCTTCTTCAGATCGATCGCGAGCGACCGGCAGCCGCGGTTGACGACGTGGAACATCGCGCCCACCGACCCCAGGTGGGGTGGCATGGCGCGGGCGTAGTCACCGGGCGATGGGCCCTCGACCTTGAGGACCTCCGCGCCCATCGACGCGAGGATCCACGAGGCATACGGACCCGGCAGCAGCCGGGTCAGATCGAGGACGCGGATGCCGCTGAGGGTGGGATCCATGGGGGCGGCGGTCAGGGGTCAGGCGTCAGGCGTCAGGCGTCAGGGACGATCTGCCCTGAGGCCTGCGGCCTGATCCCTGATGCCTCTAATTCAGGATCGACTGGAGCTTGAGCGCGAGGCCGATCTCACCGGTGACCTTGAGCTTGCCCGTCATGAACGCGAGGTTCGGGTTCAGGCTGCCGCCGATCATGGCCATGAAGTCGGTCGCGGTCATCGCGATGGTGCACTGGGCGTCATCCGACGTGCCAGCGCGGACCTCGGAGAGGTCGTCGGTCAGAGCGATGGTCCACTCGCCGCCGTCGTCGCCTTCCAGGTTGAACTGGTAGGTGGCGTTGATGCCCTTGAGGGCGTCGGGGTTGGCGGCGAGCTGCTCGCCCTTCTTCGTAAAGAACTCGGTGGGGGTCGACATGATTTTGGGTCTCCTCAGACCTTGATTGACTGTTCAATCAACTTGGCGCGGGACCTTATCAGGGGGGTGCGCCGGCGGCAATGGGGATGGGCTGTGCTCTCCACACTTCGGTTTGAGACGAACCCCAGCGCCGCCGCCGGAGCGGATCGCGGGACGTCCCGATCGAGGTTCACGTCTGACGGCCCCGAGTCCCGGCCTCCGAGGAGGATTGGGTTGATGGGCGATCGTGAGGTGCGGGATTCGGTCAAGGGTTGTGGGTGTGGACTGGGAAGCTGCCGCCGCTATTTAAGAAACTCGGCGGCGGGCCCCTGCGTCCATCAAGGCCTTAGGCGGCAAGTTCGCCGAAGAGGGGGAGCCAGGCGCGCTCGGGGAGGTCTCCGTCGCTGCGGCGGGCCCGAACCCTCTGCTGTCGGAGTCGGTCCTGGAGATAGCGCTGCAACCCAAGGCTCGCTCGGTACCGCCAGTCGGCAGGGTCAGCGGCACTGGTCCACACCCGGTCCAGTAGCGGCCGGACGGATGCGGGCGACGTCGCCACAAGGCAGGAAAGCTCTCCCAGGAGGGTCTGATACGCGGCCACCAGGAAAGCCATCCGCTCGATCCCCCGCCACTTGAGCACCCTGCCGTCCTCGTAGGCGGCACCCCATCCCGCGCGGTTCTTGCCTTGGCGGATCGTGGTCTCGACTGACCAGCGGTCGAAGTACGCGTTGCGGAAGTGGAGGATCTCTTCGATCTCGGTCAGCTCGCGGTGACGGTGCCGAGCATGCGCAACGAGACCCAGAACTCGCCCGTCTTCTCCTGGGCCAGCGCGTTGGATCGGTAGCACGCCTTCAGCGCCCGGCGGGTCGCCGTGGCGTAGGTGCCGGGGAGGTGGTTCCCCTGCCTCCGCCGCCGTAATAGAAGATCGTGTCGACGCCGTGGGTGTCCCGGATGGCGCTCAGCCGCTCTGCGACCTCCGCGATGGCGACGTCCCAGGAGATGGCCTCGAACGTGCCGTCATCCCGCCGACGCAAAGGCGACGTCAGCCGATCTCGACCGTTCTGGTAGTAGTTGAGGCGTTGGGGCTTTTCGCAGGCGTAGCCCTGGGACGCGGGGTGGTTCTTGTCCCCGCGGAAGCGCGTCAGCTCCCGGCCGTCCAGCTGCACCTCGAGGCCGCAGTTGCACTCACACAGGATGCAGGCGGTGGTCTTTCAGTCGGTCATGGCGCCTCCGCCGGGTCAGCCGTTGCTGGCCCCCGGGGTCGGCACCGAGCCGTCGACCCAGTCGCCGTCGCCGTCGGGCGTACGCGCCGAAGACGTGTCCGGTTCCTGGGGGCCGTACTCGACCGAATCGATGGCGTCGATGCCGCCGTCGGAGTTCTGCCACGACAGGTACAGCCCCTCGCCGTCCTTGCTCAGCCGGAACCGGAGGTGGTTCGAGCCCTCGGTGATGTCTTCGTCGGCCCAGAGGATCAGGTAGCCGCTGGGACCGATCTCCACGTCGCCCGTGAAGGAGTGCTTCAGCGGGTCCGCGGCGTCATCCGAGATCGAGAGGCCAGCGAGGCTGACGGTGCTCGTGCCCAGGTTGTGCAACTCGATCCAGTCGGCGAATTCGCCCGCCTCGTCCACCTCACCGGTGGCGTTGTCGGCGACGAACTCGTTGATCACGACGTCCGGGGGGGTGTCGCCACAGGCGGTGAGGGCCAGGGCGGCAACGGTCAGGGAGCAAAGGGACAGCAGGCGCAACGTCAGCCTCCTTCGGGAACAGGAAACCTCCCGAGATCGGGGAAGTTACCCGGTCTTGAAGTCCCGGTACAGCGCGAGGACCTCGCTTGCTACGGTGCGTACGTGCCCGCAACTCGCCACGGGGCCTCGATGGCGCTCGCCCTCGCGTTGACCGCCTGCCCCTCCTCAGCCCCCTCCCCGCTCGGCCCCCCGGACGAGGGCGAGCCGACCCCCGCGCCTCCGTCGGACGACCCCGGCGACTGGCCGTCGGTGGGTCCGCGGTGCGACCTCGAGGCGGACTTCGCCACCCCCGCCTTCGACTCCGGCCAGCTCCTGACCTTCACCGTCGCGTGCACCGGCGAACTGGCCGACGACGACGCCACGATCTCCGCCCTCCGGCTCCCCCCGGGGGCCTCCTTCGACGAGGCCGACCGGCGCCTCTCGTGGACCCCCGGCACCGGCGACGCAGGCACCCACGAAGCGGTATTCGAGGTGCTCGACGAGGCACGCCCCGACGCCCTCGCCCAGGCCGAGACCATCGGCTTCGAGGTCCTCTACGTCCCCTTCGACGTGCCCCCCGTGCTCTGGATCGAGGTCGAGCAATCGATCCCCCAGGACTACAAGATCGACGGCACGCTCGAGGTCGTCGAAGACCACGACGGCACCCTCGCGTCCCTCGGCTCCCGCCCCCGCGCGTGGACCGGCGACATCGGCATCGAGATCCGGGGACGCACCTCCTCGGGCTTCCCCAAGAGCTCCTACAACCTCGAGCTGCGGGACGACGACGGCGAGGACCTCGACGTCCCCCTGATCGGGTTCCCCCCCGAGTCCGACTGGGTGCTCCACGGCCCGTACACCGACAAGACCTTCCTGCGGAACCTGCTGACCTTCGCGCTCGCCGCCGAAATGGGGCGCTGGCAGCCGCGCACCCGGCTGACCGAGGTGTTCATCAACGGCCAGTACCAGGGCGTCTACCTCGTCATCGAGAAGATCAAGCGCGGCGATCACCGGGTCCCGATCAGCTCGGACGGCTTCATCTTCAAGCGCGAAGGGGTCGGCGAGGGCACCGGCTGGACCTCGGACGCCGGCATCGTGTGGGACTACCACTACCCCCGCGCCGCGGACATCTCCCCGGCGCAGGAGGCCGAGCTCCAGGACTTCGTCGACAGCTTCGAGTCGGTCATCCTCGGACCCGACTTCGCCGACTACCCCGCCTGGATCGATGTCGGCTCGTGGGTCGACTTCGCCATCGTCAACGAGCTGACCCGGAACATCGACGGCTACAAGAAGAGCTCCTACTACTACAAGGAGGCCGACGCGGACGGCGGCCTGCTCCACGCCGGGCCGGTGTGGGACTTCAACATCGCCTTCGGCAACGTCGACTACTGCGACGGCTGGCTGACCGAGGGCTTCGTCTACCAGACCAACTGGTGCTTCTCGTACCCGGACAACTACACCCCGTGGTGGGAGAGCCTGCTCATGGAGGACCCCTACTTCACCGGGGAGTTCCGCTGCCGATGGGACGATCTCCGCGGCGACGTGCTGTCGCAAGACAACATCGAGACCATCCTCGATCGCGAGGCTGCGCGGCTGTCGGACGCCGAACCGCGCGACCACGCCCTGTGGCCGACCCTGGGCAACGACCTGTGGCCCAACTGGTACGTCGGGGAGACCTACGAGGACGAACTGGAGTACCTGCGCGACTGGATCGTCCTGCGCACCGAATGGCTCGACGCAAACCTCCCGGGAGACTGCTTGTAGGGGGTATGGTGCGGATATGAGTGGAGCCAGCCCCTCGGGGGCGATCGTGCTGGCCGTGGTGCTTGCCTCGTGTGCCTCCTCCGGGGAGGTTCCCGAGCCGACGCCGAACGAGCCTGTGGACATCGATGAGACCCTCTACGTCCACGGCTACACCCAGCCGTGGCCCCGCCTCGTGGTGAACGAGATCATGGCCGTCAACGGCGGCGCGGTGCTCAACCCCGCGGGTCGCAGCGCCGACTGGATCGAGCTCCACAACCCCACCCCCGACGACGTCGATCTGGCCGACTGGAGCCTGACCGACGACGCCAGCGAGCCGGATAAGCACGTGTTGGACGCCCTCGTCCTGCCCGCCGAGGGCTACCTCGTGCTGTGGGCCGACGCGGAGGCGTCGCTGGGGTCCGAGCACCTGAGCTTCGCCCTCGCCGGCGAAGGAGACGCCCTCGGCCTGTACGCCCCCGACGGCACCACCCTCGATCTGCTCACCTTCGGCCCGCAGGCTTCCGACGTCGCCCTCGCGCGCCTCCCGGACGCATCCGGACCGTGGACGCTGACACTGGAGGGGACGCCGGGCGCGCCCAACGAGGCGTCTCGGTGAGGCTCGCCGCGGCGGCCCTCGCCACCCTCGCCCTGGTCGGCTGCGAGAGCGGCTCGTTCGAGGGTCCAGCCCCGCCCCCGGAGGCCTCTCCGACCCCCGCCCCACCGTCGGACGACCCGGACGACTGGCCGTCCTCGGGCCCCGCCTGCGGGCTGGAGTCGGACCCCGCCAACTTCGAGGCCGACGAAGGCGACGACCTGGAGTTCACCGTCGCCTGCACCGGCGAGCTCGCCACCGGCGATGCCCTCATCGCCCCGCTGCAGCTGCCCACCGGTGCCTCGTTCGACGCCGCCTCGCGCACCATCAGCTGGTCCACCGGGGTCGACTCCGCGGGCAGCGGTCGGTTCGTCTTCGACGTGCGCCCCGCGGATCGCCCCGACGCCGTGCCCACGGCCGAGACCGTCGTCGTGCCCGTCACCGACGACCCCTTCGCCCCCGGCGCCGTCGCCCCGGACCCGCTGGTCTACACCCACGAGTGGGGCGTTCCGGTCATCCACGTCGACACCCACGGCGGGCTCAGCCAGGAGTACGTCGGCGCCGACATCGCGTTCGACGGCGTCGCCTACGACGCCTCCATCAAGATCCGGGGCGCCAGCAGCACCAGCTACCCCAAGAACAGCTACACGATGGAGTTCAACGGCGAGGAGCTCGACCTCCCCGACTGGGGCGTGACGCGGGACCACCTCGTCCTGGTGACGACCTTCGACGACAACAGCTACGTGCGCCAGAAGCTGATCTACGACCAGTGGAACGCCATCGCGGACTACTGGGAGGACCCGCGGCTGACCCCCCGGACCTTCTTCGTCGTGCTCTACCTCAACGGGGACTACCACGGCCTCTACACGGCCCTGGATCGCATCGACAACGAGTTCATCGACCAGATGGGCTTCTTCCGCGACAGCAACGTCTACAAGGCGATCAACCACGACGCCAACTTCGGCCCCAACCGCGCCAACGGCTCCAGCAAGGGCTCACTGCACGACGGCTACACCAAGGAGGAGGGACCGCCGGGCGACTTCTCCGACCTGGACGCCCTCGTGGGGTTCACGTCCCAGGCGGAGCCCGAGGACCTGATCGCCGAGGCCGATGACTGGATCGACCTGGCCGAGTTCATGGACTGGTTCCTGCTCGTGCACTACTCCCACTCGGGCGACTCTGCGGGCAAGAACAGCTACCTCGTCAACGACCCCGCCAACCCGGGGTTCAGGATGACGCCCTGGGACTTCAACCACTCGTGGGGGCAGAACTGGTTCACGGCGCGGACCGGCTCGGGGGCGCTGAACGACTTCTCCTGGAACAACCGGGTGTTCTGGGCCGTGCACCAGGTCCCGTCCGCCGAGGCCGAGCTGTGGGACCGCTTCGTCGCCATGCGCGCCGACGGCCCCTTCGATCCGGCCTGGATCGAGGGCCAGGTCGACGGCTACTACGACCTCATCGACCGCTCCGCGGCCCGCGATTGGGAGCAGTGGGCCGACGCCTACTACGCCTTCGGCCGGTGGGAAGACGACCGCAACGGCAACAACAGCTGGACCGACTACGAAGCCGAGCGCGCGTACCTGTACGAGTGGCTGGAGGAGCGGGCCGTGCTGTTCGAGGCGAACCACCCCGACTGAGCGAGCTGACTAGTTGGCGTTGGGCCCGCCGTAGGCGCCCATGTCGACGACCGTGCCATCCAGATCATCGATGCTCGGGTCGCCCGCGTCGATGCACTCGCTGCCCGCCGCCAGGTGGTAGTCGTAGCTGGGGGCATCCACGAAGCCCGAAGCCACTGAGATGTTCCCGTTGCTACCGACCGGGTCCGCGACGCCGGTGCCCGAGAAGCCGCCGTCGTTGCCGATGAGGTTGTTGTAGGCGAAGTGGATCTCGCCGGTCTCCTGGGTCGCCCACGCGGAGTTGGCGCCGTCGTTGTCTTCCAGGATCGAGTTGCTGATGTCGACGATCCCGTCCGCCTTGGCGGAGACCGAGCCGCCGTTGGGGGCGTCGGCGCGGTGCATGACCACGAACGTGAACTCCACCTCGCCGAACTCGATGTCGGCGGTGCCGCCGTCGTCCGAGGCGTCGTTGTCGATGAGGCGGCTGTTGCGCACGAGGATGTTGCTCTCCTCGAACACGTCGTCCTCGGTGCCGGTCTCGCCGTCGGGGCCGTCCTGCGGCCGCTTCTCGACGCAGATGGCGCCGCCGTCGTTGGCGTTGTTCTCGAGCGCGAAGATGTTCGTGATCGTCACCAGGTAGGGGTCGTTGTCGAACGCCATCGCCCCGCCGCACCCGGCGTAGTTGCCCTCGAAGTAGCTGTCCCAGATCTCGAACTGGTCCTCGTTGCGCCAGGAGTGCAACCCGCCACCGCGCCCCGCGGTGTTGCCGATGAACGTGTTGCCCGAGACCGGCGCGGTCTCGTTGTCCAGCTCCAGGCCACCGCCCGCGTCGCCGGCGCTGTTGCCCTCGAAGTGGTTGTCGCGGATGACGTTGGAGGAGTGCGACAGCTTGAGCCCGCCGCCGTCGTCGCCGGCGCTATTGCCGACAAACGTGTTTCCGACCACGTCCATCGTGCCGATGTAGACGCGCAGGCCGCCGCCGTCGTCGTTGGCGACGTTGTCGGTGACGATGTTGTTCGAGAAGGTCATCGAGCTGTGGTTGGTGTAGACGCCGCCGCCGTCCTCGATGCTCTGGTTGCCCGTGATGGTGTTGCCGTCGAACGCGCCGGTCCCCTGGAGGATCCAGACGCCGCCGCCGTTGTAGTTGCTCAGGTTGTTCGAGACGGTGTTACCGCTGAAGCTCGGTCCGCCGCGCATCCAGACGGCGCCGCCGCCGGAGCCGGCGCCCCAGGTGTCCTCGTCGATCGTGGTCGCTTCGTTGTTGGTGAACGAGTTGTCGTCGATCGCCACGTTGCCGTTGAACGCGACCAGCGCGCCGCCCTCGAACGCCGTGTTGCCGTCGAAGTCGTTGTTGTTGATCAGCCCGCCCGAGGAGATGGCGTACAGGGCGCCACCGCTGACCTCGGCGGTGTTGTTGGTCCAAGTGCTGCCGTCGAGCCACAGGGAGCAGTCGTCGGCGTAGAGGCCGCCGCCGGAGGTCCCCGCGTTGCCGTCGATGACGTTGCCGGAGGCGCGCAGGGTGGAGCCACGGCAGAAGAGGCCGCCGCCGTTTTCGCCGGCGCCGCCGGTGATGGTGAAGTCCTCGAGCCCGACGTCCGCCCCGTTGGTCACGCGCAGGACCTGCCCGGCGCCGTCGCCATCGATCGTGGTGACCGCCGGACCCTCCTCGGCGCGGATCGTGAGGTCGCGGCCGTTGGCCTGCAGCTCTTCGACGTAGTGCCCCGCGCAGACGAGGAGGGTGAAGCCGTCGGGGGTGGAGTTGATGCCGTCCTGGATGGTCTCGTAGTCGCCGGTCAGATCGGCGCAGACGCTCTCGTCGTCGGCGGTGCCGTTGCAGTCGTTGTCCAGGCCGTCGGCCTCGTCGCCCTCGTCCCCGCCGGGGAAGACGTCCGGGTTGGTGTCGTCGCAGTCCTCGTCGGTGGGGACCCCGTCGCCGTCCTGGTCGTCCGAAGCGTCGTCGTCGTCGTCGTCGTCGTCGGTGCCGTCGTCGTCGTCGTCGTCGTTGTTGCCGCCGAGGTCATCGTCGTCGCCGAGGTTTCCCCCGAGCCACCCGTCGCCCGAGCAGCCCGTGGCGAGAAGAAGAGTCAGCAGCAGGCCAAGCACCAGATTGAAGCGCGTCATTGTCATCCCTCCGTCCCGATCCAACTCAACCGGGCACTCGTCACTTGCATGTCTACCACCACTGCGTCCAGCGGCCTACTCGATTCCCAGGGCTTCGTATACTTCGGAGAGTAGGAAGACCTGCACCCGGCTCCCCACCTGGTCCGCCACCGCCACCCGATCGTGGACCGCCGAGGGATAGACACCGTCGGCTCCGGCGAAGTGCACCGTGCTGCTGAACCCACCTCGGAAGGCGTAGTCGGCGGCCGGGTCGTACAAGTCGGGCGTGGTCAGGTCGTGGACCATCATCCGGCCCGCCGACTCGTCGCTGATGAAGAGCAGCCCCGCGACGGTCTCGGTCTGAATCCCCTCGATCGTGGTCGTGATGCGCCCCGGCTGAAGCGCCGGCCCCCCCGAGTCCCGCGGCCCGGTCACTCCGCCCCCCAGGTACGTGCCCGTGGACATCTGGAACACCTCGATCTTGGCCTCGTTCTCCGAGGTCGCGAACAGCCGATCCGAGGCCTCGTCGATGGCCAGGGTTTCGACCTTCCACAGGATCTGGTCGCCAAAGGCGTCCTCGAAGTCGAACGTTCTCGTGTGCACGCCGGTGGAGTCGAAGACGTGGACCTGGTTGGTGTTCTGATCGGCCACGTACAGGTTGTCGGCGCTGTCCACGGCGAGACCGGTGGGGTCCACCAGCGGTCCGTCCCCCGCAATACTGGGGAGCGCCACCATGGCGTCCGTGTCGTAGACATTGACGCGGCGGCCGATGCGGTCGACGACGTACATCAGGCCATCGCTGCCGGGGCGCATCGACTCCGGCCCCTGGTTGTTGCCGTTGGAACGGGGGGTGAACTCCCCCGGACCCGAGCCCGAACCGCCGAACGAGGTGACGAAGTTGCCGTTGAGGTCGAACACCTGCACGCGGAGGTTGTCCTGGTCGCCGGCCCACAGCTGGCCGGACAGGTCGAAGGCGAGTTCGTTGGGCTCGTCCACCTCCACGGCGGGGTCGTGGGCGTCGTCCAGCCCCGCGATCCAGAGCGGCTCGATGAGCACGCCCGGGTACTCCTGCGTGTTGGGGGCGCCGGGGGTGTGGAGCGTACAGTTGCCCCAGCTGTCGTCTGCCCCGTCGGGGAAGCGGCACCAGCTCACCTCCGCCGCGCCCAGCTTCCAGGCGGCCTCTTCGATGAGCAGGCCGGAGGGGGCGTAGAAGCGAACGCTGTCCTCGGGGCCGAGGCCGAGGCCGGTGGCGGCGCCGTTGATGTCGAGGAACTCGCCCGGCGCCAGCGTCACCCCCTCGCCGAAGACGAACGGCTCGTGGGTGTCGTTGTCGTCCAGCAGCGCCCAGCCGCCGAGGTCGAAGACGAAGGAGGAGCGGTTGTACAGCTCGATGCGGTCGCCGTCGGTGGAGCGGATCTCGTTGATGACCACGTCACCGGCGTTGTCGGGGATGCCCTCCATGGTGTTGGCGGCGCCCGGGGTCGCGATCGTGCACTGGTCCCAGTTGTCGGTGCCGTCGGTGTAGCGGCACCAGCTGACGGCGGCGGCGCCGGCCTCCCACGTCACCTCTTCGACGACGTAGCCGTCGGGGGCGATGAGGCGCACGGTGTCTTCGTCGCCGATGCCGAACTCGACAGTGTTGGCGTCCACCGCGAAGAAGCCGCCGGGGCTCAACTCGGTGCCGACGGGGATCGCGTAGGGGTTGTGGGCCCAGTCGTCGTCCAGCAGCTCCCAGCCGCTCAGATCGACGGTGGAGTCGGAGCGGTTATACAGCTCGATCAGGTCGCCGCCCTCGGAGGCGACCTCGTTGATGACCACGTCGCCCGCGCCGTCCGGCGGGGTCAGATCGTCGTCGTCGTCGTCATCGTCGACGGCGTCATCGTCGTCGTCCGGCGGAACCAGCGAGCCGAGGTTCCCCACGGCCGGTCCGCAACCGATCAGTCCGAGCGCGCCCGCGAGGGCCAGCCATCCGCTCCTGTTCATCCGACACCCCAGTCTGGAGGTAGGACCATCGCACGTTGGTTGTCTGCCGTCCAAGCCATCAATTTGGCGCTCCTGGGGTGCCGCCGGGGACTTCGATCCAGTCGTCCCCCCCGTCGGGCTCGCGCGCGCGGGCCATTCCGGGGTCCTGGGGCGGGTAGGTGATCCAATCGACGGAGGCGCCGTCGGGGTCGAACGCGCCGACCGATTCGCCCTGCGAGCTGAGGCGGAATCCGAGGTGGCGATCGCCCGCCTCGGGGGTGGCGCTGGCCCACAACAGGAGCCGGCCGTGGGACGGAAGCACGAGGCTGTCGGCGAGCACGTGGCGGGTCGGGTCGGTCCAGTCGTCCGAGATCGACCAGCCGCCCAGATCGATGGAGTCCCCCGTCATGTTGTAGAGCTCGACCCAGTCCGAGGGCAGCCCTTCGTTGTCGTAGATCGAGCCCTGGTTGTCGGCCATCAGCTCGTTCACCACCACGCGGGCATCGACCCCGGCGTCGTCGTCGTCATCGGACGCCGCGTCGTCGTCGTTGGAGGCCGCGTCGTCGTCGTCGTCGTCGTCGTCGACCGATGGGAGCTGCGTCAGGGAACCGCTCCCGCCGCCGGTGGTGCAACCGGCGAGGATGAGCAGAAGGGGCAGGGACACTTTCATCGATGAAGCATGCTAGCAGGCCGACGGGGGGTTACGGGAGGTCCCACAACGTGCCCGAAAACGACCCCACCACGGCGCCATCGGGGGTCGTCTCGATCGAGTCGAAGGTCCACGTGCCTTCGGTGGCGTCGAATCGGTCCAGCTGCACCGCGGAGTCGCCGGCGATGTCGTGCAGGACCACGATCGCGTTCAGGGGAGGCATGCCGAGGTCGTGGTCGCCGGGCGTGGTGTACGACTCGAACCAGGGCGGCTCCGCGAGCGTGAACGTCGCGGTGTAGCGAAGGTCGTCCGGCGTCTCGAGGCGGAGCTGCACGCGGGTCCGCCCGTCGCCCAACATGCCCGCCCGGGAGCCCGCGCGGACGGTTTCCATCGGCTCGCCGTCGTAGGTCAGCGTCGACGTCCCCGAGGTGAAGAAGCTGCCGTCCAGCGTGCCGTAGGTGGTGGCGAAGGTGCCCTCGATCGGCCCCAGGGGGATGCGGCAGGGGTTGAAGCGCAGGCCCGCGGTCCAGTCGGGATTGCCCGCCGCGGCCGCCTCGATCACGGCGCGGCGATCCTGCACGAACCCGACGAAGCCCAGCACCTCGCCCGCCAGGATGTCCTGCTCGGGTTCGGTCAGGTACGGCGCGAAGGCGGCCTGCACGCGGGCCCCTTCGGCGACGAGGGAGGCGGGGTCCCAGACGTCCTCGAGCACGTCCGTGAGGGCGGTGTAGAAGCGCTGGCGGGAGGCCGGAATCGCGTACAGCCGGTTGGTGAGCACGCCGTAGGCGAGCACGGAGTTGGGGAGGGCGGCGTTGCCGTTGACGCGGAATGTGCCGTCGGGCCCCCAGGGGAGGAACACGAGGCGGCCGTCCCGCGCCGGATCGGCGTACAGGAAGTAGTTGTTGGCGTTGCCGCTGTAGCCGTCGCGGTGCCAGATGACCGTCTCGACGGCCCAGAATCGGTAGAAGGCGTCCAGGTCGAGCCACGGCTCCAGTTGCGCCTCCAGCTCCCCGTCGGGGGCGGTCTGGATCGCGTCGTAGATGGCGTTCAGGTCGGCGCGGGAGTCATCGTCGAGGTTGCTCTCCTGCTCGAAGCCGCCGAGGAACTCGGGTCGCCAGTCGCAGGCGGTCCCCTCGTACAGCGTGCCGTCGGGCTCGGGGAGGCGGCGCTTCAGGAACGGCTTCTTGATCTCCTCGGTGGCGACGTACATGCCCAGGGTCTCGCCGTTGAGGGAGACGTGCGCCCAGGTGCACTCCGGCGCGGGGATGCCGGCGGCGCGGAAGACCGTGTAGGCGCTGCAGGTGCGCAGGTAGCTGCGGTCCGACCGGCTGTTGTTCAGCGCCAGCCGCTTCATCGTGTGGAGTCGGCCGCCGTCCTCGAACTCGTCGAACTTGAGCTTGATGGACGGCAGCAGCGTGCTCTGCGACCCCAGGTGGCCCTTCTTGCGGAGCCCCGCGCCGGCGGCGGTCTCTCCGTCGATGGTCACCTCGCCGGGGTACCAGGTGTACGGGTTGACGACCTCGCGGGTGCGGCAGTCCTCGGTGCCGAAGACGCTGTGCCGGGTCTTGCGCTCGTGGCGGAGCGCATCCCAGTCGGCGGGATCGACGATCAGCTCCACCTCCAGCACGTCGCGCGCGAACAGCTCGTAGTAGAGGTCCTCGCCGTCGCATCCGGGCAGGCAGCCGCCGTCGAGGGCGTCGTTGACCCCATCGTCGCAGACTTCGTCGCCCTCGACGACGCCGTCCCCGCAGACGACCGGCGGAGGCGGAGGCGTCGGCTCGGACGGGAGCACGCCCCCGCCGCTGCAGCCGGCCGCCAGCCCCAGCGCCGCGAGGAGCCGGAGGGTCATCGCCACCCGCAGGGGAAGAGGTCGTAGCGCAGGAGCGACCAGTCGCCGCCATCGTCGGTGGTCAGGAACGCGCTGCGCACCTCGGAGGCGCAGTCGCCAGTCTCGACGATGGCGAAGCCTTCGAGGTTGTTGGAGCCGCCGTCGGGGAAGCCGGGGCTGAGGTAGATGCGCTGCGTGTCGATCACCCGGTCGCCGTCGTCCGAGGACGAGCTGAGCCGGGCGACCTCCAGGGTGGGCGCGCCCCCGCCATGCCAGATGTAGAGCAGGCCGGTGGAGCGGTCGAACTCCAGCCCCGCGGTCTCGTTGGCGCTGGTGTCGTAGCGGCCCACGAGCACGGCCCCGCCCGTGGTCGGGTTGAGGTCGAAGGCGTAGAGGCGGCCCTGGTCCTGGTGGCCGACGAACATCAGCCCGCCCAACCCGCCGGTGCTGATCACGCGGTCGCCGTCGTCGTTCTTGAAGCCCTGGGCGGCGAGGAATTCGTCGGGCACGAACGTGATCGCCTCGGCGCCGTCGAAGCCGACCGGGTCGGGCAGCAGGCCGGTCAGCTCGTAGGTCTGGATCTTGTCGCCCTCGTCCAGATCGCCCAGGTCCCACTGGGTGATCTCGTTCTTGTCCTCGGCCAGCAGGAAGAGGGTCTCGCTGGCGCTGTAGTGGGCGAAGGTCAGCGCCTCGAGGTCGTCGAAGTCCTCCGTCGTGCCCCACTCGGCGCGGGCGTCGCCGTCGGTCGGGATGAACGGGGCGTCGGGGTCGCTCATGTCCAGGGCCCACACGCGCGCGGGGCCGCCGTTGCTGCCGAGCCAGAGGGTGTGCGTCTCCGGGTTCCAGGCGGCGGCGCTGAGGTTGGAGCGGAAGCCGCTGGGCTCGGTGTCGTCCGCGTCGGTCAGGTTCGTCGCCGCCAGCGGCGCCTCCGCGGGCCAATCGCAGAAGCCGTTGGGCTCGGTGCGGCAGAGGTTGTCGTCGCACTCGTCGTCGGTGCAGTCCAAGCCGTCGTCGCAGTCGGCGTCGCCGTCGCAGGGGAACAGGTCGTTGTCGCAGCCGTCGGGGGTGCCGTCGCCGTCGCCGTCGTTGCGGTCGGGGAAGTCGGGGCAGACGTCCTCGCAGTCGGGCACGGAGTCGCCGTCGGCGTCGTCGTCGGGCACCCCGCAGCCGCAGACGCCGGGCTCGGTCTTGTCCTCATCGAACGGGCAGACGTCCGCCTCACCGCCCGAGCAGGCGCTCAGGAGCCCCAGAAGGACAACGATTCGAAGCTTGGCTGAAACCACCTCAAGCACGGTAGCAAGCCGGCGGGGGGTCAGACCGGGCCACCCTCGTAGAGACCCTCGATCAGCGGTTGGTATCGCTCCTGCACGGTGGCCCGGCGCACCTTCAGGGTCGGCGTCAGCTCGCCCCCTTCGACGCTCAACGGGCGCTGCAGCACCTTGAACCGGCGGACCTCCTCGAACCGGGCGAGCTTGCCGTTGCAGCGCTCCACCTCGGCCTCGATCAGCCCTTCCACCCGGGGCTCGCGGACCAGGGCTCCCCAATCGTCGGTGGGCAGGTCCAACCCGGCGGCGAAGGTGCGAACCTCCTCCGCCTCCAGCGTGATGAGGGCCACGAGGTACGGCTTGCGGTCCCCGAAGACCATCGCGTCGCCGATGTAGGGGCTCATGCGGAGGGCCGACTCGACCCGCTGGGGGGCCACGTTCTTGGCCCCCGAGGTGATGAGGATGTCCTTCTTGCGGTCGGTGATCACCAGGTAGCCGGCCTCGTCGAAGTGGCCGACGTCGCCGGTGTGGAGCCAGCCCTCTTCGTTGATCGACAGGGCCGTCTCGTCCGGCTGGTTGTGGTAGCCGCCGAAGACCATGTCGCCCTGGATCAGCACCTCGCCGTCGGGCGCGATGCGGATGCGAGTGCCGGGCAGCGGCCGCCCCACGGTTCCGACGCGGTTCTCGGTGGGCGGGTTGATGGTCGCGGCGCCGCACGTCTCCGTCAGGCCGTAGCCCTCCAGGACTTCGATGCCGGCCATGCGGAAGAACCGTCCGACGTCCTCGTTCAGCGGCGCTCCGCCGGAGATGCAGAAGCGCACCCGACCGCCCAGCGCTTCGCGGACCGGCTCGAACACCGCCTTGTTCGCGGCGGCCTCGGAGGCGTGGTCGGCGACCTTGCCGGCGACGTCGAGCTTCCGTCGGAGTCGGGTCAGCGTGGTGAGGCCGACGTCGTTGGGAGGCGTGCCCGCGGGGTTCGCGCCCTCCTCCTGCTTCTGCTCGACTCCGCGCCGGACCAGCCCCTTCAGCAGCGGGGGCATGTCGCGGTAGCCGGTGACGACCCGGTGGTAGATGCGCTCGTACAGCCGCGGCACCCCGAAGAAGAAGGTCGGCCGCACCTCCCGCAGCACCTCGGCGAGCAGATCGACGCGGCGCGCGTACGCGATGCAGAAGCCGTGGGTCAGCGCTGCGTACTGCCCCAGCCGGCCGTAGATGTGGGACAGCGGGAGGCAGAGCACGGTGGTGTCGTCCAGCCCCACGTCCAGCACGCCCGTGAGCGCGCGCATGGCGGCGATGAGGTTGGCGTGGCTGAGCCGCACCCCCTTGGGCACACCCGTGGTGCCGGAGGTGTAGACGATGGTCGCCAACCAGCTGGGATCGACGGCGTCGCGCCGCTCCTCCAGCAGGCCCGGCTTCTCGCGCAGGACCCGGCGCCCGTCGCGGGTGAGCTCGTCCAGCAGCACCGCCTTGGGCTCGGCGCGCAGGTCCATCACGTCCATCACGACGATGGAGCCGAGGTTGGGCAGCTGGTCCTGGACCGCCTGCACCTTCTCCAGTTGCGGACGGTCCTCCACCACCACCACCTTGGCGTCGCTGTCGGCGAGCACGTAGCGGACCTGGCCGGGGGTGCTGGAGTGGTACACGGGCACGGTGACGGCGCCGATGCTGAGGATCCCGTAGTCGAGCAGGCTCCACTCGAGCCGGGTCGAAGCCAGCACCGCCACACGATCCCCGGGGCCGACCCCCAGGCCGAGCAAGGCGGCGCCGATCGAGCGGACCTGCTGGCCCATTTCGGTCCACGTCAGAACGGACCATTGCAGCGGCTGACGGCGTCGACGCAGAGCGATCCGAGCGCCCCAGCGCTGCACCGCGTCGTCGAGGAGCCGGCCGATCGAAGCCGACTGGCTGATGGGGAGGTCTTTCGTCACTGGGATGCGACCGCTACATTCCGTCCGCTCAGCGTCCAAGGCCTATTTCCCTGGATAGCCTGCGGAGTCTACACATCCCATGACAAATCCCGGCGACGGCCCGCAGCTGCCCAAGCTGATCTTCGTGATCTCGGACAGCACCGGGGACACCGCGGCCGCCACCGTGCGCGCCGCCCTGGCCCAGTTCGAGGACTACCTCGTCAACATCAAGGCCTACAGCCACGTGCGCGAGGAGCGCAGGGTCGAGGCCCTGGTGCGGCTGGCCAAGAAGGAGGAGGCGCTGGTCGTCTTCACCCTCGTCGAGGACCCGCTCCGGGAGGCGCTGCTGGCCGCGATGGAGAAGCACGACGTCGTGGGCGTGGACCTCATCGGACTGCTCCTGACCCGCCTCGCCGATCACCTCGGGGGGCTGGAGCCGCGTGGCACCGCCGGCCGCCGCACCCTTCTGAGCGAGGAGTACTTCCGCCGCATCGAGGCGGTCGAGTTCACGGTCAAGCACGACGACGGCGCCGAGCCCCGGAACCTGCACCGCGCCGACATCATCCTCGTGGGCGTGTCGCGCACGTCGAAGACGCCGCTGTCGACGTACCTCGCCAACAAGGGCTGGAAGGTCAGCAACATCCCCATCGTGCTGGGCATCGACCCGCCGCCGGAGCTGTACGAGGTCGACCAGGACAAGATCTTCGCGCTCACCATCGAGCCCGAAGCGCTGCACGCCATCCGCATGGCCCGCATCCGCAACCTGGGGCTCAACACCAGCAGCAACTACGGGCACATCGAGCACATCTACATGGAGCTGGAGTACGCCCACGAGATCAACCGCAAGAACCCGACGTGGCCGGTCATCGACGTGACCCGGCGGGCGATCGAGGAGAGCGCCGCGGTGATCCTGAAGATCTACGACGAGCGCCAGAAGGTGCGCGGCCGCGAGACGACGATCCGCGGGTGATCACCGTCGTCGCCGCGCTGATCCCCGACGGGGACCGCTTCCTCGTCACGCAGCGGATGGACGACAACCCCCGCCACCCCGGCGAGTGGGAGGTCCCCGGCGGCAAGGTCGAACCGGGGGAGAGCGAAACCGAAGCGCTCGTTCGTGAGATCTCCGAGGAGCTCGACGTTCGCATTGAGGTGATTAGGCCTTACGTACGGGTGCAGCACGAGCAGCTGGACTTCAGCGTGCACCTCGCCCGCATCGTCGGTGGCACACCGCGCTGCGTCGAGGTGCAGAGGATCGAGTGGATGACAGTGGACCAGGCCGAAGCTCTGACCACCCCTGCGGTCGATCGCGCGGTGTTCTCTGCGATCCGTCGGTTGGGACTGAAGTAGGATTCGGCCGTCGTGATCGGATCCGTCATCGAGAAGTACGAGGTCCTCGAGAAGATCGGGGAAGGAGGCATGGCCACGGTCTACCGGGGCCGCCACACCACCCTCAATCGCACCGTCGCCATCAAGGTGATGCATCCGCACCTCACCTCCTCGGAGAAGAACCGGGAGCGATTCCGGCGGGAAGCGCGGGCCATCGAGTCCCTCGCCCACGACAACATCCTGCGCATCTACGACTACAGCGGGCCCGACAGCGAGAAGTGCTTCATCGTCACCGAGTTCATCCAGGGGCCGACCCTGCGCGAGCTGCTGGACGACGTCGGCGCGATGATGCCGGAGCCCGCCGCGCTGGTGGCCCGGGAGCTCTGCTGCGCGCTGCAGACGGCCCACATCGAGGGGATCGTCCACCGCGACATCAAGCCCGAGAACATCATGTTCGACGCCGAGGGGCGGGTGAAGTTGATGGACTTCGGCATCGCCCGCATCGCCGACGACAGCCACGTGACGATGACCGGCGCGCTGGTGGGGAGCCCCGCCTACATGTCGCCGGAGCAAGCCACCGGCGAGGACGTCGACCTCCGCTCGGACATCTTCGCCCTCGGCACGGTGCTGTACCGCATGGTCACGGGCACGCTGCCGTTCCGCGGCGGCAACCCGTCCGTGGTGCTCAAGAACATCATCGACACCACCTACGACGATCCCGTTGAGCGGGTGCCGAGTCTGGACCCCGCGGTCGCGTCGGTGATCTCCAAGTGCCTCACGCGCACGGCCGACGAGCGCTACGCCGACACCGACGAGATCCGCGCCGAGCTGGACGGGTTCCTCAGGTCGGTCGCCATCGACCCCGAGGAGCCCGGGCAGTGGAGCCTGGACCTGTACCTGAACGCCTCGGACGAATACGAGGACCGGCTCCAGCCCTGGCTGATCGAGCGGCTCGTGACGCGGGGCCGGACCGAGGCGGGAGGCGGCCAGACCGCCAACGCGCTGCGCACGTTCAACCGCGTGCTCACGCTCGACGAGGACAACGAAGAGGTCGTCACGATCATCGAGTCGATGCGGCCCCCGCTGGTGGATGAGCCCCGCCGCAGCGGGATCCTGCTGTGGATCGCGCCCGTGCTCATCGCCGTCGCCGCCATCGTCGCCCTCACGCTGCAGTCGGATCGGTTCGCGCCGGAGCCCACGGCCGCCGCCGAGGCGCCCGCGCTACGCCGGGTCTCGATGGTGCCGATGCCGGTGCTGGGCATCCCCGAGCCGCTGGAGGTCGTGGTCGCGCCCGCTCCCGAGCCGACCCCGGAGGAGCACGCGCCCGCAGTGGTGCGCCCGGCCCCCGAGCCGCTGGAGATGGAGGCGGTGGCGATCGTCGAGGCGGCGCCGGAGCCGACCCCCGAAGCGCTCCAGGAGCCGGTGCTCGAAGGCATCGGAGGCCTCAAGGTGACCGCCGCGGACGGCTTCCTCACGTTCCGCGTCGACGGGGGCAAGAGCCTCTTCACGCCCACCCCCGAACACCTGCAACTGGACGCCGGCGACCACACCATCGAGGTACTCGGCTCCGGGACGCAGGTGGGGTACAGCAAGACGGTGCGGGTGCTCCCCGACGCCCGGGAGACGCTGGTCCTGCAGCCCCGGTACAAGCCGAGCACCGTGAAGCTGACGGGCTTCCCCCTGGGCTCGGTCTACTACGTCGACGGCATCTTCATCGGCTCCGCCGACGGCACCGTCCGGATCACCCTGGACGAGTTCAAGACCTACTCGATCTCAGTCGAGTTCAACGGCCAGACGATCGTGGAGGAGGGGGTCACCCGCGGTCTCACGGGAACCGGCGTCCTGGATCCCGGTGGGGAGCGTCTCATCCCGTTCCCCGGGGACTGACCCCGCCCGACCGCCTCGCTCGGCCCGGTTGGTATCGTTCGGCCATCACGCTCCGGACCCTCTTGTGCACCCTCGCGTTTTCGCTGTTGGCCAGCGGTTGCCTGTGGCTTCCGGACATGTTCCCCGACAAGACGGACCCGCCGACGTCGGTCGATGACGACACCCTCATCGCCTTTTGCACGCCACGCCCGCGCGGGACCGAGCGCGTGCTCGTGGGGGGCCCCGAGGAGGTGCGCGAGATCCGCTGCCGGATCCGCGGCGCGCGCACGATCACCTGGGCCCTCGTAGGACACGAGGACACGCCCCTGGAGGATGAGGAGATCGTGATCGCCTCGGGCACGGAGCGGGTCTCCCTGTACCGGGCGTCGCTCCCCTGGAACCCCCGCCCCTACGAGCTCGACCTCGTGCTCACCGTCGACTCGGTGGATCAGGGCACGCAGTTCCAGGTCTGGCCCCTCATCGTGGCGCCCCACGCCGACGAGCTGCTGGACGACGTGGGGCTGCTGTCCCCGTCCGCCGCGGAGGTGGGGGGATGAGCCGCGCTCCGCTGGCGGGAGCCGTGCTGCTGCTGGCGATCGGTGGGATCGGCGCGGACTGCAGCGGCCCCAACCCGGGCCCCACGGCGCCGTCGCGGGAGTTTCGCGTCGAGCTGCATGCCCCCCACCGCGGCGCGCAGGAGCAGACCTCCCGCAGCCACCCCATCGCCGACGTCGTCTACTGGGACGGCACGGACCGCCAGGTCGACCTCGAGTTGGTGCAGCCGGTGGTGATGTCGGCGTCGGTGCAGGACGACCTCACCGGGCTCCCGGTGGAGGCGGCGTGCACGTTCCTGGACGCGGTCGGGCAGCTGGGCGATCTGGGGGGCGAGACGGACACCCTCGGGGTCGTCACCAAGACGCTGGTCCCGACCACCTACGACGTGCTCGTGGCGCCCGAGTGCCTGCTCGGCGAGGAGGTCGGGCGGCTGCTGACGGACGTGACGATCCGCGACAGCTCGACCGCGGCGGCGCCGCTGGACTGGAGCGTCGCCCCGGCGGAGGTGTTCCGCGGCCGTGTCGATGACATCTCCGGCGATCCGGTGGTCGGCGCGGTGGTGACGTTCTTCGACGCCGAGCGGCCCGAGTACCCCCTCGGGGTGACGGTCGAGACCGGCCTCGACGGCGAGTTCGACGTCTTCGTCCCCGGCGGCGATGCCCGCTACGACATCGTCATCTCCACCTCCGGCGACGGCGGCGCCTCGATCGGCCCGATCAAGCTGGAAGACGAGCTCGTTCCGCTGCTGGGCACCCGGCTGGTGATCGAGTACCCGGTGCTGCCGATCACCAGCCTGGTCGGCGACGTGCTCGCGGGCAACTCGACCTACGCGGCGGGCCGGGTCCAGGTCGAGGGATTCGTGGGCCCCGGCGAGGTGATTGGCTCGGACTTCAGCGGCGGCTGGTACCGGGCGGAGGTGCCCACCAACGCCCAGGGGCGGTTCTTCATCGACGTCCCCTACGGCACCTACCGCATCCGCGCGGTGCCCGCGTACGGCGACGCCACGGTGTTCGACACGGGCGAGGTGGCGGTCGACTTCGAGCCCGGCGTGGATGTGGTCGACGGCATCGAGGTGTCCCTCCGGCCGACCCTCCCGGCGCTGGTGCAGGTGTTCGACCCGGCCGGCGAGCGCATCGTCGGCGCGGACCTCCGCTTCCACATGCTCACCGCCCCCCACTACGCGTTCCAGCGGACCACCACCGCGGGCGTGGGCGGCTTCTTCGGCACGCTCCCGCGCGGCCTCTACGACGTGGAGGTCATCCCCCCCACCGACGAGGAGACCGACGCCAAGCAGTGGTCCCGGGTGCGGGTGACGATGGACCTGACCACCAGCCAGACGGTGCTCCAGGTCTTCCTGCGGCGCAGTGACAGCTTCGACGGCTTCGTCAACGGCCCCGCCGGCGGGGTCCCGGGGGTGCGCGTGATGATGTTCGACAAGGACACCGGCGCGCTGGTGGACGAGACGATCACCAACCGCGAGGTGACCCCCGGCTTCTTCCGGGGACTGCTCCCGCGATAAGCCACGTCGAAGCGAACCGGACCTACTGGACGGCGTTGTTGCACGGCTCCGAGCGAGGCCGGATCGGGCCACTGAGCGGCTCTCTCGGAGTTTCAGCTTCGGACAGCCCGCGATTCCGGCATCCCGAGCTCGGTCATGCGATTGAGGATGTTCACACCGATCATCGCTTCC
>JAAESI010000312.1 GCA_024229515.1 Pseudomonadota bacterium | reverse complement strand
TTCCTTATTGATTTCAACAATGGTCGCAGCCATGTTTCCTTTACCCATGTTCACATTTACTTCTTTGCCAGCGATGAATTCGTCAGCGTTCAAAGCGCGTGTTTCTACAGGCTTTTCTACTTTTGGTGCTTTAGGCGCTTGACGACGAGGCTGTTGAGCTTTCTTCGCCTTAGGTTTCGCTTTGCCTTCTTCACGAGCTTTTTGTGCTTGTTCTTTACGACGAGCCTGAACTTTCGCTTTGCTTTCTGCAAGTGTAGCTTTAGCGTGTTCAACGTGCTCTTCTTCTAGAGTGCCACACGCGTTGCCGTCTAAGTCAACACGTTCTGCGCCAGCTTTTACGCCGTGCAGGTAACGCCATGATGATGTGTACTGTCTTAACGCTGCACGAAGCTGAGTCTTACTGACTTTTTCGTCTTCATTTAGACGTTCAGCAAGATCTTGAAAAATACCAATTTTAAGTGGCTTCGCTTCACCTTCTAGAGTAAAGCATTTAGGGAAACATTCAGCAATATATGCGATAACT
>JAAESI010000311.1 GCA_024229515.1 Pseudomonadota bacterium | reverse complement strand
GAAGCGATGATCGGTGTGAACATCCTCAATCGCATGACCGAGCTCGGGATGCCGGAATCGCACGCTGTCCGAAGCTGAACCTCCGAGAGAGCCGCTCAGTGGCCCGATCCGGCCTCGCTCGGAGCCGTGCAACAACGCCCCTAATCGAAGGTGAAGTCGCCGGTGATCTTGAGGCTGGGCGGCGGGCCCTCCAGATCCACGTGATAGATCATCGTCCTCACGTCGCTGGACCAGCCGTAGCGCTCGAAGATGCCTTCGAGGCCGGCGGCGGTCTGGGTGCTGACGTAGTCGCACCTCTCGCGGTGGGCGTCGTCCATGGCGGCGACCACGAGCGCGGCGGCGGCGCCACGGCCTCGGTGGCCGGGGTGGACGTACAGGTCGGACAGCAGCGCGAACGGCTTCATGCGCACCGTCGAGAAGCCGAACGTGAGGCTCACGACGCCTACGACGCGGTCTGATTCCAACGCCATGAAGTAGCGCACGCGGCCGGACTTGATGGCGTTCTCGAGGGTGTCGAAGGCTTCCTTGTCAGGCATGCCCACGCCTTGCTCGACGAAGACCTGGCTGAGGAGGGGGAGGAACCCCGGATCCTTGATCGAACGCGCCGTACAGATCTCAAACATCGCGGAATCATACAGAAAGTCGGCCCCTCGGGGCGATGCCTCGGACGGTGTGTTTCAATGCCGCGCCATGCGGGCAATTCGCTTCCACGAACAAGGTCCCCCGTCCGTCCTGAGGCTGGACGAGGTCGACGATCCGAACCCCGGTCCCGGAGAGGTCCTGCTGGACGTCGCCGCCGCCGGGGTCAACCACCTCGACATCTGGGTGCGCCGCGACCTCCCGCGCATCCCCGTGCCGCGCATCCCGGGAGCCGACGCCGCCGGCACCGTGGCGGCGCTGGGCGAAGGCGTCACGGGCATCGAGGTCGGGGACAAGGTCTTGATCGATCCCGGACTGTCGTGCGGCACCTGCCGGCGCTGCTTCGAGGGCGAACACAGCCTCTGCTCCAGCTTCAAGATCCTAGGCGAGTCCTGCAACGGCACGTACTGCAGCAAGCTCGCGGTGCCGGCGGTCAACTGCCACCCGATCCCCGAGGGCTGGACGTTCGTGCAGGCCGCGGCGTTCCCCCTGGTGGCGCTGACGGCGTGGCGCATGTGCATCAGCCGCGGACGGCTCCGCCCGGGCGAGACGGTCCTCATCCTCGGCGCCGCCGCAGGGGTCGGGGTGATGTGCATTCAGATCGCCAAGATGGTCGGCTGCCGGGTGATCGCGACGGCGTCGACCGAGGCCAAGCGCGAGCTGTGCGCGGCCCTCGGCGCGGACATCACGATCGACTACACCGCCGACGGCTGGGAGAAGCAGGTCCGGGCCGCCGCGGGCGGCAAGGTGGACGTGACCATCGACTACGTCGGCGGCGCGACCTGGGGAAGCTCGCTCAAGCTGACCCGCAACGGAGGCCGCGTGCTCACGTGCGGGGCGACCACCGGCGACGCCACCGCGGCGGGGCTGTCGCACATCTTCTTCCGACAGCTGGAGATCATCGGCTCGACGATGGGCGCGCGCTCGGACCTCGCCGAGGCCCTCGTGGCGGCGAACCGGGGTGACCTGAAGCCGGTGCTGGACGGGGTCCTACCCCTGGCAGAAGCCGCCCGCGCCCACCAGCTGATCGAAGACCGCGGAGTGCTCGGCAAGCTGGTCCTGGAGGTCTGAGATGCCGAACACGTTCGTAGCCACCAGCCCCGTCCGCTTCGGCGACATCGACCACGCCGGCATCATGTACTACCCGCGCCTGTTCGACCGCATGCACCGGTTCTTCGAGGACTTCTGGCCCACCGCGCTGGGCAAGAGCTACCACGGGGTCCTGGAGGGCGACGGCATCGGCTTCCCCCTGGGCGACGTGAAGGCGACCTTCAACCGGCCGTTCAGGTTCGGCGACGAGATGCAGGTCGAGCTGACGGTGCTCCGCCTCGGCACCCGCTCGGTGACGTGGAAGCTGCTGCTGTCGGTGGTCGGGGACGCCAAGCCGCGCGCGATCGTGCGGATGGTGACGCCGGTGATCGCGATGGAGACCTTTCGGGCGACGCCGTTGCCGGATGGGTACCGCGCGGCGCTGCGCGAGTACCTCGACCCCGAAGGCGAGGACGTCGCCCCCCAGGAGCCTGTCAGAGGTGAGATCTCAGGCACTCAGCCCGGATAGACGAGGCGCCCGCAGCCTGCCGGCTACGCGACGAGGCCGTCGTCCTGGAGCGGCCCGTGCACGGCCCACCCGAGGTCCCAGGGGCCCACATGACCGGGCTGAGGCAGCCGCGCGGCGGGGGCGCTCAGTTCGACGACGGCGGGCGGCGGCGGCGAGGCCG
>JAAESI010000310.1 GCA_024229515.1 Pseudomonadota bacterium | reverse complement strand
GATGCGGGCCAGCTCCGACTCGATCCGGTGGGCGCGGTAGCCGGGGGCGAAGAAGGCGCCGTAGTACCAGGGATCGTTGGCCACATCGCCGTCGTCGGTGAAGCCGAACGGGTCGTTGTTGGCGGTGGAGATCCAGCCCCGCTCGGGGGCGCGCCCGTGGGGCATGCGGTCGTCATCGAGCCGCTCGCCGGTCCACACCGAGCCGGCGTCGTTGCCGTCCATCGCCTTCCAGGGGGCGCGGGGTCCGGCGACGTCGGGCCGGTTGGGCACGGACACGCCGACCCGGTAGGCGATGCCCTCGGCGTCCGCGGCGACGAAGCTGTAGTTCATCTCCTCCATGCGGCCGACCGCGGCTTCGAAGTCGTCCAACGACTCGGCCCGGTTGAGCTCCATGAACCAGCGCGCGGGGCGGGCTTCGAAGCCGGTCCAGCCGACGAGGTAGTCGCCCACGGGCAGCGGCAGCAGCTCCGGCGGCAGCAGCACGCCCACGCCTTCGACCTCCTCGAAGGTCTCCACCACGGTGGCGCCCTCGCCGACGGGATCGCCGTCTTCGCGCACGAGGATCGCTTCGGTGCGGGACAGCAGCGGGAGCGCGTCGTCGCCGAACTGCACGCCCTCGCCCACGCGGGTGACGGTCCAGACGTCCATGACATCGGCGAAGGCGGAGGTGACGGTCCAGGCCAGCGAGTCGTTGTGGCCCAGGGCGATGCCGGGCGTGCCGGGGAACGCGAAGCCGGCCACGTCGTAGGTGCCGCGGCCGTCCTTGCTGTTGACGTGGAGGGGGTAGGGGGCGCCGAAGAAGTCGAAGCCGAGGTGCGGATCGCCCGCGATCAGCGGCTTGCCGTTGTCGGTGAACCGGCCGTCGACGGCCCAGTTGTTCGAGCCGACGGGGCGGGGCCAGTCCAGGAGCGTGCGGTCGAGGGGGCCGGCGAGGTCCAGGGGGGCGGCGTCGCGGGGCTGGTCGGGGCCGTAGAAGCGGGCGACGGAGTGGTGGGGCTGATCCTCGGGCGGCACGCCCCATGCCTCGTGGGCCGGCTGGAAGGGCCGGACCGAGTCCAGGGCGCCGGGGTACAGCGAGTAGACGAGGCTCATGGCGATCTCGAACTCGACGGTCTTGTCGAGCGCGAAGCCGGCCCCCTTGAGCACCACGTAGGGGTCGTCCTCGTTCCAGGGTGCGGGCACGAAGTCGTACTCGTCGGGGCGGAAGCCGAAGGGCAGGGGGGCGTCGCCGGACTCGACTTCGGCGATGCGTGCGTTGATGCCCGCGACCCACGAAGAGATGAGCTCGGCGCGCTCGGGATCGGCGTCTTCGGTGGCGACGCGGTCCGCCTCACCCCACCGGCCGAAGTCGAAGATGCGGGCCTGCTTGTCGCGCAGCAGCCCCGGCTCGCCGAGCACCGCGGACAACTCGCCGCGGGCGAACCGGCGGAGCATCTCCATCTGGAAGAGGCGGTCGGTGGCGAGCTGGTACCCGGCCCCGTACCAGGCGTCGGCGTCAGTGGCGCCGTAGACGTGGGCGACGCCGTCGCTGTCGATGAGGATCTCGACGGGGCGGGCGCACCCGGCCAGGAGCACGAGGACGAGGAGGTGGCGGAGCATCGTGATCAGGATGCTACCTACCACTTGGTAAGTAGTGTTGAGAGATTGTGGAGGCGGCAGCCGGGGCGGACGATCCCGGACGGTTTCGGACGATCCCGGACGGACAACGTTGGACGTTTCGATCGCAGAACCAATTGATTTCAGTGGGTTATCTGCTGGCACGGGATCTGCTGATGGGTGCTCGGGGCGGCCGAGATGCGGCATCTCGCCGTTGCGGCGCCCGTCTGGAGCAACGATGAGAGACTCAGGAACGAGGGAGGGGGCGGGCACGTCGCCGCTGGGACATCACGTGATGATGCGACTGGCCGACTCCCGGGTGATCGCGCCTACGACCCGGGCGTTGCGAACGCTGGCGGTGTCGATGTTGACGGTCGGTAGGCCGTTCCCGTTGTCGTGTTCCGTGCCGCGGATACACACATCCACGCCATCGTGGCCGGAGATTGGGAGACGGCGGGCGAGTTCGCCCGACGGGTGGAGATCTCGATGCATCGGCGGCTGTGGCCGGGGGTTCACTTCTCGGAGGTCCATCGCGTCCCGCTGAACAGCCAGGGGCATCTGGTCAGCACCTTTTGGTACGACCTCCGCAACGCCGAGCGCCACGCGGCCGACTTCGATCGCCTCTTCGAAGCGAGCAACCTTCCGGACCTGCTCGGCTGGCGGGTGTTGGGGCAGTGGTCCGCTCGCATCGCGCAGCGGCGCTACCCCCGGCTCCAGCGTGACCGCCTGCTCGAGTTGCTTCCCGTGCGGGTCGAGGGCGTCGACCGTTCGTTGTCGTGTCTGCGTGATGCGGCCGAGGCGGCGGTGGGGTTCATGCCCGGCGGGTGAAGAAGCGGTCGCCGTCACGCCTGCAGCGGGGATGGGGCCGTAGGGCGTTGCGAGCGGCGGTTCATGCGATGCCGAACGCCGCGCGGGGCGCGATAGCCGCCGAGCTGGGGTTGACGGCCCGGACCGTCTCGGTCCTCGCCGGTGAGACCCCTGAGCCCGTGCTGGTACGTGCGGTCGATGGGCAGCTTCGGCTGCGTTCGGCGTGGAAGGCGTACCAGCGGGTGCAGGTCGCTTGAGGGGTGGTCCAGATGGGTCATCTGGCCGCTGAGCTTCCGCTTGCGGTGCACTCCCGTGGTCCAGATGCGCTATCTGGCCCCTGAGCTTCCGGTTGAGGTGCATCCCGTGGTCCAGATGGGTCATCTGGCCCCTGAGCTTCCGGTTGCGGTGCACTCCCGTGGTCCAGATGGGTCATCTGGCCCCTGAGCTTCCGGTTCAGCGCTACGGGATGCCGATCAGCTTGTGGGTCTGCAGCGACAGCCGCCACTTCGGATGCGCCCTGCAATACGCCACGCAAGCGTCGGTGTGGGCGGTCCGCTCGGGACCATCCAGGGGCTGCAGGTAGAAGTGCGTGAAGTCCCAATCGGCGACCTCGTCCGGGGTGACCTGGTGCGGGTACACCAGCTTCAACTCGTCCCCCGAGCGCTGCACGACCTCGGAGTTGGGCTTCGGGGAGACACAGATCCAGTCGATCGATCGAGGCACCGGGATCGTGCCGTTGGTCTCGATGGCGATCGAGACCCCCGCGGCGTGCACCGCGTCGATCGCAGCGTCGTCCAGTTGGAGCATCGGTTCGCCGCCGGTGAAGACGACCAGCGGCACACCGCCGGGGCCCCCGCCCTCGTCCCAGCAGGTGCGGACCGCCGCGGCGAGGTCGGTCGCGGTGGTGAACTTGCCCCCGCCGGGGCCGTCGGTGCCGATGAAGTCGGTGTCGCAGAACCAGCACGGGGCTGAGGCGCGGTCCTGTTCGCGGCCGCTCCACAGGTTGCAGCCCGCGAACCGCGCGAACACGGCCGCCCGCCCCGCCTGCCGGCCTTCGCCCTGCAGCGTGAAGAAGATCTCCTTGAGGCTGTAGCTCATCCCCAGCCGAAGAAGCGCCGCATCGCCGCGATCATCAGCGGCGGGTCTTCGGCGCCGCCGGTCTCGCGGATGGAGTGCATCGACCACTGCGCGCAGCCGACGTCCACGCCCTTCATGCCGAGGCTGCTCGCCACGATCGGGCCGATGGTCGAACCGCAGGCCAGGTCGGTGCGGTTGACGAACTCCTGGCAGGGCACGCCGGCGTCGCGGCAGATCGCCCGCCACGTCGCGGAGGACTCGACGTCGGTGGCGTAGCGCCACTCGTTGTGGGTCTTCAGCACCGGCCCGCCGTTCATCATCGGGCGATGCTGGGGGTCGTGCTTGTCGGCGTAGTTGGGGTGCACGCCGTGGCTCATGTCGGCCGACACGAGGAAGCTGCTGGCGGTCGCCCGGGCCATGTCCGACGCGGTGCCGCCGGCGACCCGGGTGAGCACGTCCCGAAGGAAGCTGCCCTGGGCGCCCCGGCTGGAGCGCGAGCCGATCTCCTCGTGGTCGAACAGGGCCAGCACGCTCGTCGCCTTCGGGGCGTCGTCCTCATCGGAGGCGAGCAGGGCCGACAGGCCGCTGTGGCAGCTGTGCTGGTTGTCCAACCGCGGCGCGAAGATGAACGCGTCGTCCCGGCCGCCGAACGCCGGCGGCTGCACGTCGTACAGGCACAGGTCCCAGCCGAGCACGTCGTCGGTAGCGACCTCCGCCTCACCGGCGAGCCACGCCGCGAACGCGCCGGGGGTCTCGGTGTCGCCGATCGCCCAGACCGCGGGGAGGTGGGTCTGCTTGTTCAGGATCAGCCCGTCCTTGTTCACCCCGCGGTTGAGGTGGATCGACAGGTTGGGGATGCGGCAGATGGGGCGGTCGACGCGGATGAGCTCGGTTCGCATCGCGTCGCCGTCGGTGACGGTCACCCGGCCGGCGAGGCCGAGATCGCGGTCCGGCCACGTCGCCAGGAGCACGCCGCCGTACGTCTCGAGGCCGAGCGTGTGGTAGCCGACGTTGTGGCGGTCGGGCTTCGGCTTGACCCGCAGGTTGGGGGAGTCGGTGTGTGCGCCGATGACGCGGAAGCCGGCGTCCGCGGGCGGGGCGCTGCCCATCCTCCAGGCGATGATCGAGCCGTCGCCGCGCGTCACGTAGAGCTTGGCGCCGGCGTCCCCGGGCCAGTCCTTGGCGGTCTCGTCGACGGAGGTGTAGCCGGCCGCTTCCAACCGCGCGGCGGTCTCGGCGACGCAGTGCCAGGGGGTGGGGGAGGCTTCGATGTAGGCGAGGAGGTCGGCGGTTTCGGCGGGCACGGACATGGAGGGGACCTACTTCTTCTTGGGCTTGGGTCGACGGCCCCACGCGGCGCGGCCCTGGAGGTTTCGGTCCTCCAGGAAGGGGATCACCTGCTCGGCGATCGCTTGATAGAACTCCCGCTTGTAGCGGGCGCGGGCGATGAGGCCGAAGCGCTGCTCGTGCGGACCGACCGGCTCGATCCAGGTGTCCGGCAGCAGCCCCCACGCGCGCTCGGCGCGGCTGAAGTACTCCGGCAGGTGCTTCTTGGCCAACGACGCGACCTTCTTGGCGTCGCGATCGAGGCACTCGTCGATCACGGCCCAGCCGAACTGCACGTGTTGATCGGCGTCCTCGACGAGGCGGTCCAGCAACTGCTTGGGCGCGTTCTCCGCGACCCCCTGCTGCATCGCCCGGAACAGCGCGGCGGCCAGGGTCTCGCCGATGCAGTAGACGTCGAGGCAGGCGAGCACCACGCGCTCGAAGGTCGGCTTGCCGAAGGCCTGCGGGAGCACCAGCGCGCCTTCGGTGATCTCCGCCAGCGGGTCCTCTTCGGTGGCGCCGAGGGCCTGGTAGACCTCCCACGTCATGTCCGCGTGGTCGAGCTCGTTGCCGACGACGGAGAAGCTGGCCTGGAGGATGTCGCTGCTGAACGTGAGCCGCAGCAGCCAGCTGAGGAACTCCGAGGCGACGGAAGCGGAGCGGTACTCGGCGATTGCGCGCGCGCGCCACTCCGCCTTCACGATGTCCATGTTGGCCGGCATGAGGGTCCGCAACGATAGCGGAGATCCGCTATGGATCCCCGGTGCGACCCTCCCTCCTTTCGATGTTTCCGGAGGAACTCGAAGCCTGGCTCGCCGAGCAGGGGGTTCCGACCCGCCCTGAGCACTGCCGTCGCGCGGTCGCCCAGGTCGTGGCGTTGGGCCGAGACACGCTGACGCCGACCAAGCGGCCGATGCCCAAGGCGATGGTCGCGGCGATCAACGAGGGGCTGACGTGGCAGCGGCTGACGGTCGTCGAGCGGGTCGAGGATCCAGCCGACGGCTTCACGAAGTACCTGTTCGAGTCCCCCGACGGCGCCCTCACCGAGGCGGTCCGCATCCCCCTGGCCAAGCCCGACACCTTCACGGTCTGCCTCAGCTCCCAGGTTGGCTGCGCGATGGGCTGCGTGTTCTGTGCCACGGGACGCCTGGGCCTGAGCCGGAACCTGGAAGCCTGGGAGATGCTCTCGGCCTTCCTCACGGTCCGGGACGAGGCCCCCGGGCGGGTCACCGGCGCCGTGTTCCAGGGCCAGGGGGAGCCGTTCCACAACTACGACGAGGTGGTCCGCGCCGCCCGCATGCTCGCCCACCCCAACGGGGGCCGCATCGGGGCGAAGAACATCACGATCTCCACGGTCGGCCTCGTCCCCGCGATCCGTCGGTACACCCGCGAGGGGCACCCCTTCCGGCTCATCCTGTCGCTGACGTCATCGCTGCCGGAGAGGCGGGAGCGCTTGCTGCCGGTCGCGGGGAAGTTCGGGATGGACGATGTGATCGATGCCATCCGGGAGCACGCCGCCTCCAGCAAGTTCGCGCTGCAGACCATCGCGTGGGTGGTGATGGGGGGCGTGAACCACGATCAGGCGGAAGTGGACACCCTCAAGGAGTTGCTGGGCGACCTGCCCGCGCGCATCAACCTGATCGACATCAACGACAGCCGGGACGACGGATTCCGACGCGCGGATGAGCGGGAGATCAACGAGCTGATGGATGCGCTGCAGGTGCTCAAGAGGCCCGTGGTGCGCAGGTACTCCGGAGGGCAGGGGCGCGACGCCGGCTGCGGCATGCTCGCAAGCGCCCGGCTGGCCCAACCCGACTGAGCCCTTTCCCAGTTTCCCAGTTTCCCAGCCGATCCCGGCCCAGTTAGCCTCCCCCCGATGCAATCCACCAACCCCGCCACCGGCACCCCCTACCTCGACCACGAGCTCCACTCCGAAGCCGAAGTCCGCCGCCGCCTCACCCTCGCCACCGGCGCCCAGAAGGACTGGTCCCAGACCTCCTTCTCGCATCGCGCCGGCATCCTGAACTCCATCGCCGACGCCCTCGAAGCCTCCGTCGACGACCACGCCCCCGCCATGACCCGCGAGATGGGCAAGCCCATCGCCGAATCCGAGGGCGAGCTGCGCAAGTGCGCCTGGGTCTGCCGCTACTACGCCGAGCACGCCGGCACCTTCCTCGCCCCCGAGGCCGCCCCCGCGGACGTCGAGTCCACGGACACGTTCGTGCGCTTCGACCCCCTCGGTGTCGTGCTCGCGGTCATGCCTTGGAACTTCCCCTGGTGGCAGGTCTTCCGCTTCGGCGCCCCCGCCCTGATGGCCGGCAACGCGATGCTCATGAAGCACGCGCCCAACACCCAGGATCAGGCTGCCCGCATCGAGCGCCTCTGCCTCGCCGCCGGGCTCCCCGAGGGCTTGCTCCAGATGCTGGTGACCGACAACGACGGCACCGGGCAGGTGCTCGCCGACCCCGCCGTCGCCGCCGTCACCCTCACGGGATCGGACCGCGCCGGGCGCGCGGTCGCCTCCCTCGCCGGCCAGCACCTCAAGAAGGCGGTGCTGGAACTCGGCGGCAGCGACCCCTTCATTGTCCTGGACGACGCCGACGTCGAAGCCGCGGTGCGCGAGGGTGTGCGCTCCCGCTGCCTCAACAACGGCCAGAGCTGCATCGCCGCGAAGCGCTTCCTGGTGCAGGACGGCGTCTACGACGAGTTCGTCGAACGCATCGTCGCGACCATGGGCACGATGGCGATGGGCGACCCCACCGACCGAGGCATCGAACTGGGCCCCCTCGCCCGCGAGGACCTCCGGGACGAGTTGCAGCGCCAGGTTCACGCATCGGCCTTCGCCGGCGCCCGCATTCGCTGCGGGGGCATGACTGCGGAGCGGCCCGGCTGGTTCTTCCCCGCGACGGTGCTGACCGATCTCACCGTCGACATGCCGGTGTGGCGCGAGGAGACGTTCGGTCCGGTCGCTGCCGTGCACCGCATCGGCTCCGTCGAGGAAGCCGTCGGCCTCGCCAACGACAGCCGCTATGGCCTCGGGGCGTCGCTGTTCACCGCGGATCTGGAGCGCGCACGGGACGTCGCCGCCCAGCTGGAAGTGGGCGCCGTCTTCGTCAACCGCATGACCGCATCCGACCCTCGTGTCCCCTTTGGAGGGGTCAAGGAATCGGGCTACGGCCGCGAGTTGGGGAGCTTTGGGATTCGCGAGTTCGTCAACGTCAAGACGGTTTGGATCGCCTGACTGACGAGCTTCGCTACTTGGTCGCCTTCTGCGGCGACATCGTCACCGACAGCATCCGGCCCTGCATCTCAGGGATGGCGCTGTCGAGCTTGCCGATGTCCTCGAGCGGGGAGGTCGCCTTGGCGAGCGTCTCCCGACCGACATCCTGGCGACGCATCTCCGCGCCGCGGAAGCGCACGGTCATGCGGACGCGATGTCCGTCCTCGAGGAACTTGCGGGCCCGGGCCACCTTGACCTCCAGGTCACGCTTGCCGGTGTTCGGCCGGAACCGAATCTCCTTGGGCGCGCTGTCAGCCGAGTTGCGCTTCTTGGCGCGATCGGACCGAGCCTGCTCGTACTTGTGCCGTCCGTAATCCATGAGCTTGCACACGGGGGGACGCGCCTCGGGGGACACCTCCACCAAGTCCAAACCACGCTCTTCGGCCATCCGAAGGGCTTCGCCCGTCTCGATGATGCCGACCTGTTCGCCGTTCTCGTCGATCAGCCGGACGGGGCTGATGCGGATCATTCGGTTGCGCCGAGGTCCTCGGTTTTTTGGGAGCTCGGGGGGTCTTCTCTGCCTGCGACGAATGATCGCCTCCTGGGGCCGATTTGCGGTTCCTCAGCCACCTTGTGTGACGAGGATTGGCGGTCTAGCACGTTCGGGGGGGCGGATCACCCCCCTCGAGACGTTAGGATCGCAGCATGCGGTCGACATGTCCCCTGCTGTTTTCAGTGGTCCTGCTGTGCGCCTGTGGCTCAGAGCCTCCGGAGCCTGATCCCATTCACCCTGTCTCCGCGTCGTATTCGTGTGACGAGGACCCCGATCCGGAGTGGACGTTCGCAATTTCGATGTCCGGTCCGGTCGACGAGGGCCGCACTACGGTTTTTGTGGAGTCCGAGGATGTCGAGGACACAGACGGCTTCGCGATGACCGTGGAAGGCAGCAACGGCGACGTTGTTGCCTTCCAGGCGGCCCTCCCTGGAACCCAAGACGGGCAAAATGCGGCCCCCGGCGCGGTTCCCTTCGCTTGCACGGCAGTTGCCGACGTGAGCGTCATCTTCTGCGCCAACCCCGAAGGTCTTCCGTCCGAGCGCCCCTGCTGGGCCTGCAATCCGGGCACCGGCGAGGCCCCCCCCCCCGACATCGAGGACTGGATCGCGTGCGACTGAGCCTGGCCACCGCGCTGCTCGCCTCCCTGAGCCCCGCCGTCGCCGCGGCAGCGGTCTGCGAGGACGGGTTCGCCGATGTGTCGGCCGTGCTCCCGGTGATGGGCGAACTGGATGCACCGAGCAACACGAAGATCTTCATCGGGGAGGCGTGGACCCGGAGCGCGGTGCGGTTGGAGGTCCGGCGCGCCATCGCCCCCTTCAGCGTGCTCGAGGTCGCCCAGGAGACCAAGATCGTCGCCGGCCGGGACGAAGTCACCGTGCTGCACCTGGCCGATCCGCTCCCCCACAGCGCCTACAAGATCTTTGCAATCCAGGACAACGACGCCGCCTACGAGCTGGGCGCCTTCGCGTCCGAGGACGACCCCGACACGATCCCCCCGGAGGTCCCCGGCGGCGATGGCTTCGAGCCCGCCTGGGAGACCGGCGAGATCCCCGGCTGCGGCCTGTTCGCCGACGGTCAGATCTACGTCCCCATCGACGCCGCCGTGCTGCTGCTGGACGTCCGTGACGAAGACGACGGCGTGGCCGACGGCGACGACGACGACTCCGCCGACAGCGTCCCCCTGACCTTCGACGCCGACGCGCTCCACGGCACCGTCGACGGCATGTTCTTCGGCGAGTACTACCCAGACTTCTTCGCCCTCGGAAACACGCCCTGCCTCCACAACTGGCCGCTGGCCGTGGCCGGCGCGAGCACCGAGGTCCGCTTCGGAGCCCTCGATCTGGCGGGCAATTTCTCGGGCTGGGGGGACTGGCACGAGATCACCGTGCCCCGGGAGATCGACACCGATCCCGCCGGCGCCGGGCCGCCCCCGGACGAGGAAGAGAGCGGCTGCTCCGCCGTCGCCTCACGTGCGGGCGGGCGCGCGGCTCTCTGGGCACTCGCTCTGGTTGCGCTTTACGCGCCCCGACGGCGCTGGCACACTCCGCCGCCATGAGCCGCCTCGCCCTTCTGCTCGCCGCCTCCGTCCTCCTCGCCGCCGCGCCTGCGTCGGCCGAAGACTGCACCTACACCGATCTGCAGGGGCAGTTCACCGTGACCGTCGACTGCGCGGGACTGGGCGACCACACAAACATCGGCCAGGAGCAGAAGCGCATGTGGCTCGCGGGAGCCTGGGGCGAGCTGCAGATCATGGAGCTCCCCGACCCCTACAAGACCGCCGCGCACGCCGAGGTGATGTCGAACCTGGGCCGCTTCTGGACCAGGCAGCGCACGTCGCAGCCAACCACCGAGGCTCAGGTCGCCGGCCTCGACGGCCTCGTGGTGACCGAGCGCAAGCAGCGCTCGACCGCGACCACGTGGATCTTCACCCTCGACGGCCGGAACATCTACGTGCGCGCCGTCGTCCTCGGCAAGCGCACCGAGCGTGAGGCCCGCCTCGAGACCATGAGCGCCGCCTTCTTGGCCGGCATCAAGCTCTCCGAGTAGCCAACACCAGCATCTTCCGGCTGCTCCCCAGCAGCCCGTCCAACCGACGCATCGCCAGCAGACCGAGCCGCCGCCTCACCGGGTAGTGGTGCACGAACAGCTGCGCACTCAGCGGCGTCAGCGGCCGCGTGGCGGCCAGCTCCATCCCCGCCTCCCCGAGCAGTTGGCCGATGTTGCGGTGGCTGAAGTAGCAGTAGTGCTGCCCCTCGTACATCTCGTCCTGGACCGCCGCGAGCCGGTTCGGGAGCGCCCGAAACGCCTTCAGGAACACCGGCACCAGCGGCCACGCCTCGTCGACGGTGGACAGCACGAGCTGACCGCGCGGTTTCAGCAGCGAGCTGACCGTCTGCAGCGTGCGCACCGGGTGGGGCAGGTGGGCGAGCACGTCGAACATCGCGATGCGGTCGAACGAGCCCGGCTCGAAGGGGCAGTCTTCCGGCTCCCCGTGCCACACCTCGCCGCGGCACCGGCCCCGCGCCTCGGTGACCGAGGTTGCGGCGACGTCGATGCCGTTGACGTCCCACCCGCGGACCTCCAGTTCGGTCAGGAGGTGGCCGCGGCTGCAGCCGATCTCGAGCAGTCGGCCGTGCCGGCGGGGTCCCGCGATCGACTCCATCGCGTCGGCCTGGATGCGCGCGATGGCGGCGAACTGGTCCTCGGAGTCGGCCTTGCCGTGGTGGGCCTGGACGGTGCCGTAGTAGGAGGCGACGTCGGCCCCCTCGGCGTACTCGTCGGTGAAGCGGACCCCGCAGGCGTTGCACTCCAGCAAGCCCCGACCGCCCACCTGGAGGCGGAGCCGGAGGTCGGTGCCGGAGCACAGCGGGCAGGCGTCGCGTCGGATGCCACCCGGGGCGAGGCCGCGGTCGCGGACGCCGGTGACGGGGTCGGTCACGGGCTTGGGCGCTCCGCCCAGGGACCGCGCTTGCTCCCGCGCATGCGCGCCACGAGTCCGGCGCCCGGCATCGAGCGCTCCGACCGGTCGGCCCGCTTGCGGTTGCGCATCAGCAGGAAGTTGAGCTTGGTGCCGGGGGTGTGGCCGTCTTGATCGACGACCGAGGCGAGCCCGCGGGACTTGCCCCGCAGCTTCCGCGTCATCGAGTACTGGAGCATCTCGGAGAACCGCCAGCCCAGGTACTTGGCCCGCATGTCGTAGCCGAACATCGCGCCGTTGAGCATGCGGGGGCCGAAGAAGACCAGCGGGTCGAACCCGAAGCCCTTGGGGAGCAGCCGGTTGAGGTGTCGATGGGCGCCGGCCTGCACGCCCTTGACGAACGCCCGGTGCGGGATGATCGGCCGCAGCCCGTAGGCGAGGAACCAGGGCCGCCACTCGGTGTCGTAGCCGTGCCCCTTGAACATCAGGCTGTTGATGAAGCCGGCGGCCGCATCCTCCTCGTCCTGCGCGCTGATGATCCCCTTGCTGATGGCGATCTTCGTCATCCGCGTGCGCGGCAGGTAGGCCAGCGGCAACGGCTTGACCACGTTGGGGCCGGCGTCGGCGTAGAAGAGCAAGGCGTCGTCCTGCTCCTTCTCTGTCTCCTCCGGCGTGCCGAGGATGTGGTCCACGGTCACGAAGATGTCGTTGTCCCGGAGCCGCCGGATGGCGTTGAAGATGTCCGAGTTCTTCTCGTACCGTTCCATGATGTCGGCGCGCACCGGCTCGGACGTCGACTGCACGCCCATGATGACGCTGCGGCACCCCGAATCGGCCAGCAGCTGGGCCATGTACTCGGTGACCAGGAGCGGGTACGTGATGCAGCTGTAGGGGAGCCCGATCTCCTCTTTGTACAGCGGCGCGAACCCCTCCAGCCAGCTGACGCGCACCGGGAAGATGTCGTCGTGGAAGAGCACCGCCTCCATCTGGGGGTAGGCGGCCTTGGCGGCCTTGAGCTCGTCGATGACGTGGCGCGGGGTGCGGAGCCGGACGCGGCGGTTGCCGACGATGTCGTGGACCGCGTTGTAGAAGCAGAAGGTGCAGTTGTACGGGCAGCCACGGGAGATCGTGGTCATGTACTCGGCCGCCAGCCCCGGCAGCTTGTCGTAGTACAGCCCCTTGTCGAAGAAGGGGAAGTCGTCGAGGTCCCGGTGCTCGTCCCGCATCGGGTTGCGGTGGATGGTGCCGTCGGGCTCCCGTGCCCAGATGCCTTCGACCTTCCGTGGATCCCCCGGCTTGCGGCCGTCGAGGATGTCGCACAGCTCCACGAGGCTGAGCTCCGCCTCGTTGATGGCGATGTAGTCGACCTCCGGCCGCTCGATGACGATGTCGGGGCACATCGTCACGTGGATGCCGCCGAAGATGATCGGGATGTCGGGCCGGCGCGCCTTCACCCCGGCGGCGATCTTCAGCGACCAGAGGTAGCCGTTGATGTCGATGGGGAACCCGATGAGGTCGGGCTCGGCGGCGATGAGGTCCTCGATGACCAGCTCATCGTTGCTGAGGAACTCGATCAGCCGCGGCTCCTTGATGGCGCCGGTGGCGAACAGGTTCGGCTCGAAGACGAGATCGGTCTCGTGCCCCGCCTCTTTGAGGCAGGCCGAGAGCATTTGCACCCCCAGCATCTCGGTCAGCTGGTTGCAGAAGACGACCTTCATCGGACGACGGAGGCTGCCTCTTCGGGGTTGGTGGCGATGTAGCTGGGGTGCTCTTCGATCGGGAGCATCGCGTCGGGGTGGGCGGCGATGCGGCTGACGTACTCGTCGTAGAACTGCTCGTCGTTGCTCGCCATGCAGCGCTGCTGCGTCTGCCGGAAGTACTCGAAGTTGCGCAGGCGGGCCCAGATCGTGGACACCGACTCCTTGCGCACGTTGCCGAAGTTCAGGTGGATGAACGCACAGGGGATGACGTCGCCGCTGGAGCTGACGTAGATGCGCTCGATCCCGGGGCGACAGCCGTTGTGCTTGTAGTTGGACTTGCCCTCCCACACGACCCACGGGAGCTTCATCGCCTTGTCGAACTCTTCGTAGTCCTCGGGGCTGAGGCGGACGTCCAACTGGTCCTCCCACTTGCCCGTGGTGCAGGGCTGCACGAAGTTCACCGTGACGTCTTTGTCCTTCGCCAGCCGGACCATCTCCCAGAGCGTGCCGTCAGCCACCTTCTGGGAGGTCAACGTGCAGTTGAGGATGACCGGGATGTTGTGGCGGTGGCAGTTGTCGATCGCCTCCATGACCTTGTCGAAGGCGCCGGGCACGTTCAGGAGCTCGTCGTGCACCTCCGGCTTGTGGGAGTGCAGCGAGATCATCGTGATGTACAGGCCCGCGTCGGCCAGCTCCTTGGCCATGGAGTCGGTCAGGAGCAGCCCGTTGGTCTGGATGTTCGGGACGCCGCGGTGACGCGGCACCGCGCGGATGATGTCGAGGATCTGGGGGTGCAGCAGCGGCTCGCCGCCGGTGATGTTGATCGAGACGGCGCCGGCGCGCAGGCAGCCCTCGATGGTGCGCGTGAGCTCCTCGATGTTGAGCCGATCGTCCCGGATGTCGGTCTGCTCCATGATGTGGTCGGCCGAACAGTGGTTGCAGGTCGCGTTGCAGCCGGACTCGATGTTGAGCGACAGCGTGCGCATCACGTCCTGTCCGAAGGCGTTCATGCGGACGAAGTTGAGCGCCAGCTTGGGCACGAGCTCGGGGCGCCGGGACAGCAGCTGACTGCCGTGCGTGCGCACGAGGCTGACGAACTGGCGGGCGGTGTTCAGCGGGTTGCTCTGGATCAGCTCCATGTCGGTCACCCTAGCACCGGATCGGGGGCGGATCGCCCGATCTGTGGTGCCCGCTCAAAGCAGGCCGGGAACGACCATGGAAGCCCACCGTTGGGGGTGGGTGACCCCCAGCAGGCGGAGCCTCTGGGCGTGGGGCCCCACGTCTTCTTCGAGCATCCGCGCACCCAGGAGCCGACACGCGGCCGCGTCGACGTGCATGCCGGCGGCATCGAAGAAGTCGGCGGCGGTGCCCAGCTGGAACTGGCAGCGCTCGGGGTCGTCCCGCAGCAAGATCGCGCGCACGCCCGCGCCCGATCCCCGGGCCCCCGGCCAGCCCGCCTTGCTCAGCTTCGCCGCGACCTTGCAAGCTTCCTTGGTGGCGCCATCGGCGGCGAGAAGCGGACCTCGAAGGCGCCGGACGCGGATCGCTGACTCCTTGAGGTAGAGGAGGTACGACTCAGACACCTCCGGCCACGCAGCCATCCAACGGGCGCAGGCTTCGGGGACACGTCCCTCGTACAGGTCGCGGCGCGTCTCGGCGGCGAGCACCAGCCAGTGCTGCTGGTGGAATCGATGGTCCTTGAGCCGCTCGCGCACGGGCTCCAGGAGCGCCCGGGCCCGTTCCGGCTCGTCGTCGGCCAGCGCCACGTGGGACAGGAAAGCCGCGGAGAAGGCCCCCCGGGAGAAGTTGCCACGTTCCACGGCCCGCTGGGCGCCGACCAGGGACGTTCGGCGGAGCTCGCCCAGCCGCCCCAGCTCGAGCCGGGTGATTCCGGCTGCTTGCTCCCCGATCGTGGTCGCGAACATGCCCCCGGCGCAGTGCTCGCGGAGCAGGTCCAGCCCCCGGTCCATGTGCTCGAGGGCCTCGGCGAAGCGCCCTGCGAATGACTGGACCATGCCGACCGTCACCCAGTAGAAGCCGTCGAGCTCGGGGTGCGGCGTGGCATCGAGACGAGCGCGGACCTCAGCCAGGACCGCGTCGGCCTTCTTCGGCAGGAAGCTGCACATCTGCATGGCGCTGAAGATCTGCGCCCGCGTCGCCCGGATCGGCTCGCCGGTCTGGAACGCGAGGAGGTGGTGTCGGCCGAAGATGCGGGCCGACGACTGCTCATCGAAGAGGGTCATCGACGATGCGATCGACCACAGCGTATCGATCCGGCGGAGCACCTCGGGGGGCACCTGGTCCTCCGGCACCGACTTGAAGTTCATCGCCCACAACGAGCGGATCAGGGACACCACGAAGTTGGCGATCGAGGCGAGCGGACCGAGGGGCTTGTGGGGGCCGAGGATCGGGACCAGCGCGTCCCGACCCGGCTGGATGTGCCCGCCGAGCATCCAGGCTTGGGAGGCGCGGGCCATCAGCGCCTCGTAGAGGTGTGGCTCGGCGATCTCGGCGGCGTGTTCGAAGGCCTCGCCCGCCTCGCCCAGACGGCCGCCGGCAACCAGCGCCTCGGCGAGCCCGACCTGGGCGTCAGCGCGGTCGATGTCCGCGTTGTCGGCGCAATCGAGGGCGTCCCGGTACAGCTCGGCCGAGCGATCGAACGCCCGCGCCTCCAGCGCCTGCTCCGCCGCTCGCAGCAAGTGGGGGAACGCGTACTCGACGAGGCCCCCGAGGCGGAGGTGCTGCCCGACGGTGTGGGGCTCCGCCGAGTCCGCGATCTCCAGGGCGGTTCCGAGGGCCGCGTGGCGCTCGGCCCGAACCGTGTCCGGCAGCGAGGCGGTGACGGACTCGCGAATCCGGTCGTGCCACGGCTCCACCGGGCTGTCGGGGGAGGGGCCGTGGGTGCGAACGAGGCGCGCCGCGCGCAGGGCGACCCACGCCTTCAGCGGCTTTCGCATCCCCCCTGCGGCCTGCTCGATGACCCGACGGCTGATGGGGACGCCGGCCACCGCGACCAGCTCCGCCGCCTCGCGCCACTGCGGTTCGAGGCTGCCGAGGCGCCGGCCGATCGCGGCCTCCAGGGACTCGTCCGAGCCCGCCCCCACCAACTCGATCAGCAGGGGATTGCCGGCGGTGGCCTCGACGATGGCAGCGGCGGCCTCACCATCGAGGTTCGTGCGCAGTCGGGCCAGCTCCAGCGCCGCGGTTGGGTCCAGCGCCCCGACCGTCACGGCCTCGCGCGCCGGGGCGAACCGGTCGAGCAGAACCGAGAGCCCCGCGACCTGCGCCGCCTTCGGGCGCGCCGAGAGGAGGAACAGGGCCGGGGGCCGCTCCTCGGCGGTGCCCAGCAAGGCCGCCAGGAGGCCGTGGCTGTCCTGGTCGGCCCAGTGGAGGTCGTCCAGGGACAGGACCACGTTCCGTCCCTCCGACAGACGCCGGGGCAGATCGCAGAACTGAAGCTGGGCCTGGCGTCGCACCTCGGCGGGAGCGGCGCCGCCGAGGTCATCGATCCGCTCGCGGGGGATGATCGACCGGAGCACCGGGAAGAGGCGTCGGAGCGCTCCGCAGGGCTCCGGGAACAGCGCCGCGACGGCCTGGAAGGGGAGGGTTCGCACGTAGCGGACGATGGCCTCGGCGAGGGTGTCGAACCCCTTGAACGGCACGGTCTCCTGCTCGTAGCAGCGCCCGCGGAGCACGATCGCGTCTGGGGGGACGATCACGTCGAGGAAGTGGGTCACCAGCGAGGATTTGCCGATGCCAGCCTCGCCGAGGACCTCCACGACCACCGCTCGCCGGTCCTCGGCGGCGGTTCGTCGAGCGCTTTCGAGTTGGCGGAGGAGGGCGGCGCGACCGACCAGCACCTGAGCCTTGGGCAGGGGGCCGCTGATCCGATCCGCCGGCTCCCCCAGGCGGGCTTCGGCTTCCCGGGCCGTCGGGCGGTCGAACGGTGAGCGGGCCAGCAGCTTCTCGCAGAGATCGACGAGGTCCGGGGCACGACCGGGGGCTTGCTGACGCACCGCGGGGGCCAACTGCGATCGGCGCTGCCGCTGCACCCAGGTGGGCGGGCCGAGGGTGAGCGGCCGTCCTGCCAGGAGCTGGTAGAGCATGACGCCAACGGCGTACAGATCGCTGGCTCCGCGGGCGGGCTGGCCCGCCGCTTGCTCGGGCGACATGAAGGCGGCCGTGCCCACGATGCTGCCGCTCTCGGCCCGGCCCTCTTCGTGCGTCGCGGCGAGCCCGAAGTCGAGCACCACGACCCGCCGGCCGGGCTCCACGAGCACGTTGTTCGGCTTGATGTCCCGGTGCACGAGTCCGGCTTCGTGAAGCGCCGCGAGGCCGCCGAGGAACTGCCGGATCGCGTCGCGGAGGACATCGTCGGTGGCGTTGTCGAGGGCCCGGACGAACGGCTGACCGTCGACCAGCTCCATCGTGAAGAACAGCTCTCCGTGGTTCGAGCCGAGCTCGTACACGGCGGCCAGGTTGGGGTGGGCGAGGCTGGCGACCCGGCGGAACTCCGCCTTCAGCCGAAGCTGCCGCTCAGCCCCGACTCCGCGCATGACCTTCAAGGCCATGGGGGTGTCGGTCTGGTTGTCCCGGACCCGGTACACCACCCCGAGCGCGCCGGCCCCGAGGGTGCCCTCGACGTCGTAGCGGTCGAACTCTGGATCCGTGTGTGCCGACCCCCAGCCCATGGGCCCAGTCTACGGCAGCAGTCGGTTCCGGAGCTTGTAGCCCACGATCGTGCGCACGTAGTTGAGGTACAGGCGGGGGCGGATGTCGGAGTCTCCCAGGAGGCCGGTGAGCAGCCGCGGGAACAGGATGACGTTGCCCATCCCGGGGAGGGACGTGACCGGCGCCAGGCGATGGTGGAGGTTCCAGTCCAGGAGCACGCGCCGCCCGCGCGGCCCCAGCATCGGGAACAGCGAGTACGCGAGGTTCCAGGGCCGGTAGTCGTCGCCGCTGAGGCGCCCCTCGAACATGAAGTGGTCCCAGTCGCCTTCGGCGGCGGCGTGCTCCTGCTCGGCCCGCTTCGTCAGATCGGTGCCCGGGAAGTAGGTCATGAAGAACGGCTTGACCACGTCGGCGCCGGACTCGGCGTAGAAGCGCAGGGCCGATTCCTGATCGTCCAGGGTCTCCCCGGGGATGCCGAAGATGTGGTCCAGGAGCACGAAGATGCCCTGGGCCTTGAGGCGGCGGACCGCGTCGGCGATGTCCTCGGTCGACTCGGTGCGGTTGATGACGTCGTCGGCGCGGGAGCTCTCGTTGACGGTCTGCGCCCCCATGATCACGTACTTGCAGCCCATCGATCCGAGGAGGTCGGCGACGTCCTCCTTCACTAGCTGGGGGTGCGTGATGCAGGAGAAGGGCAGGCCGATCTTCGCGGTGTACAGGGGGGCGAACTCGCGCAGCCACTTGATCGACGTCGGGAAGATGTCGTCGTGGAAGACGATGTACTTCGGGTCCCAGGTCGCGAGCGCGTGCTCCAGTTCCCCGATGACGTGCTCCGGCGAGCGCGTGCGCACGAAGCCCTCACGGCCGTAGACGTCGTACAGCGTTGTGTAGAAGCAGAACGAGCAGGCCCAGTGGCAGCCGCGGGAGGCGACGCACATGTACTCGCGGCTGAGCCCCGGGAGGGAGTCGTAGTACAGCGACTTGTCCGGCCACGGCAGGCTGTCCAGGTCCTGGATCAGGGGGCGCGGCTCGTTCCGGTGGACGGTTCCGTCGGCCTCCTTCCACCAGATGTTGGCGATGCCGGTGGGATCGGCCCCGCGCCCGAGCACCTCGACCAGCTCGGGAACCGCGTGATCGCCCTCCCCGATGCAGAGGGCGTCGACGCCGTCGACGGCGATGCACTCCTCCGGGCTGGAGGTGGCGTGAAAGCCGCCGTGGACCATGACGCAGCTCGGCAGCGCCGCCTTGGCCCGCGCGCCCACGCGCGCGCACCACTCAAAGGAGTTGATCTCAGACGGAAACAGCACGACGTCGGGTCGGAACTCGACGACCCGGCGGGCGGCTCGGGAGGCGGAGTCGAGGCGAAGCTTGCGGACGAAGGTCGCGCTCAGCAGGTCCGGCTCGAACACCAGCTCGACCGTGTGCCCCGCCTGCTTGAGCAGGGCCGAGACGATCTCGATCCCGAGGTACTCGGTGAGCCGATTGCAGACGACAACGCGCATTCGGCGAGCACCTTAGTGCGGCGGAATCACGGTCGCGAGGGGAGGGGGGAGATGGTGCACCCGCCAGGATTCGAACCTGGGACCCCCGGATTCGTAGTCCGGTGCTCTATCCAGCTGAGCCACGGGTGCGGCGCGGCGGAATATATACGCCGAAATCGCGCCGTCAATCCCCCTGGAGAATCCTAGGGAATCCAGGGTCCTTCGTGGTCGGTCGGCTTCTGCTCGGCCTCAAGGTCGGCCTCGCCCTGGGGAAACTCGGCCTTCATCAAATCGGCCGGGACTTCCAGCTCGCCGCTGAGTGTTCCCGACCAGACCTGGGGCGCCGAGGTGGCGGCCGCGACGGCGGAGTGGCTCTCCTCCTTGGAGGCGGGAGCCGCCGTGTAGCGGGCGACCGTCTCGTCGCCGACCACCTGGGCGCGGCCTTCCCCGACCAACACTGGAGCCACGTGATGCACGACCACGGCCGCGAACGACGCCCCCTCCAACGACAAGCCCGCTTCAGCGGCCCAGTCAGCGGCGGTCCACCCCTCCTCGGGGGCTTCCGCGAGGGCCGCGACGAGGTGGTCTTTGGCCGTCTCGAGGATGGCTCGTCCGTGCTCTTTCAAAGAGGTCGTGCTCATGTCGTCGGGATGTTACCATCCGCCGCCTTTGCGCATACGGGGGGCCGATCCTCCGTCCAACTCCGCAGAACAATCGGGTTTTCTTTCATGGTTCGTACCTTCTTCGGTCTCTCCGCGCTCACCTTCGCCCTCACGCTCAGCGCGTGCGGCGGCGGGGAGAGCACTACGTCCACCCCCGCACGGACCGAGGCGGCCCCGGCCGCGGCCCGCGCCGGCGGCGGAGGCGGTGGCGGCAGCGCCCTCGGCGGCGGCGGCACCGGCGTCGCCGCGCGCATCGGCTCCAAGGAGATCACCTGGGAGGAGCTGAACAGCAAGGCCGCCAGCCAGCTCGTTCGCCTCCAGGTTCAGGCGTACGAGATGCGCAAGAAGGCCCTGGACGAGATGATCGACTCCGAGCTGATGGAGGCCGAGGCCGCCAAGCGAGGCATCTCGCTCGAGGAGCTGACGAAGGCCGAGGTCACCGACAAGCTGGTCGAGCCGACCGACGAGGAGGCCAAGGCCTACTTCGACAAGAACCCCCCGCGGGGCCAGGTCGACTTCGAGCGCATCAAGCCGCGCGTGAAGGCGTTCATGCAGCGCAACCAGGAGCAGGAGCTCCGGGCCGCGTTCGTCGCCACCCTGCGGGAGACTGCTGGGGTCGAGGTGATGATGGAGCCGCTCCGCTTCGACGTGGACCGCGGTGAGGGCAACCCCACGTACGGCGACTGGGACAACGCGCCCATCCAGATCGTGGAGTTCTCCGAGTTCCAGTGCCCCTACTGCTCGCGCGTCAACCCGACGATGGACCAGGTCAAGGAGACCTACGGCGACAAGGTGGCCATCACCTTCCGTGACTTCCCGCTGCCGATGCACAAGGAGGCCGGCAAGGCGTCCGAGGCCGGCCACTGCGCCACGGACCAGGGCAAGTTCTGGGAGATGCACGACCTGATGTTCGAGAACCAGCGCGGGCTGCAGGTCGACAAGCTCAAGGGCTATGCGGTCGAGGTCGGGCTGGACGCGACCGCGTTCAACGAGTGCTTGGACAGCGGCAAGTACGCCGACCGGGTCGAGGCCAACAAGGCCGCCGGCGAGAAGGTCGGCGTCAGCGGCACCCCCGCCTTCTTCATCAACGGGCAGTTCCTCAACGGCGCCCGCCCCTTCGAGTCCTTCCAGGAGGTCATCGACGGGGAGCTGAAGGCCAAGGGCCTGCTCTAAGGAGCAGGTGGGCAACTCAGAGCCCCAGACTCGTATCACCAACCTCCGGGAGCGCCGCAGCGACTCCCGGCTGGTGCCGACGTTCACCATCCTCGAAGGCCCCGAGGTCGGGGCGTTCTACGCCTTCGATCCGGGCCGGCGGGCCCACCGCCTGGGCCGCGCCGCGGACGCCGACATCCGGGTCAATGACCCGTCCGTGTCGCGCGTGCATGCCATCTGCATCGTCGCGTCGCTCGAGGATCGCCTGACCGTTCGAATCTCGGACAACGGGAGCACCAACGGGGTGCTCATCAACGGCAAGAAGGTGGAGACGGCCCTGATCAGCGGCGACAAGGTGCGGCTCGGGGACATCTTGCTGCGGTTCGAGTGGATGGCCGAAGAAGAGGTCCGGTACCACTCCGACGTGTCGGAGCGGGTGCGGGCCGCCGAACGGGATCCCCTCAGCGGATTGCTCACGCGCGCCTTCTTGAAGGACCGGCTGACCAAGCTGCTGGCGGAGGTCGATCGTCGGGGGCAGCCGATCAGCTGCATGCTCATCGATCTGGATCACTTCAAGAGCATCAACGACGTTCACGGCCACCTCGTCGGCGACCAGGTCATCGCGCGGGTGTCAGAGACGCTTCTCAACACCCTTCGGGAGACCGACAGCGGGGTGCGCTACGGCGGCGAGGAGCTGCTGGCGTTCATGCCCGGCCTGGAGCTGGCGGACGCCCTCCAGGTCGCCAACCGGGTGAGCGAAGCGGTGCGTGAGGGGTCGATGTACGACCTGTCCCCGGGGCTGAGCGTGACGGCCTCGATCGGCGTCGCGGTGCGCGGACCGAAGGAGCCCTGGTCCGCCTGGGTGGAGCGTGCCGACAAGGCGCTCTACCGGGCCAAGAAGGACGGCCGGGACCGCGTCGTGGTGGCGGAGGAACCGGCTCCCCAGGACGCCCCTGAGGAGGCCCTCTTCCTCGATACACTGCCCCGCAACCAATCCCTCGGCCCGATCACCGACGACAGCCTCGACGGCGACGGGTATTGACGCACCGGGGGAGCTTCCCTACATTGCCGCCGGCCCACGCCAGACATCCCGGCCAGATCCGGTCGGGATGTTGTTCGTTTGGGGCCTTGGATCGAGAGAATCTGAATGGCGAAAGAAGACGCGGTCGAGCTCGAAGGCACGGTGAAGGAAGTGTTCCCCGGGGGAACGTTCCGAGTCGTGACTGACGACAACCACGAAATCCTCGCCCACCTCGGTGGGAAGATGCGGAAGTACCGCATTCGCGTGTTGCGTGGCGACCGCGTCATCGTTGCGGTCTCGCCGTACGACTTGACGCGCGGTCGCATCACGTACCGCCAGCGCTGATCCCCACACCTCACCCCCCGCACTGCTGATCCCGCGGAAGGACACACCATGTCTGCCAAGCTCTTCGTCGGAAACCTGCCCTACTCCTGCACCGACGACGACCTCCGTTCGCTGTTCGAGTCCTGCGGTGCCGAGCCCATCGACGTTCGCGTGATCATGGACCGGAGCACCGGTCTGAGCCGAGGCTTCGGCTTCGTCGAGATGGAGTCGCACGACGACGCCGTCCAGATCCGCAGCGCCCTCGCCGGTGCCAGCCTCGGTGACCGGAACCTGGTCATCGACCTCGCCAAGCCCGGCGGCGGCGGCGGCGCCAAGGCCGCCCGCTAGTTCGAGGCGTCAGGATCCACCGGCACGCGCGCCGCGAACACCACGCAGGCGCCGCATCGGTCGTCCTCGATGGCCGTCCCGACCCCCAGTTCAGTCCACGAAGCTTCGGTCAGCAGGGCCGTCAGCGTCTCGTCGATCGGAACGAGATCCCGCGCGATGCCCGCGGCGTCCTTCGTCGGCTCGGGAATCTGCAGGATCTGCCACTGCCGGACCTCACCGACCAGCTTGGGCGCCAGTCGCTCGCGCCTCTGGGTCAGACCTTGCCCCTCGGGGTCGATCTCCCCGCCAAAGTTCCGCATCGCCATGTCGAACGCATGGACCCGGGCCAGCTCGGAGACTTCGCGTGAACTCTCCAGGTCGGAGCCTCGCCGTTCCAGCAGAAGCGAGCGCATGGCAGCCTCGATGGCAGCCGGATCGGGGCCAAGCCAGGTGGGCCGATCACGCGGAGCATCGGCTTCGTTCCACTTCGCGATCACCAGGGAGATCGTGGCGATGCCAAGCCCGATGACCGTCAGGAGGACCAACGTCCCGAGCACGCTCACCATCCCTTGCTCCTCGCTTGGATATACTTTCTGCCGTCTGCGCACCCGGACCCACCCGGTGGGGGGCGACGTTTGAACGAGGAAGCCTACCCTGAGCCCCTCGTCGTCGAACTCCCGGCAGCTTGCCCGGGGCTCGCGAGGCTCCCCCGTTTGCCCGTTCGGATCCTCGTGCTGGGTGCCCCCGGCATCGACGATCCGGCCGGCAAGGGACTCGCGGATCGACTGATCGGACTCAGCCAGGAGCTCGGTGCGGCCGATGGAGTCGTCGTCTCCGAACAGTCCATGGCGGGCTGGACGCTGGTGCCGGGCGTCTCGGAGCGTCACCGCTTCGATCTCGTGATCCTCCGGCCGCAGGCCGTGCCCGCTGGACCGGAGTCGCCCGACGAGCCGGACCCGGCGGTGATCGATTCGCTGGCCCGCGCGCTCGCCGATCTGGGCACCCGCTTCTGGGTTCTGGACCCGGCGCCTGAATCCGAGCCCGACGACGACGTGCGGCGGATGAAGTTGTGCCGACGCCTGGTCGAGCGCGGGGCGCCCCCGGTGGTGGTCGTGCCCCCGGGATGGACCGCCGAGGAGCTCGTCAGCTGGCATGTCGACTTCCTCGAGCAGGTGCTCGGCGACGCTCCCCTCGCCGCAGCGGTGTCCCGGGCGACGGCGTCGCTTCGGCCCGTGCCCGCGATCTTCCAGCCCACCGGCGGCCGCTTCGGCCTGGATCTGGGCCGCCTCCTCGAGGACCACCGGCAGCGGATCGGAGAGGCCAGCAGCGGACTGCGGATCTTCGAGAAGGAGCTGGAGGCGGCGGAGCCCGGCGGGTCCGCGACCGACTCCACGACGATGACGTGGGAGTCCCTCATGGGGGACGCGCGTACCCGTCACGAGGCGCTGGATCGGGTCCGCGAAGCGCTGGAAGAGATCAACCGGGACCGGGACCCCGCCGGCTGGAGCCGGCTCGGCACGAACGTGTCGGAGCTCCGTGCGATCGAAGAGGAGGAGCGGGCCGCGCGCGACCAGCTCCAGGCTCTGCGCCTCATCGGCCGCGACCGGGACCCCTCCGGGTGAGCCGAAGATTCCTGGGGCCGCTGCTGGTCGGCCTGCTCCTGCTCTCGGCTGCCTCCGCCCAGACCCTGCCGTCACTGGTCTACCGAGCCACCGAGCTCCCCGACGGCTCCCGCGCCCACTTCCTGTCCGTGGAACCCAGCCACCTCCGGGTCCTGGACGCCCGGGACTACGGGGCGGACGAGCTGACCGCCGAGCAGTTCCTGCGCAAATCGGGGGCGGACGCGATCGTGAACGCCTCCTTCTTCGACGTCGACGGCAGCCCCATGGGCCTGCTCGTGGTCGACGGTGAACGACGCAATAAGCTGCGCCCCGTGGACTGGGGCGTGTTCTCGATCGATGCCACCGGAGCAGCGGTGATCGAACACACCGACGCGTTCGACCGTTCGCGCCCGATCGTGCAAGCGGTGCAGTCCGGTCCGCGGCTCGTCGTCGACAGCAAGCCCCTCGAGCTGAAGAAGCAGAAGGCCCGCCGCACCGCCGTGTGCACCCTCGACGGCGGGCGCGCCGCCCTCGTGGTGGTCGACGACAGCGTGCTCGCCTCCGATCTCGCCGATTGGTTCGCTCAGCAGGGCTGCACCGACGCCCTCAACCTGGACGGCGGACCATCGACGCAGCTGTACCTGGAGCGCGCCGGCGTCGTGGTGGACGTGCCGGGAGGGACCCCCGTACCGGTGGCGCTGGGGGTGTTCGCCGCCGCCGAGGCCGACCTCGCTCCTGGCGGAGGGTGCGGTTGCCGATGACCGACCCGTACATCGGCTCCGTCATCGACGGACGCTACGAGATCGTCAAGCCTCTGGGCGCCGGCGCGATGGGCGCCGTCTACCTCGCCCGGCAGGTCATGCTCGACCGCCCGGTGGCGATCAAGGTGCTGCGCCCGGACGTGCCGGTGGACTCCCGCGCCCGCCGCCGCCTGCATCGCGAAGCGCGGGTGGTGGGGAGGCTGAGCAACCCCCACGTGGTCCAGGTCCACGACTACGGCCAGACGGACGCCGGTTCGCCCTACCTGGTCATGGAGTACGTGCGCGGTACGACCCCCGAGCAGACGCTCGTCTCGACCACGGATCTGGGGGCCGTCCTGGCTGCCATCGACGGCGTGCTGACCGGGCTTGGCGCGGCTCATGCCAGCGGGGCGCTCCACCGAGATCTCAAGCCCGCGAACATGATCGTGAGGGATGGAGATCCCAACCAGGTGGTGCTCCTGGACTTCGGCATCGCGGCGGTGCTCAACCAGGCCCAGTCGGACCCGGAGATCACGCTGGCGGTCGAGATGCTCGCGCGGGAGACCGCCGACGAGGAGCTGACGCGAGCCGGCACGGTGATGGGTACGCCGCTGTACATGTCGCCGGAGCAAGCCCGAGGAACAACGGTCACGGAACGCTCCGACCTGTACGCCGCCGGGGTCGTGCTCTACCAGTGGCTCGCGGGCCAGACTCCGTTCCGGGGGCCGATCCGTCACGTGATGCGGGCCCACGTCTTCGATCTTCCTCCGCCCCTCGTCCCACGCCCCGGCCTGCAGGTTCCGGAGGCGCTGATCCAGGTCGTGCATCGCTCGCTCGCCAAGAGTCCGGCCGACCGGTTCGGCTCCGCCGGGGAGATGCGTCGTGCGATCCGTCGCAGCGGCGGCCCGCCCCGCGAGGGTGCCCGCCCGATGGCGGCGGGATCCGCGCCCGGGGCAGCCGTCCTGCCACCCCGGGTCGCCGACACGATGCCCGTGGCGGCGCTGACGCCCACGCTGGAAGCCGACCCCCAGGCCCGCTCGGGGGTGTGGATGGCGGCCGACCCGGTCTTTATCGACCGCGACCGCGAGGTCTCCTGGCTGCGCACGCGCATCGCCGAGTGCATCGCCGGCAAGGGCTCCGTGGTGCTCGTCGAGGGAGCCGACGGCCTGGGGAAGACGCGGCTGGTTCGGCATGTGTTGGACGAGGCCGGGGCTCGCGGCACCCTGCGCATCGGCCGGGCGGCCGCGAGCCCCGGTGGCGGGCCGGCGCTTCACCTCGTGCGCGCCTCCCTGGAGGACCTGATGCAGAGCCGGCGGCTCTCCCCGGACGGGCTCGCGCAGCGCCTCAAGGACGTAATCGGCGGACACGGCGAGGGCCTCTCCGGAGACGAGTGCGACCACCTCGCGCGCTGGCTTCGGGGAGCCGAGTCCGTGGAGACCACCGGCCCGGTTCGGCCCGAGAGTCCCCTGGAGTGGCACGAACAGGCGCTGATCGAGCGCGCCCTCCGCGTGCTCGGCGGGTCGATCCCGATCGTGCTGTGGCTCGACGACCTGCACTGGGCGGACGCGGCCACGACCGCCTTCCTCACCCGGTGCGCCATCGCTCAACGGCTGGAGCCGTTCCCCCTGCTGATCGTCGCGACGCGCGATCCCAACCAGACCGAGGATGCGTTCGCGCTGCACCGGTACGGCGGGCAGGAGGTTCATCGACTGGAGCTGGCGGGGCTGTCCGCGGCTGAGCTCGAGGCGATGCTCCACTCCCTGATGCCGTTGGACCGGGCGGTCGCCGCCCAGCTCGCCTCACGCGCCGCCGGCTCGCCCTTGCACGCCCTGCAGCTCCTCCGGCACGTCGCGGAGCAGGGATGGCTGCACGCCCGCGACGGCGAGTGGACGCTCGCGGAGGATGTCGAACCCAGCGGCCTCGTGCCGGCCTCGATCGAGCAGGTGCTGGGGGCCCGGCTGGAGGGGGTGGCCGCCCATTCCCAGGATGCTGCGGCGCTCCAGCAGCTGATGGAGGCGGCCGCGGTGCTGGGCTCCTCGTTCGAGGTCGAACTCCTGGAGGGAGTGCTTGCCGCCGCCGGGGTGACCCTCGATGGCGAGGGGCTCGACGCCCGGTTGGACGAGCTGGTCGACGGCGGGGTGCTGCTCGAGCCCGGAGGCGGAAACGACCGCCTGCAGTGGGAACATCCGATGCTGCGCGACCTCGTGCTGAGCCGGATGGGGAAGTCCCGCCGAAGCCGCCGGCTGTGCCGGGCCGCCGCGGATGCGCTCCTCGCGGAGCACCCGGTCCGAGAAGTCGCCCGCCCGGTGGTGGAGTTGCTTCTGCTCGCGGGGGCCCGAGAGGCGGCCGCCGGCTACGCCGCCGAGGGAGGAGAGCAGGCCCTCGCCGCCGGTGAGCTGGGGGAAGCGATCCGCCTGTTCGAGTTGGCTCGCAAGCGAGGAGACCGCGAGGTCCGAATCCGCGCCTGCTACGGCCAGGGCAACGCGGAGAATCACCTCGGTCGAACCGACCGCGCCGAGGACGCGTTCGCCGCGATCCTCGACGAAGACCCGCGCCCCCTGGAGGCGGCGTGGGCGTGGTTCGGGGTCGGCCGATGCCGCTACAACCGGGGCGAGAGCCGGAAGGCGCTGGAGGCGCTGAGGCAGTCCCTCGGACTCGTCGACGGACAGGCCGGAGCCCAGGCTGCCCGGGTCCGGAGCAAGGCGCTGCGCACCCTCGCCGCGGCCGCTGCGGAGCTCCCCGATGTCGCCGTCCCCGACCCCGACGTGGAAGCCTTCCTCGCCGACGCCGTCGGCCCCATGCAGCGCTGCGAGCACTTCACCACGCTGGGGTACGTGGCCCTGCGGCGAGGCGACCGGGCAGCCGCTCGCAAGTGGTTGGACTCGGCGTTGGAGGAAGCCCACTCGGGCGGGGAGCATCCGGCGCTCCCGGACATCCTCTGTGACCTCGGCCGCGCCTGCCGCGAGGCGGGCGACCTGACCGCGGCCGATCGCCACCTCCACGAGGGGCTGGATCTGGCTCACGCGGCCGGCCAGCACCGGAGCGAAGCGGAACTGCGCAACGAACTGGGGGAGCTGGAGCGGGCCCGGGGAGACCTCGCGGCCGCCACCCGCCACTACCGCGGGGCCGTCACCCTGTGGAAGCTGCTGGGGAGCCGGCACGTGCTCGTGGGTAGCCTGAACCAGGCCCTGGTCTCCATCGACACGGGGGTCCCCCGCGAAGCGCTCGAGGTGCTCGAGGAGCTGGACGTCGCCGACGACGACCCCTGGCATCCGGCGTTGCTGCTGACCCGGGCGCTGGCCCTCGCCACGGCGGGTGAGCACACCCCCGCCGCGGAGGCGTTGGAGGAGGGGGTCGCGCTGCAGGCCCGGTACGCCCCGCCCCACGACGAAGCGGCGTCGATCGTGCGGCGCGTGGGCGAGCTCTGGACGGCCGACGGAAGCCTCGTGCTGGCCTCCCGCGCGGAAACCTTGGCGAAGTCCCTGCAAGTTTCGTCCAGCACCGCCGATGGGTGACTCCTGAGTCCCTGCTTGCGCGTGTCACGCGCGCCCAAGCGGGCAAAGGAGAGCCGGTACCCCATCAGGCGTGCAGTGAACTACAATGAACGAGACTCCTCGACGCGCGCCCCCTGAGCTGAGACACCCTTCGATGGCCCTGGATCCCGTCCCCTTCGGACGCTACCGACTGCTCAACCTCCTCGGCGAGGGTGGGATGGCCAAGGTGTTCCGGGCCATACTCTCGGGCCCCTTGGGCTTCGAGAAGGAGGTCGCTGTCAAGCGAATCGACAGCAAGCTCACCGAGGACGAGCGGGTCGTCAAAGCGCTGATCAACGAAGCCCGCCTGGGCGGCCAACTCCGCCACAAGAACATCGTCGAGATCTACGAGTTCAACCAGGTCGACGGCAACTACTTCATGGCCATGGAGTACGTCGACGGCTGGACCCTGGACGCCGTGCTGCGCTCCTGCCGCGCCAACGGGGAGAAGCTCCCCGGATCGATCGTCGCGGAGATGCTCATCAGCGTCTGCCGGGGCTTGGAGTACGCCCACACCCTCGTCTCCAAGGACGGCCAGCCGCTGAACCTCGTCCACCGCGACCTGAAGCCCGGGAACATCATCGTCAGCCGCGAAGGCGACGTGAAGATCATGGACTTCGGCATCGCGAAGGCGGACACGAACCTCTACAAGACCACCGCCGCGGACGTCACCAAGGGGACGCCCATCTACATGTCGCCGGAGCAGGTGACCGGCGGCAAGCTGGACCAGCGCTCCGACCTCTTCTCGATGGGGTCGATCCTCCACGAGCTGACGACGCTGCAGGTTCCCTTCGTGGGCGACAACCTGCTGGCGATCATGCACGCCATCCTCAACGCCGACATCGCGGAGGCCCGGGAACGGGTCAAGAAGCGGCTTCCGGCGATGGAGCCGATCCTCGTCAAGTGCATGGCCCGCAACCCCGAGGAGCGCTTCTCGTCGGCCCGCGAGGTCGAGAAGGCGCTGCGGTCGGTGATGCGCGACCTGCCGCCGGGTCCGACCCTGCTCGAGTGGGTCGAGGACTTCGCCGCAAACCTCCCCGCCGCCACCGCGACCGGTGAGTTCGGCCCCGACGGCGCGCCGATCCCGCAGCACGGCAAGATGGCCGAAGGCACCCAGTCCCTGGCGGCGGTCGGAACGAAGGACAAGGCTCCCGCCCAGAAGCGGAGGGCCGAGGCCGTGCCCGAGGTCTCCGTCGGCGACGACCTCTTCGATTCCTTCGGCAACACCGTGGCGGTGGAGGCGGGGGATCCCGACGCTTCTCTGAACACCAAGGAAGCCGCCTTCTTCGACACCGACGGGGGCGCGCCCAACGTCGGCCGCACCCGCGCCGTGCCGGCCCAGGGGAACCGCCAGCGCAAGCGGAAGGCTCCGCCCAGGAAGAAGAAGAAGCCGGTCTTGCTGGCAGCCGCCGTGACCTTCGGCGTCGTCATCTTCGGCGCTGTGGCCCTGATCGCCCTCCAGCTGCTGAAGCCCCCTCCGGCGCCGGTCGCCGAGCCCGTCGAGGAACCGACCGCCACCGTCGGCGAAGAGCCCGCCGACCTCAGCCTCGGAAGCCTCGCCGCGGACGAGCCGACCCCCGCTCCGGTCGAGGCCGCCACGCCCGCGCCGAAGCCCAGGACCACGCCCAAGCCGCCGAAGAAGGACCCGGTCGTCACGAATCCGGATCCCACCCCCGCGCCCACCCCTGCCCCCGTGGCGGAGGTCCCGGCCCTGGTCGGTACGGGCACGGTGAGCCTCAACAGCAAGCCCTGGTCCACGGTCATCGTGGACGGCCGGGTGCTGGGCTCGACGCCGGTGCAGGGACACAGCCTTCCCGCCGGGAAGCACACCGTCGTGTTCGACTGTTCGGCCTGCTCGCCGCCGGCGAAGTCCACCGTGGTGGTCGAGATCAAGGCCGACCAGCTCACCAAGAAGATCGTTCGGTTCTAGGGGCGACGTTTGGCGAAGGACCGGCCGGCCAAGACTTCCGGGACGCCCAAGAACGCGCGGGCCACGCTCCACGAGAACCTGGATCTCCGGTTCCGGCGTGAGACGACCTCCCTCTTCAAGACCCGGCTGCTCACCGCCGCCATGTTCGGCGCGATGCTCTCCCCCCTGTTCATGGTCGTCGACTTCCTGACCTGGAAGTCGTGGTGGCCCAGCCTCCCACTCCCTCAGTTCGTCGTGCTCCGGTTCGGCATGACCCTGTGGTTCTCGGCGCTGTGGGTCTGGCTCCGATCCGCGGAGGATGAGTTCCCCGTGGCCGCGATGGACTGGCTGATCTTCGCGCCGCCGGCGGTCGCCCTGGGCTACATGACCGCCGTCACGGGCGGGGCCCAGAGCCCGTACGTCGCCGGGATCACGCTGCTGGTGACGGCGCGGACGATCCTGGTGCCCGGCACCGCGCGGCAGCACCTGCCGGTGGTCTCGTTCCTGGTCCTCACCTACCCGGTCAGCGTCGTGATCTTCGGGAGGTTCGGGGGCGATGTGCTCGGCTGGCTCAGCGACACCCGGGAGATGGGCTACCTCGCGTCCAACCTGTTCCCGCTCGTGGCGATCGCGGGGGTCGGACTCGTCGCCAGCGACATGATCCACGCGATGCACCAGCGGCTCGTCTCGGCCCGCTCGCTGGGCCGCTACAAGATCAAGAAGGAGCTGGGGCGCGGAGCGATGGGTGTCGTCTACCTGGCGTGGCACCGGGACCTGGGCCGGCCCTGCGTCATCAAGGTCGTCAACCCCGACAAGGACGCCTCCGGCGCGCTCCGCCGACGGTTCGAACGGGAGGCCCGCGAGACGTCGATGCTTCGATCGCCCTACACCGTGCAGGTGTTCGACTTCGGTATCACGCAGCAGGGCCAGCTCTTCTACGTGATGGAGTACCTCGAGGGAGAGGCGCTCCAGGAGCTGCTGGACCGGGACGGACCGCAGGGGTTCGACATCGTCTGCCGCTGGCTCGCCTACGCCGCCGAGAGCCTCGCCGAGGCGCACGCGCGTCAGCTCATCCACCGCGACATCAAGCCCGCGAACCTGTTCCTGGCGCGCACCGGCGACGGCCGCGACTCGGTCAAGGTGCTGGACTTCGGCATCGCGCGGAAGACGGACGACGACCCCGAACGCCCCCGGAAGCGGCGGATCAAGCAGAACCTGCCGTCGGACGCCCGGCTCACCGCGGTCGGCACGATCATGGGTACGCCGCTGTACGTCGCCCCCGAGGTGCTGACGGGCACGCACGCCTCCCCCGCGGCGGACCAGTACTCACTCGCGGCGACTGGCTTCCACCTCCTCACGGGTCGGCCGGTGTTCACCGCCGCGACCATCGAGGAGCTCCTCCTCCGCACCATCGAGGACCCCGCCCTGATGCCGTCGCAGGCGCTGCCGTCGGCGAACCTGCCGCCTGGCTTGGACGGGATCTTCCTCCGCGCGCTGAGCAAGGACCCGGACGAGCGGTACCCGTCGATGGAGGCCTTCCGTCAGGCGCTGGAGCCGTTCGCCGCCGCGCCGGGGGCGACCTCCTCGGTCACGGATCAGCCCGTGTTCGGCTGAGGATGCGTTCGTCGCGCCTCGCCGTTACAAGCGGGCACAAAAGCCACGATTGCCCTGTTCCCCGCGCGCGCGTAGCGTACGGCTATGCGCCTCCCGACCCGCCTCCTCTCGTTGATCGCCATGTTCGCTGCGCTGGGTCTGCTGACCAGCTGCCTCGGAACCCAGTGGGGCTCACGCGGCGGCGGTGGGGGCAGTGACGACGACGACAGCGATCCGTTCGGCGACGACGACGACGGCGACGACGACGACGCGCTCCCCGACGCCGATGGCGACACCATCGCTGATTCCGACGAGGGCAGCGGTGACCCCGACGGCGACGGCACCCCCAACTCGCAGGACACCGACAGCGACGGTGACGGCGTGTCCGACGCGGACGAGGCGGGCGACGACGACACCACCACTCCACCGGTGGACACCGACGGCGACGGCACCCCCGACTTCCTGGACCTCGACTCGGACGACAACGGCATCTCGGACGAGGCCGAAGGCGACAGCGACACCGACGGCGACGGCATCGTCGACAGCTCCGACACCGACAACGACGGCGACGACATCCCCGACGAGGACGAGATCGGCGGCAACCCGCTGCAGCCGCAGGACACCGACGGCGACGGCACCCCCGACTACATGGACGACGACAGCGACGGCGACGGCATCCCCGACGCGATCGAGGGCGGCGACGACCCGGACGGGGACGGCATCCCCAGCTCGCAGGACCTCGACTCGGACAACGACGGCATCCCCGACGCCAACGAGGTCGACGATCCCGAGAACCCGACCGACAGCGACGGCGACGGCTTCTACGACTTCGAGGACGCCGACTCGGACAACGACGGCGTCATGGACAACGAGGAGCCGCTGCACGGCACCGACCCCAACGAGCGCGACTCCGACGGCGACGGCTTCACCGACCTCGCCGAGCTGGAGGCGGGCACCGATCCGCTGGACCCGGGCTCGGTCATCGACGGCTACTACGCCGAGTTGAGCCCCCGCGTGAACACCACCCTGACGGTGCCCTTCACCCCGGAGATCATCCAGGCGGACGTGATGTTCGTGCTGGATACGACCTGCTCCATGAGCGGCGTGCTGAACACGATGACGAGCAACTTCAGCAGCGTCGTCAGCACCATCACGATTCCGAACCTCGCGTTCGGCGTGGCCGAGTACGACGACTTCTCGTACTCCGACTTCGGCGACTCGGGCTACGGCGACCTGCCGTTCCGCATGCACCAGCAGATCACGACCAACACCTCGTCGGTGCAGGGCGCGCTGGCGGGCCTGTCGACGCGCAGCGGCTACGACTGGACCGAGTCCGGCATGGAGGCGCTGTTCCAGACCGCCACCGGCCGCGGCTACGACCAGGACTGCGACAACAACATGGACTCCACGACCGACGTGCCGCCCTTCATCGCGGTCGCCTCGGGCCCGGACCAGGACGCCTTCGCGGGCAATGTCAGCGGCATCTACAACGCCGGTCTGCCCGGTGACATCGGCGGCGTCGGCTTCCGCGAGGGCTCGGTGCCGATCGTGGTCTACGCCACGGACGCGCCGCTGCGCGACCCCGACATCGGCGACCCCGTTCCGCCCGCCTGCAGCGACCCCGCCGGCAGCAGTGACGTCGCCTCGGCGTTCAACGACATCGGCGGCAAGCTCATCGGCGTCGGCACCACGTCCGACCCCATCGGGCAGATGAACAACCTCGCCAACGCCACCGGCTCGCTGGCCGACCTGGACGGCAACGGCAGCCCCGACCCGCTGGTATTCCAGGGCAGCAGCAGCGCTACGGTCACGTTCGTCATCGACGGCATCGAGGCCTTGTCCAACGGCGGGCAGTTCGACCTCACCCTCGAGGTGGTCGACGACCCGTACGACTTCGTCACCGAGATCTCGCCGACCGAGTACGCCGACGTCCCCGTCGGCACGGAGGTCACGTTCGAGGTGACGCTGTTCCCCGGCGTGCCGCAGACGACGTCCGACCAGGTCTTCATCTTCCCGATGCAGGTCCTGGGCGATGGCGTGTCCGTGCTGGCGGAGTGGGAGCTGGTCCTGGTCGTGCTCGCCGGCTGAGCCGGCGCGGGCGCCTCAGTCTTCGACGACGTCGTGCTCGTCGGATCCAAACACCGTCGACCGTGAGGTCGTCATCGGCGGCAGTTCGTCCAGGGTCAACGGCGCCTGTTCGATGAGCGTCGCCCCGACGTCGACCGCGCCCGAGGACAGCCCCCAGCCGACCGCTTCCTCTTCGAGGGTCGTCACCGAGCCCAACGGAGTCAGCGACGTGGTCCGGCCGATGCCGTCCCGCGGGAGGTGGCGCAGCGCCGCCTTCACCACCGCCAGCAGGTCGGGCACCCGGTAGGGCTTCGGCAGGTAGACGACCCGGGTGAAGACCTCCTGGGAGGCGGGGTCATCGGGGATGAAGCCGGAGGAGAACACCGCCGGGATCATCGGGTCGTCCTGGCGGGCCAAACGCAGGACATCGGGTCCTTCGAGGCCGGGCATGCGCACGTCCAGGAACAACAGATCGATGCGGTGGCGGTGCTCCCGCCACAGCTCCGCGGCCTGGGCCCCGTCCTCCGCTGCCAGCACCTCGTAGCCGCGCGCCCTCAGCGACGAGGCGACGAGATCGCGCACCGCGGCCTCGTCTTCGGCGAGCAGAATCACCGCGTCGGGGATCGCGGGCTCGTCCGACGAGTTCGTGCGGCTCGGTCGGGTGGCCGGCTCGCCGCGCCCGGCGTGCACGGGGAGGCGGATCCGGAAGCAGGCGCCGCCGCCGGGGGCCTCGTCCACCTCCAGGGTGCCGCCGTGCGCCTCGACCAGTTGGTAGATGCTGGCGAGGCCCAGCCCGATGCCGCGCCCCAACCCCTTGGTGCTGAAGAACGGATCGAAGATGCGGTCGCGGAGCTCCACCGGCACGCCGGGGCCGGTGTCGGAGACCTCCAGCTCGATGGCCGGCTCGTCGAAGCTGCTCCCGTCGTCCAGCAGCTTGCGGACGGAACCTGAGCGGACGTGGAACTGCAGGGTTCCGCCGCCGGAGTGCTCCATCATCGCGTCGCGCGCGTTGATGCAGAGGTTGAGGATCGCCTGCTGCAGCTGGCTCTCGTCCGCCAGGGCGGGGGGGAGGTCGGCTTCGTACGACGTCACCAACTCAATCGAATCGGGCAGGACCTTGGCGGTGAGCTCGATGGTGTGTCGGACGAGGTCGCCCACATCCAGCAGGCGCCGATGCGGGGCTTGGCCGCGGACCAGGGTCATCAGCCGCTGAGTGAGGCGGGCGGCGAGCTCGGCGGAGTCTTCGACTGAGCGCGCCAGCTCGTCGATCTCCTTGTCCTGGGCGGCGAGTCGAATCCTCGACGCGTTGCCGAGGATGCCGGTGAGCAGGTTGTTGAAGTCGTGGGCGATGCCGCCGGCGAGGCTGGCGAGCCCTTCCATCTTGCGGTTCAGGGCGATCCGCTCGGCGACCGCCAGCCGCCGTAGGCAGTGGTCGCTGATGGTGACGAGCGTCTCGCCTCCCGCCATCAGGGCGGTGGCCATCAGGGCGGGGGCGCTCCCCCGGGTCAGCGTCGCCTCGAACCGCTGGGCCCCCCGAATGCCACGCCGAACGCGCTTGCGGTCCTCTTCCAGGAAGTAGGAGCCGAAGGGGTTGCTGATGAGGGAGTCGGGGCTGCTGGAGCCGACCAGTCGCGCGAACGCTGGGTTGGCGAAGACGATGTTCTGATCGTCGTCGAGGACGACCAGACCGTCAGCCAGACCCTCCACGATCTCCTGGTAGCGCGCAGACACTTGCGTGCATGTTACTCCGACGCGTCGTCCGCCGGAGATTCGCTGTCCTCGGCGCCCTCTTCAGGCTCGGGCTCGGGCTCGGGCTCGGGGGTCGGCTCGGGGGCGTCTTCGACGGGGAGCTCGTCCATGACGTTCTCCTCTTCGCCGGCGTTGACGATGCTGAAGACGAGGCCGTTGTGCATGTAGACGTAGCGCGTGAAGATCTCGTTCTTGTACGCGGTCTGGCTGTTGTCCTTCAGGAGGAACTCCTTGCCCTTCCGATCGCGCTCGAACTCGTAGTTCAGCACGTCGATGTAGGCCTCCTTCTTGAAGTCCTTCCGGATCTTCGCGGGCTTGTCCCAGCACATGAAGACCTCGTCCTTGTTCATGCCGCGGACGACCTCGCCGGCGATGACGTTGGGACGCATCTCGTCCTCGATGTCCTCCCACAGGTGCCAGTAGCCGGCCTCCTTGAGGAAGCCTTCGCGTTCCTCGGTGGACTCGAGGCCGAGGAAGATGTCCATCTCCTCCTGGGTCATCCACGAGTCGAAGACGCGGGCCAGCATCTTGTCGGCGTCCGGCCACTTCTTGATCTTGCGCGGGTTGTAGTCCGCGCCGAAGGCGACGGACGAGAGCAACAGGCCGAGGGTGACGGCGCAGACGGCAGCAATTCGAGCGTTCATGAGGTCCCTCATTCTCCGTTGTCTATACCACTCACCACTGCACGAGGCCCACGGCGCCGGCGCTCAGCCAGCCTCGGGGGCCCGTCGACAGGGCGACCTGCACCCACCCGTCGCTGACCTCCACGACCCTCACTTCGGCCCCCTCGTGGAGGCGCGCGAGGTCCGTGCTGAGCACGTCACGACCGGAGCGGAGGGTCACCTCCTCGGCCAGGACGACGGCGTCTGGATGCTGGCTGATCGTGTAGGACCGGACCGACCACCCACCCAGGCCGAACAGCACCACAAAACCGAGCAGGGCGGCCCCCGCTCCCCACCCTGGCAGCGGCCGCGTGAAACGAATCGCCCCGAGAATCAGGAGCAGGGCCCAGGCGACGGCGCCGACCAGCAGGAGCTCCGAGGCGGAGAGCGCGTCGTAGGGGCCCAGCAGGGTGCGGGCGAGCGCTTCGCGTTCGCCGGGCGGGGCGAGATCGTCCTTGGCGAGGTCCCGACCCCGCTTGAGGTTGGCCTTCAGGTCGCCGTCCCGGGGGAGGTAGAGCGCGGCCTTGCGCCAGCCGAGGATCGCCTCGCCGAGGGAGCCCTCGCGGTAGCGGGCGTTGCCCAGGTTGTAGAAGAGGTGGCCGTTGCCGTTGCCCTGGTCCGCGAGCGCCTCGAAGCAGTCGGCGGCGGCGGCGTAGTCGCCCTCGTCGTACAGCGTGGGGCAGTCGAAGGACTGCGCCGCGGCGGGCGTCGCGAGCAGGAGCAGGGTCCCGACGAGGGTGGCGGCGCGGATCACTTCCAGCTCCGATCCGCGTCGTCGATCCAGTCGGCGATGGTCGAGGCGAAACCCCGCGCCGAGGCGCCGCCGTAGCGGATGGCTTCGCCCCGCTCGAGGATGCGTCCGAGGTGGTCGGCGAGGTCGTCGGGGGCGCCTGCGGCTCGGACCACGTCGGGCCCGTCGGTGGCGGACAGCGCTGCACCGGAGCGCTTCAGGCGAGCGGACAGGTAGTCCCTCAAGGCTTCCTCCGCCGCGCCTCCATCGTCGTCCTTGGCGGCTCGGCGGGCGGCCGTGCGGGCCTCCTTGCCGGCCTTGCCGCGAGCGCGCTTGCGGCCTCCCTCGGTCCCCGCGAAGCGCTGGCCTCCGGCCTTGGCGGCGATGCCCCCGAAGCCGAGCAACGGCAGCAGCAGCAGCCCCAGGACCAGGGGGGAGGTGAGGCGAAGCCGGGCGTCTCCGAGCATGCGGCCGCCGGTGTGCAGGGGGAGGATGTCGGTGCCGAGCACCTCGACCGCTTCCTTGGCGGAGGTCAGCTCGGCCGACCGCGCGACCACGGCGGCGTCGACCACGGGCTCGCCGGTGACGGTCAGCTTCAGCGCCTGGCTTCGGGCGGTGCGGTAGGCGCCCTCGTCGGGGTCGAAGAACGGCAGCTCGATGCGCTCGATCTCGAAGGTGCCGGGCTGCAGGGGGACGAGCGTCTTGCGGTAGATGACCTCGGTCTTGAGGCCGTCGCCGGTGATGATGCCGCGAGTGTCGGGCTGCTCGTCGTACACCTTGACCGAGTCGGGGAGGCGGATGTTCAGCTCCTGCCCCCGCAGCGAGCCGGCGCCCACGACGCGCACCGTCAGGGTGGCGGTGCCGCCCGTGACGAGGTTGCTCTGGTCCAGGCTCGCCTCGACCCCGAATCGGCCGACGGCCCCTCCGAACCCGGTGGGCCGACCCTCGCGAGGGAGCGGACGGACGCGCACGCGCAGCCCGTTGGCCTCGAACGAGACCTCCTGGCCCACGTTGATCGCGCCGGAGCCGCGACGCATCACCGTCATCGTGAACTTCGCCGGGTCGATCTCGACGGTGCCGTCCTCGATGGCGAACAGCGGCAGGCGGATGGTGTTCACGCGGTACCGACGGCCGTCGAGGATCTCCTGGCGCTCCTCCTGCGCGGGGTCGACCCCCGGCTCGCTCGACAGCGGGGAGAAGGTGGGCTGCTCCCACGAGGTCTTGCCGAGGGTGCGGAGGAACGAACCGATCTCCACGTCGTAGGTGATGGACTCGCCCACGTAGGGCCGATCGTCGCTGGTGGTGGCGATGGCGTAGTAGTCGCCCCCGCGCTGGCCGGCGGCGGGGGCCCCGGTGGCGCCCTCGCCTCGGGAGCTGCGCCGGGTCGGGTTGCGGGTGCGCCCCGAGCTGCGTCGGCCCGTGCCCTCCGTGACCGTGATGGTGTGGGTGGCGCTGGTCTTGTTCTGGCCGTCGATGTCGCAGCGGGCGGGGCCGAAGGTGTAGGTGCCCGGCTGCGTCGCCGTGAGCGTGTAGGTGTAGGCGTGGGTGATGGTGAGGCGGCCGCGCTCGACCCCCTTGTCCTTGTCGACCCCCAGCTGCACCAGTTCCAGCCCCGCGGGGGCGCTGATCACCGGCCGGCCGGCGCTCCCGCCCCGCACCGTGATGTGCACCTGGGTCGTCTGCCCGACCTCCAGATCCTTGCTATCCACGGTCATCCCGAGCGTGCCTGCGAGGGTGGCCGTCGGAAGCAGGGACACGGCGAGCACCGCGATGAGGAAGACGCGGCGCATTACCAGTCCTTCGCCGCGGCGCGGCGTCCGCGGGCGGCCTCGCGGCGGGTTCGCTCGGCCCGGCGGGAGGCCTGGTCGGCGGCGAGCGCGCGGAGCAGGGTCTCGGCCTCCTCGTCGCTGAGCGCCCCCTCGATCACATCCGTGGGGCGGTCGTCCGAGTCGGGATCTTCGACGGTGTTGTGCGACACCTCGCCGGACTTGCCGTCCTCTTCGGCCTCGGCGTTGCGGTCGACCTCGGCGGCCTCGGCGGCGCCCCCCATCATCTCCTGCTCGCTGGACTCGGGCGGCTTGTCTTCGGCCTGGCCGTCGTCGCTGCCGGAGTCCTGGTCCTCGCGCTCTTCCTCGCCGGACTGCTGGTCCTTGCTGTCGCCGCCGGACTCCGGCGGGTCCTGCTCGGACTTGCCCTGGCCCTGCTGCTGCTCCTGCTCCTGCTCCTGCTCGCCGTCCTGGCCCTCTTCGCCGGGCTCCGGGTTCTCCGCCTGGGCGTCGTCCTGCTGCTCCTGCGGCGGGTTCTCCTCCCGCTGGTCCTGGTCGTGCTGCGCCTGCTCCATCAGCTTTTCGTAGCGCTGGCGGGCGATGTCGCGGTTCACGAGGGCGTCCTCGTCGTCCTCGTGGATCTCGAGGGTGGCGTCGTAGGCCTCGATGGCGTCCAGGTACTTGCCCGTCTGCACGAGGCTGTTGCCGACGCCGTACCAGGCGGCTGAGGCGAGGTCACGATCGGCCGACGTGGTGGCTGCCCGGAAGGCCTGCTCGGCGGCCGCGAAGTCGCCGAGGCGGTAGTGGGCGTGGCCGATGTTGTAGTCGAGGGTGCGGTCGTTGGGGGCGGCGGTCTGGGCGGTCGTCCAGTGGTCCAGGGCGGCGCCGAACTCGGCGTCCTCGAAGGATGCGTAGCCGTCCCGCACAGGGTCAGGCCCGAACACTCCGGCCTGCGCGGGAGGGGCGGCCGTCAGCACCAACGCGCCGGCGAGGGCGGCGGGGGCGAGGCCGGGGCCGCGTCGACGGGGACCCAGCAGGGGCTCCAGCAGGAGCAGGAACAGGCCCGGCAGGAGCAGCCACTGGAACCGCTCTTCCCACCGCTTCTGGCGGGACGAGGTCAGCGCCCGCGCTTCCAGGCTGGCCTTGATGTCGTCGCGGTAGATGCTCTCCAGGTCGGCCATCCCCTGGACGGACCGGGCGTAGCTGCCGCCGGTGGTCAGGGCGAGCTCCTTGAGCGCGGGCTCGTCCAGCTTGCTCAGCACGACCTTGCCCTTGTCCTTGATGAAGCCGCCCACGCCGTCCGGTACGGGCACCCCCTCGGGCTTTCCGATGCCGACCACGAACACGTGCACGCCTTCGGCCTTGGCCCGCTCCGCGGCGGCCGCGAGCTCACCCCCGTGGTCCTCGCCGTCGGTGATGAGGATGACGGCGCGGGAGCTGCGGTCGCGAGCGACGAACGTGTCCACCGCCTGATCCACGGCGGCGCCCAGATCGGTGCCGCCGACGGGCACCCAGTTGGGGTCCATCTGGTCCAGGAACGCGCCGAAGGTGCCGTAGTCCAGGGTCAGCGGGACCTGCGTGAAGGCGGTGCCGGCGAAGACGACGAGGCCCAGGCGGTCGCCCTCCAGCAACTCGATCAGGTCCGTCAGCTCCCGCTTGGCGGCGGCGAGGCGGTTGGGGGCGATGTCCTCGGCGAGCATCGACCGGGACAGGTCCAGGGCGACGACGATGTCGACCCCGCGACGCTCGACGTCTTCCCACTCGAAGCCCCAGCGCGGACCGGCGAGGCCACCCACGAGGCAGGCGAGGGCGCCCAGCAGGAGCAGTCCGCGGACCACCTGCCGGGAGGTCGAGCGGGTGGGCAGCAGCCACCGCACGAAGCGCTCCTCGGCGAACGCGTTCATCGCCGCGCGGCGTCTGGCTGCCGCGATCCCCGACAGCAGCAGCAGCAGCGGCAGAAGCCACAGCAACCAGAGCCAGGACGGGTTGGAGAAATGCATCGCGGAACTCTACCCGGGCAGCGTTCGGAGCCAGGTTGCGCGAAGCACCAGCTCGGTCATGAGGAGGAGGAGGGCGGGGAGCAGGAAGGACCGGAAGAGCTCGTCGTAGTCCACCCACTCGCGGACCTCGACCTTCGTCTTCTCCATGTCGTCGATGAGCGTGAAGATCTGGGCCAGGCTCTCCGAGCTGTCGGCCCGGAAGTAGCGGGCGCCGGTGGCCTTGGCGATGGCCTTCAGGGTGGGCTCGTCCATCTCCACCTTTTGGTAGACGTAGCCGCGCAGTCCCCCGGTTCGGAAGGGCGCTTCGCCGTCCGTGCCGACCCCGATGGTGTAGACCTTGATGCCGTACGTGGCGGCGGCTCGGGCGGCCTGTTCGGGGTCGAGGATGCCGGTCGTGTTCTTGCCGTCGGTCAGCAGGATCACGATCTTGCTGGTGCCCGGCATCGGTTCGAGGCTCGCCACCGCGGTCCCCAACGCCGACCCGATGGCGGTGCCGTCGCCGGCCATCTTGAGCTTCACCGCATCGAGGCTGTTCACCAGGATCCCGTAGTCCAAGGTCGTCGGGCACTGCACGAACGCCTCTTCGCCGAACACGACCAGCCCGATGCGGTCGTTCACCCGGCCGGCCACGAACTCGCGGATGACCTTCTTGGCCACCTCCAGCCGGGTCGCCCGTTGGCCTCCGAGGGTGAAGTCCATCGCGTCCATGGAACCCGACGTGTCGGCCACCAGCATGATGTCGACGCCTTCGGACAGCACCTCCTGGCCCTTGCTGCCGCCCTGGGGCCGCGCCATGGCGACGATGACGAGGAAGAGCATGGAGACGCGGAGCCCCAGCGGAATGAGCCGGAACAGCTGCCCGCGGCCTCCCTGGGCGGCGGAGGCGAGGCCGACGTCGCTGAAGCGCAGCCGCTCCTGCCGTCGCCCCACCAGCGCCACGTAGACGACGATCGCGAGGCAGGGGATCAGGCCGAAGAAGATCGGATCGGCGAACCGCCAGGAGGTCATACGTCCGCCTCCGGACGCGGCTTCGTGGCGTGCACGACCCCGCGGGCTTCGCTGATCCAGCCTTCCAGCGTGGGCACCGGCACGACCTGGCCGGCGAACTTCACGTAGTCGCTCGCTTCCAGCACCTGCCGGACCGCCGCCTCGAGCTTGCGGTCCCGGGCCAACTCCGGCGGCATCTGGCGCATCACCTCAGGGGTCGTCATGCGCCACGCGCCGAAGTCGAACCGCCCCTCCAGGTAGCGCCGCAGGATCCCCGACAACGTGTATGCAAACGCCGACTGGTCCTCCTCGGTGAGCAGCCCGCTGCGGGCGAGGCGGTCCAGCTCGCGCAGCGCCGCCTCGTGCGGGGGGACGATCGGGACGGCCTCCTCGGTGCGTCCGGACCGGAGCCGGAGCAGCAGGCCGATGATCAGGAGCAGCGCGGCGAGGCCGAAGCCGGCGAGGATCACGCCGTCCAGCGACGCCGGCGGGGCGATGGCGGGCTTGAGATCGCGGAGCTCCTCTTCCGTGGTGCCCAGGCGGGTCGCCTCCACGAGGATCGGGCCGCTGCCCACGGTCCCGACCTGCAGGTCCTCGGTCTTGTACGGCCCCTCGACCCCGGGGATGAGGTAGGTGCCCTCGATCGGAGCCCGCAGCTTGTAGCGGTAGGCCGTCAGCACCCGGTCACCGACCACCTCGGGGGTGTCCTCGAACAGGTCCAGGAGCACGAGCCCCTCGATGCTCGCGCCGACGTCGGGCAGGTCGAGGGTGACGTCCTGCCGCACGTCGGTCTCGACGGTGAGGAAGAAGGGCTTGCCGGGCACCACGTGGGCCGACTCGACCATCGCCCGGATGACCGCCGGCTCGCTGGGCGGCACGTACGGGATCTCATCGCTAGCACACCCTGCTATCAGGGCGACGGCCACGGCCAGGGGCAGGCTTCGTCGCATCAGGCGCGCCGCTCCCGGGAGCGGAAGTAGCGGACCAGCGGGGCCGCCACGCCCTCGTTGGTGGAGAGCTCCACCAGGTCGACGTCCATTTTGCGGAGCCGCACCTGGAGGTCCCGGGCGCGGGCCGTGGTGGACGACTTGTAGCGGGTGCGGACCTTCTTGGAGCTCGTGTCCAGCCACGCCGGGCGTCCGGTCTCGGCGTCCTCGATGGCGACGAAGCCGACGTCGGGGAGGCTGCGCTCCCGGGGGTCCTCGATCTTGAACACGACGAGGTCGTGCTTGCGGTTGGCGATGCGCAGCGGCTGCTCGAACTCCGCCTCGTCGTCCAGGAAGTCGGAGATCAGGAACACCACCGCCTTGCGCCGGACCACCCGGTTGAGGAAGCCGAGCGCTTCGGCCAGGTCTGTGCCCGAGCCGTGCCGCTCGCAGTCGAGGATCTCCCGGATGACCCGCCAGACGTGGCCGCGCCCCTTCTTGGGGGCGATGAACCGCTCGATCCGGTCGGTGAACAGGAGTAGCCCGACCTTGTCGTTGTTGCGCGTGGCGGCGAACGCCAGGGTCGCGGCGAGCTCGGCCGCGAGCTCGTTCTTGAGCTTGCCGGTGGTGCCGAAGTCGCCCGAGGCGGAGATGTCCACGAGGATCATCACGACCAGCTCGCGCTCCTCCCGGAACTCCTTGACGTAGGGCTGCTCCATCCGCGCCGTGACGTTCCAGTCGATGGCCCGCACGTCGTCCCCGGGCACGTACTCGCGCACCTCCTCGAACTCCATGCCGCGCCCCTTGAAGACGGAGCTGTACTCGCCCGCCATCAGGTCGCTGACCTGCTGCTTCGTGGAGATGTGGATGCGCCGCACCTGGGCCAGCAGCTCGCTGGAGATGCCCCCCTTGGCGCCGCCGAGGGCGCCTTCGGGGAGCCACCGCCCGCCCGCCGCGACGTGGCCGCCGCCGGCCGCCTTGATTCGCGCCTCGTCCCGCCGGTTGGTCCACTGCGCCACCTGCCACCCGATCAGCACCGCGAGCACGGCGCCGCCGAGGGCCATCGCGAAGGGTCCGAGGAGGGCGGTGGGCACCGGGAGGCTCCCTAAGGAACGGGCACGCTGGCGAGGATGCGGGCGATGATCTCGTCCGCGTCGACCTCTTCGGCTTCCGCTTCGTAGCTGAGCACGAGGCGGTGCCGGAGCACGTCGGGGGCGATGGTCTTGATGTCGGCGGACGTCACGTAGGCGCGTCCGGCGAGGAAGGCGTGGGCGCGGGCGGCCTGCTCCAGGGCGAGGGTCGCGCGCGGCGAGCCGCCGAACTCCAGGAGGCCGTCCAGGTCGTTGATGCCGGCCCCCTTGGGGTCCCGGGTCGCGGACACGATGTCGAGGATGTAGTCGACCAGCTTGTCGTCGAACCGGATGGTCGCGGCGACCTTGCGGGCGTGCCGGATGTGGTCCGGGGTGAGCACCGGGTCGAGCTTCGGGAAGCCGGCGATGGAGCGGCGGAGGATCTCCTTCTCCTCGTCCCGCGTCGGGTAGCCGACCCGCAGCTTCATCATGAAGCGGTCGACCTGGGCCTCCGGCAGCGGGTAGGTCCCCTCCTGCTCCAGCGGGTTCTGCGTGGCGAGCACGAGGAACGGGTCGGGCAGCGGGAACGTCGTGTCGCCGATGGTGACGTTGCGCTCCTGCATCGCCTCCAGCAGCGCCGACTGCACCTTCGCGGGGGCCCGGTTGATCTCGTCCGCGAGCAGGATGTTGGTGAACACCGGCCCCTGCTTGACGGAGAACTCGCCGGTCTTGGGGCTGTAGATCTGCGTGCCGAGGACGTCGGCGGGGAGCAGGTCGGGCGTGAACGAGATTCGGCTGAAGCCGGTCTGGATCGCGTCGCTGAGCGCCTTCACCGTGGTGGTCTTGGCGAGGCCCGGGACCCCCTCCAGGAGGATGTGGCCCCCGGACAGCAGGCCGATCAGCAGGCGTTCGACCATGTAGCTCTGGCCGACGACGACGCGGGCCACCTGCTGTCGGAGCAGGCCGAAGTAGCCGGAGACCTGCTCCAGCTGGGCGCGCACTTGTTCGAGGTCGTAGACGGGGGCGGTCATGCGGGGGCTTCCTCCAGGCGGGTCAGTCCCCGCCAGCGAAAGGTCACGTATGCGAGGACGAGGAACACGACGACGCCGTTGCCGATTCCCTGAGCGATCAGGGCCTGGCGCTTCGTGTTGGGGGAGCCGACTTTGAGCGGCGCTGCGGTCAGGTCCTGCCCCGCGTGGGGGCCGGCCTTGATGGGGATGCGGGCGGGGCCGACGTTCCACTCGGTCCCCTTGTCGGGGAGCTCGACCACCACGTCAGCGGTCCAGTGGGTGCGGGTGCCATCGAAGCTGCTGGCGGTCCGGCCCATGCGCACCGCGCCGCCCTTGGGGGCATCCACGGTGGGGGCGCCGAGCAGGTACTCCTCGGGGCGGCCCTCCCAGTCGACTTCGACCTGCATGAGGAACTTGCCGCTGGGGGACGTGTCGCCCGCCCGCTGAACCAGCTTGGCGGACGGAGCACTCGCGGCCAGCAGGACTGCCGCCGACAGGAAAGCCGCGAGTCGAAGCATCAGTCGTCGGATCCCGTCAGTCGGCTGATGAAGCGGCGCAGGCTCCCGGTGCCCGACTCCCCCTTGCGGACCTTCTCGCCGTCGATGGTCGCGAACTCCTCGAGGATCTCGCGCTGTCGGTCGGTCAGGTGCTTGGGGGTGGCGACCTTGCACTGCATCACCTGGTCGCCCCGATTGCCGGTGCGGACGTTGGGGATGCCCTTGCCCTTGAGGCGGACGAGCCCGCCGTTCTGGGTGCCCGACTTCACCTTGACGGTGTCGCTGCCGTCCAGCGTCGGCACCTCGATCTCGGTGCCGAGGGAGGCCTGGGGGAAGCTAAGGTCGAGGGCGCAGACGACGTCGTCGCCGTGGCGCTCGAAGATCTCGTGGGGGCGAACGTGGAGGAAGACGTAGAGGTCGCCGGGAGGCGCCCCCATCGAGCCCGGCTCGCCCTCGCCCGACAGCCGCAGCTGCATGCCGTCATCGACGCCGCGGGGCACGTTGACCGCGAGCTTGCGCTCGACGGGGATGCGACCGCGGCCGTTGCACTCGTCGCAGTTCTCCGCGTAGGAGCTGCCCGCGCCCCGGCAGGTGGGGCAGGCGGTCCGGATCTGGAGGAACGCCTGCTGCTGGATGACCTCTCCGCGCCCGCCGCAGGTGCCGCAGGTCTCCGGCTCGGTGCCCGCCTTGCCGCCCTTGCCCGAACAGGGCTCGCAGATCTCCGCGCGCTGCACGAGGATCTCTTCGTTGGTGCCGAAGGCCGCCTTCTCGAAGTCCAGCGACAGGTCGAAGCGCATGTCCTGGCCGCGTCGGGGAGCCCGCCGTCGGGCGCCTCCGCGTCGCTGTCCGCCCCCGCCACCGAAGCCGAAGAGATCGCCGAACATGTCGCCGAACGCGCTGAAGATGTCTTCGACGCCGCCCTGGAAGCCGCCGTACCCGCTGTTCTTCAGCCCGTCGTGGCCGAAGCGGTCGTACAGCTCGCGCTTCTTGGGGTCGTTGAGGACCTCGTAGGCCTCCGCCGCTTCCTTGAAGCTGGCCTCGGCCTCCTTGTCGTCGGGGTTCCGATCCGGGTGGAACTTGAGCGCGAGGGCGCGGTACGCCTTCTTCATCTCCTTGGCGGAGGCGTCGCGTCCGATTCCGAGGACCTCGTAGTAGTCGCGTGGGCTTGCCATCGAAGCGCGCAACGTAATGGGCGGGTCGTGGGTGTCAAGCGCGCGCCCGCGTAAGGGGTGCGCTAGGTTCCGCGCCGATGAACCGGAGACAAGAGTCGGAGGTCCATGCTCGCAGGGCACCCGTAGGGGCGCGTCCCGGATGGACGCGATGAAGGACGGCCTCGTCATCGGATTCCTGTCGGTGATCCCCCGAAAGCGCACGTCGCGGGCGATGGGGTGGGTCCTGCGCACGCGTCCGCCGAAGTTCGTGCTGCGCACGTTCTTGCGTTGGTACATCCGGCACTACCGGGTCGATCTGACCGAGGTCGAGCAGGACGTCGCCGACTTCGACTCCGTCGTAGCCTTCTTCACCCGCGCCCTCAGGCCCGGCGCTCGACCGGTCTGCCCGGACGCCGACGCCGTGGTCGGACCCGCCGACGCCAAGGTCTACGCCTGCGGCCTCGCCGAGGGCGGCCGGCTCCCCCAGTCCCCCGAGCTGGACTACGCCGTCCAGGACCTCCTCGGCGGTGATGGCCGGTACGACGGGGGCCCCTTTGCCGTGCTGTACCTGAGTCCGCGGGACTACCACCGCGTTCACAGCCCCGTGACCGGTCGGATCATCGGGTACCGGTACCGGCCGGGGCGGCTCTGGCCCGTGTTCCCGGCCGCGACCCGCAAGATCCGTGATCTGTTCGCGCGCAACGAGCGTCTGGTCATTCGGATCGCCACCGAAGACCGCGGCGAGGTGGCGGTCGTGATGGTCGGCGCCTTCGGCGTGGGCCGCATGGCGGTGACCTTCTCCGACCTCATCACGAACACCGGCGGGGCCGCTCACGAGGCGGAGTTGGACCTGCCCATCGCCGCCGGCGACGAGCTGGGGCAGTTCGAGATGGGGAGCACCGTGGTGCTGGTGTTCGAGCCCGGGCAGGCCGTCTGGGAGACCGAGCCGGGCGTCGACGTCCAGGTCGGTCAGCGCATCGGGCGCGCTACGCGATCACCCGACTGAGGGCGAGCGCCTGCCAGGGGCCGGAGCTCTGGCGCATCCCCGGGAGCGATGTCGATCGCGCTGGTGTACCGATCCTCCGGGTCCCACTCCGTCGCCCGCGCGATCAGCTTGGACAGCTTCTTGGGCAGGGTGCCGGGATCGTGGTGCGCGAACGCCGCCGGAAGCCGCGGCCCGGAGGCCAGGCCGGCGGCGACCATGTGGGCGACCCGACCGAGGGCGTAGACGTCCGCGCGGTAGCCGGGAGGCACCAGCGCCCGCCCCACCTCGGGGGCGACGAACGGGAAGCGGCCGTTGAGGACCGCCGCCTCGTCGAGCTCGTTCTGGGGCACGCCGGGGGAGCCGCAGTCCGAGACGTGGGGCCGGCCGACCTGGTCCAGCAGCACGTTGCTCGGCTTGAGGTTGCCGTGCACGTAGCCGGCCCGGTGCAGCGCCGCCACGCCCTCGATCAGCTCGACGAGGAAGTGCAGCCGGATCTTCGCGGTCCAGTTGCGGTGGGCGCCGTTGGCGAGGCTGCGACCCGGTTGGGCCGGCATGGAGTACGCCAGGAGCGTGCCGTCGATGCGCCACAGGGGGGCGATGAAGCGGCCCCCGGCCTGCTCTCGGGGCACCTTGTGCATCGCCCGCATGCCGAGGATGAACGTGCCCAGCGCCCGGACCTCGCCCAGGCGGTGCAGCGGAAAGACCCGCGTCACCAACGGCGCGCCGGTGTCGTTTCGTTGGGCCTGCCAGGCGCCCCAGGGGTCCTCGCCCAGGGGGGCGATCAGGGTGGTGTCCGCGGCTTGCGATCCGACGCCCCACGTGAGGCCGTTGCGGATGTGCACCGCTTCCATCTCGATCTTCGTGCTGTACGTGATGGGCTCGCGGTCCGCCGGGCTGAGGCCCGCGCGTTCCCTGTCGAACTGCAGGATGCGCTCAACGCGATCCCGCAACTCGGCTCGTCCGAGACTTCTTGCTCCTCGAGTCACTTGGTGGTCCTCCTGACCACCGCCCAACGAAACCCTAGCGGGGAACCGGCGCTGAATCCAACCTTCGCCGCTCATCTTCGGCGTAGAGCCGATCCAGCAGCTGATCGGCCTGCCGCTCGAGGGCGGAGCCGTGGAGGATCGGCTCGTCGAAGCTGCCCCGCAGCCGACCGTCGCGGTCGTAGATCAGGGTCCGCGGGGTTGTCTCGAGGCGGAGATCCAACTTGAGGCTCCCATCCAAGGCGATCCCCAGGGTGCGGTCCCGGCCGTGGGTCATGCCGCGAGGCGGTCCCCGTCGGGGTCGCGGAACTCGGGCTGCGGGGACAGCAGCACCGAGAGCATCACGCTGCCGCGGCGAAGCTCCCGCTCCTCGATCATATCGAGCCACGTCAGGCCCGCCGAAAGCTGCGTGTCGAGGCAGTCGAAGACCTGGAGGATCACCGTGCGGTCGGCCAGCGAGGCGGGCACGTCGTCCGGTCCGCGGACCCACCGGAACGAAGCCTCCTCCAGGGTGCGGCGCAGGCCCGTGACGACGTCCTCCTGGGACAGCTCCGGGGGGGGGGGGCTCGTCCAGGCTGCAGTCCAGCGGATCCGGTGGGACCAGGGTCGACGTCCCGGCGGCGTGGTCCATCCACGCCAGCCAGGTGCGGTACGAGCTGGTGAACCGCTCGTGTTCGGCGAGCCCCTCGGCGCAGACGGCGGTGCGGAGCCCCCCGGGGCTGGTCACGGCGACGACGTGGTTGCGGATCGTGGGGGGGCCGAGGATCCGGCGGAGGCCCGGGGCCGAGGCGATGCGGTGGGTCTGCTCGTCGTCTTCTCCGCTGATGATCCAGTACCAGGTCACCGGCTCGGTGGGGGTGATCCCGTCGCGGTACAGGCCCAGGGCGATGGGCACGGCGGCGTCGATGGTCGCGACCCCGAGGTAGAGGTCGCTGACGATCACCCCGCCGTCGGCGTCGGCGGCGATGGTGGCCTGGATGGCCGCGCTGCCGGCGGCCGTGAGGGCTGAGGCGGGCACGTCGGGGCAGGTGCGGTCCAGCAGCGGCTCGCCGCCGGAGGCCACGTCGGCGACCCCCCACGCCAGCGCGACCCCGAGGACCCCGGCGACGGCGGGCTGCCCGCTGACCCGAAGCATGCGTTCGACCAGGGTGGCGGCTGCGACCCCGAGGCCGAGGGCGCCCACGGGGGCGATCAGTTGTACGTGGTAGGCGCGGACGAAGCCGAGGATCGAGGTCGTGGCCACGAGCGTCGCGACCGACACGATCGCGGCGAGTGCCCACGCCGTCGCGGGCGCCGCCAGCCGGGAGCCTTCGTGCCCTTCGGGGGGCCGTCGGAGCAGGCCCGCGGCGAGCACCACGAGGCCGATCGCGACGATGACGTGGACCGGGGCGGCGAGGCCGGACCAGGTGCCCGCCAGCGCTTCCTCGAAGCCGACGTCGGGGCGGGTCAGCCGACCGAGGTCGCCGCTGGTTCCGAGCTCCATGAACATCGGACCCAGCCGGGGGAGCGTCAGCAGCAGCCAGGCCCCCGCCGCGGCGGCGAGGGTTCGGGTGCCGTGGCGGGCGTGCAGCAGGGGGACGAGGGCGCGGGCGGCGACGCCGAGCCAGAGCGAGAAGGGGTGGTTCATCACCGCCATCGGGACGGCCACGGCGGCGATGACCACGGCCGCGGTCGATCGGCGCGCCGTCGCGATGGCGGCGCCCAGCAGGGCGATGGAGATCCAGGTCAACGCGAGGTACCCGTGCTTGCCCTCGATATGGGAGTCGATGAGGCTCGGGTGCCGCACCATCAGCGCGGCGGCGGCGGCGGGCATGCTGACGCCGGCCATGGCGGGGGCGGCGGCGCGCACAGCGAGGAACACCAGGGAAGCCGAGGCGGCCCCCACGATCGCCCGGTTTCGCGTGACGTCGAGCATGTCGTGCGCAAACGCGAGCAGCCCCGCGCCGCCGAGACAGACCCCGTAGCCGTAGATCGGCTGGGCCGGCTGCACCGGCCGGAGGCTTCCGAAGGTGCGCCAGCCGCACTCGATCGGCATGAAGGCGTCCCCGCTCGCCTCGCCCACCCCCAGGCAGGTGACCCAGAAGAGGCACGCGGCCGCGAACGCGATCGCCGCGAGGGCGTAGTCCAGCCGGGTCACGGAACCGCCACCAGGGTGAGCACGCCCGGGCGGTCCGGGTCCTCGTGGCGCACGTAGGGGACCCGGCGTCCGGGCTCGTCGGTGTCGTCGTCGAGGACGCGGATGTCGACGGGGGGCTGATCGACCCGGCGGACCGGGCGGCGCTCGAGCAGCACCGCGTAGTCCCACACGTGCGGGGTCTGCCCCAGGGACATGTTGGCGGGATCGAGGAGGAAGGTGGCGGCGTCCGCGGGCATCTCGCGCAGCGCGGCGCGGGCCGCCCCCAGATCCGTGCACTCGCGGTCCATCGGCCGATCGGAGCGGATCGAGCCGTAGGACGCCGACGGGACGAGGCCGCGGGGCGACGTGATGGAGGTCAGATCGAACGCGAGGAGCTGGACGGCGGCGAGGGTCGAGACCCCGATCAGCGCCCCCGTCCGCGCCTTGCCCGGCAGCTGCAGCAGGCCCGCAGCCGTGCCCACCGCCAGCACGGGGAGCATTGGGAGGAGGAAGCGCGACTCCAGGATGTCGGTGACGGCGAGCAGCGCCGCCGGCACCCCGATCACGCCTCCGGCGGTCAACGCGAGCACCGGTCGGGGCAGCGGACGGCGGGTCACGAGCATGCCGATCGCGACCGCCGCACCGAGGGTCAGCGAGGCGCCCCAGATCGCCTCCGCCAGCGTCGTCGGATAGAAGCGAAGGGCGTCCTCGTGCAGGGTCCCCAGCCGCCCCGCGAAGGCGCCCGCGACGCCCTCGCCCCCGATGTGGCCGTCGAGCTCGTTGACGTCCCGAAGCTGGCCGATGCGCATGCCCGCGGACACGGGGAAGGTCCGGATGTAGAGCCAGGCCGCCGCCGCGGCCGTCCCGCAGCTGCCGGCGATGAGGCCCAGGGCGCGTGCTCGCGTGGCGCGTGATCCCTCCGAGGCCAGCGCCGCCGCCCCCGCCGCCGCCGCCAGGGGAGCTGCCGCGAGCACCGCTTCCCACCGGAACAGCTCGGCCCCCAGCACCGCGATCGTGGCCACGAGGAAGGGCGCGAGGCCGGGTTTGCGGACGCCGTGCAGCCACGCCGCCAACGCCACCGCCAACGCCGCCGCGCAAGGGAGGTCGTAGTAGAAGAGCCGAGCCGTGGACCACGCCCCCGGGGCCAGGAGCACCAGCGTGCCCGCCCACGGTGCGGACGGCCCGAGCCCGAGGGCCCGGGCGCACGCGATGGTCGCGCCCACCAGGAGCGCGAGCCAGGCCAACTGGGTCACCACCGCGGTCGGCAGGGTGGGGCCGGTCACGAGGTCGAACGGAAGCTGCGCGAGCATCAGCCCCGGCGGGTACTCGGAGCGATCCAGGTGGTTCACGAGGGCGGTCCAGCCTTCGCCGTCGCGCACGATCCGCCAGGTGCGCGCGCGGCGCAGGTGCTCGATGTACTCGGCGCCGCCGCCGTAGCGCGGGTTGAGGCACTCGCCGAGGGTGCGCAGGTGCTCCGCCACGACGAAGACCGCCGCGACGGCGAGCCCGATCCGAGCCGCTCGGCCCTGGCGCGCGTCAGCCTCCATCGGCGCCCCGGGCGGCGTCTTCGGTGGCCGCGGTCATCTCGGCGTGCATGCGCTGGAGCAGGCCCCGGATCCGCTGGTCGGACTCGTTGCCGTTGACGAAGGGGCCGCGCACGTCGGCTCGCAGTTGGCCGAGGTGGTCGTAGACGAGGGCTCGAGGGGTGGCCCCGACGACGGGTTCGAGTTCATCGGGCGGCACCACTCCGACCAGCACCGTGCGGCTCCCGCCCCCGTACTCGACGCCGCACGGGAGCCCCCGGTAGGCGCGCCGCTCCTCGGGCCACTGCGCCAACTGCAGCGAAAGCACGGTGGCGGCGCGGTTGGCGGCGTCGGGCTCGAGCTTGTCGAAGTAGTCGGTAGACTCCCGGATCTGCGGGTCCTCGCAGGAGAAGATCTGGATCACCACCGGCCGGCTCTCGGTCGAGGGGTCGTACTCGCCGCGCAAGGGGGGAGCGGACCGCAGGATCGCCCGCACCTCGTCCGAGGTGGGGGACTCGAGGATGCGCGTCAGCGCCGGGTCATTCGGGTCGCTGGGGGCCTCATCCGAGAGGCTGCAGTCCAGCGGATCGGGGGGGATCGGCACCGAGCGGTTGAGGCCGTGGTTCATCCACGACAGCCATGCCTGGTACGACTGGCTCGCGAGGACCTTCTCCCTCTGCCGGGCCTGCTCGCAGGCGGCGGCCCGGAGCGCGGACCGGGCCGCGCCGTCGCGTGCGACGAAGATCATCTCTTCCAGGTCGGGGGGCCCCAGCAGCACCTCGATGCTGGGCACCGCCGTCAGGTCCAGCACCTCCTTGTCCACGATCCAGTACCAGTGCGGCTGGTCCTCGAGGGTGCAGCAGCTCAGCTTGTCGCGGTCCAGGCCCGCCAGGAGCAGACCGAGGGAGATCGGCCCCGCCGTGTCCCGCGCGCTGTCTCCGATGTAGAGGTCGCTGACGACGATCTTGGTGTCCGGGTCGAACTTCGCCGCATCCGCGTGGATCGTCGCCACCGCCTGGGAGGCTCCTCGCGCGCCGGCGGCCCAGTCGTTGACCAGATCGACCTGCGGCTCCCACGGGCGGTGCGGCCGGGAGGCGAGCGTGGCGCCCACCACAGCGAGCAGGATCGTCGCCCAGACGCAGGCCAGGGGTTCGCGCGACGGCTTGATCCAGCACTCGCTCAAGCCCGCGAGGCTGACCCCCAGGCCGAGCATGCCCAGGGGGGCCAGGAGCATGAGGTGGTAGCTGCGGGCGTAGCCGAGGATCGCGGCGGTGACGGCGACGGTGGCGATGGCGGCGGTGGCGGCGGCGGCCCACAGCCGGGCCCCCGCGCGCTTGGCCGGCGGGGCGAGCAGGGCGACCGCGATGAGCCCGACGAGGCCGACCAACATGCTCCGGTCCGCAAACCCGGACAGCTGCCGCGCGATGGCCGCGATCGGCTCCCGTACGGACTGTTCGGTGCCCACCATGGCGTTGACGTCACCCGATTTGCTCAGGCCGGCGGCGAGCGCGACGAGGCGCGGGGCGGTCACGATCGCGGCCGTCACGAGGGCGGCGGCGACGGGCTTGCGGCCGTGGGTGCGGAGGAAGCCCGGGAGGAGGACCAGGCCCACGGCTCCGATCCAGAGCGCGTAGGGGTGGTTCATCACCGCCATCGGCGCGGCCGCCCAGCCCACCGCCAGCAGCACCGGCGACGGCTTCTGGGTCGCGCGCGCCCAGCAGACCAGCGCCAGCGCCAGCCAGGGGACAGCGTAGTAGCCCTTCGTCCCCGCGGTGATGAGGTCGATGATGGCGGGCGAGCGGACGAGGATCGCGGCGACGGCGGTGGCTCCGAGGCGGGCGGACCCCGGCCCCGCGGCAGTCAGCGTGGGGGCCAGCGAGCGCACCGCTAGCCACACCAGCGGCACGGTCGTGACGTGCAGGAGGGCGCGGTTGCGGGCGACCTCTTCGAGGGTGTCGGCTCCGAGGAGGTTCAACACACCGGTGAGGCAGACCCCGTAGCCGAAGATCCCCTGGCCCGGCTGCGCCAGCCGGTGTCGGGTCAGGGAGCGCCAGCCGCACTCGAACGGCAGGAACGCGTCGCCCGCGAGCTCCGCCACCGAGGTGCCCAGAACGAAGCTGGCGGCAGCCGCACACGCGACCGCCGCCAGCAGGGCACTGTCAATGAGCAGGTCTCGGCGGGTCGCTTCCACGATCCGCCAAGTCTGCCTGAGCGCTAGTTGGCCTCGTCGAACTCAGCGTCGATGACGTTGTCGTCATCACCCGCCGCGGCCGCAGCCTGGTCGAAGCCAGCCTCGCCCATGCCGGGAGCGGCTCCGCCACCGGCGTTCTGGTACATCACCTGGGCCAGCTCATGGCTGAGCGCCTCGACCTTGGCGTGAGCCTCGTCGATGGCGGTCGCGTCCTCGGACTCGACGGCCTTGCGGCCCTCCTCGATGGCGTCCGTGAGCTTCGTCTTGAGCTCCTCGGGGATGGCCTCCTCGTTCTCCTTCAGCATCTTCTCCGTCTGGTAGACGAAGTTGTCGAGCTGGTTGCGCTTCTCGACCTGCTCGCGCTTGGTCTTGTCGGCGTCCGCGTTGGCGGAAGCCTCCTCCACGAGCTTGTCGATCTCGTCCTTGCTCAGGCCGCCGCTGGCCTCGATGCGGATGCTCTGCTCCTTGCCCGTGGCCTTGTCCTTGGCGCCGACGTGGACGATGCCGTCCGCGTCGATCTCGAACTTGACCTCGACCTGGGGCACGCCGCGGGGGGCTGCGGGGATGCCGACCAGCTGGAAGCGGCCGAGCGTGCGGTTGTCCCGAGCGAAGTCACGCTCGCCCTGCAGCACGTGGATGTCGACCGCGGTCTGGTTGTCCGACGCGGTGGAGAAGACCTCGGTCTTCTCGCACGGCACGGTCGTGTTGCGGTCGATCAGCGTGGTCATCACGCCGCCGAGGGTCTCGATGCCGAGGCTCAGCGGGGAGACGTCCAGCAGGAGCACGTCCTTGACCTGGCCGGTGAAGACACCGCCCTGGACCGCCGCGCCCATGGCCACGACCTCGTCCGGGTTCACCGAGCGGTTGGCCGACTTGCCGAAGTAGCCCTCGACCGTCTTCTGCACCAGCGGGATGCGGGTGGAGCCGCCGACGAGCACGATCTCGTCGATCTCCTCCGGCTTGAGGCCGGCATCCTTCAGCGCCTTCTTGACCGGGCCCATGCTCCGGGTCACGAAGCCGTCGATCATCTGCTCGAACTTGCTGCGGCTGAGGTTGACCTGCATGTGCTTCGGGCCGGAGGCGTCCGCCGTCAGGAACGGCAGGTTGATCTCCGTGTTCTGCGCCGAGGACAGCTCGATCTTCGCCTTCTCCGCGGCCTCCTTGAGGCGCTGCAGGACCATGTTGTCCTCGCTCACGTCCAGGCCGGTGTCCTTCTTGAACTCGCCGATGAGCCACTCGATGAGGATCTCGTCGACGTCGTCACCACCGAGGTGGGTGTCGCCGTTGGTCGACTTCACCTCGACGACGTTGTCGCCGATTTCGAGGATCGAGATGTCGAACGTACCGCCGCCGAGGTCGTAGACCGCGATGGTCTGGTCGTCCTTCTTGTCCAGGCCGTAGGCCAGGGCCGCCGCGGTCGGCTCGTTGATGATGCGCTTGACCTCGAGGCCCGCGATCTTGCCGGCGTCCTTGGTCGCCTGGCGCTGCGAGTCGTTGAAGTACGCGGGCACCGTGATGACGGCCTGATCGATCGACTCACCGAGGTACTCCTCGGCGGCGCGCTTCAGCTTCATCAGGATCTGCGCGCTGATCTCCGGGGCGGAGTAGCCCTTGCCGTCGATCTGGATGGAGATGCCGCCCGTCTTGCCCTTCTTGACCTCGAAGGGGACGCGCTTGCGCTCCTTGAGGGTCTCGGCGAAGGCGTTGCCCATGAACCGCTTCACGCTGAAGACGGTGCGGGTGGGGTTGGTGATCGCCTGGCGGCGGGCCGCCTGGCCGACGAGTCGCTCGCCGTCCTTGGTGAACGCGACCACGGACGGCGTGGTGCGGCCGCCCTCTTCGTTGGTAATCACCTTCGGCTCGCTGCCCTCCATGACGGAGACGCAGGAGTTCGTGGTGCCCAGGTCGATGCCGATGATCTTGGCCATGGGTGCGGATTCCTCCATGCCGGGTTCCAGCCCGGACGATGCTTGTTGCAGGCGTTTGGTTGTTTGTTTGGGCCCGCCGAATTCGGTGGGACGAACGGAACCTAATCAGGCCCCAAACCCTGTCAAGAAACCCGGCGCAAACGAATTCCCAGAAGGCTCAGCAGGAGGAGGCTGAGGCCGGCCCCCGAAGGCTCCCCGGCGAGGGCGGCGTTGCACTCCTGGCAGCCGGATCCGGCTCCCTCGGCGACGATCGGCGGGCAGGCGATGTCCTCGCCGTCGCAGTCCTGATCGATGTCATCGCTGCAGACCTCGGCGGCGCCGGGGTGCAGGTACGGATCGTTGTCGTCGCAGTCGTGGCCACCGCACTCGATGGAGATCCAGCGGTCGCCATCGACGTCGGCGATCAGCTCGTCGTCGCAGGGCCCCGGCTCCTCGACCTCGTCGCAGTCGGGATCGAGCCCTTCGTCGACCTCGCCGTCGCAGTCGTTGTCGAGCTCGTCGCAGATCTCCTCGGCGCCGGGGTGGATGCTGGCGTCGGTGTCGTCGCAGTCGTCGTCGCAGACGCTGAAGCCGTCGCCGTCCTGGTCGCCCGGGAGGTCGGCGCCGTCGCAGTCCTGGTCGATGCCGTCGCCGCAGATCTCCTCGGCGTCGGGTCCGATGGTGGGGTCTTCGTCGTCGCAGTCGTCGCCGCCGCAGTCGGCGTCGAAGGCGCCGTCCCCATCGTCGTCGTTGGGCTCATCGGCGGCGCCGTCGCAGTCGCTGTCGATGCCGTCGCAGAGCTCCGGGGCGCCGGGGTAGACGTCGGGGTCGAGCGGGTTGCAGTCGGTGATGTTGGGCTCGCCGTCGCCGTCGGCGTCGGGATCGATGCAGTCGGGGAGGCTGTCGCCGTCGAGGTTGTCGAAGCCGTCGACCAGATCCCCGTCGCAGTTGCTGTCGACCTCGTCGCAGGACTCCTCGGCGTCCGGGTTCACCTCGTCGTCGGCGTCGTCGCAGTCACCGTCGGTGATGGTCCAGCCGTCGTCGTCGGCGTCGTCGTCGACGCAGTCGGGGAGGCCGTCGGCGTCGAGGTCCGAGAAGGTGTCGATGATGTCGCCGTTGCAGTCGCTGTCGACCAGATCGCAGGCCTCGGGGGCGCCCGTGTAGATGCTCGCGTCACCCTCGTTGCAGTCGCCGCCGCCGCAGCCCAGGGCGCCGTCCCCGTCGCCGTCGGTGTCCTGCCAGGGGGTGTGGTCCAGGGCGATCGCCGAGGCGGTGGGGCTGGGGGAGCCGCTCGCGCCCGTGAGGGTCGCGGTGACCTGGCCGTAGCGGCCGTCCGCGACGGTGGGAGCCGAGCCCGCGGGGTCGGAGACCGCGGCGCTCCACGCGGTCCAGCCTCCGTCGACGGCGGGGGTCGAGCCGGTGCGGATCTGAAGCTCGACGTCGGTGGAGGCGGGGAGGGATTCAGTCCAGCTGAGCAGGTCCCAGGTGGTGCCGTCGCAGCCCGTGTCGACGACCTCGGAGATCCACGTCCCGGCGCCCCCGCTGTCGATGACGGGCGTCCCGATGACGGCGGTGGGCTCCGGTTCAACGTACTTGCGGATGAGCAGGTAGTCGTGGAAGCCGGCCGGGTCCAGCTGGATGGACTGCACCCCGACGCTGCCGGCGGCGAGCGGCGAGCCGTCGTTGTAGGTCGCGACCAGCGAACCGTCGTAGTGCATGCGGAGCTCGCCCGCGACGTGGGTGAGCCGGTAGGTGTGAGGCGAGTTGCAGCAGGCCGAGCCGTTCCACTGCGCGACCGCAGGCCCCTCGGAGACGTTGCGGCAGATGCCGCTGCGGCCGCCCTGCGACTCCCAACTCTGGGCGCAGTAGTAGCTGCCGCCGGTGACGTGGGAGATGACCCCGATGCCGTCGTCGTCGCCGGTGTGGGAGTTGCTCTCGACGAGGAAGTCGTCGTCCAGCACGAGCCCCGTCACGACCAGGGCGGCGTGCGTGTAGACGTTGTTGGTGTTGTAGGCCTGGCCTCCGGAGACGCCCCACGTCTCGGCGGGATCGCCGTTGAGGCCGACGGCGGTGTAGGCGGCCAACGAGCCGGAGCTGAAGTCGTCCCACCAGAGCATCGCGGCGGCCTTGTCGGAGGTGTCCGTCGCGGCCGGGTTGCCGTGATACATCCACAGATCGGCGGTGCCGCCGCCGGCGATGGCGGGGACGCGGACCCAGATCACGGTCGTGGCGGTGTTGATCCCCGACTCGACCCAGTGGCCCAGGAGGGTGGAGGTGGTCGCGTCCTCGAAGCGCAGGTCTCGTGCGTCGGCCTCCAGCTGGCCGGCGGCGATGAGGGCGGCGGTGTCGACGGTGATCTGGACGGAGTAGTCGGCGACGTCCCGGCCGCTGAGTTCAGTGACGGTGATGGGGCTGCGGTAGTCCCAGTCGGGGTCGAACCAGCCCGCGCTGCTGACCACACTCAGCGTCCCGCTAGTGTCGACAGCCGCGCCCGTGAGCGTGCCCGCGAGGATGTCGGACTCGGTGGACCAGTCGACCGTGTCGGCCCACGCAGGGAGGGCGATGAGGACGGCGGGCAGGATCCAGAGCCAGAAGCGCACGGAGCCAATTCTGCCATGGGACGCGCGGCGTCTCAGTTCCATGCTTGACACCCCTCCGGGGGTGACTAAAGGTTCGCCGCTCCCGCCCCTCGGGCAGGGAGAGATCCATCCTTTTTGACCCGATTTGGAGCAGCACCCATGAAGTTCACTCCGCTGAACGACCGCCTGCTGATCAAGCGCACCGACGCCATTGAGACGTCCGTGGGCGGGATCATCATCCCCGACACCGCCAAGGAGAAGCCCCTGCAGGGCCTCGTGGTCGCCGTCGGCACCGGCAAGCAGCTCAAGGACGGCACCCGCCGTTCGCTCACCGTTTCTGAGGGCGACAAGGTCCTCTTCGGCAAGTACTCCGGCGACGAGGTCAAGCTCGACGGGGAGACGCACCTGATTCTGCGCGAGGAAGAAGTCCTCGCCATCGTGGAGGAGTAGACAGAATGGCTGCCAAGGAAATCCATTTCCGCAACGACGCGCGCACCGAGATCCTGAACGGGGTCGACAAGCTCGCCAACGCCGTGAAGGTCACCATGGGGCCGCGCGGCCGCAACGTGGTCCTCGAGAAGTCCTGGGGCTCCCCCGTCGTCACCAAGGACGGCGTGACGGTCGCCAAGGAGATCGAGCTCGACGACAAGTTCGAGAACATGGGCGCCCAGATGGTCAAGGAGGTCGCCTCCAAGACGTCGGACGTCGCCGGTGACGGCACCACGACCGCCACGGTCCTGGCCCAGGCGGTCTACCGCGAGGGCAGCAAGCTGGTCGCCGCGGGCGTGAACCCGATGGACCTCAAGCGTGGCATCGACAAGTCGGTCTCCGCCGTCGTGGCCGAGCTGGTGAACCTGTCGCGTCCGACCACGGACCAGAACGAGATCGCCCAGGTCGGCACCATCTCCGCCAACGGCGACACCACCATCGGCAACATCATCGCCGAGGCGATGGAGGCGGTCGGCAAGGCCGGCGTCATCACGGTGGAAGAGGCCAAGAGCATGGAGACCACCTCCGAGGTGGTTGAGGGCATGCAGTTCGACCGCGGCTACCTGAGCCCGTACTTCGTGACGGACCCGGACCGCATGGAGGTCGTGCTCGAGGATCCCTACATCCTCATCCACGAGAAGAAGGTCTCCAACATGAAGGACCTTCTCCCCACGCTGGAGGCCGTCGCCAAGACGGGCAAGCCGCTCCTCATCCTCGCTGAGGACGTGGACGGCGAGGCGCTGGCGACCCTGGTGGTCAACAAGATCCGCGGCACGCTGAACGTGGCGGCGGTGAAGGCCCCCGGCTTCGGCGATCGTCGCAAGGCGATGCTGCAGGACATCGCGATCCTGACCGGTGGCAAGGCCCTCATGGAGGACCTCGGCCTCAAGCTCGACCAGGTCACCCTGGCGGAGCTCGGGAGCGCGGCTCGCGTGACCATCTCCAAGGACAACACCACCGTCGTCGACGGTGGCGGCGCGGACGCCGACATCAAGGCCCGCGTGCACCAGATTGAGGCGCAGATCGAGGAGACCTCGTCCGACTACGACCGGGAGAAGCTCCAGGAGCGGCTCGCCAAGTTGGTCGGCGGCGTGGCCGTTATCTACGTCGGCGCGGCGACCGAGATCGAGATGAAGGAGAAGAAGGCGCGCGTCGAGGACGCCCTCAACGCGACCCGCGCGGCCGTCGAGGAGGGCATCGTCCCCGGTGGTGGTGTCGCCCTCATCCGCGCCCAGAGCGCGCTGGACAACGTCGAGACGTTCGGTGAGGAGCGCTTCGGCGTCGACATCGTGCGCCGCGCCATCGAGGAGCCCCTGCGGGTCATCTCGGGCAACGCGGGCATCGACGCCTCCATCGCCGTGGACCGTGTCCGCAACGGCGAGGGCTCCTTCGGTCTGAACGCGGCCGACGGCTCCTACGGCGACCTGCTCGCCGCCGGCGTCATCGACCCGACCAAGGTCACCCGCTCGGCGCTGCAGAACGCCGCCAGCGTGGCGGGCCTGCTGCTGACGACGGAGGCGATGATCGCCGACGCCCCGGCGGACGAGGACGCCCACTAGGCGCTGATCGAGACATCCTCCTGAGGAGGAGAATCGCGGCCCCGGTCTGGATGTGTCCAGGCCGGGGTCGCGTCCTTGGGGACCTAGAGGAGGTCCTCGATGCGCGTGCGGATCGCCTCGGTCTGGGCGGGCGAGGAGCCGGTGTAGCGGCTGTCGATGGTCATGTCCTTGTCCAGGAGCAGGACGAACGGGATCGAGCCCTCGTAGATGTTCGCGTCAAACAGCGCGTCGCTGACCTCGCCGTCCATCTCCCCGAGCACGGGGAAGTCCAGATCGAACTCCTCGGACCACTCCTCGAGGAAGTCCTCGTCCGGCACGTCGTTGGTCCAGTCGGCCAGCATCAGGTGCACGATGAGGAAGCCGTCACGGCGGAAGTCCTTCCACTCGTCGTTGGCCGTCTGGGCCACCGTCTGGCACGGCCCGCACCAGCCGGCCGACAGGTCCAGGAGGATCACGTAGTCGTAGAACTGGTGCAGCGACACCTCGTTGCCGAACTGGTCCTCGTAGGTGAAGTCGGGGAAGACCTCGCCCATCTGGTACGTGTCGGCGTCGGCGATGTCCCCGGCGCTGTGGGTGAAGTCGGGCCAGCGGTCGCTGCCGAAGTCCCAGTCGAACTTGTTCAGCGGGTTCGTGACGAGGTCGATCTCCTCGCGGTCGGTCCAGCCGTCACCGTCGGTGTCGGGGTTGTTCGGGTCACTGCCGACGGTGCGCTCGTCCTTGTCGTCCAGGCCGTCGCCGTCGCTGTCGGGGTCGTTCGGATCGGTCCCGAACTCGGCCTCTTCGTCGTTGGTCAGTCCGTCCCCATCGGGGTCCGGGTTGCAGGCGACGAGCAGGCTGGCGGCAGCGAAGAGGGCGAAGGTCGAGCGCATGGATTCTCCACGGGGTCCAAACCACAGTGTAGCTGGGAATGGGACAGGGTCCCGGCGGGTCGGTACACTCGCGCGCCGTGATTCCGACCCTCTCCCTGCCGTTTTTCCGTCCCGAAGCCATCGAGCTGTTCGGACCCTTGTCGATCCAGCCGTTCGGGGTGCTCCTCGCCCTCGGCTTCATCATCGGCAGCATGTGGTGCCAGAAGTACGCGCGGGAGCGGGGCATCGACCCCAAGACGTACACCGACATCCTCTTCTGGCTGGCCCTCGGCGCCATCGTCTTCGGCCACATCGGGCACATCTTCTACGAGCCCCAGCAGTACCTCGACAACCCGTTGGACGTGTTCAAGGTCTGGTCGGGCCTGAGCTCGTTCGGCGGCTACTTCGGCTGCAGCCTGCTGGCGATCTGGTTCTTCAACAGCCGCGGCATCAAGCCTCTGCGCGGCGGCGACATCCTGATGATCGGACTCGCCTTCGGCGTCTTCATCGGGCGCCTGGGCTGCTTCGTCGTGCACGACCACATCGGCCGTGAGGTCGAGGACAGCCACGTCGTCTTCCAGACGACCATCGGCTGGCTCGCGGTGGAGTTCCCGACCGAGGAAGAGGCCGCTGAGATCGGCCGTGAGGCGATCGGCGAAGCGACCGGGGTCGAGAAGCAGACCCTCGAGGCGGTGCGCCGCAACGCCATGCAGTCGGGCACGAGCGAGCAGGGGGGCTACGCCGCTGCCGGCGCCTACCACAAGCACTTCCCCGCCGGCGCCATCGGCACGACCCGCTACGACCTGGGGCTGATGGACAGCCTGTTGGGGCTGTTCGTGTTCCTGGTGCTCGTGGCCGTCGCCCGCAAACCGCGCAAGGAAGGGCTCTTGTTGGCCCTGACGCCGATGCTCTACGCACCGGTGCGCTTGATCTGGGACTCGCTGCGCAACACGGATCTGGGAGGCCAGGCCTCCGACGTGCGCTACGTGATGGGCATGACCCCGGGGCAGTTCGCCGCGATCATCCTGTTCGGGCTGGGCGTCTGGACGCTGTACATGTCCAGCAAGCGGCCGGTGTGGCCGACCGCCGAGGACAAGCCGTGGGTCGAGCCCTCCGCCTCCTAGAGCGTGACGGTCTCGCCGTCCCCGTCGTCGTCGTCCCCCGCGGGTGCGTAGGGGTCACGGACCGGGCCGGTCGCGCGGGCGCGGTCGCGCCGCTTCTCCTTGTGGCGCCGCAGCGCGCGGCTGATCTTGTCGGCGGCGACGTCGATCGCGGCCTTCATCTCGGACTCGTCGGCGTGCACGGTCTCGCTGGGAACGTGCGGGATCACGACGTGCACCTTCACCCGGGTCTTGCCCGTGCCGTGGGTGCTCTTGCTGACCTCGACGTCGACGCGGGCGTTGCTGCCCCGCGTCATCTTGGCGACGGCCTTGCCGATCTTGGCTTCGGCGTAATCGCGGCTGGCATCGTCCATCTTGACCGAGTGGGCGCGAACGACAAATTCCATGAACCCTCCAAGCGTTTTGCGCGGACTGTGGATCGTACACGGGGCACAGGTCGGTGCGCATGAGGTCGGTGCTGATCGGATTCAGTGGGGGGTCGTGCTCGGGCAAGAGCACGCTCGTGGATGCCATCGCCGAGCACCTGGCCGATCTCGCCCCCGCGCGTCTCACCTTCGATCGCTACTACCGGCCGCTGGACCACCTCACGCTGGCAGAGCGCGACCGCATCAACTTCGATCACCCCGACAGCCTGGACGACGAACTGTTCGTCGCTCACCTCCAGGCCCTGCGCGACGGACTCGGGGTCGACGTGCCGGTCTACGACTTCGCGACCCACAGCCGGCTGGCCGAGCCCGATCGCATCGAGCCGTCGATGGTGGTGTTGGTCGACGGGATCCTGCTTCTGGCCGACCCCCGGGCCGCCCAACTGCTCGACGTGAGCGTCTTCCTCGACGTGGACGCCGACCTCCGGCTGGAGCGGCGCATCGCCCGCGATACCGTCGAGCGGGGCCGCTCCGAAGAGTCCGTCCGGCGCCAGTTCGCCGAGTCCGTCGCCCCGATGCACGACCGATTTGTGCAGCCCTCGGGCGAACGCGCCGACCGCGTAATCCGCTGGCCGGCGGACTTCAAAGTGGAGTCGGCGGCCCTTGCTGAGGTGATCCGCACCCTTCTTCCTGCTCAAGCCTAGGGGGCCTGGCCCGATACGAAGGGCATGCCTGCCAAGGAACTCGACATCAAGACCATCGCCGCTGCCACCGCCGGGCTCTGCCTGGCTGCGGGAGCCGCCGCCTTCCTCACCTCCAGCTCTTCCGAGGAGGCCGACGCCGTGTCGTTGGCCCCCGCTCCGTCCCACTTGATCGTCATCGAAGACGACTACGAGATCGAAGGCGTCGCCTCGCTCGATGCGCTCGACCCGATGCAGTACGCGGCGGTTCGCGGGATCATCATCGAAGACGACAGCGACCCGGTCCTCGCCGACGCTTCGCAGGAGATGTGGATGGAGGAAGAGGAGCAGCCGCGCCGCAGCATGTTCGCCGCGATGGCGGGCAGCGTGGGCGCCATCGACGTGGACACGTCGGTGCCCAGGTCCGCTCCCGCCGCGCCGACGTTCGGTGACTCGCCCCGTCCCCGCATGGACCTCGCCCGGCCGTCGATGAGTTCGCGCGCTGCCTCTTCGGACGACCGCCTCGCCGTGATGGACACCGGCTCCCGCAAGGCGTCGACCTCCCGCGGTACCAGCGGCTCCATCAGCGGCGCCCGCAAGCCCACCCTGACCCCGGTCGCGGTCCTGACCCCCGACCAGATTCAGGCGGCGATTCAGCAGCAGCTCCCCAAGGTGCGTTCCTGCTACGAGCGGCAGCTGAAGAATGACGCCGACCTGCGCGGCAAGATGGTCCTGTCGATGAACGTGTCGTCCTCCGGCACGGTCTCCCGAGCCCGCGTCAAGGGTGACGAGCTCGGCAACGACGACCTGACTGCTTGCGTCGTCCGTGAGGTCCAGGGCTTCCAGTTCCCCGCGGGCTCCGAGACCATCGCGGTCGAGTACCCGGTCAACTTCAAGCCCCAGTTCTAGAGCCAGGCAACGCCAACACGCGGCGGACAGACCCGGGGCTTCGGCTCCGGGTCTGCTGCTTGGGGGCTAGCTCGTGGCTTCGCCGTGGAGTACCGCGTTGACTGCGGAGGCGAGCTGCTTGCGGTTGAACGGCTTGGCCAGGTACGTGGCGCGACGCCCGAGGAGCTCCTGCACGTCGAAGTTCTCGCTGGTGTAGCCAGACGTGTAGACGATCGCGAGCTTGGGGAAGCGAACCAGCATCGCCGCGGCCAGCTCGTCGCCGCTGCCTCCCGGCATCACCATGTCCGTCACGAGCACTTCGAGGTGATCGAGGTCCTCGGCCAGGGCGAGGGCTTCGTCGGCGCCGGAGGCCTGGACCAGTTCGTACCCCGCCCGCTCCAGCATCTTGGCTGCGACCCGCCGCAGGGCCTCCTGGTCGTCCACCAGCAGCACGCGCTGGCCCACCCCGCGGAGGAACCCGGATGGCTCCGACGGCGGCTCGGGGGCGAGCTCGGACCGGGGAAGCCACAGGGAGAAGGTCGTCCCTTCCCCCAGCTCGCTTCTGACCGTCACCTGCCCGCCCGCGCCGCGCACCGCGCCGTAGACCGACGCCAACCCCAGCCCGGTCCCGCTGCCGACCTCCTTGGTCGTGAAGAAGTGCTCGAAGATGCGGCTGCGCACGTCCTCGGGGATGCCCGCGCCGGTGTCGGAGACGTCGATGCGCACCCACTCACCGGGGCCGGGGCTGTCCTCGGACGCCGAGGTCCAGGTCACGTTGCGGGCCTCCAGGCCCAGATGCCCGCCCGAAGGCATCGCGTCGACGGCGTTGGCGACGAGGTTGACGACCACCCGGCTCAGCTCGCCCGCGTCCATCTCCACGGCCTACAGGCCGTCCGGGATGGTGTGTTCGAGGGCGATGTCGGCGCGCACGAGGCGGGCCAGCAGTCCTTCGGCACGACGAAGCTGCACGGTCGTGTCCAGCGATCGCGGCTGGAGCACCTGCTGCCGCGCGAAGGCCAGGAGCCCGCCGGTGAGCTCCGCCCCGTGCCGGCTCGCCTCCAGGATGTCGTGCAGCAGGCCGCGCGCCTCGGGGTCGTTGCCCGCGTCCTCCATGAGCAGCCCGGCGCTGCCCGCGATGGTGGTGAGGAGGTTGTTGAAGTCGTGCGCGACCCCTCCGGCGAGGCGGCCGATCGACTCCAGGCGGCGCGCCTCCTCGAGCTCTTCGGTGAGCAGCCCGGTCTTGCGGTCAGCCTCCGCCTTCTGCCGATCCGCCTCCAGCTTCTCCTCGCTGCGGAGCAGGACCATGCGCACCGAGAGGCCGAGGACGAGGGCGAGCAGCAGCCCGAACGTCAGGAGCACGTTCCAGGCCCCGCCTCGCTGCGTGGCGGCCACGAGGCTGGCGCGCGGACGGATGCGCAGGCTCCGAGTGCGGTCCAACACCAGCAGGGCGGCGGTCGCTTCGAGGCGGGCCGGCGCCTCGCCGAACTCCGTGCTTCGGTAGGCCTCCGCGCCGCCATCGTCGAGCCCCAGTTCCCAGTTGTCGAGCAGTCCGCTGCGGAAGCAGTCCTCGACCAGCCGGTCGATGTCGAAGACCCCGTTGAGGGTGCCCCGCCCCAGGCCGATGGGCAGGTAGGTAGCGAAGCCCCGCAGCCCCTGGAACAGCGCCAACGGTGAGGTCGAGACGTCCGAGCCCGCGCGGGAGCGCTCGTAGAAGGGGCCGGCAGTGGGGTGGTCCAGCACGTTGCGGCCCTGGGCGGCCCGGTTGGGGGCCTCCGGAGCAACCCAGCGGATGACCCCGTCGCCGTCGATCCAATTCAGCGCGAGGAAGCCGCCGAAGCGGACCTGGAGCTGCACCGAGCGGTCCTGGAACTCCGCCTTGCTCAGCCCCTCATCCGTCTGAAGCTCGTGGCGCAGCGTGTGGGCGGCGAGCACACGCGCGCCGACGTAGTCCTGCAGGCGGAGCGCGGCCTGGCGGGCGGTGACCTGGGAAGTCTCGGAGAACCGGACCTGGTCGCCGTGTTCCATGTTCGTGCGCGCGACCACCGCGAACAGGGCCGGCAGGAGGAAGGCGAGGACGGGAAGGAGGCGTCGGATCGCGGCGATCCTACGTCAGACGTTCTCGCCCGTCTTGGCCCAGTTCTGACGCTTCCAAACGACGTACCCGAGGGCTGCCTTCAGCACGAAGCTCAAGGGGAACGCTACCCAGATGCCAGCGGGGCCGAGCCCCAGGGTGAAGCCGAGCACGAAGCTCAGGGGGATCTGGAGCAGGGTCGCGATCCCGTTGATCCGGAGGCTCCACATCGTGAAGCCGGAGCCCTGGAGCATGCCGACGAACGCGATCCACGGTCCGACGATCGGCATGCCCAGCCCCAGGATCGTCATCCACATCACGCTGAGGCGGGCGACCTCGCCGTTGGGATCGAGGTCGAAGATCGTGGTGATCGGCCACGCGCTCGCCACGATCGTGAGGCAGAGCACCGTCATCACGCCGGTGCACATGAAGATGGACGCCTTGATGGTGCTGTTGGCCCGGTCGATGTTCCCGGCCCCGAGGGACTGCCCGACCATCGCCGCCGTCGCCTGCGAGATGCTCATGCCGGGCACGAATGCCAGCGCCTGGATCCGCAACCCGACCCCATGCGCGGCCACCGCCTCGGGCCCCACCCGCCCCAGCATCCCGATGATCGAAAGGAAGGCGGCGTTGAGGATGACCATGTCCAGCGCCGCGGGCCAGCCGATGCGGAACAGGTCGCGCGTGAGGGGGTGGTCGATCGAGGCCGGGCTGAGCCGCGGGCGCATGCCCGGCACGGCCCCGCGCCGAAGCACCACGAAGTACGTCACTGCGCCGGCGGCGTAGGCGATCAGGGTGCCGATGGCCGCGCCCTGGACCCCCATCTGGGGGAGGCCGTAGTTGCCTAGGATCAGCCCGTAGTTCAGGCCGAAGTTGATGAGGTTCACGACCACCACGATGCGGAACGGCAGCTTCGTGTTGCCGACCCCGCGGAGCACGCCCGCGAAGAGGATCATCAAGTAGTAGAAGACCGTGCCCGTCAGGAGCGGTCGGAGGTAGCTGACCGCCGCCTCCAGCTCCGGTCCCTGGGCGCCCAGGAGGCTGACCACGGGGCCCGCCACGAGGTTGCCGACGACCGCGACGCAGGCCGCGACCACGACGGTCAGCTGGATGCTCTGCCGCATCACGTGCTCGACCCGCTCGTGCTCCCCGGCCCCGTGAGCCCGGGAGACGATCGCGATCGTGCCGACGGTCAGGCCGAGCATCGCGACCATGAGCAGGAAGATGATCTGGGTCGCGAACCCAAGCCCCGCGAGGGCCACCTCGGCGTCCGGGAGCCGGCCGCACATCGCGGTGTCGACGGCCAACGCCAGAACGTTGAGTACGTTCAGCCCAATGACCGGGAGCGCGAGGTCCCAGAGCTGTCGTGCGATGGATCGAGAATCGGTCAAAGGAAGTGAGCAGGGTACGCCAAGTGAAACGCCCCGGAGTCAAGGTGACTCCGGGGCGATTCGGTCAGGGACGGGCAGAGAGAGAGAGAGACGCCCGTCCCCGTTTTCTTGGCTGATCAGTCTTCGATGATCAGCGTGTACTCGTTGGTCGCGCCGCTGTACCCGAACACCTTCAGGAAGCGGAGGCCCGGGGGCAGGTCCAGCTCTTCGCTGTTGCCGCTTCCGGTCGAGGACCCGATGACGCTGCCGTTGCTCTTGTACAGCGTCATGTCGAGGTCGCCCGAGGAGTGGTTGAACTCGATGCGGACGGTGCCCGAGCCGGTCGTCGCGGGGATGCGAATCCAGTCGACCGCGTCGTTCCCGCAGATGGCGAGGCCGTGGTACGTGCCGGCGCCGAGCTCGACCGCGGTCTCCTGCGTGTCGTCCGTGGTGGAGCACGCCGGGCCGGTGGACTCGCCGCCTTCGAAGGTGACGGTGATGGTGTACTCGTTGGTCGCGCCGCTGTAGCCGAACACCTGCACGTAGAGCGGGTCGGTGCCGTCGTACACGGTGTCGACGACTTCGCCGTCGTTGCTGCTGGTCGCGCTGTCGACCTGCCGTTCGCCGGCGAACATCTTCACTTCGAGGTCGCCCTCGCCGTGGTTGAAGTCGATGGCGAAGCGCACCGTGGAGCCGGTCGGGGGCTCGAACGTGAACCAGTCCTCGTCGCCGCCGCCCGTGATCTGGGCACCGGTGAACGTGCCGGGGTTGAGCGTGAACGCCTGGCCTCGGCTGTTGTTGGGCTCGTAGGGGTCGGGGCCGGTGGTGTGGTCGTCGCCCGGCTCGGTGATCTCGCACCAGGGGGTCCAACCGGCGGCCTTCTCGGTGTCGGTCAGGGTCGGCGTGGCCTGCGGGCAGGACTCGTCGGGGCTCCAGGCGACCCAGGCGCCGCCGTTGCCGAGCTCGCCGGCGTGGTCGGCCCAGCGGCGGTAGTCGCCGTCCTCGGCCTTGAACACGGTCGGCGACGAGCAGGACTCGTTCTGAGCCTCCTTGTTCGCGTAATCCATGATGACGTCGTACATGTCGCGCGTCGTGCTGTTCCAGCAGCAGGTCTTGCTCTCGTTGTACTCGAGCTCGGCGAAGACGTAGTCGTCGAGGATGCGGTACTCCTCGTCGACGGCGTCGCGGGACATGTTGAACTTGTCCTGCATCACCTCGTACAGCTGCTCCCAGGCCTGCTCGCGGGCCGTGCGGGCCGAGCAGGAGGCGGGGTAGTTGCGCAGGTGCTCGCGCTTGGCCTCGATGACGTCGAGGATGGCGTCGCGGAGGACCTCCGGGTCGGGCTCGCCGAGGATGACGCCGAAGCGGGCGGGGCGGGCCGCGCGGCCGGTCTTGTCGGACCAGCGCAGGTAGTTGTCGCGGTCGGACGTCAGCACGCGGTTCTGCCAGTGGTTGCCGTTGCGGCGCGGCGCGAGGTAGCGCTTCAGACCGCCGCCGAGGTCGACGTAGTTGTTGCCGTCGTGGGCCTCGCCCTCACCGCCGGTGTAGTCCGACGTGAACGCCATCTTGGTGCTCGTGGGGCTCTCCCAGTCGCCCTGGCGGCGGGGCATGGAGCCCGAGACGATCTCGGCCGAGAGGTTCTCGCCGCCGATGGACTCGACGTGCTTGACCACCATGACGTGGCCGATGCCGCGGCGCTGCCAGCGCTTCAGGAGGATGTCGCCGGCGCGAACCGAATCCGCGGTCACGTGATAGAGGTTCGCGTCGTCCGCGAGGTTCACGCTGCCGAAGAAGGGGAGCAGGACGGTCAGGAAGTGGCCGACGCGCTTGTTGAGCAGGAGCTCATCGAAGTAGTGGCCGGCGCCCGCCTCACCGTCGAGGAACGGGTTGGCGTCGCTGCCGCCGCCGTACAGGTGCTTGCCGCGCAGGTTCGAGTCGCTGGGCCAGTTGTTCTGGATGTCGCTGGCGCTGAGGCCCGTGTAGTCCTCGTAGCGGGTGCGGAAGTTCTGCGTGTTGCGGTACCGGCCGGTCTTGGTGCGGAAGCCGAAGTGGCCCGCGAAGATGCGGGCGCCGTTGGAGTCACGCGCTTCCAGCATGAAGGGGAGGCCGTACCAGGAGGAGAAGAGCACGCGCAGGGTCATGCCCAGCTCGGCGCACTCCAGGGAGCCGACCGGGAGGGTCTTGCCGTACGGGGTGGTCACCTGGAACGTCTCACCGTAGCCGCCCGCCTTGGGGATGCGGACCATGGACTCGACCCAGAGGTTGTACTTCTCGTCCCAGTTGAGGCCGGAGTTCGTGCCCCAGGCCATGCCCGAGCGCTTGGCCGCGGTGGTGGTGGTGTCGCTCCAGTCGGCCGTCACCTTCCAGACCTCGGTGGCCGCGCCGTCCGTGCTGGCGGTGGTCGGGCCGTCGGCGCCGTAGCCGTTGGACGACAGGGCGTGCCCGGACGAGCTCAGCGGGAGCGCGAAGTCGGGGTCTTCCTCACCGGAGGCGTCGCAGCCCTGAAGCAGGGCGACGAGACCGAAGGTCGCGGCGAGGACACTGAAGCTGGCGAACTGGGCGGTGAAACGCATGGGGCTCTCTTTCTCTCTGATTGCACCTTTTCGCAAGTCCCGTGCCAGGATGTCTCGACAATGTCATCAAATGTCAGGGTTTTGTAAACTCACCGATCTGTATGGGTTTTCACCCTCCTGTTGAGTCCATGTTGTGGATTCCGCGTAGCGATGGGGTTTCAGGTGAGTAGCGACCAGCGCTACAGGGGTGTAATCGAAGGCTTCTACGGTCCCCCGTGGTCGCACGAGGCACGCCTGCGCATGATCGGGTGGCTGTCCGAGCGCGGCCTCGACAGCTACACGTACGCGCCCAAGCGGGACCCGCTGCACCGGGGCAAGCGCTGGATCGAGCCCTACCCAACGGCCGACCTGGACCGCTTCGCGGAGCTGGCTGACACCGGCCGGCGGCTGGGCGTGCGGGTGACCGTGGCGGTGGCGCCGGCGCGGGTCTTCGGGCGGCACAACATCTCCCGCTGGTTCGACCGCGACGGCGACGGCATCCACGACGGCCACTGGGCGGCCCTGAAGGGGAAGCTCTCGGGGCTCCAGGGGGCGGGCATCGACTCCTTCGCGCTGCTGTTCGACGACACCGCGGCGACGTTCGTCCCCACGCTCGGGGGCTCCTCCATGGGACGGTTCCACGGGCGCATCGGCCGGCGGTCCGCCGAGCACCTCGACGATGCCTCCCTCTTCGTCGTGCCCGCGGTCTACTCGCGCACCTGGGGGACCCTCGGGGCCGCCGGCCGCCGCTACTGGGAGGCGCTCGCGGACGAACTGCCGTCCGGCGTTCCGGTGGCGTGGACGGGGCCGAAGATCTTCAGTCCGTCGATCCAGGGAGCGGACGTGAGGGAGCTGTCGCAGCAGACCGGGCTTCCGATCCTGATCTGGAACAACGCCATCGTGAACGACTGGGTGAACCTCGCCACGGGGGAGGCGGCGGGCCTGTCGGGGTGGCGCAAGCTCAGCTTCGGGCCCGGCCACAACCTGGACGCCGACGTGCTGGACGCCTCCGCCGGGGTGCTCCTCAACGGAGCGTTGGAGCCGGACCTGACGCGGGTCTCGGCCGCCTGCTTCGGGGACTTCGTGGCCGACCCGACGGGGCACGATGCCCTCGCCAGTCACGCTCGCGCCCTCGAGGCGGTCGCGGGGGCAGGCGCCTCCACTCTCGCGGGGGTCTACGAACTGTGCCGCAACCACCTGCTGCTGGCCCGGCAGCGGCAGGAGTCCCCGCGGCTGTACGAGGCGGCCCGTGCGGGCGACCGATCGACGGTGCGGACCGAGCTGGAAGCGATCGTGGCCCTCGCTGGCGGTGCGGCCCAACTCCCCGCGGGCGTGCGCGACGAAGTCGGCCCGACGTTGGAGAAAGCCCGGTTGCTCGCCCACGCCGCCCTGACGGGGGGCGGGAGCGCCCGCGTGCAGGCCCGACGCATCAAGTGGGTGGTGGCGCGGCGGCCCTTCGCGGCGGTGCATCGACTCCGCTAGGCCCCTGCCGCGGGCGTGTTCGTTGCATGATGGCGAGACCATGCGTCTCGTCTCGATCCTCTTGCTCGCGCTCCTGGCCGCCGGTTGCACCCCCAACGGCACGCTGACCCTGTTCGACTCCTTTGGTGACGACGACGACTCGGCCGGCAGCGCCGCCGACGACGACGACGTCGCCCCCGACGACGACGACGACGACATCGCTCCCGATGACGACGACATCGCCCCCGACGACGACGACATCGCCCCCGACGACGACGACATCGCCCCCGACGACGATGACGTGGTCCCCTCGGATTGCGACAACGGCCCCGCGGGTGAAACCGCGTCGGCCGCGGCGCTCGCGTCGGCGCTGGACATCGGCACGACCGAGCTGGTGTCGGTGGTCGGCTCGACCCAGGCCGAGATGATGGCGGTCCGCACCGGCCTGGGCGGCCTCTGCCCGATCATCGGCCCCGACGTGGCGCTCCTGTCGACCGGCCAAGTGAGCAACATCGAAGCGGCGCAGGACTTCGACTACCCCGGCACCGGCCCCGACGGCGCGGCGGGCGATCTCGCGGAGCTGACGCTGCTGCTGGCGGTTCCCCCCGAGGCTTCCTCGATGCGGTTCCACTTCCTGTTCCTCACCCGCGAGTACCCCGAGTGGGTCGGCGGTCCCTACAACGACGCGTTCGAGGCGGAGGTCGACGGCCCTGCCTACGCCGGTCCCGTGGCCCGGGACAGCCTCGGCGAGCCCTTCTCGGTGAACAGCCCCGAGGTCGTACCCGAGGTGGGCGTGCCGAACTGGCTGACCGGCAGCGGCTTCGACAAGGACGGCGCGACGCCGTGGCTGCGCGCCGCCGTTCCGGTGGCGGGGGGCGAGACGCTGACGCTGCGGTTCTGGATCTACGACAGCGCCGACGGCATCTTCGACTCGGCGGTGTTGCTCGACGGCGTGCAGTTCTTCGCGGAGGGCATCGACGCGCCCACCGTCACGCAGGTCTGGCCCTAGGGCTTCCCGGGGCCGCGCCGCGCGCCGCGCACCACCCGCAACAGCTCCGAGGTTCGGTACGGCTTCTGGATGAAGCCCACCAGCCCCTTGCCCGCGAGTCGCGCGGTGGCCTCGGTCTCGTCGTAGCCGCTGGACAGGATCACGCGCAGGTCGGGGCGGATCGCCCGCAGGGCGCGGAAGGTCTCGTCGCCGCTCATCTGGGGCATCGTCAGGTCCAACACGACGACGTCGAACCGCGACGGATCGACCTGGAACAGCTCCAACGCCTGCAGTCCGTCGTTGGCGGTGACGACTTCGAAGCCGGCCTGCTCCAGCGCCGCGCTGGCGAACTCCCGGATGATCGGCTCGTCATCGACGATCAGCACGCAGCCGTCGTTCAGCTCACCGACGAAGCGGTCGGTGTCGGTGTCCTCGGTTGTGAGGGTCGGCTCCGACGCCGGGAACAGGACCTTGAACGACGTCCCCCACCCCGACTCCGAGTAGACCTTGAGCGTGCCTCCGTGCCCGCGCACGATGCCCAACACCGCCGCCAACCCGAGGCCGTTGCCGGTCGGCTTGGTGGTGAAGAAGGGGTCCCACATGCGCGCCCGCGTCTCGGGGGTCATGCCGGCGCCGGTGTCGGACACCTCCAGGGAGACGTAGGTCCCGGGGGCGAGACCGGTGTCGGTCCACTCCCCGGAGTTGAGGTAGCTGGCGTCGGTCTCGACCGCCTTGACGGTCATCCGGACGATGCCGTCCTTGTCCTCCAACGCCTCGGAGCCGTTGGTGATGAGGTTCATGATCAGCTGGCGGATCTGGGCCACGTCGGCCCGGACGGTGGGGAGCCGCGAGTCCAGATCCAGAGCCAACTGGGTGCTCTTGGAGACCGACACCCGGAGCAGGTCCGCCATCTCCCGCACGACCTGGTCCAGCGCGAGGTCCTCGACGACGAACCGGCCCCGCCCCGAGTAGGCGAGCATCTGGTGGGTCAGCTCGGCGGCCCGCTCGGCGGCGGTCTCAATCCGCTTGAGCGCGGTACGCGCCGGCGCTCCCGCCGGCAGATCGACCAGCGCCAGGCTGGCGTTCCCGAGGATGCCCACGAGCAGGTTGTTGAAGTCGTGCGCGATCCCGCCGGCGAGCACGCCCAGGCTCTCCATGCGCTGGGCCTCCCGCAGCTGCAGGTCGATCGCCTCCTGATCCCGGCGCTGCAGCTCTTCCCGCGTCGCCATCAGCTCGGCGGCCGCGGCGCGCTGCTCGGTGATGTCCGTCGAGACCCCCAGCAGGTACCGGGGGGTGCCGTCGTCGTCGCAGATCGGGACCTTGCGGGTGTGCAGCCAGCGCTCGCCGTGGGTCGTGTGAATCGGCTCCTCGGGGATCTCGAAGACTTCACCGCTGGCCAGCACTTCACGGTCCTTCTGGGTGAAGAAGTCGGCCTCCTCCTTGGGGAAGAAGTCGTAGTCGGTCTTGCCGTACATCGACTCCCGGTCGATGCCGAGCAGCTGCTCGCCGGCCTGGTTGAAGCGGACGAACTTCAACTCAGCCGCGTCTTTGACGAAGATCATGTCCGGGAGCGAATCGACGATCCGCTCGAGGAACTGTTTGACGTCGTCGTCGCTCAAATCACAGCTCCGCGCGGTTGAGCACGGGGAAGCGGACGCCTCGGCGGATCGCGCCGGGCTCGTCCGCCTCTTCGGGGGCGTGGCCGAGCATCGCCGCCTCGTTCGGCGGGCGCGGCTGGCCCGGCTCGCGGTACTCCAGGTCCAGGTCGCGGATCATCTGCCAGTCGTCGGCCGTGCGGCGTCCGCTGGAGGTCAGGTACGAGCCCGCCATCGTGGCGCTCGCGCCCGCGACGAACATCAGCGGCTGCAGGTCGCGCAGCGTCACTTCGCGCCCGCCGGCGACCATGATCTCCTTGGTCGGGTTCACGAACCGGAACATCGAGATGGTCTTGAGCGCGTCCATCGGAGCGAGCAGGGGGGCGTCCTCCAGCGGCGTGCCTTCCATCGGGTTGAGGAAGTTCATCGGGATGACGTCCACGTCCAACTCGGCCAGCTCGAAGGCGAGATCGACGCGGTCCGCGGCCGCCTCTCCCATGCCGAAGATGCCGCCGCTGCAGGTGTTGACGCCGGCCGCCTTCAGCAGCTTGAGCGTGGTGATCCGGTCGTCGTAGCTGTGCGTGCCGCAGATGCTCCCGAAGTGGGCCCGGCTGGTCTCGAGGTTGTGGTTGTAGGTGTGGAGCCCGGCGTCCTTGAGCATCGCCGCGATCTCGGGATCCTCGATGAGCCCCAGGCTGGCGTCCGCGTGCACGCCTTCGACCGACGCGGCGGCGCGGATGCGGTCCAGCACCTCGTCCAGCTGCTTGCCCTTCTTGAGCCCCTTCCACGCGGCGACGATGCCGAACGCCTGCGAGCCCCGCTCCTTGGCCGCCTCAGCGTGGCGGACGACCTCGTCGCCGTCGACCAGTTGGTAGTCGGGGATGGGGCTGGCGAAGTGGGCCGACTGGCTGCAGAAGCCGCAGTCCTCGCTGCACCGCCCGCTCTTGGCGTTGATGATGGAGCAGAGGTGCACGTCGGCCCCCTGGAACGCCGCGCGCACGCGGTTGGCCGCGGCGAACAGCTCGAACTGCTCCGCGCCGGAGGCCTCCAGCATGCGGAGGGCGTCGTCGCGGGTGATGGCGCCGCCGCCGAGCACGCGCTCGGTCAGGGGGGTGAGCCACCGGCTGAAGCTGAGGTCTCGAGGGTCGCTCATGGGGCGGTTGTCTACCACGGGCCTCAGACCACGTCTCGGGGGTTCCGCCCCTGCCGTTCGGCCAACGCGATGAGATCTTCGAGGTGCTGGAGGCCCGAACTCCACGCCGTCGCCTGCTCGTACCACTTGAGGGCTTCGTCGGAGTCCCCGAGCCGGCGGTTCAGCTCGCCCACGAGGTACGCAATGATCACGAGGTCTTCGCGGCGGGAGAACCAGCGCTTCTCGGTGATCCCCTTGCGGTAGCAGTGCAGCGCGCGACGGCGGCAGCGGAGGTCGTCGGCTTCGGCCTTGCCGTCGCCGTGCATCCAGGCCGCCCGCAGCCAGGCGTCACCCTCGCGCAGCGGGCCGGTCCCCTGCCAGCGGGTCACCTGGGCGTGGTGCTCCCACCGAAGGGCGGGATCGGCAGCTGCCTGGGCCGCGTGGGGCTGGAGGTGCTCTTCCAGTTGCTGTTTCAGGGTCGAGCCCTGGGGCGCCGGCCGGTCCGCGAACATCACATCGTGCGCGTCGTCGAACTCCTCCTGGGAGAACCACGCGCCGGTCCAGGCGGCAGGCACGGGGAGGTCGGCGGCGGGGGCGAGCTCCTCGAAGGCGTTGGCCTCGCCGGTGTAGCCGCAGCCCGGGCAGCCGTTGACCATCTTGGGGATGGGGTCTTCGCCGTCGTCGTAGCGCCGCAGATCGGTGGTCAGCGGGCCCTTGCTGGCGGAGGCCATGACGAGCCATCCGTCGAGGGACGTCGAGCAGATCGGGCAGGTGAGCGAACGGGGGGCAATGGTCGTCATCGCGCGGAGTGTAACGGGTCGGTTTGTGTGCTAGAGCCCCTGCCCGGTGCATCTTCTGCTCGCCATCGTCGCGCTCGGACTCTCAGGCGCCCTCCAAGCCGTGATTTCGCCACCGTTGAACTGGTGGTGGCTGCACACGATCTCGTTCATCCCCGCCATCGTCGTGCTCGACTCGATCGACACCCGGGGCAAGGCCACGCTGGCGGGCTGGTGGATCGGCATCTCCGCCAACGCCGCGATCTTCTACTGGGTCGTCCACACGGTCCGCACGTTCTCGAACCTGCCCTACATCGCGGCAGTCGGCTGCCTGCTCGCGTTCGCGTTGGTCTGGGGCTTCTACGCCGGCGTCTGGGGCTGGGGCTTCAAGGCCATCCAGGGACGGATGGGCGACTGGTGGCCGGTGGGCATCGCGGCCTGGTTCGCCGCCTGCGAGTACCTGAACCCCCAGCTGTTCCCCTACTACCAGGGGGTCACGTGGTACCAGCTGCCGGCGATCTTCCTCATCGTCGCCGTGGCGGGGGTGCCCTTCATCAGCTTCCTGATCATCCTGTGCAACGCCACGATCGCGCAGGGGATCATCCGCACACGAGCCGGCGTCGAGCGCCCCTGGGGCGGTCCGGTGATGCGCAACGCGGGGCTGCTGGCGGCGCTCGTGGCCGTCTCGATGGGCTACTCCCACGCGCGGCTGGACGCCATCGAAGCGGCGGAGGCCGACGCCGAGATCTCCCGCATCGCCCTGGTTCAGAGCAACCGGGACGTGTTCGCGCTGCGCGCCATGTCCAAGCGGAGCAAGTCCGCGAGCCTGGACGACTTCATCGCACTGTCCCGGGACGCGATCCGGGAGTCCGAGGATCTGGACGCCGTGGTCTGGCCCGAGGGCGCCCTCCGGGGGGCCGCCGGTTACCGCCGCAACGCCAAGGCGCGGCGCATGGTCCGGGACACCGGGGTCGAGCTGTGGACCGGCGGCACCTTCTCGATCAAGGGCGACGACGGCCGTCGGGTGCACCACAACAGCGCCTTCCGCATCTACGACCAGGGCAAGATCGACGAACGGCACGACAAGAACATCCTGCTCCCTTTCGGCGAGTTCATGCCGTTGGAGGATCTGATCCCGATCCTCAAGAAGATCCAGGGCGTGGGGAACTACCACCCCGGCGAGGGGCTGGAGCTGTTCGAGACGCCGCACGGCGACTTCGTGTTCCTCATTTGCTACGAAGCGATCCGCCACCGCTACGTGCGCGGCGGGGTGCGCGGGGGCGCCGACCTGCTGGTCAACATCACGTACGACGCCTGGTTCGGAGACACCTCCAACCCCACCCAGCACCTCATGCTGTCGGCGGTCCAGTCGGCCCAGTACGGCATCCCCCTGATCCGGAGTGCGACCACCGGCATCAGCGCCCACGTCGACGCCCGCGGGATGATCGTCCAGCAGACCGAGGTGTTCGAGCGTGACGTGCTCGTCGCCGACGTCAAGCGCGTCTCCGTGCCGACGCCCTACGCCTCCCTCGGGGACTGGTTCGCCTGGCTCTGCATCATCGGCTCGGCGCTGCTGCTGCTGTCCGGCAAGCGCGCGGACGAACGGCCCTGGAAGAAGGGGCACTGGGCCGCGTGGACCGCCATCACGGTCGGCACGCTGCTGATCCCCAAGCTCGCCTGGCTGGCCAACCCCTACATCCTCGTCGGCGACTGGATCGCGTGGGGTGCAGCTTCGGGGTTCCTGGTGGCGATCGGCGTGCTGCGCGTGGTCGACAGCCGAAAGGCGAAGGCGTGATGCAGCCCGCGCTCCTGGACAGCTACCTCCCCGTCCGCGTGGGCGACGCGATCGTGTTCTGCGCGGCGATGTCGCCGGAGCAGGGCGAGCTTCACGTGCCGGTCGGCTTGGATCTGCCGAACCGCTTCGACGCCGAGTTCCTCGCCCACGAGGGGCTGACCGTGCGGGCGACGCTTCGGGTTACCGAACGGGCCGGTCCCACGGCCGACGGGCTCGACCGCATCACCGTCGCCGTCGAAGGGTTCGAGGGCTCCGGGGCCGAGGACCTCGTCGGCTACCTGTCGGGGCTGCGCAAGGCCTCCCACCTCAGCATCGTGGCCACGCAAGACGTGGAATCGGCCGCGACGCGCGCGGGTTGGGAGCGGTGGAGACTGCCCCACGTAGCGCTCCCCGAGATCCACCCCGATGGGCTGGATCTGACCGCGAACCTGCTCGGCAAGACGCTGCAGGCGCCGCTGATGATCGCCGGGATGACCGGCGGCTCGCGGCGCGCCGGTGACGTCAACCGGCACCTCGCGGAGGGGGCGCAGGAGCTGGGGTTGGCGATGGGGCTGGGATCGCAGCGGGCGATGCTCGAGATGCCGTCCCTGGCGCCTACGTTCGCCGTCCGCCGCTACGCCCCCGACATCCTCCTGGTGGGCAACGTCGGCGCGGTGCAGCTCAACCTCGGGGTGACGATCGACGACTGCCGACGGTTGGTCGACGAAGTCGAAGCGGACGCGCTCGCGGTGCACCTCAACCCGCTGCAGGAGATGGTGCAGCCCGAGGGCGACCGCGACTGGCGGGACCTGCTGCCCAAGATCGCGGCCTTGTGCGAAGCGCTCGAGGTCCCCGTGCTCGCCAAGGAGACCGGCTGTGGGATCTCGGGTCCGGTGGCGTTGCAGCTTCGGGACGCGGGCGTCGCGGCGATCGATGCGGGCGGCACCGGGGGCACGGCGTGGGGCTGGATCGAGGGCTTCCGGTCCGCGTCCGAGCACCGCCAGCAGATCGGTGCGACCTTTCGCGAGTGGGGCATTCCGACCGCCGCTTCGGTCGTCGCCTGCCGCGCCGCGCTGGGGGACGGGTTCGAGATTGTCTCCACCGGCGGGGTGCGTACCGGGCTGGACATTGCGATGGCGGTCGCACTCGGCGCTACTGTGGCGGGGATGGCGCTTCCGTTCTTCCGAGCCGCTGACACCAGCACCGAGGCCGTCGTGGCCCTGGGCCAGCGGCTGATCGAGGAGGTCCGGATCGCGACCTTCTGCGCCGGCGCGGACTCCGTGGCCGGCCTGCGCGGGCTCGCCGCCCCCGTCGGGGGGGACTCGTGAGTCAGCGCACCTCCCGCCTCCCCGGCTTCTACAAGCTCGACCGGGCCCGCCGCCTGGAGGTGCTGCGCGCCGCCGCGGGGCTCGAGGACCACGACGCCGACATCGACCGGCTCGCCACCAGCGGCGACTTCGAGCTGTTCGACGGCTTCATCGAGAACGCCATCGGCGGCTTCGGGCTGCCCCTCGGCATCGCCACCAACTTCCTCATCGACGGTCGCGACGTGCTCGTGCCGATGGCGGTGGAGGAGACGTCGGTGGTGGCGGCCGCCTCCAACATGGCCCGCCGCACACGCCCTACGGGGGGCTTCGTCACCGAGGTCGTCGAGGACCTGATGATCGGGCAGGTGGAGCTGCGCGACGTGGCCGACCCGGAGACCGCCGCCGACCGGCTGCGGCAGGCCGAATCCGTGATCGTCGCCGCCGCCAACGCCCTGGATCCCGGGTTGATGGCCCACGGGGGCGGGTGCCAGCGCATCGAGGTCCGCCCCTTCCCCGAGGCTCACGTCGTGGTCGTGCACCTGCTCGTCGCCTGCGCCGACGCCATGGGGGCCAACGCCGTCAACACCATGTGCGAGACGGTGGCGCCCGCCCTCGCCCGCCTCGCCAAGGGCACGCCGGGGCTCCGCATCCTGTCGAACCTCGCGGATCGCCGGCGGTTCGCCGCGCGCTGCGCGATCCGCTTCGAAGATCTCGCGCTGGACGGGCACGACGGCGCCGAGGTGGCCCGTCGGGTGGTGGCCGCGGCGAAGTTCGCCGAGCTGGACCCCTACCGCGCCACCACCCACAACAAGGGGATCATGAACGGCGTCGATCCCGTGGTGATCGCCACCGGGAACGACTGGCGCGCGGTCGAAGCGGGGGCTCACGCCTACGCGGCGCGGTCGGGCCAATACTCGCCGCTGTCGCAGTGGTCGGTGGACGAGGCCGAGGAGCGGCTGTGCGGCCGCCTGGAGATCCCGCTGCAGGTCGGCGTCGTCGGAGGCGTCACCCGCCTGCACCCGCTCGCCCGCTTCTCCCTCCGCCTGATGCAGGTGACCCGAGCGCAGGAGTTGGCCCGCATCATCGCCTCGGTCGGCCTCGCGCAGAACCTCGCGGCGCTCCGCGCCCTGGGCACCGAGGGCATCCAGAAAGGGCACATGCGGCTCCACAAGACCAACCTCGCGTTGGCCCGAGGGACGGACCCCGAGTGACTTCGGTTTCGGCTTCGGCCCCCGGCAAGTTGATGCTGTTCGGTGAGTACGCGGTCCTGGACGGGCACCGCAGCGTCGCCATGTGCTTCGACCGCCGCATCACCTGCACGGCGACCCGGGGAGGGGACCGGATCCGGATCGTCTCGGACGGCGTGTTCGAGCCGCCCATCGACCTCCCCGCCGCCGAGCTGGCTCAGGACGCACCGTCGGACCCGCGGGCGGCGCTGCTGTGGCCGATCCTCCGCGCCTGGGCCTCCGGCGGCGTCTCCCTCACCTTCGAGGCGGGGTTTCCCCCGACGTGGGGGCTCGGTTCGTCCTCGGCGTCCACGCTCGCCGCCGCTGCCGCGCTCGCGGGGCGGGGGGGAATCGATCGCTTCGCGGAGGTGCGGGACGCCCAGCGTGCCCTCCAGGGAGCGGCCTCGGGCTACGACGTCGCGACCCAACTGCTGGGCGGCTACGTGCTGTACCGGGACGGAGACCCCGCCGAACTGCAGCCGATCCTGGTGGATGCCGAGCCGTCGTGGGTCGTCGCGTACACCGGCACCAAGGTCGGCACCGGTCCGATGATCCGGAAGGTGCGCGAGCGCTTCCCCCCCGGGGATCGGATCTACGACGCCATCGGGGCCCTCGCCGAGCGCGGCGCGGACCTGCTCCGCGATGGCGACCTGCCCGCCCTCGGCGCCGCCTTGGACGAGGGCCACGCCTTGCTGAACGAGCTGGGCGCCGTGCCCGACGAGCCCGCCGCCATCGTCAACGCGCTGCAAGGGGACCCCGACGTGCTCGGCGCCCGCATGAGCGGCGCGGGCGGGGGCGACTGCATCCTCATCCTCGCCGCCGACCCGAACTACGCCGCCGCCGCGGCGCGGGGCCACGGCCTCGAGGTGCTCGATCTGAACCCGGAGTCCGAGGGGCTCCGCATCGAGGAATCCGCATGACCGACCGCATGAAGGCGACCGCCCGCGCCTGCTCCAACATCGCCTTCATCAAGTACTGGGGGAAGGCCGACTTCGACCACAACATCCCGCTGAACGACTCGGTCTCGATGACCCTGTCGGACGCGGTCACCACCACCACGGTGCAGTGGGACCCGGAGCTCAAGGACGACGTCATCTACCTCAACAGCGAGCGGATCCTGGACGCCCGCGCGCTGCGGATCTCGCGGTACCTGGACCGGATCCGCGACCAGTACTACCGAATGGGCGCGCGGGTCGCGTCGGTGAACAGCTTCCCCGCCGGCACCGGCATCGCCTCGTCCGCGTCGGGGTTTGCGGCCCTCGCCACGGCGGCGTTCGCGGCGTTCGGGGAGGAGTCACCGGACGAGACCGAGATGACGCGGTGGGCCCGCCGCGGCAGCGGCTCGGCGTGCCGGTCGGTCCAGGCCGGGTTCGTCGAATGGAAGGGCGGCACCGACGACGCCTCCAGCTACAGCGAGCAACTGTGCGGCCCCGGCCACTGGGACCTCCGGGACCTCGTGGTGGTGCTCAGCCGCAAGCCCAAGACCATCTCCAGCAGCGAAGGCCACAAGATCGCCGTGCGCCATCCGTTCATGGCGGCCCGGCAGGAGGAGCTTCCTGCGCGTATCCTGTCTCTGAAGGGGGCTCTCGCAACGCGAGATGTTGCGACCTTCGGGGAGATCGTCGAACACGAAGCCATGGAGGTGCAGGCGATCATGATGAGCGGCCGACCGTCCGCGCTGTACCTGCAGCCCGACACCATTCGTCTCATCCACCACCTTCGGGCGTGGCGCGACGACGAGGGGGTGCCGGTCTGGTTCACCCTCGATGCCGGCCCCAATCTGCACGTGCTGTGCGAAGGCGACGTCGCGTTCGAGGTCCGCGAGCGACTGACGATCGTGGCCCCCGACGCCGAGATCCTCGAAAACCGCCCCGGCCCCGCGGCCAGAATCGTCGATGACCACCTCCTCTGATCGACCCGATACCGCTGCCGGGCAGCACCCCGCCGTCGCGACGGCGTGCGGCAAGGTCATCCTCCTGGGTGAGCACTCCGTGGTGTACGGCGAGCCCGCGATCGCGGTGCCGCTGAGCGACATGCGGCTGTCGGTGGTGCTGGCCTCCCCGACGGTCTCCTGGGTCCCGCCGGGGGCGAAGGACAGCGGGCTGATCAAGGCGCCGATCTCCCCCGGTTCACCGCAGGACGACGTCTCCACCCTGGCGATGCCGTCGTTCGGCACGCCCGAGTTTCAGGAGTTCGCCGACCGGGTGCGCGCCGAGGGAGGCGTGCCCGCCGAACCGACGCTGGAGGCCGGCGAGCATCCGCCGCTGACCATCGACGTCGAAGCGGGGGCCCCCGAGGGCGCCCGCGGCGACGTCAGCCGGGCCCTGGGCACCGCCGCTCACGAGCTCGGCCTGCAGATGCCGCTGCCGGTCCGGGTGGCCGTACGCGCGGGCGGACTGCGCTCGGGCATGGGCACCTCGGCGGCGCTGGGCACGGCGGTGACCCGGGCGCTGCTGCAGTGGTACGGCGAGGACCCGACCCCCGAGCGGGTGATGCCGGTGGCCGCGGCCGTCGAGCAGCTGTTCCACTCCAACCCGTCGGGGGTCGACCACACCGTGTCGGTGCACGAGTCGCCCGTCTGGTTCGAGAAGGAGAAGCCGCCGGTTCCGCTCCACGGCCTCCCGCCCCTGCAGCTGGTGCTGCTCCCGCGGACCTCGGGCAAGAGCACGGCGGAACTGGTCAACGGGGTGCGCGAGTCGATCGTGGCCGACCCTCAACTCGTCCGCGTGATCGCCGAGATGGGCCGCTGGTGCCGCGACGGCCACGCCGCCTGGCGCGCCGGCGATCTCGGCGGCCTGGGCGAGGCGATGAACCAGCAGCAGCGCAGCCTCGACCGCATCGGCGTGGTGAACGACGACGACCGCGAAGGCGTGTCGATCGCGCTGGAAGCGGGCGCCCTCGGCGCGAAGATCACCGGCGCCGGCTGGGGCGGCACGCTCCTGGCGTTGGTGGAGGACCGCGTCGCCGCCGGCGTCGCCCGCGAGTGGGGGCCGGACGCCGTGCGGGTTCGCGTCGGCTAGCTACGCCGCGCGGCGGTTCGGCCGGCGCACGATCAGCATCGGGATCAGCAACACCGCGACCACCAGCGCCGCGCTGCGGCCGTTGGGCGTGGCCGCCTTGAACGCCACCTCGGTGCTCTCGGCCACGGCGGAGGCGAGCAGGCCGTCCTCGGGACCGAACAGGTCGATCGCCTCCTCGCAGCGCAGACCGCCCTGGCCGTCGGGGACGGCGACGCCGCCATCGGCGCAGTCGCAGGTGGGGAAGCCGTTGAGCGCGATGCAGCTGCCGCCGGCGCCGCAGTCGGTGTTCATGCAGGGGTCGCTGTTGGCGCCCGGCCCGAGCGAATCGACCGAACCCATCAGGTCGAAGTCGAGCCGCTGGCAGGTGACCGTCTCGTACAGCCCCAGGCCGTTGAGTTCGGGGCTCTGGATGGAGCGCGCGACCGTGCCCTCGGGGCAGGCGCAGCCTTCGTCGCCGAACTCGGTGGTGGCGCAGGTGGCGCCCTCACCGCAGTAGGTGCGGCCGCACAGGGGGGTGGGGTCGTTGGCGCAGATCTCGATCGGGTCGTTCTCGGTCAGGTCGAGGAAGTTGCTGACCGTGCCGCCCGGGCTCGGCTCGAAGATCGGGTCCGACGTCATCTCCCAGCCGCTCACGCGGGTGTACATTCGCGTCAGGTACGAGTGACGGCCGCGCAGGCCGGCGAGCCAGTCCGCTTCCTCCTGGAACTGGAAGCTCCAGGTGTTGATGCCGTTGTTCACCGGCGTGCCGATGTCGCCGGCGTACTCGGTGACCATCGCGTTGCCGCCGACCTGGTCCACCAGCCAGCTCAGCAAGGGGTAGTAGTTGGTCTGCGAGGTGCTCGGATCGGCGCGCACGTCGACCGGATCCACCAACACGTTGGGCCAGTTGGACGACTGGTAGCGCTCGTTGCTGGCGATGAAGACCATCACGCCCATCTCGGGCTCCGCGCTCACGGACGTCAGCACCAGCGGGATGCTCGGGCTGTCGCCGGGGTAGGTCATGGAGATCGGCTCGATGTCGGTGGTCGCCGCGCCCGGGGCGAGCTTCATGGCGAGGAACTTGATCCCCTGGGTCACGTAGTCGCTGACGAATTCCTCCATCTCCGGGGTGATGAGGTAGCCGTTCTTGTTGAGCCAGTTGATCAGGGCCGCGGGGTCATCGCTGCTGACCACCTCGCTGAGGTACGGGCCGACCTGCTCGAGCTCCTCCACGAGCACGCCGCCGCCGAAGTCCTCGGCTCCGAAGTCACCCGCGCGCAGGGCCGAGGAGGCGCAGCCGAAGCCGACGCCCGCCGCGCCGACGCCGCCCACGTCGCAGCCGTAGCCGCGCTCGGTACAGACCGTCGGCTGCTGCTGGATGGTCGGCGCGGTCGCGTCGTCCAGCACCAGCAGCGTGCTCGCGGGCACCACCGCCAGCTCCGGCGTGTCGCTCACGGGCACCACCCAGGAGAAGTCACTGGGGTTCCCGGAGTACGAGATCTCGACGATCGCGGTCACTGTGCCGTCCCCGTTCATCTCGAACAGGATGCGTTCGGCGTTTTGCTCCACCGGTGTGAGCACCGGCTGGACGGCGTTGCAGAAGAAGCCGCCGCACGCGAGGGCGGCAGGGACCGCCGCGACGGTCGCGACGACGAAGACGAGCAAGGAGGTGAGGCGGGTCATGGGCCTTCCCAACGCAATGGGTGTGCCAGGTCATTGTGCGCGAGCCTGCCCCGGTACGCTGGTCCCGGTGTTGCTTCGGAGGTTGTCGTGCGTACCGCTGCCCTCTTGTTCTCGCTCGCGTGTGTCCTGGCCCCTGGCCTGGCCTCCGCGCAGTGCCCCAACTTCTTCTTCGAGGAGACCGCCGACGGGCGGGTGACCCCCAGTTCGTCGGACTCGTTGGCGCCCGTCAACACCTGGGTCTGGTACACCGTGGTGGAGCCGGACACGACCATCGGAGGCACGACGTCGGGGCTGTCCCTGCTGTCTCTGGGCTCCGGTGAGGAGGTCGGCCTGGAGGCCCTCGGCACGGTGCGATCGGACGACCGCCTGCTGCTGGCGTACCAGCCCGAAGCCGAGTTGGAACCCGACACCGACTACGAGATCGAGTTCGATCGCGAGCCGGGCGCCCTCACGGACATCTCGCGGGTGGCGTTCCGCACCAGCGACGAGCGCGACACCACCGCCCCGATGGTCCCCGAGGCGATCGGCCAGGACGTGTTCACCGACTACAACCAGCTGGGCTCTGAGCCCTGCATGGTCACCGACTACAACGACGAGGTCCGCTTCTTCCTCGCCGGCGACGGCGACTTCCGGTTCATGGCCCACGAGGTCGAGGTCGACGCGATCGACGACCTCTTCGCCGACGTGGTCTCCATCTCCGAGACCAGCGATGTGGGCTACGTCGACGACATCGGCCCCAACCAGGACCTGTCCTTCCGGTTCTCGGCGGTCGACCTCGCGGGCAACTTCTCCGGCTGGAGCGACCCCCTCGCGGTCACCACCCCCGCCCCCGGCTGCGTGGACGACGGCACCCAGGTCACGCGCGCCTCCCTCCTGCTCGCCGCCGTCTTGCTGCTGCTGCGCCGCAAGCGCCGCCTCAAGGCGGGCCATCCCGCCGTGTTCGGCCTGCTCCTGGCGCTGTTGCTCCCGACCGCCGCGCTCGCGGACTCGCCGCCGTTGATCACCGGTGAGCCGGAGGTCGAGGAGGAGGCGCCCCCCGAGCCCGTCGCGAAGCCCGACTGGAAGATCGGCTTCAGCAAGGAACTGACCCTCCACACCCGCGGCTGGGGCATCGCCGCCGCCGGCACCGGGGTGCTTCAGGCGAGCTTCCTGTTGATGCAACCCGCGCGTGTGCCGTGGGCGCTGCAGCTGAGCATCGCCAACACGATCCTGTGGCTGCCGGCGGTCAGCACGTGGGTGGTGATGGCGGGCACGGGTCTGCTGCTGCGATCCACCGGCGACAGCGCGCAGTCCCTGTCCAAGGGGCTGCGGCGAGCCGGGAGCGTCTTCGGGATCGTGTCCCTGGCCCTGTTCCAGGCTTCGATCCCGCTGGCGATCTACGGCGGCACCTATGACCCCTCGATCGGCGTCTCCGTGCTCGGCGTGCAGCTGTCCCTGGTCTTCGTGGCGATCGCGACCACCGTGCTCAGCCGCCGGGTCGATCACCACGGGCGGGAGGCCTACAAGAGCTACAAGAAGGGCCTCGAGGTGAGCGTGTTCCCCACCCCCAACGGGATCGTCGTCCGCTTCTGATCAGCTCGCGACCAGCGCGAGCCGCCCCTCTTCCGCTTCGCTGAGCCGGCCCTCAGAAGTGGCGCCGGGGGCCAGCGAGACCCGCCCCGGACCCGAACGCAACATCCCCAACTCCGCCGCGGCGACCCGCCGCACCTCCTCGGTGGGCGCGCGCAGGAGCCCCTGGAAGACGCGCGCGCGCCGCGGATCCCGCTCGGCCGCGGCCAGCGCCGCGGCCATGCGCAGCTCGGGCGGCTGGCCTTCGCCCATGAGCAGCCCCATGCCGACCATCGCCTCATGGCTCCCCCGGAAGCGGCTCAGCAGCAGGTCGGTGCACCGCCGCCGGACCCCCAGGGTCGAGTCGCGGGTGGCGAGGTCGAGCAGCATCGCCGGCACCGTCTCGGGGCGGCGGCTCAAGTGCCACGCCAGCGCGACCCCCCGGAGCACCGCCTGCAGCGCCGCTTCGGGCTCGCGATCGAGCTCCGGCACGCGGAAGGACACCCCCCGCGAGGTGACCTTGAAGCCGTCGTAGCGGATGAGGTCGAGTACGTAGGCGCGCACGGTCGCGTCGAACAGCCCCTCGACCTGGGCCTCGGGCCCCTCGACGCTGACGTGGGTGTCGAACGTCGGCTCCCGCAGGCGGGGGGGACTGGGATCGAGCCGCGTCCGACGCCTGACCCGCAGCCCCTGGGGCACGCGCCTCCCCAGTTCGATCTGCACCGCCAATGCGGCCGGGCTGTCCTCGTGCGCGAGCTGCCCCACGATCCTCACCTCGAGCCCGTGCACGGAGCCCTCGATCCGGGGCGAGCCCGGGGCCGGAGCGTCGACCCCGAGGGCCTCGGCGACGTACTGGAGGGCGGGACGAAGACGCCTCGGCGCGAGCGCGTCGGTGACCACGGCGGCCGCCACCACGGAGCCGAGAGCGAGGAGCAACAGGAGCACGACGAGGGTTTGCATGAACCAAGCCTGGTCCTCGGATGATGCGGTCATGTGTGTGAGATCCTTCGATTTGTTTGCGGCTCGCAACAACTTGTCGCAATTGACAGTCGTTGTGGTCCTTGAGACCCTCTAGGTCGGAGGAGCTTTGCCCACAAGAAATCACCTGACCGTCGTGGCCCTGGCCGCGCTCGGGCTGCTCGCTAGCGCGCCTGCGCATGCGCAGCAGGTCTTGGGTGGTGATTACGTGCGCATCACCTACAACGAAAGCGGGACCTGGAACGAGGGCGGCCTCGGCTTCGCGGTGCGCGACGACCCGTCTGCCAGCTTCGTCGACCTCACCGCCAGCGGCGACCCCTGGCACCAGTTCAGCCTGCGCTACGACTTCGACACGTCGACCCTCAACGCCTCGACCAACGCCTCCACCAGCGTGTCCGACACCATGTGGCAGGTCACCAGCGACGCGAACCAGTCCTCGGGCGACGAGCTCCAGCACTGGTTCAACACGCCCTCGCCCCTGGTGCTGGACGTCACCAAGGAGGAGACCTGGGACGTCACCTCGCGCGTGGTGCAGGTCCGGATCATCGTGGCGAACACGAGCACCGACTTCGACGTCGTCGACCTGCGCGCCAACTACGGGGTCGACCCCGACATCGTCGTCGACTCGGGGGATCTGCTCTCGTCGGCCAACGACGCCGTGGACATCGATGGGGACGGCATCGACGACTACGCCATCGCCAGCGGCCTCGTCAGCGACTGGAGCATGCTCTTCGGCGCCTGCGAGCCGGCGATTCAGGACGTCGGCTTCACCGACTTCAACACCGACCCCGACGTTGCGTTTGCGGACTGGGACAACACCCCCGGCGACTACACCCAGCACTGGCGCCACACCGAGCCGGTCATCCCCCCGGGCGCGGTCCAGGTGTTCCACCTCCTCGTCGCCTTTGGCGAGAACGCCACCGAGGCCGAGGACAACTACCTCGACGCCATCAGTGACGGCCTGTGCCCCGACTGCGATCTGGACGGCGACCTGTTCGCCGACGTCGGCTGCGGCGGCAACGACTGCGACGATCTCGACCCCACCACCATTCCCGGCGCCCCCGAGTCCTGCGACCTCGTCGACTCCGATTGCGACGGCAGCCTCAGCGACGAGTTCCCCGATCAGGACGTGGACGGCATCCCCGACTGCGTCGACCCCGACGACGACAACGACGGCGACCCCGACGTCACCGACTGCGAGCCGCTGAACCCGTCCGTCTACACCGACGCGTACGAGGAGTGCGACGCGATCGACAGCGACTGCGACACCTCGTTCGTGGACGAGTTCGACGACTTCGACATCGACGGCGACCCCGACTGCACCGACCCCGACGACGACAACGACGGCGCCAACGACGACGTCGACTGCGCGCCCCTGGATCCGCTCGTCATCAACCCCGAGCCCGAGATCTGCAACGGGCTGGACGACGACTGCGACGGCGACACGGACGAGGACTTCCCGAACCTCGACGGCGACCCGCTGGCGGACTGCGTGGACGACGACATCGACGGCGACGGCGAGCCCAACGTCAGCGACTGCGCCCCCGAGGACCCGGCGATCTTCCCCAACGCCCCCGAAATCTGCGACGCCATCGACAGCGACTGCGACACCTCCCTGGTGGACGAGTTCGACGACTTGGACAGCGACGGCGACCCCGACTGCACCGATCCCGATGACGACGGCGACGGCTCCCCCGACGACGAGGACTGCGCGCCCGACGACCCGTCGATCAGCGAGCCCCAGCCGGAGGTCTGCAACGGCATCGACGACGACTGCGACGGGGACATCGACGAGGATCTGGACGGCGACGGCGACGGCTTCAGCTGCGCCGAGGACTGCGACGACGACGACCCCGCGATCAACCCCGAGGCGGTGGACTTTGCTGACGACCTGATCGACAGCGACTGCGACGGCTTCGACCCGATCAGCTGCTGGCTCGACGCCGACGGGGACGGCTGGGGCGACGAGTCGCTTCCGTCGGTGGTGCAGTTCTACGGCAACTGCGACGCCCCCTTCCTGACCAGCACGCCCGGCGACTGCGACGACAGCGACTTCACCGTCGCGCCGTACGCGATCGAGTTGTGCGACGGCCTCGACAACAACTGCGACGGCTGGATCGACGAGCCGTTCATCGACACCGACGGCGACGGCCTCGCCGACTGCGTGGATCCGGACGACGACAACGACACGCTGTCGGACGAGGAAGAAGAGGCCTACGACCTGGACGACCCGGACGAGGACGGCGACCCCAACAGCCTCGACACCGACAGCGACGGCGACGGCATCCCCGACGAGGTCGAGGGCGACGGCGACTCCGACGGCGACGGCATCCCGGACTTCCTCGACTTCGACGCGGACGACGACGGCATCCCCGATTCGATCGAGGGCATGGACGACACCGACGGCGACGGCATCCCCAACGCCTACGACACCGACTCGGACAACGACGGCCTCCCCGACTCGGTCGAGACGGACGACGACACCGACGGCGACGGCGTCCCCAACTACCTCGACCTCGACAGCGACGACGACGGCATCCCCGACGCGGACGAGGGTGACGGCGACGTCGACGAGGACGGCATCCCCGATACGATCGACCTGGACGATACGGACGGCCCCGATGCGGACGCCGACGGCGACGGCCTCACCAACGCCGAGGAGGTCGAGTGGGGCAGCGACCCGCAGGACGCCGACAGCGACGACGACGGCCTCGACGACGGCGAAGAGCAGGATGAGGGCACGGACCCGAACAACGAAGACACCGACGGCGACGGGCTCACCGACGGCGAAGAGGTCAACGAGTACGGCACCGACCCCAACGACATGGACACCGACGACGACGGCCTCTTCGACGGCGAAGAGATCGACCCGTACGGCACCGACCCGCTGATCGCCGACTCCGACGAGGATGGCGTGCCCGACGGGCAGGAAGTCCTGGACGGTTCGGACCCGACGAACCCGGACACCGACGGCGACGGCCTGCTCGACGGCCCCGACGGCATGGGCGACGAAGACAACGACGGAATCCCCGATCGCTTCGACGACACCGACAACCGCCCCGACCCGCCGGACGCCTGGCCGGGCGACCCCTACGTGCCCGACGCCATCGGCGCCGGCTGCGGCTGCCGCAACAGCACCGCGGGACCGACCCCGGCGGCGTCGCTGCTCCCGCTCTTGCTGCTCGCCGCGGCCGTCCGTCGCCGCCGGAAGCTCAGGTAGGCCCAGCGCCTTCTCGGGTGGCGCCTCTGCGTGAGCGCCCGACGCCCCGAGTCCCCGGCTACGCGACGAGGCCGTCGTCCTGGAGCGGCCCGTGCACGGCCCACCCGAGGTCCCAGGGGCCCACATGACCGGGCTGAGGCAGCCGCGCGGCGGGGGCGCTCAGTTCGACGACGGCGGGCGGCGGCGGCGAGGCCG
>JAAESI010000309.1 GCA_024229515.1 Pseudomonadota bacterium | reverse complement strand
GGTCATTAGTTTCGTCTCATAGTAATTGAACATTTAAACTATCACCACGTTCAACATCAAGACCAGCATTCTCTGTTGGAGAACCTGTAGCATCGGCGTTAAGTGCAATAATATTGTCACCAATGTTGACATTTGTTGCGTTTATTGTAGTTGTTGTACCAGTAACTGTTAAATCGCCTGAAACTGTTACATTTGTAAAAGCACCAGCGTTTGAACCACCTGTTACAGCACTTGCCGCTGTCGAATCAACATAAGTTTTATTCGCCGCGTCTGTACCAGAAACTGGAGTTGCTAGTTCTTTGATTAATGATGAGTTCATATCAACGTGGTCGCCGATTTGAATGTCACCTGAAGTTGCGCCTAATTCACCAGTAAGGTTAATTCCGTTCGCTGAACGTAATTTAATAGTACCTGTACCAGTTGTAGACATCATTAAGTCTTCGTTGTTGTCTGTTGTAATGTTAATTGCACCTGAGTCATCTTCGATAACTTTTTTGCCATTAACATATAATGAGCCTGGGCCAACATAAATATCTTTCCACTGTTTTGAAGCGGAACCCAAGTCATATGTTATATCTGCACTAGGCAATACGTGCCCAGTCATTGTTAAAGCACCGGTAATTGCCGCGCCGCCACCTACTGTCAACGAACCGTCGACCGTTACATTCGATGTGAATGCACCTGTAGTAGTGCTGACTGCCGCACCTTCTAATGCTAG
>JAAESI010000308.1 GCA_024229515.1 Pseudomonadota bacterium | reverse complement strand
GTGGAGGGCCTGGATGGCTCCGGGAAGTCCACCCTCGCCGCTGGCCTCGCTTCGGAACTCGGGGCGGTCCTCCTCGCCACTCCTGGCGCGGCATTGCAGCCGATTCGAGCCGGCTTCCACAGTGCCGTGGGTGAGCACCCTGACGCGATGGTGTTGTTCTACGCCGCGTCCTGCCTCGCGATGGGGGCGGAAGCGCGCCGGATCACTTCCACGGGTCGAGACGTGGTCATGGACCGCTACCTGGCTTCCACGCTGGCTTACGGGCTCGCGCGAGGCTCGTCGCTGACCCTCGAGGACGTCGTCTCGTGCGCCCCGGCCGCTGACATGACGGTGCTCCTGGCGATCGACGAGTCGGAGCGTCGCCGCAGGCTGACCGTGCGGGGAGCCAACGCCTACGACCAGGAGACGCTACGCGGGGACTTCGCAGACCGGGTCATGGCGTCGTATCGCCGACTCCTGGCCGAGCCGTTCGCCGGACGTACGGTCGAGATTGATGAGACCGTGACGATGTCGTCGGTGGCACGCATGAGCGCTGATTTCAGCTTCGCTTCGGAGGGTGGGGGCGCATGATGGTTGGGTTGGAAGACAGACTCCTCCGCGGCCTTCTCGATGCAGAGGGCTACACCGTCTCGGCCCGGGAGGACGGGTTCGCCACCGTGCTCGTCTCCCGTAGTGGAGAGCGCTGGCTTGGGCACGGCCCCGACCAGGAGTCGGCTCTCAAAGATGCCGTACACAGGATGTTCCCTTCCGCCGCTTCCCGGGCGCTGCTGGAGCGTGCGCTGGGCAGCTGGGAGACGGCGCCCGGGCCGACTGTCGAGCAGCTGGCTGAAGGCGCTGATGCACCGCCGCCCCCCGAACCGCCGCCGGCGGCGCTTGCGGTCGAGGAGGTGACGACGGCCAACGAGCTCGAAGTACGAGAGCAGACACCGCCTGCGCCCTCAGCGGCCGAGCCAGAGCGGGCGGAGCCCATTTCGCAGCCCGAGGAGGAGTTGGCTGGGGTGTCCGCCGACCTGGCGGTTCATCCCCGACCCCGTGTTGACGATCGCGACGCCGCGGTTAGCGAGGAGGACCCCGCCGAGCTTGACGAGACGGATGAACTGGCGACGGTGGTGGACCTCGTCCCCGAAGAGGACCTTCTACAGGAGCGCCCGCGATGCACCCCTGGGGAGGCACTTGAAGGGCTTGCCAATCTCAGGGCCGTCATCGACGACCTGATGCCGGAGGTCGCGTGGATGGCGCCGCGGCTGGTGCGACTCCAGCTGACGGCGTGGCTCGCCCGGGCTCGCGCTCTCCAGGAGGCGTCGTGGCACCACCACGCGGTGGAGCAGGAGGTTCGTCGTCTGGCGGGACGCCTGGGCGGAGTGACCAAGCGCTGGTGGCCGGGGAACGTGACTGCGCTGCAACTGCACACCGCGCCCGAGCAGGTCTCCAAGAACCTGGGCCTGGGCCTGGGCTCCCGGCCGGACTGGGATGATGTTGCCGACGCAATCGAGAACGTCCTCGACGAGACCAACGAGGGCTGGGCCGATGACTCGGCGCTTGAACCCCGCCCTGTCTCGGTCGACGCGGCGTTCGACCGCATCACCACCAACCTCGAGGCCCTGCTGGGTCCTTTGGATCGTGAGCCGGGGCACGGTGCGCTGGCTCATATCGACGACACGGAGACCCGCAAAGCGCTGCAAGAGTGGGCCCGTCGGCTTCGCTGGATGCGCGGGGTCGCACCGTCCGGGGAGCGATGGGCACGTGCGATGGGGCATTTGCGCTGGGTCTTGCAGCACGCGCCAAAGACGCGGCGGTACCTCGATGCCGCCCTCGATCCTGACCGTTCGCCTCGAGAAGGAACCTGGGCAAAGGCCCTGGGCGAAGACCCCGACCGACGTCGCCGCCGAAAGCGTGTCCGCAAAGTGCTGCGGGCGACGCCAAGTCCCGAGGCGTCCGCGGAACTCGTGGCTGCATGGCTCGCCCTCGCATTGGGCTTGGGGGCCGATCTCACGAACCGCCAGGTCTTGGGTCTGCTCCCCCAGCACCATGAGGTTGTCCTGGGACTGACCCCCGAGGAGCTGGGTGATGTGGGGCGGTCGGTCCGCTCCAGGCTGAGGAAGCTCCAGAAGTCCTTGCGGAACGCCGAACCGCCGGTCGCGGCACCTGAACTCGAAGACGAGCCGGACGAATCCGACGGAGACGAGGAGGGGGTCGATCCGGTGGCAACGCTAGCGGACGCCGTTCGCGATCGCGTCGCCGGCAAGCGGGCCGTCTTCGTGTCGAACCGGAAGGACCCCGAGCTTCAAGCGAAACTCGAGAAGCGCCTGGGGCTCAAGATCGAGTGGTGCGAGGGCAGCCCTCGTCGCGTTCAGTCGGTCGCCAAGCAGGTTGAGGCGGGGACGTACGACTTCGTGATCCTCGCCACGGGCTTCTCCGGCCACAGCAACGACGCCGTCCTCGGGAAGGCCGCGTCGCAGCGGAGCGTGCCGTTCGTGAGGGCGTACAAGGGCCGGCCGCTGGCGACGCTCAGGGCGTTGGCAAGGGACCTCGGGATTCGGCACGAGAGGACGTAGGGGCCGGAACCACTACTCGCCCTCCCACGACCATTTGCTGTGCGGCGAATTCACGACCCGCCCAGAGTCCATGATGTCGCGGTATCGCTTCCCGTTCGTGTCGATGCCCGCGCAACGTCTCACGTGCTGTTCGAGGGCGGCATTGGTGATCTTCAACCCGCACTTCGGGCACCTTCGCTTGAACTGCCCCGGAATCCCCGGCGGCCTGTTTTCTTGAGTCAGGCCACCCAGGATTGGGCGGCTTGATGCTCGTACCAAGCCTTCTCGAACTCCGCTGGAGGAACGTACCCCAGCGGCTCCAAAAGGTGCTTCTTGTTGAACCAATCGACCCAGCCCAGCGTTTCCAGTTCCACCGCTTCGACGCCGCTCCATGGCCCTTCTCGAC
>JAAESI010000307.1 GCA_024229515.1 Pseudomonadota bacterium | reverse complement strand
TGATCTGCGCCACGAGCTGGCGGCGGCCTCCGCAGCCGGCACAACGGAGGACATCAACGAGGAACGTGCGACGTAGGAGCTGCGCCCACGGGACCCTGCCCGCCGGCGCCAGCCCGCCGGGCCGGATGTGCGAACAATCTCCTTCCACCTCGGGGTGGGGCACGACAACATCCCGCACCGAGGACGAGGGGGCCAGCACGCCGTGATACCGGATCAGGTTCGCCCGCGGGATCGGGATCAGCGCCGCCAGCTTCTCCATCAGCTCCACCGGTTCGAGCACGATCCCCACCGTCCCGTCCGACCAGGCACGCTTGAAATCGTACTGGTACAGCCCGTCCTCGCGGAGCCGCAGACGGTCAAGGCAGATCGCTGGACGAAGCAGGTACCGGCCCAGCCGTTCAAGCCGACCTCGCTGCCCTCGGCCGATCCGCACCCCGGCGTGCAGGTCGAACCCGCCGGATCGGGACTGCATCCGCCGTCTCGCTCGGACTCCGCCAGCTCGTTCGACACGGCGCGCCCCTACCCGACGGACTACCCGTCCTGCCCGCGGTCCCGTGGCGATGCGCAGACTGGCCGACGCCTCGAACAACCTCAGCTCCAGCTGGCGGTCAGGGTCCACCTCGGGCGCGCTCGGCAGGTACTCGTCCTCGGTCTTCCCAAGCAGCCCCCGCTTCACCATCAGCCGGAAGACACGCCGCTCC
>JAAESI010000306.1 GCA_024229515.1 Pseudomonadota bacterium | reverse complement strand
GGGACCCCGGACGACGTAGACACCCACCGCGCCGAGCTTGAGGTTCTTGGGCTTGCGTCGGGCCATCTCGTCTCCCCACATTTCACACATCGCGCTCATACAGAGCACAAGAACGTTGTATGGGAAGACTACGCCTGCCAGCGTCGGACTTATGCACGGCCAGGCGGGCGCTTCGAGCACCCTCGCCGCCATACGCGCGCGCCTAGTCCCCGGTTTCGGCGGCGCGCAATGAGGCTGTGATCGAGTCCTCCACGTAGTCGCCGTCCTCGGTGTCGAACCCGACGCTGAGCGTGCCTTCGATGCCGTCGAACGCCTCTACGGGCGCGCCCGCGGCGGAGAAGAAGACCTCGAACCAGTGGCCCGCGACCTCGCCGGTCTCTTCCTCGCACGGCAGCAGCATGGCGCCGGTGTTCCGGTTGCCGATGAGCGCGCCGTCGCCGTCGATGAAGGTGATGAGGAAGTGGCTGACGGGGGTTTCCCCTTCCAGGCCTCCGAACCACAGCGGCGCCAGGATGGTGATCTCGCCCTGCGGCCGGCGCGCGATGGCGAAGACGGCGTCGTCCTCCAGCGGAATGTGGTCGTGGTTATCGGCGATGAACTCGACCCTCGGGGATCCCGCCGACGCGGGGCAGGCTCCCTCGTCGTCGTCGTCGTCGTCGTCGTCGTCGTCGACCAGGTCGAGGCCGCCGGGCCCCATGCCGGGCCCCGGGGACGCACACCCCGACATCGCCAACCCCAACCCCAACAGCATCCACCGCATCGCCCGAGTCTAGTCGTCCCCGGAGCCGGCCGACACCATCGGCTACCCTCACGCCGTGCGATCCGTCGTCATCACCGGCGCCTTCACCGGCATCGGCCGGGACTGCGCCACCTACCTGAACGAGCGGGGGTGGCGCGTCTTCGCCGGCACCAAGGAGGCGTCCGAAGCCGAAGCCTGGGCTGCCGAAGCACCCTCGGGGCTGATCCCCCTGCCGCTGGACGTCACCAACGCCGAGAGCATCGCTGCGGCCCGCGCCCGGGTCGACGAAGCGCTCGCCGGCGCCCCCCTGGACGGCCTCGTCAACAACGCCGCGATCGCGATCGGAGGACCGCTGGAGTACCTCCCCGTCGAGGACGTGCAGGCGGTGTTCGACGTGAACGTCTTCGGCCCCCAGCGCGCCAGCGCCGAGTTCCTCCCCCTGATCCGCCGCGGCCCCGGCCGCCTCGTGCACATCGGCAGCAGCGCGGGCGGGTTCGCGACCCCGCTGATGGGTCCCTACTGCGCCAGCAAGGCGGCCCTGGAGGCGTTCGCCGACGCCCAGCGCCGGGAGCTCGCGGCGTGGGACATCTGGGTCGCCCTGGTCGCCCCCGGGCCGGTGGACACCGGGATCTGGGATCAGGACGTGCTCGAACGCACCCCCGAGGCCGCTCGGGAGCACTACGCCGCCATGATCGACGGCTTCCGCGAGGTCAGCCGCTCCAACCGCGGGCGCGTCATCCCCCCCCGCACCGTCAGCGTCGCCATCGAGCACGCGCTCACGGCCCGGCGGCCGCGCCTCCGCTACGACCCCGGCCTCCACGCCAAGCTCGCCCGCGCGGTGCTGCACAAGCTCCCGGGACGGGCCGCGGACAAGCTCCTCAGGCGGATGATGGCGCGTCCGGAGGAGCCGTAGGCCCCCGCGGGAACGCCCGCGCGTAGTCGACCGATGCAGCCGTCCCGAGGGCCGCGGCGATGCCCACGAGCCAGACCGGCGCGCCGCCGGCGATCAGCACCCAGCCCAGGAACAGGAACTGAGCCGCCGTCGTGACCTTGCCCAGCGGACGGGGCCGGAGCGCCAGCAGCTGCTCCTTCTTCCCCATCGCCAGGAGCACGAGGCAAGCCGCGAACACGGCGAGGTCGCGGATCCCGACGAGCACGAGCTCGGGGAGGGTGACCAGTCCCTCCAGCAGGATCGTCGTGAGCACCGCGAGCACGAACGCCTTGTCGGCGACGGGATCGAGGCGGCGGCCGAAGTCGCTGATGACGTCCAGCTTGCGCGCGAGGAAGCCGTCGGCCCACTCCGTCACGAGGGCGATCGCGAAGACGGGCACCCGAGCCGGCTCGGGGAGGAACGGGAAGGCGAAGGCGAGGACGAGGCGCGCGACCGTCAGGCCGTTGGGCAGCCACCGCAACCCCGGCGCCGTCACTGTGCCTCGAGCTGCTGCTGGAGCGCGTGGCGGATCCCCGCGATGGTCTCGGCGACGCTGGGCGGGACCTCGGGTTCGAAGCTCGCCTCCAGGTGCGCCAGCGACTCCAGGTTCGCGACCATGCCGCCCCGTGAGCCCTTGGTCAGGTTCATCCGCACCGACTCGATGAGTGCGGCGAGCGCCTCCTCGCCCCGGCCGCGCCGCAGCAGGAGCTCCGACAGAGCCGCGCTGCTCCGGGCCAGCCCGAGGGCGTCCCCGAGCTCCTCCTGGATCGGCAGCGCCTCCATCAGCCCCGCCACCGCCTCCTCGTCGCGGCCCACCCGCATCAAGAGCCGGGCGCGGGTCTCCAGGCCGTGGGCGTACTGCCGCTGCAGGCCGAGGTCCGAGTAGCTCTCGATCGCTCGATCGACGTGCGACAGCGCGCGCTCGACCGCGACGTCGTCCATCCCCGGCCGGGCCTCCACGTGCAGCGGGAGGCGGGCGATGAGGTGGTCGGTCTCGGCCAACTCCACGCGGGCGACGGGGTGGTCGGCACGCTCGGCGAAGACGCATCGGCTGTCCTCCAGCAGCGCGTGGGCGCGCAACGGATCGCCGCGGCGCACCAGCAACGCGGCGAGGTCGTTCAGCAGCCGGGCGGCGGCGAGGTCGTGCTCCGTTCCCTGCAGCTCGCGGACCGCCACCATCAGCTCGTCGATGCCGTGGTCCAGCGCCTGATTGCCCCCCAACTCGTAGGCGGCGAGGGCGAGGGCGTGCCGGGCTTCGTTCCGCAGCAGCAAGGGGCCGTCGGCGAGGCAGGCGACAGCGGCATCCAGCTGTTCCAACGCCGCGGGGAGGGAGAACTGGGGTCCCGCTCCCGCCCCAGTGGCCTGCACCCGACCCAGGCAGGTGCGGAGGCGGCCCTCCAGCAGGCGGGCTTCGTCATCCGGCAGCGCGTGGCACTCACCCAGGGCTTCGAGGCCCCGAACCCAGGCGTACTCCACCCGGCCCGAGGCTTCCGCCTCCTCGGCGGCGTGCAGCAGCTGTTCGACGAGGGCCCGCGGCTCCGACGGCTCCGCAGGGGGGGGCTGAACCGCGGGCGCCGGCTCGGGCGCCGGGCCCGGGGCAGACGCTTCAGCCGCCAGCACGGTGCCGGACCCCTCCACCGCTTCGAGCAACGCCAGCGCGACCCCCTCGGTGGGGCGCACGCCGAAGCCGAGCACCAGGGCGAACTCCAGCCGGTCTGCCTCCGAGACCACCTGGCGCAGCCGGACCAACGAGGCGTCATCGCCTTCGTCGACCCGATCGACGATCAGAGCGGTCCGGCCGGGGCAGTGGTGGGCGAGGTGCTGCAGCGGCTCCATCGCCGCCCAGGCCGGGTCCAACATCAGGTCCTCGCCGAGGATGCGACGCCGCAACCCGCCCCGGAACCGGTCCGCGGCGAAGCCGATCAAGCCGGCTTCGGTCAGGAGCTGCTCCCGCCCCCGCGACCAGATGGCGCGGATGAGGCCCGGGCCGTCAACCGGCCGGGCCCCGAACAGGCGAACGACCGCCCAGTCGGGCGGAGCCTTTGGAACGGGGGCCCCCACCCACGCGATGGGGCGGCCAGCCCGGACAGATTCCCAATCGGTCGACATCGCAGCCTCCACCGCGATTCTCGGTCCGGCCCGTGCGCGGTGCCATCCGTGATCGGGGGTGCGCGATCAGGCGGCGGGGATCAGTCCCACTCGCAGATGTAGGCCTGATCGCCCCCGCAAGGAGCGTCGTTCCAGTTGTCGCCGGTGCCCACCTGGAGGAGCACGCAGTCTTCGTTGCTCTGGTTGTTCGGCTCGCCCGCGTTCCAGTTTTCGTAGCCCGAGCCGTTCCCGGCGGTCCAGGTGAAGCTGCCTTCATTCCCACCACCTCGGTCGTTGTAGCCAATCCAGGCGACGTCCACGCTGGCCGCGGCGAGCTGCGCGGCGAGCCAGGCGTTCTCGTCCGCGTCGTTCACCGTCACGAGGTAGCCGCCCTGGTCCGTGCACTCGTTGCGGGAGTCCACCCAGCCGAGTTCGTCGCCGGAGCAGAGCTCGTAGGTGTGTCCGCCGTACGTGCCGGCCACGCAGTCGGGGCCAGTCTCGGAGCACGAGGTCGTCAGGGAGTACGACGACTCTGCTTCGTCCCAGCCGTCGGCCATGATGATGATCTGGTCGCCGGCCTCGAGGTCGATCTCGATCTCCTCGTCCTGCACGCCGTCCTCCCAGGACTCGTCGAGGCACTCGTTGGGGTCGCAGGTCGCGCCTTCGAGCGCGAAGAGGTCGAGGTCCTCGGTCAGTCCGGACAGAACGAAGGTGAACTCGCCGTCGTACGGCGCGGTGAAGGCGTAGCCGACCTCGGGGCCGGTGTTGCCTCCGCCCACGCAGGAGTAGTTGTTGAAGGCGTCGAGGCCGCCGACGGTCGTGCCGGTCACGCTCGAGGCGTCGCCGCAGTTGATGGTCTCGAGCGGGCAGACCGGCTCCACGGCGTCGTCGTCGTCGGCCACGTCGTCGTCGTCGGGCGCGACGTCGTCGTCATCGGGCGCGACGTCGTCGTCATCGGCGGCGACGTCGTCGTCGTCAACGGGGTCCACCCCGGGCAGCGTGGCATCGGCACAGCCGGCGAGGAGCAAGAGCAGCAACAGCAGCAAACGAATCGCGGGCATGAACACCTCCACCTTGGGAGCCCAGGGAGCCCTCGGAGACCGAGGCGTTTGACATTGTGAACGACTGGGGTCGAGGCGCAAGGGCACTCCCCCCTACCGGCTCGCGTAGCCCCCCGCCGACTCCAGCTGCATCGAATTGGCGCGCGCGACGAGCCCCTCCTGCTTCAGCCAGCCCGAGTCCATGGCGTTGTTGACCATGCAGATGTAGCGGCCCTGGCGGAAGTTCACCTCGTTGGGCCACTGGTAGGTCTTGTAGGTGCGCTTGTTCCAGCGCTGCTCGTTGACCACCCAGCCGGAGGCGCCGTAGACCTCCAGCACCTTGTTCCCGGTCGTCGTATCCCCGTACAGATCGTAGGTGGCGCCGGCGGCGGTCGAGGTGAGCAGGTCGAAGATGCCGAAGGACCACGCGCCCGATTCGGTGTTGTGGAAGAAGCCGTTGGCGCTCCAGTGGCCCACGCACTGCTTCGCCCACTGCTTGTTCCCCTTGTTGCGGGCGTAGGCGGATCGCAGCCGGTCCATGTTGAAGCCGAGGAAGCTGTCCCCCGCCTTCCGCACGTCCGGGATGGTGTGGAACGTGTTGTAGAACTCGCTGTACTCGAACATCCCGTTGCTGCGGCCGATAAGCGCGAGCACCTCCTTCAGCTCCTCGTCGGTCTTCTCCGTCGACTGGCTGAAGTAGACCCACCCGCCGGTGGGGTCCACGAGGATCACGTACACGCGGAAGGTCCCCGCGCGCGGCTCGATGGTGACCTTGTTGCCGATCAGCCGCTCGGTCCCCATCACGTCGAACGGATCGACCAGCTCCGTGGTGTACCGGCCGGTGTCGAGGATGCGCTGGCTGTAGTAGTCGGCCACGTCCCCCTCGATGCCGTGGTCGGGCTTGAGCTTGAGCACGTTCAGGGTGACGCGGTCCCCGTAGAGGTTGTCCGTGAGGATGGCCTCGCTCCAGGCGAGGGTCTGGCCGAGGATCAGGTTCCGGGTCGTGCCGCGGGGAAGGTCGCTCCCCACGACGTTGAGGAAGGTGCCGTACCGGGACAGCGACTCCCCCTCGCCGGGGGACAGGTAGACGGTCAGCCGCTCCACGTTGAAGACGTTGCTGTAGGGGTAGCGCTGGACCACCTCGACGACGTCCGAGCCGACGTGCGGGGTGTTGGCCACGACCAGCGCCTGCTCTTCGATGCCGCCGATCTCCTGATCCACCACCCGGACCGCGAGGTCGTACCAGTTCACCAGCTCCAACCCGTCCAGCTGGTGGGTGTTCTGGAGCAGCTGCCGGGTCTCGCGGACGGCCGCGGGGTCGTCGGTGGCGCCGGCGAGAACCACGTACCAGAGCCCTGCGCCCTCGGCGTCGCGCACCGCCGAGATCTCGGACTCGACCCCCATCACCTCGAGGCGTTCCTGCATCTGGCGGGCGTGGTAGACGCTGCGGACCTCGGAGATCTGGACGGCGTGGGGGTGGTCCTCGCCGAACTCAGCGGTCTGGCCGACCACGTGCCAGACGCCCACGCCGGTGATCAGACCGCCCACCATCAGCATGCCGAGGCAGCCCAGGACGCCGCAGCCGATCAGCAGGTTCCTCCTGGTCTTGGCCTCGGTCACGCGATGCGAGCTTAGGCGAGGCCACGGGGCTGTGTAACCGGTTCGTAACGGCGGGAACACGGGGCCCGACCCCGTGTCTGACGGGAGCATGCGCCTTGCTCTCCTGTTGGCCAGCCTGCTGGCCGTCACCGCTGCGGCCCCGGCTCAGGCCGAGGACCTCGTGGTGCTGGAGGGCTGGCGCTGGTCGGCACTGCTTCCCCCGGATGAGCCGGGGGAAGCCCCGCCGCCCGGCCCGTACGCGGTGTCGCGACAGATCGCGGTGGTCGCAACCGCCGACCGCATCGACATCGAGGCTTCCTTCGACTTCGACACCTTCACGCCGGGCTGGCTGTCCGCGGGGCTGTTCGAGCAGCGTTTCGACGAGATCGTCGTGCTCCAGGACGGCGGACCGGCGGCGTGGGACATGGCCGAAGGCGGCGTCGTCGCCACCGCTTACATCGACGGCCCGACGACGTTCCTCCTCCGCGCCACGCTCCACCAGTCCATCGAACACATCCCGCTGCAGCTGGAGTCGTACGTCCACGCGGTCCGCGCCGGACTCACCGTCGACCTCCCCGAGGGCCTTGCCGCGCACGTGCAGGGCGAGCCCGCCGCCGCGCTGGAGGACGGCTCCTGGGCCGCCCACGG
>JAAESI010000305.1 GCA_024229515.1 Pseudomonadota bacterium | reverse complement strand
TGACGGATACGCCACGCCTGAAACCTCATCGGCTGCGATCCACACACGGCCCTGTTGGTCTTCAGTCAGTCTGTTGATGCGGCCTGAGCCCTGGGCCAGCAAAGTGTCGAAGGTGGTGTCGGGCACGAAGCCGAGATCGATGGTCTGCCCGTGGCGGCCCCGCCGCGACCCGGTCTCAGCATCCATCCGACGAAACAGACCGGTCCCCTGGTCGGCCAGGAGCGTCACCCGTCCGGCCACGGTTGTGGCGTGGATCGACCCGGCAGGCAGACCGTCCGCGACGCCAAACCGGGTGATGATCGGTTGGTCCGAGCCGGCGGCTGGCTCGAGTCGTAGAGCCCCCGCGGTCCTCGTCCCCAGCCAGAGCTCTCCCTGCGCATCCTCGACGATGAAGCTCACCTGTTCCCGCACGCCGTCGATGCGTTCGGCGTCGGTCCACCGTCCGGCGCCCAGACGCATCCGTGCCAGCCCGTCGCTGAGGCCGAGGTAGAGCAGCGTCGGATCCCGCAGGGAGCGATGCAGCGCGCGGACGTGGTGCCCGGTCTTCCACAGCGACCGTCCGGCGTCGACGTCAAAGAGGCCTCCGGAGCACCCCGCCAGTAGCGCTTCCTCGGTCGACAGCAGCGACCAGCACTGGGTGGAGATGCCGGGCATCGGCTCGAAGCGCACAGGAGCGCCGGCTGCCGCCGGACGCAGTCGGTAGACGCCCAGACTGGTGGCCACGTAGAGACGGCCCTGATGCCGCACGATCTGCTGGGCGTTGCCGAGCAGGCCC
>JAAESI010000304.1 GCA_024229515.1 Pseudomonadota bacterium | reverse complement strand
GGACTGCGCCGCTGAATGGCGAGCTCCGGTGGCGATCGCGCCGATGCACAGGCCGATCAACCAGATCCGTGTCATCCGATCCTCCCCGCTCAAGGTAGCGCGTTTGAGCACGTTCACGGTCTTCGAGGGGATCCCCTGCCGTCCTGATCACGCTACGCAAGGGAGGCAGGTGGGACCCCCTCATCTAGCCTGGAAAACCTGATCGAGGGGGCCCCTGCCTGAGAAAGGCAGGGATCGTGTACCTCGGCAGCCTCGCTCGCGCACCCCTCTTTTTCCTCCTGGCCCGGATTGATGCGTGCCTCTGCTCCGAGGTCCGGGGCGCAGGCTGTCGTTTCTGCGCGGGTCCGCTGCACGACGCCCACTACCCGCGCAAGCCCCGCGGCGGCCCGCCACTCCCGGACTCGCTCGCCATCCGCCGGAGCCTGTGCTGCGGTCACTGCCGCCGCCGGAGCACCCCGCCGTCGGTGCTGTTCCTTGGCCGCAAGGTCTACTGGGGTGCGGTCATCGTGCTCGTCGCAGCCCTCCGCCAGCGCCGACCGGGCTCGGCCAGCGCCTCGTTGCTGCGCCGCACCCTGGGCGTCTCCTGGAAGACCGTCCGCCGCTGGATGGACTGGTGGGCCGAGGTCTTCCCAGCCTCGAGGACCTGGCGCGCGTTCCGCGGCCGACTCCCCGCCACCGTCCGTGACGACGACCTGCCCGCAGCGCTCTTCGACGTCGTCGCCAGCGCCCCGCAGCTCCTCGCCGTCCTGGGCGCCTGGGCCAGGACCGAGCACGCTGCCCGAGGGCCGACCCCACTCACGCAGAAGATGGGGAGATCCCAACCGCCGAGGTAGCCGCTACACCCTGTCCTCCTTGCTCACCGAGCCCCTGGAGGCCCTCATGTCCGACCGCCCCGAGCTCCCCCGAGCCCGGCGCCAGGCCCGCGTCCGCCTGGCGGTGATCGCGCCCCTGCTCGCCAGCCCGCCTGCTCGCGGCGAGCTTGCCTCGCTGCTGCGAGCCTTGTCCGAGCGGCTCTACACCGACGCCGACGGCAAGCCGGTGCGCTTCGGCTTCTCGACCATCGAGAGCTGGTACTACAAGGCCCGGGATGCGGCGGACCCGCTGGAGGCGCTGCTGCAGTCGGTGCGCAGCGACGTGGGTCGGACGACGGCGATCAGCTCGACGCTGCTGGACGCGCTGCGGTCGCAGTACGCGGCGCACCGGAGCTGGTCGTACCAGCTTCACCACGACAACCTCGTGGCGCTGTGCGAGGAGTCGCCGGAGCGGTACGGCTCGACTCCCTCGTACGCCACGGTGCGCCGGGCGATGAAGCGCCGGGGCTGGACGAAGAGGAAGCGGAGCAAGACTGACGGACAGAGGCGGGCTGCGGAGCGGCTGGAGCGGCGCGAGACGCGGAGCTTCGAGGCCGCAGCCGTACACAGCCTGTGGCACTTCGACTTCCACTCAGGCCGTCGTCGCGTCGTCGACAGCCGGGGCCAGTGGCACACGCCGAAGTGCCTGTGCGTGCTGGACGACCGCTCGCGGCTGGTCTGCCACATCCAGTGGTACCTGGGCGAGACGGCGCAGCACCTGGTCCACGGGCTGATGCAGGCCATCCTCAAGCGCGGGCTTCCCCGGGAGGTCCTGCACGACAACGGCGCGGCGATGGGGGCCGACGAGACGCTGGGCGGCTACGCCGACCTGTCCATCACCTCGCGGCCGACGCTGCCCTATAGCCCACAGCAGAACGGCAAGCAGGAGAAGCTCTGGGACCGGCTCGAAGGCCGGCTGATGAAGATGCTGGAGGACGTCGAGCCCCTGAGCCTGGAGCTACTCAACCGGGCCACGCACGCCTGGGTCGAGCAGGAGTACCACGTGCTCGATCACGACGAGCTGGGCGTCCCGCCCATCCACCGAGCCCTCGCCGGCCCGGACGTCTCCCGCCCCGCCCCGAGCCTGGACCGGCTCCGACGCGCCTTCTGCGTCGAGGGCACCCGCACCCAGCGCAGGGGCGACGGGACCATCTCCGTACGGGGCGTGCGCTTCGAGCTCCCCGGCCGCCTGCGCACCCTGGACCGTCCCACCATCCGCTACCGCCGCTGGGACCTGTCCGAGGCCTGGGTCATCGACCCCCGCAGTCGCGCCCTGCTCGCCACCATCCGCCCCATCGACAAGCTCGCCAACGCCGACGGACGCAGGCGCGCGCTGGAGCCCATCGAGGATGCGCACCTACCCGAGCCCGACGCGCAGCGCGACCCCATACCGCCCCTGCTGCGCAAGCAGCTCGCAGACCACGCAGCCACCGGGCTCCCCCCGGCCTGGCTCCCACTGGAGGACTGAGACATGGACCTCAAGACCCGCTACGGCTTCAAGTACAACCCGTTTTTGCCTGCCGTCCCCGTCCAGGACATCTGGCTGCCCAACCGCGTCCAGCTCTTCTTCGACCGGGTCGCCGCCATCGTCCGGGACGGGGGCTACGCTGCCATCCTCGGCGAGCCCGGACTCGGCAAGAGCAAGACCACCCAGGCCCTCGCCTGGACCCTGGGCCGGCAGTCCGAGGACATCGTCGTCGGCGTCATGGGCAGGCCCCAGAGCAAGCTGTCCGACTTCTATCGGGAACTCGGAGATCTCTTCGGCATCGACCTGTCCCCCGCCAATCGCTACGGAGGCTTCAAGGCCCTCCGAGCTCGATGGCGCGAGCACATCGGCGCCACCCTCTTCAGGCCCGTCCTCCTCGTCGATGAGGCCCAGGAGATGCCCACCCCCTGCCTCAACGAGATCCGCCTGCTCGGCTCGGCGAACTTTGACTCCGAGGTCCTGCTGACGACGGTGCTGTGTGGCGACGGGCGCCTCGCCGAGCGCTTCCGCGGCAAGGAGCTGCTCCCGCTGGGCAGCCGCGTGCGGACCCGGCTGGTGCTGCAACCGTACTCGCCCGACGAGCTGCGCGACTTCTTGCGCCACCTCCTCGAGCGCGCCGCCGTACCCACGCTGCTGTCCGACGGCCTCCAGCAGACCCTGGCCGCCCACTCCGCCGGCAACCCCCGCATCCTCTGCCAGACCGCCGCCGAGATGCTGCACGCCGCTACCGAGCGCGGGCTGGCCCAGCTCGATGAGGGGCTCTACCTCGAGCTCTTCGGCCCCAAGGCCCGCAAGCGGAGGGCCGGATGAGCCGGCCGCCGTGGACTCCGAAGCCCGAAGGTCTCCGGCGACACCCGCAGCTCGCAGCCCTCGCCGCACTGGACCACCAGCTCCGCCTCGTCATCGGCGTCCTCGCCGCGGTCCACGAAGGGCAGGTCGACACCCTCCCGGAGCTGCACCAGGCCCGGGGGATCGCCCACGTCGCGCGCACCCTCCAAAGCCAGATCGACGCATACCGGCGCCTCGTCGCTGCTCCGCCGAAGGCGGCTGAACTCACCAAGCGGAGGAGCCCTGGACGAACGTGATCAGGAACGCCCCGAATTATCGAGACCGTGCTCAGACGAGCAGTCCGCCACGTCACCCAACTCCGAGCGCGTCAGCGACCCTTCGCATCGCTCGGAGATCCGAACTGTGGGCTCGGTCGCGCATCTTGCACTCCATGCCCAGCCATC
>JAAESI010000303.1 GCA_024229515.1 Pseudomonadota bacterium | reverse complement strand
GCAGTCATCGATGCCGGTTGCTTCGCCGTCGGCCCGCTCGATGTAGACCTGCAGCGCCGGACGACGCGAGGCGCCGGTCCAGTTGCAGAGCACGAGCTCGAATCCGGCTTCCGCGATCAGGGGCGCCAGAGCCTGTTCGGCCCGGTCCGCGAGATCGGAAGCGGCGAAGCGTTCACCCAAGTTGTCGTCCTGTTTCAGGCGAAAAAAAAGAGAGGCCCAGAGGACCTCTCCGACGGCAGTCGAAGTTGACGGCCGGTCAATAGCACTCGGGCCTCAATGGATCAAGGTCAGCATGCGCACGATGGCGAAGTCGTCGTCGTCTTCGCCGAACTCGTAGTGCACGTTCCAGTCGCCTTCGACCGACGCCGGATCGAACTCGCGCGGGAGCTTGAGCATCGTGGGGCGGTCGGGGTCGAGCAGGCCGCCCAGCTCGATGGCATCCCAGGGCGGATCCAGGAACAGCGGCCAGGCCGGGAGGGTCGGCAGCAGCTCGTGGATCGAGCCCGGCCGGAAGTCGATGGACACGCCGCGCGCGTCGGCGTTGCGACGGGCCAGGGCGAGTCGGTCGGGGTCCTGCTCGACCGCGATCACCCGGGCGCCCGCCTCGGCGAAGGCGATCGCGTTGCCGCCGAGGCCGCAGAAGCCGTCGATGACCTCCTCCACCTCGAACCGGGCGGCGTGGCGGCGGGCCAGCGCCAGGGGCGTCAGCGACCGCTTGCCCACGGCGTCGGTGTACGGAAGCCACGCTCCCTGTCGCCCTCGGCGGAGCGGCTGAGCGCGCATCGAGCGGGGAACCGCGGGGAGGATCTCGCCGTCCCTCACGCGAGCGCGCGCTTGCAGGCGGCTCCCTCCCAGCAAAAAGCCGTCGAACTCACGGACCAACGCAGCGGCTGCCTTGGCGTCCACTTCCAGCGGCGGTGCAGTCCCCTGGCGCAGCAGCCGCGCCTGCATCGCCGGTTCGAAGTCGGCCGGAAAGCCATCGATGTCGACGACGACCGGCCCTTCGGCGATCGCCGGCAGCATCCGGTCCAGGAGCCCGTCGATCTGAACGGCGGCCGGTTCGCCCCCGCCGTCTTTGAGCATCGCGCGGAGCAGCTGCTTGAGCGCGGTGACGTCGTCGGTCAGCGGCACCGTGTCCAGGGAACGCTCGACGTCGGCCCAGGAGCGGAGGCGCGGGGTCTCCCCCGTGGCGCGGCGGTGGCGACGCAGGCCGCGGATCACCTCCTGCCAGGCCTTCTTGACCTTGAAGTCGCGGGGCTCGGCCTCCGCCAACAAGGTTCTAAGCGTTGAGGGTTCCGACAATCTCGGAGATCCGCTCGATGCCACGCTCGTCGCACCACGTGGTCATCCCGTCGACGACTTCGGCGGCGGTGTTGGGGTTGGCGAAGTTCGCCGTCCCGATCTGCACGGCGGTGGCGCCGCAGACCATGAACTCGAGCGCGTCCTTGGCGCTCCGGATCCCGCCCATGCCGAGCACCGGGATGCTGCATGCCTGGCTGACCTGCCACGTCATCCGCAGCGCCACGGGCTTGATCGCGGGCCCCGAGAGGCCACCCCAGCCGAGGCTCAGCAGCGGGCGACGCTTCTCCAGGTCGATGGCCATGCCCAGGAGGGTGTTGATGACGCTCAAGGCCGCGGCCCCGGCCTCTTCCACCGCCACGCCCATGGACGCGATGTCGGCGACGTTCGGCGAGAGCTTCACCCAGACCGGCTTGTCGGACCCCTCGACGGTCGCCGCGGTCACCTCGGCGGCGGCCACGCAGTCGGTGCCGAAGGCGATCCCGCCCTCCTTGATGTTGGGGCAGCTGATGTTCAGCTCGAGGGCATCGATGGCGTCACAGCCGCGCAGCCCCTTCGCGACGTCGTGGTACTCCTGCACCGTCTTGCCGATGACGTTCACGGCCACGACCGTGTCGGCCGTTCGCATCCGGTTCAGGTAGGGGACCTTGTCCTCCAGGAACGCCTCGAGGCCGACGTTCTGAAGGCCGATCGCGTTGAGCATGCCGCCGGGGGTCTCGGCGATGCGGGGCGGCGCGTTGCCCTCCCACGGATGCACCGCGATTCCCTTGGTCACGAACCCGCCGAGGCGGCTCATGTCCAGGCCCCCCGACAGCTCCGGGCCGTAGCCCGCGGTGCCCGAAGCGAGCATCACCGGGTTCTTTGCGACGACATCGCCAATCCGAACGCTGAGATCGGTCATCAGTGCAGGAACCCCCCGTCGTCCAACACGATTCGGTCGGACGGGAACACCGGCCCCTTGCGGCAGGCCAGCAGCCAGCGGTCGTACGGACTCATCGACTTGCGCGCCGCCTCGTCCCCGTCGCGGTAGGCGCGGTTCTCGATGACGCAGGACATGCAGGCGCCGACGCCGCAGCCCATCATCGTCTCGACCGACACCTCGCACGGGACGTCGTGGGTCCCGGCGGTGTCGGCGACCGCACGGAGCATCACCATCGGACCGCAGGCATACGCCCGGGTCGGTCCCGTGATGCCGCGGTCGAGCCAGGCGGCGACCACGTGGCCTTCGAAGCCGATGGAGCCGTCCATGGTCGCCCGGCGGACCCGATCGTCGTTCGGCCAGCGCTCGTCGAAGCCGACGAAGCAGCCTTCGTCGACGATCCCGGAGACACCCACGTAGGCGGCCCAGCGGGTGTGGCCGGCGGCTTCCAGCGCGTCGGCGAGGGCGACCATCGGGGGGATGCCGACGCCGCCCCCCAGGAGCACCGCGGTCTCGTCCGGCCGGGGCATCGTGAAGCTGTTCCCCAGCGGACCCAGGACCTGGACCTCATCGCCGACCTGCATCTTCGTCATGCGGTGGGTGCCCTTGCCCACGTCCCGGTACAGCACCTCGTAGACGTCACCCTCGACCCGCTGAATGGAGAAGGGGCGGCGCAGCAGCAGCGGCTCGTAGGGAGGGCTGCAGGCGATCATCACGAACTGGCCGGGGCCGACGTCGTCCGCGATGGTGGGGTCGCGGAAGCGGAGGAGCCAAACGCCCCCGCCGAGGTCGCGGTTTTCGAGGACGGTGGAGCGAGAGTCGGGCATCCCGCCGGGGAATTACCCCACCGCCCCGTCCGTGTCCAGCGCGCGGGACATGACGATCGCGTCCTCTTTTTCGGCCGCGTAGTAGCCCTTGCGGATCCCGATCTGCTCGAACCCCGCGGCGCGGTAGAGCGCCAGGCCGCCCTCGTTGGATCGGCGGACCTCCAGGAAGATCATCTCGCCCCCGACCGCGCGACCTTCGGTCTTGAGCTTCGCCAGCAGCATCCGGGCGAGGCCCCGACGGCGGGCGCGGGGGTCGACGGCGACGTTCAGCAGGCTGATCTCGCCCTCGACGACCCAGAAGTCGACGTAGCCGATGGGGCGCGGGTCGCCCTCGTCGAATGCCAACCAGACCTGCGCGTAGGGGAGCGCCAACTCGGCCGCGAAGGCGCCTTCGGGCCAGGGCCGATCGAAGCAGCGGCCCTCCAGCGCCAGCAGCGCGGGGAGGTCCTCCAGGGTCGCTCGCCGCAGCTGGATCACCACGCGCAGGCTAGCAGGCGGCGCCCTTGCTACGATCGCTCGCCGGAGGGCCATGGTTGATCCGCTCGATGAACTGCTCGAGAGCCTGATCGACGAGACCGAGGGTCTCGACGACACGGACATCGTCGATCGCCCCGACGAGGCTCGCGAGACGTTCCAGAACCTGCCGACGATCGACCTCAGCGACGCCCCGTTGTCGCAGGAGGATCGAGGCGCCCAGCGCCGCCGTGTGCGGGATCTGCAGCGGCTGATGGCGGTGTTCCTGAAGGCCGGCAAGACGCTTCGGCTGTACTCCGAGTCGCACCGCTACTTCGCGGGCTTCACCGACGAGTTCATGACGCGGCTGCAGGAGCAGCACGAGATCACGGAATCGCTGACCTTCGAGATCACGCCCCACGCGATCAACTGGGACGGCCACGTGGTCTTCGAGAACCCGGAGCAGCGTGAGAACCTCGCGTTCAAGCTGTACCGAGACGGCGTTCGACTGCTTCAGTTCCGCAAGGGGCTGACCCCGGAGGAGGTGCGGGAGTTCGTGACGCTCGTCGCGCGGGAGACCGACGCGGCCAAGAGCGGGTCCAAGGACCTGTCCGTCCTGTTCTGGGAAGCCGACTTCAAGTTCATCCACATCGCCGTCGCAGAGACGTTCATCGAGTTCACCGAGGAGGCCCAGCGGGTGCTCGAGGACCTCGAGGACGACCTCCAGGATCTCCAGTCCAAGTTCGCCTTCGGAGAGAGCGAGTCGGAGCTGACGGCACAGATGTTCGCCTCCGACGAAGCGATGTTCACCGCGGGCAAGGACGGCACGTTCTCCACCGGCCTGGACGAGGACTACGAGCCCGCCGCGTACACCGACTTCGACGACCCCTGGTCCGAAGACCTGGGCCACATGGTCGGCCTCGATGAGGACGCGGAGGAAGAGGAGACGGCGCTCCCCGAGCTCCCTCCGGATGTCTCGGACGAGAACCGGATGCAGGCGATCCTCGAGGATCTCCTCGGTCTCGAAGCCCCCTATGCGAGCTTCGAAGAGGTCGGCGTCGTGCTGGCCGAGGTGGTGCTTCGGGAGCGCGACCCCGACGATTTCGCCACGCTCCTGCGCCACCTCGACGAGGCCCTCAGTCCGCTGTTGGCGACCGCTTCGATCGGCCCGCTGAACGCCATCCTGCGCCGCCTGTCGCTGCTCGCTCGGTCGGCGGTGGAGCAGGAGGACTTCAGCGGCGAGCTGCTGGAGCAGTTCTTCGTGAAGCTGTGCTCGGCCGACCGGCTCGACCTGCTGGCGAGGGCGATCGACCTGGACTGGAACCCCCAGTGGGCCGGCGAGGTCTTCACCTTCGTTTCGCTGCAGTCGCCATCCAGCATCGACGAGTTGCTGCTGTTCCTGGGCAAGCTCCGAAGCCTGGAAGCCCGCCGGGTGGTCACGGACTCGCTGATCCTGCTCGCCGACAAGCGCGCAGGCCCCTTCCTCCCGGGCCTCAGCAACCCGAATTGGCGCCTCGCCGCGGACGCTGTCCACGCGCTGGCGCGGATCGGCGATCCGACCGCGATCGACCAGATGCTCGGGCTGTTCGCCCGCGACGAGCACTCGCTGCGGGTGGAGATCCTGCAGGCGGTCCGTCCGTTCCAGTCGCCCCGCATCCAGGACCTCATGGTCGCGGCCCTGCGCGACGACCACCCCGAGGTTCGGCTGGCGGCGCTCCGGTACCTCGCGGTCTACAAAATCCGCGATGCGGTGCAGCCCATCTCGGCGGTGATGGCGACGCGCGAGTTCGCGCAGCGCAGCTTCGACGAGCGGCGAGGTTGGTTCATCACGCTGGGGAGCATCGCGGGGGGGTCGGCCATGACGGCGTTCCGACGACGCGCCGAGCCCGCCCGCGGAACCGCCGTGGCCAGCGACGACGTGCACCTCGCGCTGCTCGGCATCCGGTCGATCCGAACCCCCGAGGCGTTGGATTTCCTGACGAAGTTCGACGCGCAGGCCCAGGGCGACCTGCGGCTGCTCACCCGCAAGTTGCTCCAGCAGCGCAAGGGGGGCTGACGTGGTCGCACCTCAGAGCAAAGACCTGGTCACGATCCAGGAAGAGGCGCGGGTCCACGCGCTCGGCAAGGACCTGGTGTCGCGCTTCGCGATGCTGTTCAAGACGGTCCGAATCCACTCGGTGCAGAACTCGGCGCTGCAGTACTCGGTGAAGATCTTCACGCAGGCCGCCAACGACCTGTACTCGCATTTGGGCGACTTCGTCATCCGCGGCGACGTGGACTCGGTGTTCGTCAACGACCTCCGGATCCGGCCCGAGGCGATCCTCTGGGACAACATCGTCCACCTGCTGCGCCAGCTCAATCGGCGGGGCGTGGGCGGACTCAACTTCATCTCCTCGGTCAACCCGGTGGAGGTCCGCAAGCTCCTCCAGATCCTCCTGGACAACCCCGTCCTGGACCCCAAGACCGGCGCTCAGGAGCTGAACGACAAGCTCCGCGGCCAGGGGATCCTGTCGGTCAGCCTGCTCCCGAAGATGACGCTGGTGACGGACGCACAGCCGATCGTCGTCGAGCAGGTCGCGAGGGCGCTGCAGTCGATGCGGGTCTACACGGAGCTGATCGTCACCTGGAAGGCGTACCTCAGCATCCAGGACGAGCGGGTTCCCGACATCATCATGGGCCGGCTGCTGACGGCGGTGCAGGCGGCGGTCGACCTCCTGCATGACGACCCGGACTGGTTCCTCAGCGCCACGGTCTTCCGCGACGAGTCCCTCTACCCGGTCGTGCACGCGGTCAACACGGCACTTCTGAGCATGGCCCTGGGGCACCGGATCGAGCTCAGTCGCAAGATGCTGATGAACCTCGGCATGTCGGCGATGTACGCCGAGTCAGGTCGACGTCGGCTCGGGGATCGGGCTGATTCTTCGATCCCGTACCAGTCGGTGAAGGAGATCTTGCAGACGCCTGCGCTCACGCGGGCGCAAAGGGACCGCATCGTGGTCGCATTCGAGCACCGCCTCGGCATCGACGAATTCGGTGGTCCCGAGCCGATTCGGGGCAAGCCACGGCACCTCTTCAGCCACATGGCGGCGCTGTCGGCCCGCTACGACGAGCTCACCTCAGTTGTCGACGAATCGCCCGCGCTCAGTCCGACCCAGGCCGTGGAGACCCTCGCCAGCGAGGCGGAACGGTTCGAGCCCCGGCTGCTGAAGGTCTTCCTCCACATGCTGGGCCCCTTCCCCATCGGCACGATGGTGGAGCTCTCCACGGGCGAGGTCGCGGTGGTCTTCCGGCTGAACCCGGACCTGCGCTTCCGCGCCCGCCCGCTGGTCAAGATCGTGCGCAGCAGCGCCGGCGACCTGGTGAAGCCGACGCTGTTCGACCTCACCGATGGGGAAGAGGACGGCGGATTCCTGGCCTGGATCCGGCACGCCGTCCCGCCCGAGGAGGTGCCCGAGGTCAGTCCGGTGCAGACGGTGTTTGCCGCTTCGACCGAGACGGCCGACGACCGTCTGCCGCGGTGGGACGCGTAGAAACGCTCGACCCCTGACCAACAGGGTCTTGACCATACCTTCACGTCGGTCCGGTCCGATCGGTTTATAGTCCGGTCCGTTCGGGAGACGAAACGTATGACGAAGCCGCTGTCCATGATCCTCGCGTCCTTGATGGCGCTCGCCGTTGCCCCCCTGACTGCCCATGCGCAGACGGAGCGGGACGACAGCGTGGAGTCCATCGAAGACGTCAAGCAGGGGTCGTACAACTGGTTGGAGCTCCTCTACCGGAGCTACACCAAGGCCGAGCTCGACCCCACCCAGGCCTACCAGATCCCCGAACGCACCCTCGAGGTGGCCTGGGGCACGATCAAGGTCGACGGCGGCATCCTGATCCCGCTGGTCCCCGCGGACATCCCAGAGACCGAGGCGGCGGCCGGCGACGTCCCCGAGCACGAGTGGATCGCGGCGGTGTACATCGGCACCGGCGACTTCCACTGGGACGCCCCCAACCCCACCCAGCAGTGGGTGCTCGCGGAGCAGGTCCGGGCGCTGTCCAAGGTCCGCCACGCCAAGGCCCCCGACTACCAGGAGTCGCTGGACGCCGAGGTGTCCGAAGGCATCGTCATCTTCGCCAACGGCAAGTGGCGTGACCTCCTCACCGAGGGGGCCACCCGCGTCGAGGCGGACAAGAAGACGGAGAAGACGGCCAAGGAGCTGTGGCGCGAGCGCGGCAGCCTCTACAAGTGGGGCGCGAGCCGGGCGGCGGTGCAGGACGCGCTGGACGGCGGTGAGCGCGGGATGCTCATCGCGGACATGCGCACCGACAGCATCAAGGGCACCCCGAACCTGACCTACAGCTACAACCCCAACGACTTCGAGCCGGCGTCGCTGTCGTGGGCGAAGCGGTACGCGCTGAACCGCAACTCGATCTCGAGCGGCTCGCTCGGCATGGGCATCGAGCCGTCCAAGTACGACACGATGACCGAGCGCGAGATCGCCATGTCCGCGAACCACCACGCCACCGTCGACGTCCAGGACTACGACCTGACGATGAAGGTCCGCCGGGACACGGTCACCAACGACTGGGGCATGGAGGTCGAGGGGTCGATGAAGGTGACGTTCACCAAGCCCAGCAGGCGGGTGACGCTGGACTTCATCAACGACGCGTCGTTCACCGTGGCCGAGGATCAGCAGGGTGGCCTCGTCGCGCCGGAGAACCGGCCGATGGGCATCCAGTACTTCCGCGACATGGACGACAAGCCGCTGACGTACCTCCACAAGGGGCACGAGATCACGTTCGAGCTGGACCACGAGTACCAGCCGGGCGAGGCGTTCGAGTTCAAGTTCGCCTACGACGGCAACTTCATCTACGCGCGGAAGTCGCCTCCGCCGCAGACGAGCCTGATCGACCAGAACCAGGCGACGGTCGCGATCATCACCTACGAGCTGCCCCCGGGCCTGCCCTGGTACCCGTCTGCCGGCATCGCGGACCGGTACACGTTCGACTGGGAGTTGAGCCTCCCCCGCCCGATGCTCGCAGCCACCTCCGGCACGCTGCTGAGCCTGGAAGAGAAGAACAAGATGATGGTGCACACCATCAAGGAAGAGGACGCCAACACCTTCCCCGCCATCGTGTTCGGCAACTTCAACGTGCACGAGAACGACCCGGACTACAGCAAGGGCGAGGTCAAGGTCCGGCTGTACACCTTCCCCGGCTTCGACAAGGAGGCCAAGAGCTACATCGAGGAGGCCGAGTCGATCATCAGCTACTACAGCGCGATGTTCGGGCCGTACCCGTTCAGTGAGCTGGACATGGCTCAGATGGCGATCGGCATGGGCTTCGCGCAGGCGCCGGCCGGCATCATCCGGGTGACAGGTGAGGTCTACATCTCCAAGACCGACCTGGTGAACCTGTACGGCTACAGCGACCCCCAGCTGCGGGACTACTTCATTCCCCACGAGATCGCGCACGAGTGGTGGGGCCACAAGGTCGACTTCGGCGGGTGGTCCTCGGGGCGTGACCAGTGGATCTCGGAGACGTTCGCGGAGTACAGCGCCGCCCTCTACATCGAGGAACGCGACGCCCGCGCGGCCGGCGACCCGGAGCACACCAAGGGCTACGACGACCGCTCCGCGGAGTGGAAGATCAAGCGCCGCGGCCACAAGACGGACCGCACGCACCCGCTGTGGGCGGGCCATCAGGGCGGCTACTGGCAGTCCTCGGTGTACGCCCGCGGGCCGCTGATTCTGGACATGCTGCGCAAGAACTTCGGCAAGGAAGTGATGCTGAAGGTGATGTACACGTGGTGCGAGATGGCCGATCGGAACAACGGCTTCGCGCTGACCGAGGACTTCCAGGCGGTGCTGGAGCAGGTGGTTCCGGGCGTCGCCTTCGACGAGTTCATGGAGCTGTACATCAAGGGGAACGCCGAGATCCCCGAGTGAGCTCAGACGCGGTCCGGCGCTTCTCGCGCCAGATCATCCTCAAGGAAGTCGGCGCCGCCGGGCTGAAGGCCTGGCTCAGCTCCCCCGTCGCCGTCCACGGTGACGGCGTCGCCGCCGATCTCACCCGCCGCTACGTCCACGGCGCCGGCCTCCCCAGGGGGTCAGACCCTGCCGTATGCCCATCTGTCGAGGTCAGCGACGGCCTCGCCGGCGCGATGCAGGGCGTAGGCGATGCGGGGGCCTTGATGCTCTCGCTGCTCCCCGGGGGCGCCCCCGTCAGCTTCGAGTCCCCTCCGATGCCCGCCGTGTCCGCTGCAGGCGATCCGCTCGTCGCGATCGTGGGCGTGGGCGGCCTGGGCTGCCCGGCAGCGGTCGGGCTGGCGCTCGGGGGCGTGCGTCGCTTCCGCCTGATCGACGACGACGTGGTCGACATCAGCAACCTGCCCCGGCAGATCCTGCACCGCGACGGGGACGTCGGGCGGGCCAAGGTCGACAGCGGCCGGGACGGCTTGCTGCGCTGGTTCCCCGACCTCGCGATCGAGACCCACAAAGAGCGCCTCGTCGGCGGCAACGCCGCCCGGTTGCTCGACGGCGCCGACCTCGTCATCGAAGGCAGCGACAACTTCCCCACGAAGTTCCGCGTCAACGCGTTCAGCAAGGCGATGGGCGTGCCCGCCGTCGTCTCCGGCGTGCTCCGCCTCGACGGCCAGGCGCTCGCCCTGATGCCCGGCGCGGACACCGCCTGCTACCGCTGCCTGTTCCCCAAGTCCCCCGCCCCGGGCGAAGTCCCCACCTGCAGCTCCGCCGGCATCCTCGGCCCCGTCGCAGGCGTGCTCGGCCTGTGGGAGGCGGCGCTCGGCCTGCAGCTGCTCGCGGGCGAGGACCCCAGCGGCAAGCTCTGGACCTTCGATGCCCGGGGAGGGCGCTGGATGGGCTTCGGCGTACGCCGGGTCGACGGCTGCGTCGCCTGTGGAGCGGAAGCCGATGATCCCGCGTTGCGGGACGCCGCCGAGGGCGAAGGGCCCATGGCGGGATGCAAGATCTGAGCGGCTACTCCCCGCCGAGGGCGGCGTCCGTCGCCTCCTTGAGCTCCCCGCTCGCCAGCATCTCCCGCACGATGTCGCTCCCGCCGATGAACTCGCCGGCGATGTAGAGCTGCGGGATCGTGGGCCAGTCGGAGAAGTCCTTGATGCCCTGCCGCACCATCGGGTCGGCGACCACGTTGCGGGTCTCGAAGGGCACGTCCAACTGACGAAGCGCATCAACCGCGGCGGCGCTGAAGCCACATTGGGGGGCGTTCGCGCTGCCCTTCATGAAGAGCACGATGGTGTGCGCGTCGATGTCCGCCTGGATCTCGGCGTGGACCTCTTCGGCCGTCTTCGGCGGGGGAGGGGGCGGCTGCGGGGTGCGCTTCGGCTCGGGGGTGTACGACGGTTTGTGGGCCGACGCGGGGCGCGCCGTGCGTGCGTCGTTGCCGCCCACGATCGGGAGCCGGTTCTTGATCCGCTTCAGGATGCCCATCGCGCTTCCTCCATCTGGCATGGTGCCGACCCTCAAGTGTTCACAAGGAATCGCTGATCGCAACAATCACGCCCACCGCCGTCGAATCGCTGCTGTCGCTGCCGACGGATCAAATCATCCCTTTGCTGCCGAGCTTCCTCGGCGGCTACGTGACCGAGCGGGCCGGCACGCGCGGGGATGTGGCCGCATCCGTGGCCGCCGTCCAGGCCCCCCGCGAGGACTGGACTGAGCTCCACGAGCACATGCTCTCCATCGGCGCCGACTTCGGCCGCTGGCCTCGCAACGAGCTCGCCACCCGCATCACCGCCGCCTACATGCGGCCCCTCATCGCCCCCAACTCCAGCATCGAGGGGCTCGAACACCTCGACGCGGCCCTCGCGCAGGCCGACGGCCACCGCCTGCTGCTTGTCGGCAACCACCTCTCCTACACCGACATCACCGCCGTCACCTCGCTCCTAGAGCAGGCCGACCGCGGCGCCTTCCGCCGACGCCTCACCGTCGTCGCCGGCCCCAAGGTCTACAGCGAGCCGATGCGCCGGCTCGCCATCTCCGGCATCCACAGCATCAAGGTCGCCCAGTCCGCCTCCGTCGCGTCCGACGGCGCTGAGATGTCCCCCCGCGACGTCGTGCGCATCGCCAAGCGCTGCCTCGGCGAGGCCGCCGAGGCCATGGACGAAGGCCACGCGGTGCTCATCTACCCCGAGGGCACCCGCTCCCGCACCGGACGCCTCGGCTCGTTCCTCCGCGCGACCAACCGCTGGCTGACCCTGCCCGGCGTCGTCGTGCTCCCCACCGCCGTCTGGGGCGCCGAGCAGATCTATCGGATCGACGAAGACCTCATGCACCCCGCCGACTGCCACGTCCGCTTCGGCCCGGCCCAGGACGTGGACGCCCTCCGAGCCGATGGACTCGACCGCGACGGCGTCCTCATCGCCGCCCGCGACGCCCTCGCCGACCTCCTCCCGGAGGGCTACCGACCCGAGCCCGGAGCGCCCCCCATCGCCTGATGGCTATGCTTCGGGGGTGACCGCCTCCGCCCTCGTCGTCGATGACCGCGCCGTCGCGACGCTGACCGACGCCACCGTCTGGGTCTCCGGAGGCCACGGGTTCATCGGCACCCGCCTCGTCGAAGCGCTCCGCCTCCACGGCGCCCGCCCCGTGCTGTTTGACGGCGACATCGCCGACGCCGACGCCGTCACCGCCTCCATCGCGGACGCCGCGCCGGCCCTGCTCTACAACCTCGCCGCCCCCGTCAACGTCGCCCGCAATCCCGCCCTCGCCGAGCTCATGCGGACGACCCTTCTGGACGGCGCCCTCGCCGTGCACGCCGCCGCCGCCGCGACCGGCCTCCGCCCCCTCCTCGTCCAGGTCGGCACCTGCGAGGAGTACGGCACCATCGAGGCCCCCTTCGCCGAAAGCGACGAGCCCAGCGAGCCGGTCTCCCCCTACTCCCGGTTCAAGCTGGAAGCGACCCGAACGCTCCTCCGACTCGCCGCCGACGACCCCCGGGTGCGCGTCGTCGTTGCCCGCCCGTTCCTCACCTACGGCCCGGGCCAGAACCGCCCCATGCTCGTACCCGCCGCCATCGGCGCGGCGCTCGCGGGCGTGCCCTTCCCCATGACCGCGGGCCTGCAGACGCGCGAGCTCAACTACGTCGACGACACCGCCATGGGCCTGCTCCGCATCGCCGGGGTCCCTGCCCTCGAAGGCACGATCATCAACGTCGCGGGCGGCGACGAGCGCCGGGTCGTCGACATCGCGAGCCTCATCTTCGAGATCGCCGAGGCCCCCGATGGCCTGCTTCGCCCCGGCGCGCTGCCGCACCGCGGGGGCGAGGTCCCCCGCTTCTTCGCCGACACGACGCGGTGCCGTGACGTGCTCGGCCACACCCCCCGCATCGACCTGGCCGAAGGCCTTCGACGCACCATCGACGCCCACCGGGCCGCCGCCGCCTCGGAGACCGCGTGACCTCCTCCCTCCTGGACCTCGTGCAGATCGTCCCCGGACGCCGCCGCAGCGATGATCGGGGCTGGCTGCACGTCGCCCTCGGCGCGTCCCAGCTCCCCCCCGGGGTGCGCTTCGGCGAGCTCTACATCGTGCGATCGGACGCGCCCGGCGGACGCCGTGGCGATCACCTTCACCGGACGATGGACGAGTGGTTCAGTGTCGTGGAAGGGCGATGCACCCTCGAACTCCTCGACCCGACTGCCGACGCGCGACGGTCGATCTCGTTGGACGCGGCGGTGCCGCGCACGGTCCGGGTGCCCGCCGGATTGGCCCACTGCCTCGTCAACGAGGGGCCCGGCCCGCTCACCGCCGTCGCCTGGGCGACCGGGGAGTACGACCCCGCCGATGTCATCCCGTGCCGAACCGCTGGAGTCACTCGCGTATGATTCGCCGACCGATGCAGCGCTTTGCCCTCGTCTTGCTCCTCCTCGCCGCCGTCCCTGCGGTCGCCCAGCAGGTGCCCGAGATCAAGTCTCCCGCCCCCGGCGAGGGCGGCGATGCGGAGCTCCCCCCCGGCTACAAGAGCGTGGTCTGGAGCGCGAGCCCCGAGATCGTCATGGGCATTCGCGAACGCGGCATGGAGCCCATGAACGCGGCCAACCCGCACGTCTCCTGGCTGATCGACACCCCGCAGCCCGGCGAGACCGACCTCAAGGAGGTCGTGAAGTGGAAGTTCTGGGACGGCCGCCTCGTCGAGGTGCACATCCACTACGAGGGCCCCTTCACCCGGAAGGAGGGGCGTGACCTGGTCGGCAAATTCCAGCGCCACTACGGCGAGGGCAAGCACGAGTTCATCCTCGCCCCCAAGAGCACCCGGCAGCAGCGGGACATCATCCAGAGCGAGTGGTGGACCTGGGAAGACCCCTTCACGATCCAGGTCCTCAAGTTCCAGGACGCGGACAAGAGTTGGCTTCTGATCCGCCACAGCCGCGTCCTCGAAGACGCTCGCCGCGCCCAGGAGCAGCGTGAGCTCGAAGAGGAGCGCACCCGCCGCGTGCAGGGGATCGAACTCGACTGACCCCCTCGTCCACGTCGCCATGGCCGTCCGGGACGTCGAACCCTGGATCGGCGAGGCGATCGACTCCCTCCTGGCTCAGACGTTCGATCGATGGATCGCCACGATCGTCGACGACGGATCGTCCGATGCGACCGCCGCGCTCATCGAAGGACGCGACCCCCGGATCCGGCTGATCCGCCCCGGTCGGGTCGGGCTCGTCGAGGCCATCAACCGCGCCGTCCGGGACGCCGACACCCCGCTCGTGGCCCGCTTCGATGGCGATGACGTGTGCCACCCCGAGCGCTTCGCCGAGCAGGTTGGGTTCCTGGACGCGAACCCCGACGTGGACGTCGTCGACTCCCGCGTCACCTGCTTTCGCGACGACGCCCCCCTCCCCGGTGGCATGGCCCGGTTCGAACGGTGGCTCGACTCCATCCACACGGACGACGACTTCGACCGGGAGTTCCTCGTGGACAGCCCCGTCTGCAACCCCGCCGCGATGGTCCGCCGATCCGCGCTGCTGGACTGCCGTCCCGGCGACTTCCCCGAGGACTACGACGTCTGGCTGCGCATGCGCCGCGCCGGGGCCCGCTTCCACAAGCTCCCCCGCCGGCTGCTCAAGTGGCGCGACCGCTCCGACCGCGTCACCCGCACCGATCCCCGCTACCGACGCGACGCCTTCTTCCGCACCAAGCTCGAGCACTTCGGTGCGACGAACACCGCCGAACGCGTCGCCGTGTGGGGGGCCAAGAAGCACGGCAAGCCCTGGATCCGCGCCCTCGGACCCGTCGCCGTCGTGGACATCGACCCCGCCGTCACCGAGCGCCAGGGCATCCCCGTCATCCGCCCCGCCCAGCTCCCGGCCGCCCGCCCCGACCTCGTGCTCGTCGCCGTCGGGAGCCCCGGGGCACGCGTCATCATCGAGGCGCAGTTGGCCGAAATGGGGCTCCCCGCGCTAGCCGTCGCAGGGTTGGCTACGATTCCGGCATCACCGAACGACAACCACGTGAGCTGACCCTCGGCCGAAAGGCCGCCTTCGCCCTCATCGCCACCCTGCTGACCCTCGGGGGGGCGGAGCTGGTTCTGCGCGCCGCCGGCGTCGACGCGAGCCCCAACCGCACGGTCACCTGGTTCAGCGATCACATCCTGCTGCCGCCCCTGTGGCACACCAACACGCTCGACGAACCGCCGGTGACCTACCAGCGGGCGGGCCAGGCCCACCACTTCCACCCCTTCGCGACGAACAAGGCCGACGACACGTTCCGCGTCGCCGTCTTCGGCGGAAGCGCGGCCCACGGCTACGGCGTGCTGGAGCCCGGCTCGTTCCCCCACCGGCTCGAGCAGATGCTCCAGCGGCGGGTGCAGGGGCAGGAGATCCAGATCGTGAACATGGGGACCATCGCGTGGTCCTCGCAGCAGATCGCCTGGGCCGCCAAGCAGCTCTTCGAGCTCGGCGAGTGGGATCTCGTGCTCGTCTACTCGGGCCACAACGAGCTCCTCGAGCTGTCGTCGTGGAAGACCTACATGCCGCCGGGCGAGCACCGGCGCTACACCAAGGTCCTGCTCTGGAACCAGCGCCTCCAGGGCTTCCGGCTCTACACCGCGCTGCGCCACCTCACCGGCAAAGCGGAGGTCCCCGAGCTGGGCTCCGCAGACCCCCCCGATTTCCAGCAGGCGGACGAGCAAGGCATCGTCGGAGGCCACGAGGAAGAGCTCGCGGCGCTGGCCCCGGGGCTGGACCCGGTCGCCGTCACGCCGGCCATGCGGCTGGACGACATGAACCCGATCGAGCGCCACAAGCGCGCCCGCATCGGCCCCCTGGAGCGGGGCTACGCGGCCCGCACCTACACCCACAACATCGGCCAGGTCGTCGACCAGGCCCGGCACGCGGGCGCGCCCGTGATCGTCATGAACCCGGCCCCCAACGACAACCACGACCCGGCCTGGTTCCCCTACGCCGAGGACGAGGAGCAGACCTTCGTCGCTTGCCTCGAGGAGGCCGACCGGACCCGTGGCAGCGACGAGGGCGTCACCGGCGCGCGCGCCTGCCTGAAGCTCCACCCCGACGATCCGCGCGCCCACTACGCCCTCGCCAACGCACTGGAGGCACGCGGCCAGCGCCCCGAAGCGGTCGAACACCTCATCGAGGCCCGCCGGTGGGCCGAGTACCCCAACCGCGTGGTCCCCGACGTCACCGACGCGATCCTCGCCTTCGAGGGCCGGCCCGGCGTCGCCGGCGTCATCGACGTCGAGGCCCTGTTCCGGGCCCGCAGCGACGGCGGCCTCATCACCTACGACCTCGTCTACGACCACTGCCATCCGTCGGTGGCGGCCAACTGGCTCATCGCCGGCGAGGTCTCCAAGCTCATCCTCGACGAGGGGATCCTGACCGCCTCGGGCCGCGACACGATCGACGCCGAGGCCGAAACCGGCTTCAAGGACCTGCAGAACCGGAGGGCCGCGGACCCCCGGCTGAGCGAGTGGACGGGACTGACCTGGCGGCCCGGGCAGACGCCTGAGTACATCGCCGACTTCCAGGGCGACTGGACCAACATCCGCGACGCGCAGGAGACCGCCATCGACGCCCCCGACGCCACCGCCATGGACTGGCTGTGGGCCGGCAACGGGCGCTTCTACGGCTACGAGATCGCCGAGGCGGTGGAGGCCTGGGACCAGGCGGTGCGCATGGACATGACGCTGTGCCTCGCCCACGGCAACAAGGCCCACGGACTGCGGCTCGTCGGCGATCGCGCGGGTGCTTTGGCGGCGGCGAAGCAGGCGACCGAGTGCGACCCCGCCAACGCGGAGTTCAAGGCTGAGCTGACCCTGCTGGAGCAGCTCGCTCAGTAGCGGATCTGCACCCCGAAGTAGGCGTGCCAGGCGACGCCCAGGAGCTGACTGCGGCCCGCGAACGCGATGGCCGGGCCGGCGCCGAGGCGGCCGTACAGCGACGTCGAGTAGCCGACCTCGTACTCGGCCCCCGCCGTCAGCAAGATCGGCCACTCGATCCACCACGCCGCGGGAGCGGTCCAGACCCACACCGCGACCGGGTTCTCGAGGCTGAAGTTCAGCGCGAACACGGGGGAGACGTCGATCGAGGCGAGCAGGCCGACGTTGACGCCCGGCCCCAGGCTCGCGCGGAAGGTGCGCGACCGCCCGAAGCCGAAGTTGCTCACGTAGGTGGCTCGCGTGCCCCCGAAGCCGGCGACGTTGAAGGACGGCACCACCAGCAGGGCGACGGCGACGCGGCCCTCCTCACGCAGGGAGATGCGGGCGTTCAGGCCGATGCTGATCGACAGCGGCCAGACCTGCAGCCCGACGCGCGCGCCCAGGGCGAACTTCTCCTTGGTGTAGCCCTCCCAGACGTACCAAATCTCCGGGAAGCCAGCGGCGATGTTGTGCGACTTCTCGCCCGGCGCGTTCAGCGATCCGCCCTGAACCGAGCCGGCCTGTGCGGCCCCGGCGGGGAGCAAAGAGGCGGTCAAAACGAGGAGGAGAAGGGCTAGAGGGAGCCGGTGCACTGCCAGGAAGGTATCACCCCGGCTTCACGAAGTCCCCCGAGTCGAGCGAGCTCAAGCTGCGGTCGTACTCGGCCTTGGAGACGCGATCCCGGAGGGTGCGCCAGGCGGTCTCGGCCCGGTCCATGAGGGTCTTGGCCTTCTCCCGAACCTCGGACGGATCCCCCGCCTCCAGCTTCCGCACGTCGAACCGTCCCCGCGCCCGCAGCCAGGCCCGGTCGACGTCCACCGGCTCGGCTTCCGGAGTCAGACCGAGCACGTCGTAGTAGGTGCCGGCCATCATCACGACGTAGTCCGTGACGATCGACCGCGCGTAGTCGCTGATCTCCGGCTCGTGGCCCTGGTCCTCGTCGTCCAGCAGGTCCATGTCCAGCTCGAACTCGGCGAGGCTGGGCATGAACCCCGTCTCGTGGTGGGTTGCCTCTGCGGGCTCCTCGGCGTCGACCACGGGGGTCTCCCGGGTCGGCTGCTCCGGCCCCGCGATGGTGTCCGCGATGCCCAGGCTGAACATGATCCAGAGGTTCTTGATCAACGCCTCACGGGCCATGCAGAACCGCTGGAACAGCGTGCCTACGCTCGTATCGCCGGCCATGCACTCCAGCAGCGCGCCGACCTCCACAGGAAGCTTCAGGTAGCCCACGAGGCGACGGTAGTGAGACCCCTCGACGAGAAGCTCCGAGTTCCGCGGCTCGATGTCGGCGGCGAGCTCGTTGACCGACAGGAAGCGACGTACGGCCTCCACGAAGCAGACCACGGGGTTCACCTCGAACACCCCCACGCGGTCCACGAAGTCGTCGCGGCGGGTGAACTCGTACTCGCCGGCGGCCCACTCGAAGGTCTGCACCACGATGCGATGGACGCGCTCCCGCTCCGCGCGGAACAGCCGCCCTTCGTCCAGGTGACCGGCCCGAATCACGGCGTCGCGGAACATGATCCCGTCGCGCTCCGCCAGCGCGAGGCAGGCCTCCTTCTGCTGCGCGGTGATCAGATCGAGCTTGACCAGCACCTCGCCCAGAAGCTCCGCCTCGTCCTCGGATCGCGCCCACACGGGGTAGCCGTTGAGGAAGTAGATGCGCCGCTCGCTCTTGCCCTGCCGCAGGGTCAACCGGCCAGCTGCGTGGTACTTGAAGACGTCGATCAGGATCTCGAGGAGCTTGCGGCGGTCGAACGAGCCGATCGTTGGGAAGCCCAGCTCCCCTTCGCCCAGCATCCCCCCGATCTCCTCGACTCGCCACGAGCCGGTCTTCGTCACGTCCGCGTCCGACAGGTCGGCCGCCACCTTCTCGTCGAGGATCGCGTCGACCTTCCGGCCCAGATCGATGAGGGAGAAGGGCTTGGCGAGGAACTCCAGGACGTTCAGCGAACGCAGCTCGCTCTCGAACATCTTCGGGTTCTTGTAGATGGCCGACATCATGATGACCGGCACCTCGCCGCCTTCGCCGCCGCCGTTGCGCAGCCGCTTCACGAAGTCGACGCCGCTCATCTGCGGCAGCATCAGGTCGGTGACGATGAGGTCCGCGCCACCCTTTTGAAATCGTGTGAGCGCCTCGGCCCCATGGTCGGCGAGTTCGACGTCGTAGCCGTGGAATCCGAACAGGTCCACGAGCTGACGCCCGAAGTGCGGGTCGTCCTCGACGACCAGAATGCGCTGCATCGCCTTCCCCTCAGACGAGACCGGGTGTTCTCAACTCCTCGACGACAGACCCTCCTTCGAGGTGCTCGTCGCAGATCTGCAGGACCTCCTCCTGCGTGGTCGGCGAGTACCAGACGCCCTCCGGATACACGACAACCGTCGGCCCGAAGTTACACTGATCGAGGCAGCCGGCCTTGTTGACCCGGATGCGCCCCTTCCAGTTGCGTTCCTTCCCCGCCTTCTTGAACCAGGCGTGGACATCGCCCCCGCCCACGGCCATGCAACAGCCGCGCGCGTCGGACTCGTCCCGCTCGTTCAAACAGACGAAGACATGGTGTTCGTACACCGCCACCCCCGGCAGATTAGCGGGGTAGACTCCGCCGCGCATGAAGGCTTTGCAGCTCCTCGCCAGCGGACTCGCCCTCGGGCTGCTCGGTTGCCCGACGGTCGGGCCGGAGCCTCCCGATCCCAACGAGCCCGTTCCCCCGGTCACCTGCGCCGACGACGGCGCCCCGCTCTCGCTGACCCGCGTGACCGCCGACAGCCTCAAAGACGCCCCCGGCTGGATCCAGATCTGCACCCTGTGTCCCGCGACGTCTATCGAATTGGCGGCCGACGTGCCGCTGTTCGGCGCCTGGACCGGGACCTTCGGCTGCGCCGTCGCCTTCCCCGCCGACGTGCCCCCCGAGGAGACGACGCTGGCGGTGGACGTGACCGTGCACGACGGCGAGCGCATCGGCGAGGCGACGATCGAAGTCGCGATGCCCGAGCGCGGCGAGAACCCCGAAGATCTCGGCAGCGCCACCTACCGGATCGACCTCGCCGCCGAGGGCGCCTACCGCGTCCCGTCCTCCCCCCTGGCGTCCGCGTTGACCCCCGGGGACGAACTGCCCGAGTTGCTGGTCCACCTCGGCGAGCCGGACCTCGACGGCGGACGTGTCGTCACCGTCGGCCTCACCGAGGTGGGTGAGACAACCCAGGATCTGTGCCAGCCGACGGAGCAGTGGGCCCTCCCCGCCACGCTCGATCGGCGCCATCTCATCGCCCCCCTCGCGGCCGGTGATCGGCTCCCCGCCCCCTTCGGCGCCATCGTCGAGGGCGGCATCTTCCAGGCGGAGATGCGGGCCAGCGGAGCAGCGTTCAATTCGGGTTCGATCCTCGCCCGGATCGACCTCGCCGCTTCCGAAGCGGAGTTCGGCATGGCCCCCGACGAGCTGTGCGACGTCTTCACCTCTTTCTTCGGCACCGGAATCTGCGTACCGTGCGCCGATCCGAGCGAGGGAACCGCCGGTCTGCCGACCTGCGTCACCACCGTGCAGGAGTTCGAGTTGGCACCCGCCACCAACGAACCGTTGATCCCCGTGAGCGCCGCGGACCTTCCCCCGGAGTGCTCGGAGGCCTGACCTTCCCATGACCGCGACCGACCCCTCGCGTCCAGCTTCTCTCAGCCCCGTACGCACCTCGATCCATGGCCTCCTGGAGGCGATCGACGGCACGGACCCCCGCGTGCACCTCAAGCGCCTGCTGGCCGAGGGGTTCTTCGTCCGGAGTGACGACGGCTACCTCGCCCAACGGGACCTGATCGAGCTGCTGGACCAGTGGCGCAACCTCACGGCGTGGGTCGCCCAGCGGGAGGACGACGAGATCAAGGTGCGGGTCATCAACCCCAATCCGAAGGAGCACGGCTACTCCCTCGAGACGCGGACCGTGCTCCAGACCTGCATGACGGACCAGCCGTTCATCCTGGACTCGCTGCGGCTGCTGCTGGCGAAGCTGGACCTGCCCCCGGTCCGGGTCATCCACCCGATCTTCGGCACCGAACGGGACGAGGGCGGCGCTCTGGTCGGGCTGGACCCGCGCCCCAGCAACGGCATGGCGCTCGAGTCGATGATGCACTGGGAGATCCCGCGCATCGAAGACGCCGACAGGCGGACGAGCCTCGAAGCCACCGTCATGGACCAGCTGCGCTCGGTCCGCCGGGTCGTCGCCGATCACGAGGCGATGGCTGATCGCGCCCGGGACCTGGGGAGCCACCTCAGCGAGCGCGTGCACGGCGAAGGCGTCGACTACCGCGACGTCGCCGTGGCGCAGAAGTTCCTCCACTGGCTGGTCGACGAGAACTTCGTCTTCATCGGCTACGCCGAGTTCGAGATCGACTCCCTCGCCGTCCAGACCGACGCCGGCCTCGGCCTGCATCGCGCCGACGGGGAGCTCGCCTTCCCCCAGGGAGGACGTCCCTGGGCCGCCGCCGAGGGGGTCGTCTTCCTCGGCAAGGGGGACACCGAGGCGCAGGTGCACCGGCCCGGCAAGACCGACCACGTCGCGATCCGCCTCGACGGCGGGTTCGCGCTGTTCACCGGCCTCTACACCCGCAAGGCGATCAGCGAGGAGATCCCGCGCATCCCGATGCTTCGGGAGAAGCTCGAGAGCGTGCTCCAGGCGCAGGCCGCGCTCCCCGGGAGCCACCTCGCGCGCAAGCTGGAGGAGGCGTTCCGCGCCATCCCCGTCGAGTTCCTCTTCACCACGGACGTGGACGCGATCGAGGGGGCGATGCGCCTCATCATCGCCGCCGAGGAAGGGCAGGAGACCGGCGTCCACCTCATGAAGGGGCCGGCCAACCGCACCGCGTTCGTGCTCGTCTCGCTGCCCCGGGACCGCTTCAACGAGGACATCCGCATCGCCATCGCGGACCGCCTGCTGGAGACCCTCGGCGCCAACTACATGGACTGGCGCGTGGCCATCGGCCAGTTCGACAACGTCGTCCTGCAGTACTACTTCACCGCCGAAGAGCAGTTCGTCGACGTCAGCGAGGAGGCGCTCCGAGCGGCCGTCAACGACGTCACCGGCTCGTGGACCGAGCAGCTCGAAGGCATCCTCGCCACCGGCGTCACCGAAGCCGCCGCCGACACCCTCATTTCGCGCTACGGCGCCGCCTTCCCGGAGGAGTACCACTCACGCGTGGTCCCCTCGGAGGCGGCCGATGACGTCGAGCTGCTGGAGGCGGTGCGGGAGCGCGGACACCTCAAGGTCGCGCTCGCCGAGGACGTGGACGACTTCGTCGGCGGCGTGAAGCGGCTGAAGGTCTACCAGCCCGAGAAGATCTACCTGACCGACTCGGCCCCCACGATCGCCAACTTCGCGCTGCGGATCATCGATCAGAGCAGCTCGACGATCAGCACCGGCGACGAGCAGACCCGCTTCGTGGACGAGTTCCGCGTGGTGCCCTCGGACAAGGGCGTCGACCTCGGCGCCAGCGCCGCGCTGCTGGTCGAGGGGCTGGAGCAGGTGCTCCGCGGCCAGTCGCGCGACGACAGCCTCAACGGCCTCATCGCCAGCGCCGGCGTGTCCCTGCGCGAGGTCGGCGTGCTCCGCGCCTACATCGCCTACGCCCGCCAGCTCGGCGCGGCCGATCCGATCCCCACGGTGCACCGCGCGTGGCGGCGCCATCCGGAGGCCGCCAAGCTCCTGCTCCGGCTGTTCCGGTCGATGTTCAAGCCGGCCCTCGGCAAGGCGGGCGACGCGGACCGACGGCGCCTCGTGAAGCGCAACAGCCGTGCCTTCCTAGAGTACCTCGACGGCGTCGACATCGCCGCCGAGGACCGCGTGCTGCGACGCACCTGGAACCTGCTGTCGGCGAGTCTGCGGACCAACTACTTCAGCCGCGCCACCGAAGAGGGGCACCCGCTGTCGTTCAAGGTGGATTGCAGCAAGGTCGACGAGATGCCCAGCCCCCGGCCCTACCGGGAGATCTTCGTCCACCACCTGGGCGTCGAAGGCGTGCACCTGCGCGGCGGCCCGGTCGCTCGGGGAGGCCTTCGCTGGTCCGACCGGCAGGCCGACTACCGCACCGAGATCCTCGGCCTGATGGACACCCAGATGGTCAAGAACGTGCTCATCGTGCCGGTCGGCGCCAAGGGCGGGTTCATCCTCAAGGGGACCTACCCCGGCCGCAGCGAGACGCGGGAAGCAGCCGACAGCTACTACAAGGTCTTCATCCGCGGTCTGCTCGACCTCACGGACAACGTCGTGGACGGCGCGATCGTGCCGCCGGCCAGCGTGGTCCGCTACGACGGCGACGACCCCTACCTCGTCGTCGCCGCCGACAAGGGCACCGCGCACCTGTCCGACACCGCCAACGGCATCGCCCAGGACTACGGCTTCTGGCTGGACGACGCTTTCGCCTCGGGCGGCTCCGCGGGTTACGACCACAAGAAGTACGGCATCACCGCCAAGGGGGCGTGGGTGTGCGTGCGCCGCCACTTCCGCGAGCTCGGCCTCGACCCCGAGAAGGACGTCATCACCGCCGTCGGCATCGGCGACATGAGCGGCGACGTCTTCGGCAACGGGCTGCTCCTGAGCAAGACCGTGAAGCTGCTCGCCGCGTTCAACCACATGCACATCTTCCTGGACCCGGATCCCGATCCGGCCTCCTCCTGGAAGGAGCGCAACCGCCTCTTCGAGCTACCCCGGAGCATGTGGGCCGACTACGACAGCAACCTCCTGAGCGAGGGCGGCGGCATCTTCCCCCGGCACGCCAAGTCGATCCGGCTGACCCCTCAGGTGCAGGGGGTCCTCGGCACCAACAAGACGGAGCTGTCGGGCGATCAGGTGGTCGCCAAGATCCTCCGCGCCGAGGCGGATCTGCTCTGGAACGGCGGCATCGGCACGTACGTGAAGGCGTCCCACGAGCGCGACAAGGACGCCGGGGACCCCTCCAACGACGCGGTCCGCTGCGACGCTCGCGACCTGCGGGTCCGGGTCGTCGGCGAAGGCGGCAACCTCGGCTTCACCCAGGCCGCCCGGGTCGAATTTGCGCAGCTCGGAGGGCGGGTCAACAGCGACGCCGTCGACAACTCCGGCGGCGTCGACATGTCCGACCACGAGGTGAACCTCAAGATCCTCGCGGCCGACCTGATGCGGGCCGGGGAATTGACCCTCGCCGAGCGCAACAAGGTCATGCTCGAGATCGCCGAGGAGGTCAGCGACGACGTCCAGGCCAACAACCACAACCACAGCCTGATGCTGAGCCTGGATGTGGCCCGCAGCACCGACAAGCTCGACGACTTCCGCGTGCTCCTGAACGACCTGGAGGCCGCCGGACGGCTCGACCGGGGGCGCCACGTGCTCCCCGAGGACGGCGAGATCCAGCGCCGCATGCGCAACAAGGAAGGCCTGCTGCGGCCGGAGCTGACCAAGATCGGCCCGTTCGTGAAGATGGAGGTCTACGAGGCGCTGCTGGACGACGAGCGCTTCCAGGTCATCGACGTGGACCGGTCGCTGGAGGAGTACTTCCCCAAGGCGGTGCGCGAGCGCTTCGGCGACGCCATCCGCCAGCACCAGCTGCGCCGCGAGATCGCCGCCACGGTCATCACCAACAAGCTCGTGGACGTGCTCGGCGTCACGCACTTCAGCCGCATGGGCCGCCTCACCGGGCGGGACGTGGTGGAGGTCGCCTACGCCTCGCTCATCGCGGCCGAGCTGCTCGACTCCTGGAAGCTGACGGCGAGCCTGCGCGACATCGACGGCGTGCGCGCCTCGGTGGAGTACGTGAAGCTCCGGCACGTCGGCGAAGCCGTCTCCCGGATGGCCCAGTGGCTGCTGCTGCGGAACGTCGACGTGCTCGACCCGGTCGGGGCCATCAGGCGGTTCCGCCCCGGCTTCCGCAAGTACGAGAAGAACCTCACGCGCATGCTGGACCGGTCGGAGAAGCGGAGCCTGCAGAAGAACCTGCGCTACCTCCGCAACCGGAACATCAAGAGCGCCAAGGCCGAGCGCGCCGGAGGCCTCGATCTGATGGTCGACGCCGGCGAAGCGGTGCTCCTGGCCGAGTCCGTCGACAAGCTCGGCGTCGTCCAGGCGGGGCTGCTCCTCAAGAAGATCGCCATCGACACCCGTCTGCTCCGTGGACGGCAGCTGGCGACTCCGGCGGATGCCCGCGACGGCTGGGAGTCCCGCGCCATCAGCGACCTCAACGCCAACATCTCCGAGCTGACGCTGATCCTCGCCCGCAAGGCGCTCACTTCCTACGAGGGCGACATCTGCGCCGAGGGCGGCGGCAAGGGGCTTCGCCTGGGCTTGAAGCGCTGCTGGGAGCATTACCGGGAGAAGCACGGGGAAGTGTTCGAGCGGGCCACCGGGCTGGCGGACCGCATCGACGGCGCCCGCGCTCGGGGGCTCGGTCCCGCGATGGTGCTCTACGGCGCGGTGAGGGTGCTCAAGGCGGAGGCCTGACGGCTACCTGGTCCCGACCGGTGTCCTTGGCCCGGTACATGGCCTGATCGGCCTCTTCGAGCCACGTCGCGGCGCTGTCGCCGGGTCGGATCGTGGACGCGCCGATGGACACCGTCAGGGAGATGGACTCCCCCTCCCACTCGATCTCGAGCTCGCGCACCGCGCGCAGCAGCCGCTCCGCCACGCGTACCGCGGAGGACTCGTCGGTGTCGTCGAGGATCACCGCGAACTCCTCCCCGCCGTAGCGGGCGACGAAGTCCGAGCGGCGCACGACCACGGTCTCGAGCACCCGCGCGACCTCCTTCAGCACGTGGTCGCCGGCCCGGTGGCCGTGCTCGTCGTTGACCCGCTTGAAGTGGTCGAGGTCGAGCAGGAGCAGGGACTCGGGCTGGGATCCGTAGGAGTTCAGGAGGGCCCCGGAGGCGAGGCGTTCGTCGAACGCGGCGCGGTTGGGGACCTCGGTGAGGGGGTCAGTGACCGCCTCCCGGCGGGCCTGCTTCAGGTCGGCCCGCACCTGCTGAAGTCGGACGCCGAGTTGGTCGACGGCCGCAGCCTGGCGGCGGGCCCGCTCCTCCAGCGCCTCCTCGAGGTTCGCGCTCACCTCATGGACGGTCTGCCGCAGGGTGTCGGGGTCCGCGGAGGCGGAGACATCACGCAGGCGGGCGAGCTGTTCGCGGATCTGCCCGTCGGTGGCGGCGTCTTCGTCGAACGCCTTGCGGAAGGTCTCGACGAACGTCCACAGGGCGCCGCGCATCGAGGCGATGGACTTGCCTACGAACTCGGCCTCGTTGCCGCGCACCTTGGCGAAGAAGCGCCGGACCTCCGACCAGGACCGCTCGACGACGGGGATCGGCGTGGGGTCTTCGCCCGGAAGCGGGCGGCCGTGGAGGGCGTGGTGGGTCCAGAGATCGCACTCGGCCGAGATCTCCTCGGCTGAGGTCCCGTTGACGTCGAAGGCGTGCCGGCCGTAGGTGCGAAGCACGTGGGCGAGGGTGTCGAGCACGAGATCGATCCCCTCGGGGGGAGCGTCGACAGGTTCGGCCGCGCGGCCGCGGAACAAGGAGAGCATCCCTTGCCTATCGGGCGGCAGGCCCGCCGCTTGAACGCCGAATCAGCGCACGCGGCCCCAGGTGCCGACGACCGTGGGGGAGAACAGCCCCTCGATGTTGGTGAACAGATCGATCGAGCCGGCCCCTGAGTCCAGGGTCACGACGTCGGTCTGGCCGTCGCCGTCGAAGTCGCCCTGCGCCAGTTTGGTCAGGTCGATGAAGCCGCCGAGCGCGACGATCGACGGGCCGCCCCAGTAGGTGCCGTCCCCGTTGGAGTTGTTGAACCAGCGCACGGCGCCGGTGCTGTTCTCGGCGTAGACGAGGTCCAGATCGCCGTCGCGGTCCACGTCCATCGCCTGGACGTCGGTGGGATCGCCGGAGGTCGAGGAGGTGGTCACGGGCGTGGTGGAAACGCTGCCCGCGGGCCCGATGGAGAGGTTCTCCAACCAGCCGATGGAGTCACCCGAAGCGGCAAGCAGGTCGGGGTCGCCGTCGCCATCGATGTCGGCGGTGATGGCGCCCGCTCCGACGCCGGCGGCGGTCAGGGAGGTGGACGGCCAGGCGTCGGTCACGCCGGTGTTCTCGTAGATCACCGCGCCGCCCTGGGCGCCCGCGATCACGTCGAGATCGCCGTCGCGATCCAGGTCGGCGGTCTCCAACCAGCAAAGGCTGAAGTGGCAGGCGGCGTTCGCCGCGATCGAGTGTTCGGTCCAGCTGGTCTGGTCGCCGTTGTCGTTCTCCCACCACTGGACCTGGGGGTCGGTGGCGAGCTCATTGCGCGCGATGGCGTCCAGATCCCCGTCCCCGTCGAGGTCGGCGAAGTGCACGGCGATCGCATCGACCGAGCCGCCGGGGCCCGCGACGTCCTGCGGGCTCGCCGCGCTGGACATGTCCCCGGAGGTGTTCTCGGCCCAGCCGGTCGAGTCCGCGTCGAGTCCGGCCCAGCCGATGTCGAGGTCGCCGTCGCGATCGACGTCGTGGAAGGAGAAGCCGTACGACGTGTTCTGCGTGGGGGACGGCGAAACCGGGATCCCGAAGACGCCCGCGGAAGGCCAGGTGGTGGGACTCCCCCGTTGTTCTCGTGCCATTCGACGACCCCGGAGTTGGATTGCAGCGTGCCGATGTCGAGATCCCCGTCTCCATCGAGGTCGCGGATCACCACGTCCAGCACGTCGTGCGGCTGGGCGATGTTCGAGGAGGTCCAGCTGGAACCGTCGCCGTCGTTGAGGTGCACGTTGACCTGGTGCCCCCCCGCGAGGGGGCCGAAGAACCGCTCCGCCGAGGCGAGGTCGATGTCCCCGTCGCCATCGAGGTCGCCGGCGGCGACGCGCACCCAGGCGTGGTCGCCCTCGACGAGGTGCTCGGTCCACGAGCTTCCGTCGCCGTTGTCGTTCTCCCACCAGTAGACCCCCTGGACCGACGAGGGCGAAGACGTGGCCACGTGGGCTCCGCCCGCGACGTCGAGATCACCGTCGCCATCGAAGTCCGCAGCGACAACGCTGCTGATGTAGCTGTGGCCTGAGCCGATGGTCTGGAGCGAGCTCAGCGGGAGCTCGATGGCGAGGGCCGAGGAGGGGGCGAGGGCGAGGATCGCCAACGTTGCACGCAACTTCATGGCGGCAGGGTAGAGGGAACGGCTCCCTGGGGGCGAGTGCACCCCGATGACAGCCGTACTCGGAAACTCTTGTTTCCACCTCGGCCGGTCAATCGCGTGATCTGGTGACTGGAGTGACCACCCCCAAGGACCCCCGATCGAACGATGTCCAGCGATCACAAGGTTGGCACGGCCCGTGCTTTTGAGAAGGGCATTCGCATCCTCACCCTCCTCCCTGCCCTGCTCCTGACTTCCTGCACCTACGTGCGGGGGGAGCCCTCGGACCCGACCCCGGCGGTCGATCCCTTCGCGAACGGGCAAGAAGAGACCCAGCCCCCTCCCGAGTACACCCGCGACGAGATCGCCGATTACCTGGATGCCACCTGGTACGAGGACACGCTGGTGAGCAACGACGTCTTCGTGCTGCGAGACGCCCCCTGCTTCGAAGCCGCCGCGACCCCCACCGATGGTTCGGTCACCGTGCTCAGCTTCAACTGCCCCGCCGATCAGGTCGGGCTCGAAGTCGGCCAGGTGCTGGTCGGCACCGAGGACGACGGCTTCCTCCGCCGTATCACCGCCCTGCAGACCAACGGCCTCGTGGCCGTCGCCGAGACCGAGCCGGCCGGGCTGGACGACGTCTGGTACGTCGCCGACTTCAGCAACGCCATCCGCATCGACCCCATGGCCGAGGTGATGGAATCGGACGAGGCGCGGGCCGAGCTGAGCCTCCCCGAGGGGTGGAGCTTCCAGAAGGTGCTCTGGGAAGACGGCGGCGGCGACGAGGACACCGGCTGGGAGGCGCTGCTGGAGGCCGAGGGGCTGCTGTACGTCGTGCCGACGCTCTACATGGACGCGGACATCGGCGTGGAGACCTCCTGGAGCATCCCCCCCATCTCCGTGGCCGTGAACGAGGTCGAGGCGGGCGTGAAGCTCGAGACGACCGCCGAGATCGTCCTGCACGGGCGGGTCGACGGCTGGTGGACCGAAGAGGGCGACGTCGAGCTCTTCACCTTCGGTCGTGACTTCGTCTTCCCCGGCCCCGCCGGCATCCCCATCGTCGCGGGCATGGACTTCACGGTGGAGCTGACCTGGCTCGCCACCGCCGACGCGTCGGTCGACGCGACCGTGGGCGCGTGGGCCGAAGCGGAGTTCGGGCTGGGCGGCTACTACCGCGACGGCGAGTGGGGCCTGCTGGACGACTGGGACTGGGACGCCGGGATGATCGGCCCCGAGGTCGACGTCGACGGCCACTTCTTCGCCCGGGCCGGCATCAAGATCACCGTCTCGGCCAACGTCTACGGCGGCGTGCTCGAGTTCGGCGCCTCCGGCGAGCCGTGGGTCGACGCCGACCTCGCGCTGGACTGCTCCGACGTCGACTGGGCCCTGCAGTGGGGCGTCGACACCTCGGCCCACGTGGGCGGCCTGTGGGGCGCCGTGCCCGACTACGAGTTCGACCTGGTCGACTTCGGACCCTACGAGTTGGCCTCGGGCGAGGTGGAGATCCCGGGCCTGGATGCGCTCCCCGACCCCGACTGCGAAGACGAGGACGAGGCGCCCGACGTGGGCGGCGAGATCAGCGACGTCTCGACCCCCGACCCGACGGACGAGCCGTGGTGGGACGAGGGCTGGGGCGACGCCCCGGAGATCGAGATCACCCCCAACGACGGCGTGCACTGGTACGGCTTCGACCGCTCCCCGAGCGGCAACGGCTACTGGATGGTGAACGTGGACGGCCAGGTCGCTGCCTACGGGGACGCCGGCTACTTCGGCAGCTTCTCGGCCGGCGACGAGCCCATCGAGGGGCTGACCGCCCACCCCAACGGCGACGGCTACTGGCTGCTCGCCGCGGACGGCACCGTGCATGCCTACGGCAGCGCTCGGGTGCACGACTCCAACACGTCGGACCCGATCTCCGCGGCCATCGTCGCTTTCGCCGCGCACCCCTCCGGCGAGGGCTACTGGACCGTCGGCGCCGACGGCGTCGTGCACGCCTACGGTGTCGCGGAGCGGGTCGGCCAGCCCGACACCCTCCCCGCGCGCCAGATGGCCACCGATCTCGTCCCCACCCCCAGCGGCTCCGGCTACTGGATCCTCGGCTTCGACGGCCAAGTCTACGCCTTCGGGGATGCCGCCTGGCACGGCGACGCGGACCACCCCGGCTGGACGGCCTTCACCGGCCTCGCCGCCCACCCCTCCGGAGCCGGCTACTGGGCCGTCACCGGGGCCGGTCGGGTGTTCGCCTTCGGAGCCGCAACCGACCTCGGCTCGCTGGAGCCCGGCACGAGCGCCGCAGCGGTCCACGACATCGTCTCGACCCCGTCCGGGGAGGGCTACTGGTTGGTCACCTACGACGGCGACGTCCACGCTTTTGGCGACGCCGAGGGGTTCGGTTCGCCCCTGTCCTGAGGACACCCGGCGCCCGGCGGCACGGCATGGAAGCTGCTAGCGTGAATGGGCCGTGCCGGTATCGAAACTCGTCTCTGCTCTTCGTGATGTCCTGTCCACGGGCGAGCACGCGAAGATCACCCTCCCGACCGACATCCCCCCCGTTCCGCTGCAGTCCGCGCCCCCCGAGGGATGGCGTACCTACGCGTGCGACGCGGGTCCGTGGACTCGGTTCACGGTGTCGTATCCGCGGCGCTGGCACGCGCTGTCGGGGCAGAGCGATCCCGTGCACATCCAGCCCGACCCACGGTCGCAACTGGACCTGTCGGTGACCGTGACGTCGCACCCCGAGCCGGTCCATGGACCGCAGGGGATCCTCGGTCAGATCGAGGAGCTGGCGAAGGCGCGGGGCATCGAGTGCAACACCAGCCAGGTCCAGCTGGACCGCTGGGGCGACGACGGCTGGGCCGGCTCCTGGGCCTGGGACGAGCAGTGCGACGGCCTCGACCGCCGCTGGCGCGTCATGGCGTTGGGCCACGACCAGGGCACGGTGTTCGTGATGGCCGAGGGCAGCACCCGGGACTACGCCGAGTGCGCCGCCCTGGTGGAGTCGATGATCGCGTCGATCACGCTGCCGCCGGCGGAGCTGCTGGCGCCGGAGTTCTTCCCGAAGGCGCTGTGCGAGCTGCTGAACGATCGGCTCACGCCGGGGAGCACCCCATGGGGTTTCAGCCCGCAGGGGCATCTGCAGTGCGGCGACCTGATCGTGCGCCTGCCGCACCTGTACCGGGCCTATCTGGACGACGGCGACCTGGACGGGGTGGCTTCGGCCGTCGACCGACACAGCGATTCCGCCGACCAGCCGCCCGAGTTTGCGGGCGCAAACTGGGAAGACATCTCGGGCCGCCTTCGGGTCGTGCTTCGTCGGGCGGACTCGCTGGCCGGACTTCCGGTCGTGAAGATCCCGATGAACGGCGCTCTGGTCGCCTGTCCGGTGCTGGACTCGGACGACCGGATGACCTTCATCCCCGAGGTCGAAGCGGAGCGCTGGGGCCTGGATCCCCGAAGCCTGCTGACCCACGCGGTGGCCAGCCTCGACGGCAGCGCCTACCCGCAGCTGGTGGAAGTCTTCGCGGACGACGGAGAACAGCTCCTGGGCTTCCAGATCGCCGACGGCGACGGCTACGACAGCGGCCGCCTGCTGTGCCCGAGGATCCGCGCGAGCATCGAAGCCGCCCTCGGCGGTCCCTTGATCGTGATCATGCCGTCGGCCGGCCTGGTCCTCGTCGCTCGCGACGACGACGCCCTCCGCAACAACCTCGCCGAGGCCGCCGCCACCGGCTACGCCCGCCGCCCCCGCCCGCTCTCGGAAGAGCTCTGGCGGTGGACTGAAGCCGGCCTCGAGCTCCTCTAGCGGAGGCTGATGCCCCGGTGGCGCACCGCCGTGATTCGTAGCCGGGGTCAGACCCTGCACAATGCGCAAGATCGAGCCACGACTGGAGCGCTGTCGCTCGATCGCCGACGGGGTCAGACCCTGCACAATGCACAAGGGACCCAACCGCGGCCCGTGAGAACGGGTGCCGCCTTGTAAGCCGTCAGCCCCGGCCGCCTCCTTCTGGGTCGGAGGTACCGGATGGCCCGCCCCTTGAGAATCGACTTCCCGGGTGCCCGCCACCACGTCTTGAACCGGGGCGCCCGCCGGGCACCGATCTTCGCCACAGACGAGGCATGCAATCAGTTTGTCGGCGTGGTCGCGGCCACGGTCGAGCGGTTCGAAATCAACCTCCACGGCTACGCCCTGATGCCGAACCACTACCACCTGATGGTTGAGTCCTGCCGCGGGAACCTAAGCGCCGCGATGAAGTACTTCGGAGGGCGCGTCACACAGCTACTCAACCTGGGCGGACACGACGGTCCGGTCTTCCGTGGCCGATTCACCAACTGCCTGGTCAGCGACGACGCCTACTGGCAACACCTCCTGCTGTACCTCCACCTCAACCCGGTGAAAGCCGGCCTCGTTCGGACGGCGGATGACGCCCTTTGGACCAGCCATCGGGCCTACTCCGGACTCTCGCCTACCCCATCCTGGCTCACAGTTGCCGAACTGCTCGAGGCCTATGGCACGCGGGCCGCCTACCGCATTGCGATGAACGAGATGCGTATCGGTGCGCGCCAAGCGCCGGAAGGCTTCGACCCCGCTCGCCTGTGGACTCCGCCAGACTCGAAACCTGCGGTGCGGGCCGCCCGCCTCTCGACCCGAAACACGGCCGACGCCATCGCCGACGTCTCGAGGGTGACGGGCGTCCCCGCTGAAGTCCTGCTCAGACCACCCAGGGGACCACGGCGGCACCTCCCTGCAACCGATCTCGCCGCCTGGTGGCTGACCCGGTCCGCGGAAATCACCCAAGCCGATGCGGGAGAGTTGCTGGGCGGTCGATGCGCAACGACCGTTAGCCGGAGGGTTCAACGAACTCGGTCGAGCCGGGATCCGCGGCTTCTTCGATGGCGGCTCGAACTGGACGATGGCTCCGCCTGACGAGATCGGCTTGTGCATTGTGCAGGGTCTGACCCTCCCCAACAGCGCCTCTGTCCATCGTCTCCACCACACGGGCCCATGCATTGTGCAGGGTCTGACCCCGCATACGCAGGGCCTGACCCCGCATACGCAGGACCCGGGGCGGGCGCCGCGGGGGCACGGGCGATCCCTGAAGCGGGCGTCACACGTTAGACGTCGCGCCTCTGCGCGCCCTCTCACGCACTCGCGCGTGCATGGTAAGACGCGGGGTAAGGCTGGAGGTTCAGTGTGATGTTGGGTCGTAGTACGTTCACCGCATTTTGTGCGGTTGTTTTCATGCTGCCCGGGGGGGCGCTCGCTCAGGACCTCGTCGTGGATGGCACGACGATCACCCTGGGAGGTGAGGTCAGTTACGACAGCGTGTCGGTCATCAACGGCGGCACCATCGAGGTGGCCGAGTACGACGGCGACGTCAGTACCACCGGCATCCTCCACATCATCGCCGACTCCATCACGGTCGACGCTTCGTCCTCGATCGTCGGGGTCGAGCACGGCTACCAGTCGACCGACGACACCGGGGACGGCCCCGGTGGCGGCGAAGGCGGCGTCTTCGTGATCGACGGCGCCGGCGGCGGCGCCTACGGCGGCAACGGCGGCAACGGCATCCGCGACTGGTGGCAGGTCGTCGGCTGCGGCACCCCCTGGCCCGACGGCGCCGGCGGCTTCTCCTACGGCACCGACACCGGACTCGACCTCGACATGGGCTCCGCGGGCGGCGCCGGCGGCTCTGGCGACGGCGACTCCTCCAACGGCGGCGGCGACGGCGGCGCAGCGGTCTGGCTCGATGCCACGACCATCACGATGGCCGGCACGATCGACATGAGCGGCGGCGACGGCTTCAACTGGCTCAACGACTCGGGCGGCGGCGCGGCTGGCGGCGGCATCCTCATCCAGGGCACGACGGTGGCCGTCACCGGCTCCCTCATCGCCGAAGGCGGCAACGGCGCGACGTTCGACGACGGCGGCGGAGGTGGCGGCGGAGGCCGGGTCAAGATCTTCTACGGCACGGACGCGGGCATCACCCCCACCGTCGACATCACCGGCGGCAGCGGCGGCGGCAACGTCTGCGAGTTCGCCGACGACGGCGGATCCGGCTCGTACGGGACCGTCGACGCCGACGCCGACAACGACGGCTTCCTCGACGAGATCTACGGCGGCGACGACTGCGACGACACCACGGTCATCGTCGGCCCCAACGCCCCCGAGATCTGCGACGGCATCGACAACGACTGCGACGGCCTCGTCGACACCTCCGACCCCGACACCGACACCGACGGTGACGGCTACTCCGTCTGCGACAACGACTGCGACGACACCGTCGCCGCCATCAACCCCGCCGCGACCGAGGTCTGCGACGGCGTCGACAACGACTGCGACGGCGACGTCGATGGCGCTGACTCCGACACCGACGGCGACGGCGACGGCGTCTCCGCGTGCGACGGCGACTGCAACGACGGCAACTCCTCCCAGTACCCCGGCAACACCGAGGTCTGCGACGGCATCGACAACGACTGCGACGGCCTCAGCGACGAGGGCTTCGACTCCGACTCCGACGGCATCCCCGACTGCCTCGACGACGAGACCTGCGACGGCGTCGACAACAACGGCAACGGCCTGATCGACGAAGGCTTCGACAACGACGGCGACACGGTCACCACCTGCGCGGGCGACTGCGACGACACCGAGCCGACCACCTTCCCCGGCGCCCCCGAGCTGTGCGACGCGATCGACAACGACTGCTCCGGCTCCGTGACCGCCGACGAGGTCGACGACGACGGCGACGGCGAAGCCGACTGCGAAGGCGACTGCGACGACAACAACGTCAACACCAACAGCACCGCCAGCGAGATCTGCGACGGCAACGACAACGACTGCAACGGCTCGATCCCCGCCGACGAAGACGACGACGACGGCGACGGCTACCGCGTCTGCGCCAACGACTGCGACGACAACGACTCCTCGGTCAACCCGGCCCAGTTCGAGGTCTGCGACGGCCTCGACAACAACTGCGACGGCATCATCCCGAGCAACGAGGCCGACCTCGACAGCGACGGCTTCGCGCTGTGCGACGGCGACTGCAACGACCTCGCCTCGACCGTCTTCCCGGGCAACCCGGAGGCCTGCGACGGCCTCGACAACGACTGCGACGGCTCCACCCCGACGAACGAGACCGACGCCGACGCCGACGGCGTCCGCCTGTGCGACGGTGACTGCGACGACCTCAACGACGACACCTTCCCCGCCGCCACGGAGCTGTGCGACGGCGAGGACAACGACTGCGACGCGGTCATCCCGGTGGACGAAGTCGACGACGACCTCGATGGCTTCATGGTCTGCGAAGGCGACTGCGACGACGCGGACGCCAACGCCTCCCCCGGCCTCCTCGAGGTGTGCGACGGCATCGACAACGACTGCTCCGGCGCCCCCGCCGCCAACGAATCCGACGGCGACGCCGACGGCTTCATGGTCTGTGAAGGCGACTGCAACGACGCCTCCGCGACCCAGTTTCCGGGCAACACCGAGATCTGCGACGGCCTCGACAACGACTGCGACGGCGGCACCCCGAGCACCGAGAACGACGCCGACGGCGACGGCTCCCGCATCTGCGACGGCGACTGCGACGACCTGAACTCGGCCACCTACCCGGGTGCGCCCGAGATCTGCGACGGCCTCGACAACGACTGCGACGGCTCCGCCGAGGTCGGCAACGAGGACAACGACGGCGACGGCTTCGAGGTCTGCGCCGGCGACTGCGACGACACTGACGCCACCGTCAACCCGGCCGCCAACGAGGCCTGCGACGGCATCGACAACGACTGCGACGGCTCCATCCCCGCCACCGAAGCCGACAACGACGGCGACGGCTTCTTCATCTGCCAGGGCGACTGCGCCGACGCCAACGACCAGGTCTTCCCCGGTCAGGCCGAGGTCTGCAACGGCCTCGACGACGACTGCGATGGCACCGTGCCCACCGAGGAGAGCGACGCCGACGGCATCGGCGGCATCGACTGCGACGACTTCGACGGCGACGGCGTCACCGAACTCGACGGCGACTGCAACGACGCCAACGACACCATCGCGCCGACCCTCCCGGAGATCTGCGACCTCCTGGACAACAACTGCGACGGCACCATCGACGAGGGCTTCGACAGCGACGCCGACGGCATCTCCGACTGCTTCGACACCGAGGTCTGCGACGGCGTCGACAACAACGGCGACGGCGTCATCGACGAAGGCTTCGACCTCGACGGCATCGGCGAAGCCGACTGCATCGACAACGACGGCGACGGCTTCACGGAGAACTCCGGCGACTGCAACGACGAGGAGCCCACGGTCTTCCCCGGCGCGGTCGAGGCGTGCGACGGCTTCGACACCGACTGCAACCCGCTGACCAGCGAGGGCGACGACCTCGACGGCGACGGCGTCACCGGCTGCGACGGCGACTGCAACGAGTTCAACCCGAACATCTACCCGGGCGCGCCCGAGCTCTGCGACGGCCTCGACAACGACTGCAACGGCCTCGCCGACGACGGCGAAGACCTCGACCTGGACGGCTTCTCCGAGTGCACAGGCGACTGCGACGACGACGACGACACCGTCTTCCCCGGCGCCTCCGAGCTGTGCGACGGCATCGACAACGACTGCGACCCCAGCACCAACGAGACGCTCGACGACGACGGCGACGGCTTCTCCGACTGCGACGGCGACTGCGACGACAACGAGGCGACCACCTACCCCGCGGCCCCGGACATCTGCGGCGACGCCATCGACAACAACTGCGACGGCTTTATCGATGAGTCCGCGGACGACGACCTGGACGGCTTCGCCATCTGCGACGGCGACTGCGACGACCTCGACGACCTCGTCTACCCCGGCGCCGAAGAGCTCTGCGACGGCCTCGACAACGACTGCGACGGCATCGCCGACAACGACGTCGACGAAGACGGCGACGGCTTCTCCCTGTGCGACGGCGACTGCGACGACACCGATCTGGACGTCTTCCCCGGCCAGCTCGAGGACTGCACCGACGGCATCGACAACAACTGCGACGGCAGCATCGACGTGGACCAGGACCTGGATCTGGACGGCGTCTCCATCTGCACCGGCGACTGCGACGACAACAACGCCGACATCTACCTCGACGCCCCGGAGCTGTGCGACGGCCTCGACAACGACTGCGACTTCGAGATCGACGAGGACTTCGATCTCGATCTCGACGGCTGGGCCACCTGCGACGGCGACTGCGACGACGATGACCCGACCGCCTACCCGGGCGCCGAGGAGCTGTGCACCGACGAGGTCGACAACGACTGCGACGGCGTCGTCGACGAGAACCAGGACTTCGACGGTGACGGCTACAGCAACTGCGACGGCGGCGACTGCAACGACCTCGACGGGACCATCCACCCGGACGCCGAAGAGCTCTGCGACGGCATCGACAACAACTGCGACGGCACCATCGACGAAGGCTTCGACGGCGACGGCGACGGCGTGAGCCCCTGCGCCGGCGACTGCGACGACGAAGACCCGACCGTCTACCCGGGCGCCGAAGAGATCTGCGACGGCCTCGACAACGACTGCGACCCGGTCACGGACGAGCACGTCGACCTGGACGAGGACGGCCAGTCTGTCTGCGAGGGCGACTGCGACGACCTCGACGACCTCGTCGGCCTCGGCTTCGACGAGATCTGCGACGGCCTCGACAACGACTGCGACGGCGTCATCCCCATCGACGAGATGGACGACGACGAAGACGGCTGGTTCATCTGCGACGGCGACTGCGACGACTTCGAGCCGACCGTGAACCCCCTCGCCGAAGAGATCTGCGACGGCCTCGACAACGACTGCGACGGCGAAATCGACGGCCCCCAGTTCGATCTGGACGACGACGGCACGCCCGACTGCGTCGACGACGACCTGGACGGCTTCACCGAGAACGACGGCGACTGCGACGACCTCGATGAGCTCATCCACCCCGACGCGGACGAAGTCTGCGGCGACCAGATCGACAACAACTGCAACGGCCTCATCGACGACGCCGAGGCCGACTGCATCGATCCGCTCCCCGACGGGGACTTTGTCTCCGGCGGCGGCTGCGCCCGCTGCGCTGGCGACCTGAGCGCCGGGGGGGATCCCGCCGCACCAGCGTTGCTGCTCTTGCTCATCGCGGCGATTCGCCGTCGGAGGACCGCATGATCCGCTCCCGCCTGCTCTGTCTGCTCGCCGCCCTGCTGGCGTTCCCGACCCTCGCCCTCGCCCAGGACAACGACGGCGACACGTTCGAGACGACCGACGGTGACTGCGACGACACCAACCCGCTAGCCTACCCCGGCTCGGTGGAGACGTGCGACGGCGAAGACAACGACTGCGACGGGGAGACCGACGAAGCCGGCGCGACGCCGGTCAACTGCGACACCGCCCCCATCGAGGTCGCCCCGTTCTCGAACGGTCCCGACGGCCACCTGATCGTCCACGTCGAGAAGTTCGTCGACGCGGTCGACTTCACCGGCATCAACATGTGGACCTCGGTTCAGGCCGGCCAGTTCGACGCCGGCGGCCCCGAGACCAACGTGCAGTCGATCTTCGTGCGCAACTGGATGGGCACCTCCTCCAGCAACGTGATCGCCAACGCCCGCTTCACGTTCCCGCCGGAGGTCACCCTCGTCGGCTGGGTCATCGACTACGCCACCAACGGCCCCATCAACCGCGGCCTCGACTCCACCTTCTCGACCGTGCCCGGCGGCCTGCAGCCCTCCGTCAGCAACGTGCAGTTCGAGGGCACCGCCCAGGACTACGCCTGGATCGCGGGCGACCAGGCGCTGTTCCACAGCTACATCGCCACCGCCGCGGACGAGGCGCGCCTCATCGTCAGCTACGACCCGGAGGTCGTGCACGATCTGACGTTCGAGATCGAGATGCTCACCGGCAACATCCAGTCGCTGTACGTCTGCGAGGCGGACCTGGGCCAGAACAGCCCGTTCGACGTCCCGCTGACCCAGATCGACGACGAGACCTTCGACGACGACGGCGACGGCGTCACCGAGTGCGACGGCGACTGCGACGACGACAACGCCACCGTCAGCCCCAACGAGCCCGAGATCTGCGACGGCCTCGACAACGACTGCGACGGCATCCTCCCCACCGACGAGCTCGACGTTGACAGCGATCTGATGACCGAGTGCGAGGGCGACTGCGACGACGGCGATGACACGATCTACGACGGTGCCCCCGAGCTGTGCGACGACCTCGACAACGACTGCGACGGTGGACTCGGCGGCGACGAGATCGACAACGACAGCGACACCATCACCGAGTGCGACGGGGACTGCGACGACACCAACACCAACATCTTCCCGGGCGCGGGCGAGATCTGTAACGGCGTGGACGACGACTGCGACGGCCTCGTGGACGCCGGCGACCCCGACTCCGACACCGACCTGGACGGCTTCAGCGCCTGCAGCACCGACTGCGACGACACCAACTCCGCGATCTTCCCCGGCGCGGTCGAACTCTGCGATTCGGTGGACAACGACTGCGACGGCTTCATCGACGGCGCCGACAGCGAGACCGACGCCGACGGCGACGGCGTGTCCGCCTGCGACGGCGACTGCAACGACGCCAACGACGACGTCTTCCCCGGCAACGCCGAGGTCTGCGACGGCATCGACAACGACTGCGATCTGACCATCGACGAAGGCTTCGACGGCGACAGCGACGGCGTGACCAGCTGCGCGGGCGACTGCGACGACACCAACGACGTCATCTGCCCGGGCGCCCCCGAGATCTGCGACGGCCTCGACAGCAACTGCGACACCGTCATCCCCTCGGACGAGTGGGACGCCGACGCCGATGGCGAGTACGGGTGCGACGGCGACTGCAACGACACCGACGCCACGGTCAACTCCACCGCCGCCGAGATCTGCGACGGCCAGGACAACGACTGCGACGGTCTGCTCGGCGTGGACGAAGTGGACGCCGACCTCGACGGCCAGCTCATCTGCGAGGGTGACTGCGACGACACCGACGACACCATCTTCCTGGGCGCCCCCGAGCTCTGTGACAACCTCGACAACGACTGCGACGGCAACTCCGACGACGGCCTCGACCTCGACCTCGACGGCTTCGCCCCGTGCGACGGCGACTGCGACGACACCGACGCGGCCATCAACCCCGCCGCCACTGAGGTCTGCGACGGCGTGGACAACGACTGCGACGGCCTGCTCCTGGCGGACGAGGTCGATGACGACAACGACGGCCAGCTCGTCTGCGAAGGCGACTGCGACGACACCGATCCCGCGATCTTCGACGGGGCCCCCGAGCTCTGCGACGACATCGACAACGACTGCGACGGCTCCGTGCCGACCACCGAGCAGGATCTGGACAGCGACGGCTTCAGCGCCTGCGAGGGCGACTGCGCCGACCTCGACAGCACCACCTACCCCGGTGCCCCCGAGCTGTGCGACGGCGACGACAACAACTGCGACGGCAGCACCGACGAGGGCCTCGACGGCGACGGCGACGGCTTCCTCAGCTGCGACGGCGACTGCGACGACACCGACGCGACCATCAACCCCAGCGCGACCGAGATCTGCAACGGCCTGGACGACGACTGCGACGGCATCATCCCGACCGATGAGGGCGACCCGGACCTGGACGGCTTCGCCGCCTGCGACGGCGACTGCGCCCCGCTGGACGGCACCTCCTTCCCCGGCGCGACCGAGGTCTGCGACTTCGACGACAACGACTGCGACGGCAACGTCGACGAGGGGCTGGACAACGACCTCGACGGCTACCTGCCGTGCGACGGCGACTGCGACGACACGGACGCCTCGATCAACCCCGGCGCGGTCGAAGCCTGCAACGGCATCGACGACGACTGCGACGGCGTGCTCCCCGCGGACGAGGACGACGACGACAGCGACGGCTTCGCCATCTGCGACGGCGACTGCGACGACCTCGACGACGAGACGTACCCGGGCGCTCCGGAGCTCTGCGACAACGTCGACAACAACTGCGACGGCAACAGCGACGACGGCCTCGACCTGGACGGGGACTCCTTCACCCCCTGCGACGGCGACTGCGACGACGCGGACGCGGCGATCAACCCGCTCGCGGCCGAGGTCTGCAACGGCATCGACGACAACTGCGACGGCTTCCTTCCCGCCGGCGAGCAGGATCTGGATGGGGACGGATTCGCCCCCTGCACCGGTGACTGCGACGAGAACAGCGACCTGATCAACCCCGACGGCGTCGAGGTCTGCGACGACCTGCTCGACCAGGACTGCAACGGCATCCTCGACGACAGCCAGGTGGACGAGGACGGCGACGGCTTCTTCCTCTGCGAGGACTGCGAGGACACCGAGCCGACGGTCTTCCCGGGCGCCGAAGAGGCCTGCGACGGCTTCGACACCGACTGCGACCCGGGCACCTCCGAGGGCGACGACTTCGACGGCGACGGCATCACCGGCTGCGACGGTGACTGCGAGGAGTTCGACTCGTCGATCTTCCCCGGCCAGGTCGAGCTGTGCGACGGCATCGACAACGACTGCAGCGGCCTCGAGGACGACGCCGCCGACGTGGACGGGGACCTCTGGGGTCCCTGCGAGGGCGACTGCGACGACGAGGACGCGGACATCAACCCGGACGCCGAAGAGATCTGCGACGACGATCTGGACAACGACTGCGACGAAGACGTCGACCTGCTCGACGAGGACTGCGACGACTTCGGCGACGACGACGACTCGGTCGGCGACGACGACGACTCGACCGGCGACGACGACGACTCCGGACCCGACGACGACGACGACGACTCGGTCGGCGACGACGACGACTCGGCGGCGATCGGCGACGACGACGACTCCGGCATCAGCGTCGATCCGATCGACGACCTGCCGGACTGCGGCTGCGCGACGTCGGCCGAGGGCGGGGCGCAATTGTCCCTGGCGCTGCTGGCGCTGATCGGTATTCTCCGGCGCTCTCGGAGAGACTGATTTATGAAGCGACTGGCCCCCATCCTCGTCGCCGCGCTGGCTCTGACCGCGTGCAAGCCGCCCCCGCCTCCCGCCCCCGAGGGGCTGGACGCGTCAGCGGCCTACATGGTCCGTGAGTTCTACAGCGACGACGCCACGTTCGCGGCCGGCCTGCTCGGCTTCATGAACTGGTTCGAGGACGAGGGCCACGAGCTCATCGGCGCCGAGTCGATGGAGGAGGGCGAGTTCAACGAGGCCTTCACCGTCGGGCAGCTGACGGACGAGGACGTCGCGAACCTTCCGCTCGAGCATGGTCGCACCATCGGGGATGCCGCCGGCATCGTGTCGGTGGCGGAGATGGACTGCAGCGTGACCGAGTCGGAGGACCTGCTGGTCCGCGCCGACCAGGACACGCTCTTCATCGACGACTGGGAGGGCTACGAGCGCACCTTCGTGAGCAGCCGCAGCGAGTACCAGGACGCCACCCGCAGCGGCGAGTTCTCGCTGCACGACGAGGCCCTGGATCGGTTCGGCGACGACTTCGATCCCGCCCCGGGCGCCTCCACCTTCCTGCTGACGGACAACATGGTGAACCCGGCGCCGATCTTCGGCGGCCTGGCGGACCTGGATTCGTACCCGATGGCGTTGGAGTTCCGGCACGGCAACTACGACATCGACGGCGAGATCCTGCAGATCTATTCGATCATCACGTGGATCGCGAACTCGGCCAGCGGCCCCGCGGGCAACAACCACATCCACCAGAGCTACAGCATCGAGATCAACGCCGAGCGGCCCAGCAACGGCAAGACGCTGCGCATGCTCGCGGTATGGGCCGAGCCCGAGGGCGCGGGCCTGGAGCCGGACGATCCGGTCGTGCTGAACTACGCCGTAACCAAGTCGGCCGGCGCGTCGGCACGGCTGACCCAGATTTGCAACGGCGAGGTCGAGGTCGACGACGAGCCCTAGCTCGCCGCTCGCTCAGTCGAGCAGACCGCGCACCCGAGCGAGCAGGCCGTCCAACGTGAACGGCTTCGACAAGAAATTGGTCCCCTCGTCGAGCACACCGTGGTGCGCGACCACGTTCTCGGTGTAGCCCGACATGAACAACGCCGTCAGCTGCGGGCGCGTCACCTTGATGCGCTCATGGAGCTCCCGGCCGTTCAGCCCGGGCATCACCACGTCGCTGAGGATCAGGTGGATCTCGCCGCTGAAGCGACGGCTCAGCAACAGCGCCTCATCGCCGTTGGCAGCCTCCAACACGGTGTAGCCCTGGTCGGCGAGGACCTTCCGCGTGAGTTCTCGGACGTGCTCGTCGTCCTCGACCAGCAGGATCGTCTCGGACGCGGGCCCCCCCGGGAAGCTCGCCTCCCGCACGGGTTCGTCCCGTTCCTCGCGGACGGCCGGGAAGTACACCTTGAACGTCGTGCCGTGCCCCGGCTCGGAGTAGACGGTGATCACCCCGTCGTTCTGGCGGACGATGCCGTAGACCGTCGCGAGCCCCAGCCCGGTCCCCTGGCCCGGCCCCTTGGTCGAGAAGAACGGCTCGAAGATGTGCTCCTGGGTCTTCGCATCCATGCCCTCACCATCGTCGCTGACCGCGAGCACGACAAACTCGCCCGAGACCGGACGGTCGTCCATGAGGTGATGCTCGTCGTCCAGGATCACATTGGCCGTCTCGACCAGCATCCTGCCCCCCTTCGGCATCGCGTCTCGGGCGTTGACCGCCAGGTTCACCAGAACCTGGTCCAGCTGCGAGGGGTCCGCGCGCACGTTCGAGAGGCTCTCGCCCGGCGCGAAGTCGAGGTCGATGTCCTCCCCGATCAAGTGCCTCAACATGTTCTCGGACCGGGCGATGACGTCGTTGGGCTGAATCACCCGGGGCTCGATCACCTGCTTGCGGGCGAACGCCAGCAGCTGCCCCGTCAGGTCCGCCGCCCGCTCTCCGCCGGACAGGATCTCCGAGGCGTACCCCTTCCCCTCATGGCCCTCGGGGAGGACCCGATCCAGCATCTCGGCGTACCCCAGGATGCCGGTGAGGATGTTGTTGAAGTCGTGGGCGACCCCGCCCGCGAGGCGCCCGATCGCCTCCATCTTGGTCGTCTGCCTCAGCTGCGCCTCGAGGACCTCGCGTTCCTCCTCCATCCTGCGCTGCTCGGTGACGTCGATGAAGGTGATGATGACCAACTGGAGTTGGTCGGCGTCGTCGAACACCGGATACCCGTTGCACTGAACCCAGACCCGGTCGTCCTGCACGGGGCGGTCGACCCCGACGAGCAGGTTCTCGAAGCGAGCCTGCGTCCGCAGCACCACGCTGACCGGGTACTCCTCCAACGGCATGACCGAGCCGTCCTCGCGGACGAACATCCACTTGGGATCGGGCGCCGTGACGCCGATCATCTGGTCCAGGGTCAGGCCCAGGATGCTGCACGCACGGGGGTTGCAGACGCGGATCGTGGTGTCGGCGGCATGGGCCACGACCCCACTGTCGAGGTGATTGAGCACACGCTCGAGATCCTCGATGCCGCCGAGGACATAGACGCCCCCGGCGGATGCCTCACTCGGCGCAGCGCTGGGCTGTTTGTCTGTCACGGAGCAACCCCCTCCCAAAGGCCGTGTTCCACACTACACAGTCCCGCCGCGCCAACCGGTCTCGCGGCGGCCTCGAGTTCGAGCGGGGGGCGTTGGCCATCGAGCTCTCCGGAGGTCACACTGCCTTCCTGCCATGGACAAAGCTCCGCGACTGCCGGCTCGAGCACGAGGCTCCCTCCACCTGCACTCGCTGGTCCTCGCCGTGCTGCTTTGCCCGGCCGACATGGTCGAGATCCCGGCCGGGACCTGGACCCTCGGACAAGACGAATCCGGCGAGCCGTGGATCCCCGCGGCCCGCGCCGTCGCGCTCGAGAGCTTCTGCGTCGACCGCTACGAGTACCCCAACGAGGCCGGTGAGCTGCCCCTCGTCAACGTCGAGTGGACCGATGCCGCCGCCCGGTGCGAGAGCCAGGGCAAGCGGTTGTGCCGCTCCGACGAATGGGAGCGCGCCTGCCGGGGAGCCGCCGGCACCCGCTACGCCTACGGCGACGCCTTCGAGCCCGGCCGCTGCAACACCGACCTGGAGGGCGGCCACGGCCCCGAAGGACCGCCGTATGCGGCCGCCGGCGCCTTCGAGGCGTGCGTCAGCCCCGAGGGCGTGTTCGACCTCAACGGCAACGTCTCGGAGTGGGTCGCCGAGGCCTGGGACGCCACCCGCTTCGGTGACGCCGAGGGCCAGGGCGACGGGCCCGCCCACACGAACCTGAAGCAGCTCCGCGGCGGGACCATGTGGAGCGGCACCTTCTACGGACAGTCCTGCCTGAGCCGCCACGCCCATCCGGCCCACACGACGTCCGACGACGACGGGTTCCGCTGCTGCAAGAGCCAGCCGGGGCCTTCGCCGGCGACCGTTGCCCTGCCCCCTGAACCGCCGCCTGAACCGCGACGGTCGTGGCTCCCGATCGCCGCCGCGGCGGCCGCCCTCGCCCTCGCCGGGGGCGTGGTCTGGCAGCGCTCGAGGCGGGGGTGATTCGGGGGGAGCTAACGGTCCTCCTGGTTCCCGTCCAGCTGCCGCTCGATGTACTCCAGGACCTCGGCGAGGCGGAACGGCTTGGCCACCAGCGGGACGGAGCCCTCGTCCAGACCGTGGCGGGCGAGCACGCCCTCGCCGTAGCCGGACATGAACAGCACGGGGGTGTTGGGGTGCCGCCGGCGGACCTGCTCGGCCAGCTCGATGCCGTCCATCTCGGGCATGGCGATGTCGGTGACGATCAGGTCCGGGGGGAGCTCCCCCTGGCTGCAGATGGAGAGCGCTTCGCGGGCGCTCGCGGCGGTGCGCACGCGGTAGCCGGCCGAGCTCAGGGCCACCTGGAGCACGGACCGGATCGGAGCCTCGTCGTCCACGATCAGGAGCGTTCCGACGCGGTCGCCGTCGGGGGCAAAGGTGTCTCGAAGGGTGTCCGACCCGGAGCCCTCCCGGGCCTCGCCCACGGAGAGCAGGAGCTCCACCCGGGTGCCCTCTCCGGGGCGGCTGTGCAGCTCGATCTCGCCCACCATGCCCTCGACGCCTTCGCGCACCAGGCTCAGGCCCAGGCCCGTCCCCTCGCCCACCGGCTTGGTGGTGAAGAAGGGGCCGAAGGCGGCGCCCGCAACGTCCTCGGCCATGCCCGGCCCGTCGTCCACCACCGACAAGCGGATCGGATCGCAGTGGTCGAGGCGAAGCCGGACGAACGTGCCGCCCTCAGCGATGGCATCGGCCGCGTTGCCGACGAGGTTCAGCACGATCTGCTCCAGCTCGGCGGCATCTCCGAGCACCCAGATCGGCCCCGCATCCCCGCCCAGGGTGACCGTGCCCCGGTCGCCCAGCAGCCGCTTCATCACCGGCATGAGCGCCTCGAGGAGGTCGTGCAGATCGAACGACCGGCGCTCCGACTCCTGCTTCCGGCTCAGCGCCAGCAGCCGGGTGGTGACGGCCGCGGCGCACTCGGCGGTGCGGAGCGCCTCCTTGATGTGGTGGTCGATGGTGCGCGGGGTCGCGCTGGGCATGCGGGCCAGCTCGAGGTGGCCGAGGATGCCCCCCAGGAGGTTGTTGAAGTCGTGCGCGACGCCCCCGGCGATCCGGGTCAACACGTCCGCCTTGCCCAGTTGGACCCGGCGCTCCGCGGCCAGGGCATCGGCGGTCGCGTCCGTGATCCACAGCAGCGTGGCCCGACGGCCGTCCCACCGACCCTCCGCGCGGCGGAGGCGGAGCGTGCGGTCGCCCGCCACGAGCTCGTCTTCCTCCATGCCGTCCATCACCGACAGCAGGTACCCGGGGCTCATCGCCACGGCCCGCATCAGCTCGGTCGCCGTGTCGTTCTGGAAGAGCAGCCGGCTCTTGGTGTCGAAGGTCAGCAACCCGGTGGACTCGAGGGCCTGCGACCGCTCCCGGATGCGCTGCTTGAGGCGGCTCCGCTCGAGGTTGTACCGAAGGCACCGCCCCAGAGCCCGCGGACTGAGCCCCGACTTGGGGAAGAAGTCGGCGGCGCCGGCGGCGAGGGCGCCGGCGGCGAGGTCAGGGTCGTCGTTGCCGCTGAGGAGCACGTTGGGGGCGACGATGCCGCGGGCGGTGGCGCGGGCGATGAGGTCGAGGCCGTCTCGCTCCCCGAGCCCGTGGTCGACGAGGTGGAGGTCGTACTCGTCGGTGAGCATCTCCTCGAGGCCGAGCTCCCACGTTCTCGGCGTGGACGAGGTCCAGCATGCCCCCGTACGAAGAGGCTTCCAGATTGGCGGCGACCAGGGCTGCATCCGCCGCGGAATCCTCGACGTAGAGGATTCGGACGATCCGCAGAAAGCTCCCCGTGGTGGTCCCTGACAACGTACCTCCCACGGCGCTGAACCTACCACGGGCCTCCGGTAGACTCGTCCGCCTTGGAAGCCCTCGCTCAGGCGCTGGCAAAGCGCTCGTTTTCGCTGGTGCTGGTGATCGTCTGCCTGACGATCACCATCGGGCTGGCGATCTGCGCGGTGCAGGTGGAGCAGGACGACGACCTGCTGGCATTCCTGCCGGACACCAACCCCGACATCGCGTTCTTCCGGCAGATCAACGACCGCTTCGGCGGGCTGGACGTGGCCATCGTCGGCATCGAGGCGCCGGAGCTCTTCAGCGCTGACTTCCTCGGTCGCCTCAAGGAGGCGACGGATGAGGCGAACACGCTGGAGCAGGTCAGCTACGCCGTCAGCATCGTCAACGTGGACGACATCACCCCCGACCCGGAGATGGGCGGCATCAAGTGGGCGCCCCTGGTGGAGGCGCTCCCGAACAACGAGTTCGAGAGCGACTTCCTCCGCGAAAAGGTGATGTCGCGGGACCACATCGTCGGCCAGATGGTCAGCGCCGACGGCAGCGCGGTCATTCTGTACTGCTTCCTGGGGGTCGAATCGGACCCGCGGGCGACCGCCGAGGCGGTGCGGGGAGCGGTCCGCAAGCACTTCCCCGACGACAACGTCTACTGGGGCGGCGCTCCCTTCATCTCCACCTACATCTACGACGCGGCGAAGAAGGACATGGACAGGCTGACCCCGTGGTCGGTGGTGGTCATCGTGCTCATCCTCCTAGTCACCTTCCGGGACCCCGTCGGGGCGGCGCTGGCGCTGTCCACCACCGGCATGGGGATCGCCACGTCGCTGGGGACGATGAAGCTGCTCGGCATCGAGTACAACATCGTGCTCAGCTCGATGCCGGTGATCCTGTTCGCGGTCGGCTCCGCGTACGCGATTCACGTGCTCGCCCACTACTACCGCCACGCCGAGTCGATGCCTCCCGAGGAGGCGCTGCACCGGACCATCGTGGGGGTCGGACCTCCGGTGCTCGCGGCGGGCCTCACGACGGTCGCGGGCCTGCTGTCGTTCGTGGCGATGGACATCGAGCCGATGCGCATCTTCGGCGCCTTCACGGCGCTGGGGATCTTCACCACGCTGGTGCTCTCGCTGACGTTCGTCCCGGCGATGATCCGGCTGACCGGCCTTCGACGCCGCACCTCCAAGCGGGCTCCGAGGGTCATGGCGGAGGTCTCGGTGGTGTTCGCCACGCACCGGGCCCCCACGGTCGTGGTGATGGCGCTGGTGGCGCTGCTCGCGGGCTTCTTCGTCACCCGCGTCACGGCGCGGATGGACAACGCCGCCTTCTTCGACAAGGGGAGCAAGCCCGACCTGAGCGAGCGGTTCCTCTCGGAGCGCTTCGGGGGGAGCCAGTTCATCCAGATCCTCGCCGAAGGGGACATGAAGGACCCCGCCGTGCTGCTGGACGTGCAGCACGCCGCGGACCAGCTCTCCCTCGTCGAACACGTCAGCTCCACCATCCACATCGTCGGTCCGCTGACGATGGCCAACGAGGCGATGGAGGGGCTGCTGCACGTGCCCGACAGCCGGGAGAAGGCGGCGCTGCTGCTGGGGCTGATGACCGGCAACAAGGCGATCGAGCAGCTCGTCGACGCCGACCGCACCGAGGCGCTGGTGCAGCTCAAGCTGGACGCTTCGGACGCGGACGCGATGGCCTCGATCCTGAACGACGTGCAGGGCTACTTCGCTGCTCGAGAGGGATACAAGGACGCCGCCGACGTGATCGAGGCGCGCATCGCCGCGCTGGCCCGGCAGTTCGAGCTCGAGGTCGACCCCAACGACCTCGCCGAAGCCGTGCGCGGCCCCCTGGGCGGCGCCGACGCCACGCCGGAGGTGACCGCCGGACTGCTCGCGTTCATGGGCACCGACGAGTTCCTCGCGGAGCTCCCGGACGAGCCCGACATCGAGGCCCGCCTCGCCGCCGCCGTCGCCGCCCTGGGGCCCGACGTCGACGCCGACGGGCTCGTCACCGCGGCTTCCGAGACGCTCGGGGTCGAGCCCACCGAGTCGGTGGTCGACGACATCGTCTTCTCGCTGGAGGCCGCCACCTCCGAGCTCTGGATCCAGGCCGGGGGGCTCGCCGCCGCCAAGGACCTCGTGCAACTCGCCGGCCTGCAGCTGGGCGACGACGAGCGCGGCGCCCGCATCCTCCACTACATCGCCGGGGCGATGACCGACCTGGGGCGCGACACTCCGTCGCCGGTGCCCCCCGTCCGCTACACCGTCTCGGGCCTGCCGATGCTCTACCGCGGCCTCGAGGCGAGCGTGACGGCGAACCAGTGGCGTTCGCTCGCGCTGGCCCTGCTGCTGGTGTTCATCGTGCTGTCGGTGGTGTTCAAGTCCCCCACCGCCGGCCTGCTCGCGGCCAGCCCCACCTTCTTGACTCTGCTGCTGCTCTACGGTGCGATGGGTGCGCTTGGAGTCTCCCTCGACATCGGCACGTCCATGCTCGCCAGCCTCGTCATCGGGGCCGGCGTGGACTACGCGGTCCACATGGTGGCGGCCTGGCGCGCTCCCGCCGACGGCCCCCTCAGCGAGGGCGCCCGAGCGGCTGCCGAAGCCACCGCATCGGCCATCTGGACCAACGCGATCATGGTCGCCGCGGGGTTCTTCGTGCTGACCCTGGGGGAGGCTCGACCGCTGCAGAACGTGGGCTTGCTCACCGCCTCTGCGATGATGGTGGCGGGCGCGACCACGTTCATCGCGATCCCTGCTCTGGCCCGAAAGCGGTCCTACAGCAGCGACGCGGTGCTGTCGGCGCTGCACGACCACGGAGATTCGACCTGATGCGCACTTTTGGACTGCTCGTTGCCCTCTTGCTGATCCCCACGTTCGCCGCCGCGGACGACGGCCCCTCGGTGCTCGCCAAGATGGACGAATCGATGTCGCGCGCGGTGGATCAGTACTTCGAGTACGAGGTCGTCAACGAAGAGAAGGGGCGCGATCCGAAGGTCATGGAGCTGGATGTCTGGATCAAGGGCCCGATGCGGCTGACTGAATTCCAGGCGCCGGGGGACATGAAGGGTACGAAGGCGCTCGTCCGGGCCCACGACCAGATGTACATCTACCTGCCCGCGTACAACAAGGTCCGTCGTGTCGCGTCCTCGATGACGTCGGGCGGCTTCATGGGCACGACCTTCAGCAACGACGACATCAGCACGGTGCTGTACGGGCCGGTCTACGAGGGCTCGCTCCAGTCCGAGACTGACACCGCCTGGGTGCTCGTGCTCACGCCCAAGGCGGACGCCAAGACCGCGTACGGCAAGCTGGTGATGACAGTTTCGAAGAAGTACATCCAGCCGGACACGATCGAGTACTTCAACCGCAAGGATCAGCACGTCAAGACGGAGACCCGCTCCGGCTACACGTGCGAGGGCGACGTCTGCAACGCCGAGTCGATGAAGATGGTGGACCACACCCGCGGGGACGCGAGCACCGAGCTGGTGCGTCGCACGTGGAAGGTGAACACCGGCGTCGGCGACGATGAATTCAGCGTGAGGAACCTCCAAAACTGATGCGAACCCTGCTGCTATCCCTGCTGCTGCTCCTCCTCCCCACCGCCGCCTACGCCCAGGAGGGGGACGACGACGACTCCGCCGAGGGGGACGACGACGACTCGGCAGCCGAAGAGGACCTCGGGCCCCCCGAATGGGAGGGACACATCGACGCCCTCGAGTCCGAGCTGGAGGCGTTGAAGAGGTCGCTGGAGCCGCCGCCCAAGCCGCGCGCCCGCCGCCCCCTCCCGAAGCTCAAGCTCGACGTTGGCGGCCGCATCAGCAGCGACATCCGGTTCCGCGTCAAAGAGGTCGCGATCGGCGACTGGTACGACCGCCGCACGCTGCCGGTGGGCTTCGACCGCAACGAGAACATCGCCAAGTTGAAGATCGCGGCGGAGATCAGCCGGTTCCGCGGCGTGGTCGAGATGGACTTCGTGCTCACCGGCTTCCCCCAGGCCGACGACCTGCCGGGGCTGTCGGACCGCGGCCAGCTCCAGCCCCTCCGGATCGAGACCCACGCCGCCTACATCCACGCTCGCGACCTGCTCTTCAAGGGGCTGGACGTGCGGCTGGGGCAGCAGTTGGTGCAGTGGGGGGTGGGCGATCAGTTCAACCCCACCAACCTGTTGAACGCGGACGACCTCGAGGACACGCTCCTGTTCGGCGAGCAGCAGGCCAACCTGATGGCCCGCATCGACTGGACCCCGCTGCCCAGCAAGGCGCCCAACTGGACCTTCAGCTTCGTCGCCGTGCCCATCTTCCGGCCGGCGCTGGTGCCCCCCAGCGGGGAGCTCGCGATCGCGGCCACCGACCGGCTCCCCTGGGCCGAGGAAGAGCTCCGCTGGCGCGTGCACTCAGAGCAGGAGTTCGCCAAGCAGGCGGGCCTGCCGACCATCGTCGGCAACGTCCTCGTGGACACGCCCGCGGTGAACCTGCGCAACGTGCAGTTGGCCGCGCGCATGGCCGCGACGGTGCTGAACCAGGACCTCGCGATCAGCTTCTACCGGGGCTTCGACGACTTCCCTGTTCCGCTGCAGAACTACAGCGCCGTGGACAACACCTACGCCGCCTGTGAGAACGACCCGCCGTTCCCGGAGATCCGCGACGGCGAGCCCGACGAGGACGAGGACTGCATCGACGGAGTCGTCTCCACGACCACCACGCTGCACTACCCCCGCGTGCATGTGCTGGGCTTCAACCTGACCGGCGAGATCCCCGGCATCGGCCTGGGCTACCGGCTGGAGTTGGGCGTCTTCTTCCCCAACGAGACCCAGATCGCGCTGCACAACGACACGATCCTGATCCAGGCCGCCGGCGAGTACGACTACGACGGCGACGGCGAGCCCGGCGGTCCCCGCCCGACCATCGTGAGCAACAAGCCGTTCGCCAAGTGGGTGCTCGGCTTCGACTACATGATCGGCGGGGTCGTGATGCTCAACGCGATGTGGGTGCACGGCAACGTCAACGAGTTCGGCGCCGGTGACTTCCTCCAGCCCGTGGGCTGGGCGGTGCGCCAGGGCGCCGCGGTGGGGCGGCTCCCCGCGGACGAGGACGACGGCACCCCGCTGCTGACCGACTGCGCGCTCAACGGCGAGTACGCCACCTGCGCGCAGGAGACGCTGCGGCCGAAGCTGGCCGACTACCTGGTCTTCGGCATGGACCTGAACTTCGCCCGCAACGCGGGGCTGATCCGCATCTTCACGATCTTCGACCTCAGCGGGTACACCGTGCAGGGCTACGACATCGCCGCGGGCGAGCGCACCAACACGTTCCACGCCCCCTTCAGCGAGGAGGGGTTCAGCGCGGTCATCTACCCGTCGATCAACTGGAACTTCGGCTACGGCTTCGAGCTCGGCGCGGGCGCGCTGTTCCAGTTGGGCAAGTCGCACACGGTGTTCGGCGACCCCGCCGCCGGCGGCAGCGTCGTCTTCGTGAACGGCAAGTACAGCTTCTAGTGAAGCGGCGCTTCGGCGGTCAGCGCTTCCAGCAGCGCCTCGAGCTCCCGCGTACGCAATCCCGGTGACGCCTCGACGGCGGCGCTGAGCACGCCGAGCGCCTTGTCCCGTCCGGCCTCGTCCTGCGCCAGCCCCACGCCCAGCGCGATGGCGCGGGTGGTGTCGAGCCCGTCGGCGCCACGCACCATGGCCAGCAAGGCCACCTCGGACATCGACGTGAGCAGCCCCGGAGGCGCTCCGAAGAGGTGGTCGAAGTCGAGATCGACCTCCTCGACCTCCTCCGCCTGGCTCGTGAGCAAGGGAGACCCCGACAAGATCGAGACCATCTGGCTGTCCGGATCCAGCCGGGGCGGAGGCCTGACCTGGGAGCTCGCCCGTCGGTTCGTCGAGAACCGCGAGGACTTTCCGAACGCCCGGATCATGTGGGGCGGCTTCGACGCCGTGCTCGACGACTCCACCGGCGAGGGCTGCGTGACGACGTCGCAGCGCACCAACCCCTGGTACCCCTGGCCGACGTCCCAGGACTGGCAGGCGTTCGAGGTCGACCTCGACGGCTGCTTCGACGAGACCGAAGAGCTGCGTCTGTTCCAGGTCGTGGGAGGCCACCGGGTGCTGCCCGGCAACCTGCACACGATCCATGGCTTCGGGGTCTCCCCCCAGGAGCGCGGGGATGACCTCTCCTACCGCCAGGCCTGGGTCCCCCACGGCCACGGTCAGATCGGCCAGCTCTCGACCGAAGAGACCATCACCGAAGACACGATCTTCGCTCAGCTGGACCAGCTCGAAACGAACCTGTCCGAGTTCACCGACGACCAGTGGGCGCTGTCGGACGATGGGGACAGCTCCTTCCGCGTGGTCGATCAGGGACGCGCCGACGGCGGGTCCGCGGAGCAGTACCTGTACGGCGACTTCGACAGCGACGGCGACACCGACGTCATGAAGGCCACGGGCAAGGCCAGCACCGGCCTGCAGATCGCGAAGTCCAACGCGGGAACGAGCTTCGACGGATGGTCCGCCTGGCAGGCCAACAGCATCTACGCGGGCCGAGCGGTGGAGGACTACGCCGTCGGTGACTTCGATGGTGATGGTCGTGACGACGTGCTCCTGGCCGACGGCGGCGACTGGCACATCCGCTTCTCGGGGATCACGGCCGCGCCCAGCATGTCCGTGGGCATCGGGGCCTCGGTGCCCATGCCCGTCTGGCAGCTCGCCCGAACGACCTCGGTGAGCCGTGACCGCCTCCTCGTTGGCGACATCGACGGCGACGGCGACGACGACCTCGTCCGGTTCGCGTCCTCCTCGAGCCGCTGGTACCTCCACCTGAGCAACGGAACCCGCAGCGGCACGTTCACCGGCCTCGCACCGTCGGTCAGCGGGAACGGGGGCCTCATCGGCGACGTCGACGGTGACGGCCGCGACGAGGTGGTCCGGGTCGACACCACGGTGCTGACCATCGGCGGGCTGAAGATCTACGACTACGACGTCGTCACGACGAACCTCGCCATTCCGTGGCCCACGATGGCGTTCGCGACGACCTCGACCGATGGCGTCGCCGGCCTGAGGAGCCGGCGCACCGCCGATCACGACGCCATCGAACACCTGATCGTCTGCGACTTCACCGGCGACGGTCGCGACGACCTCGTTGTGGCCTGGGGCAACGCCATCCGACTCGCCCAGAGCAGCGGGGGCGGCAGCTTCGACGACGCCGACACCGTGCTTCACGACATCGGTCCCCACGCCTGGGAGGAGCACGGCCGCAGCTACGCCGCCGGCAACTTCGACGGCGACGGCGACCTCGACCTGATGTTCATCCGATGACCGCCCCCCGCACCACCAAGGAGACTCTCATGACCACGCTCACCCATCCTCGACAGGCCGTGTTCGCGCTCGGGGCCGCCCTCGCCGACTGCTCCGGCACGTTCGCGGAGGGCATCACCGGCCCCCTGGGCGACATGTACAACGACGATCCGGCGGACTTCCATCAGGCGATGAACACGGGCGTGCCCAACGATCACCTGATCACCGAGACCAGCGTCTGGATCGACGAACTGGACGCGGAGTTCGCCGGGCGCACCCTCACCCTGACCTTCGACGGGGCAAATCTGGACCAGGCGGAGACGGAAGCCGAGGTCGCGGAACTGGTCGACGACCTGTTCGCCATGGTCGACTCCCTGCTGAACGATCCCGCTACCGCGAGTCCCGTACTTCACGCGTACGTCGCCGAACAGGGCGGCCTCGACGCCTGGGGAGACGCCACCGCGGAGTTGCTGTCCGGATCGCTGGTCGATGCGCTGGACGGAGACGCGATCGCGGACCAGTTCGCGTTCGCGTGGGGCGACTGCGAGTCCATCTCGATCGGGGAGCTGAACTCCGTGAGCGTGGACATCGAGTCGATCACCGGAGCCGCCTCGGCGGACTCAATCTCGATCTCGATCGACCTGGGAAGCCCCGTCCTGGACATCGCCGAGCTGGACCTCGCCTACAACGTCGGTCCCTTCTGCCGCGAGTCGACCGTCACCGACGTCGCAATCAGCGCACCCGACCTCGTGCTGAGCGCCGGGTCGGTGGGCATCCGGCTCACGCCGGACCACGAGGACTACCCGTGGCCGGTCGAGACCGCGTCGGTGACCCGCTGCGGCGTGACGGTCAGAGCCTCGATCACGATGTACGAACTGATCTACGGGACGGCCCCGCCGGCAGGGCGGAACCCCGGCTTCCCGTTCTCGAACATCGCTCCGTCCCTGCAGGCAGGGAGCTTCCAGGAGTTCGAAGACCTGGGGCTCAGCGACATCGACGTGGACGCCGACCTGAGCCTCACTGAGGTGATGACCATCGGCGCTGCCATCCTGAGCTACGCCCATGACGCGACGGCCGACCTGCCACAGCGGATCGAAGGCTGGGTCAACGGGCGCATCGCAGCCTTCCTGGATGGGCTCGGCGGCGGCAGTGGCACCACCGGAGGAGGCAGCACCGGCGGCAGCGGCTCGGGCCCCGCGCCGGGCGAGCCGCTCATCGGTGGCTCCACCGCCATCGAGGTCGGCGTCCAGACCGGTTCACCCTTCGGACTGCAGCTGCTGAGCTACACCGTCGACTCCGACGGCGACGGCGTGCTCGACGGCCTCGACAACTGCACGACGTTCTCGAACCCCGCCCAGGGCGACTTCGACTACGACGGCATCGGAAACCCGTGCGACTTCTTCCACGGCACGGGACCCGGCCACGTGCAGCAGGCGATCGATGACTGGCACGCCATGGTCGACCCGATGCTGGCGCTGACGGCAACGGTGCAGAGCTGCTTCGAATTGAATCAGGCCCTCGACCGGATCGAGGGACTCCGCGACCCGGGGTACCTCCGCCCCGAGGCCTGGATGTTCGAGGAGCACCTCGTGCGGCCGATTCAGCCGTCTCTGTCGCTGATCGACTGGATCTTCGAGATGCACCAGGAGACTTGGCCGAACGCGGACGACTACCTGATCCGGAACACGGTGGTGAACTGGCAGCGGATGCCGCTCCGCGGGTTCTAGCCCTCGGCGGGGTCTGGCGGCTCCCGCAGGGGCCGCCAGACCATCCCCGCGCCGACGGTCAGGTTCGTCAGCTCATCGATGATGATGAAGGCGCCGCCCACGCGGTTGTGGGCGTAGAAGTCGCAGAAGATCGGCTTCTGGACCTTGAGGATGCAGCGCCCGATCTCGTTGAGGTTCAGCTCCGTCGCCTCCTCGTCGCGATGCAGCGAGTCCACGTCGATGCCGTACCGAAGCTGCTTGATGAAGCCGCGCACCGTCCGGGTGCTGTGCTTGATCAGGTACTTCTTCCGGGCCTGCATGGGCTCGTCGGACATCCAGCAGATCGCCGCCTCGAACTCGTTGTCGACGCGGGGCATGTTGCCCGGCCGGACGATCATGTCGCCGCGGCTGATGTCGATGTCATCCTCGAGCGTGATGGTCACGGACTGGCCGCTGACCGCCTGGTCCAGATCACCCGTGAAGGTCACGATCTGAGCCACCTTGCTGCGCAGCCCCGAGGGCAGCGCGACGACCTCGTCACCGATGGAGACCGAGCCCGACTCGACCCGCCCCTGGTAGCCGCGGAAGTCGTGCAGTTCCTCGGTCTGGGGACGGCAAACCAGCTGCACCGGGAAGCGGAAGTCCTGCAGGTTCCGGTCCGCGCTGATCTCCAGGTTCTCCAGCAGACCCAGCAGCGTGTAGCCCTGGTACCAGGGCATGTTCTCACCGCGCTCCACCACCATGTCGCCGTGCAGCGCGCTGATGGGGATGTACTGGATGTCGTGCGCGTCCAGCTTGGCGGCCCACTCGCGGAACTGACCGCGAATCTGCTCGAAGACGTCCTCGCTGTAGTCCACCAGGTCCATCTTGTTGATGGCCACGATCAGGTGGGGGATGCCCAGCAGGTTGCTGATGAACGCGTGGCGCAAGCTCTGCGTGACCAACCCGTTGCGGGCGTCCACGAGGATCACGGCGGCGTTCGCGGTGGAGGCGCCGGTGACCATGTTCCGGGTGTACTGAACGTGCCCGGGGGTGTCCGCGATGATGAACGAGCGCTTCGGGGTGCTGAAGTAGCGGTAGGCGACGTCGATCGTGATGCCCTGCTCCCGCTCGGCGCGCAGGCCGTCGGTGATCAGGGCGAGGTCGACGCCCTCACGGCCGCTCCGCTCGGTGACCTGCTTGACGTGCTGCAGCTGGTCCTCGAAGACCGCCTTGCTGTCGATGAGCAGCCGTCCGATGAGCGTGCTCTTGCCGTCGTCGACCGAGCCCGCGGTGGTGAACCGCAGCAGCTCCATGCGGCGCCGGAGGATCTCGCGCGCGGCCTCGACCGCCTCTTCGTGCATCTGGGGTGATGTCATTAGAAGTACCCGTCCTTCTTCTTGTCCTCCATAGAGTCGCCGCCCTGGTCCACCAGGCGGTTCTCCCGCTCGCTGTGGGTCGCGGTCAGCGCTTCGGCGACGATCTCCTCGAGGGTCGTCGCCTTGCTGCGTACCGCGCCCGTGCAGGGCACGCAGCCGAGCGTGCGCCAGCGCACCCACTCGGTCTTGACCTCGTCCTCGTCGGTCATCAGCCGCTCATCGGCCCGGAGCAGGCAGCCGCCCTTCTCGATGACCGGCCGCTCGGCCGCGTAGTACAGGTCCACGATGGGGATTTCTTCGACCTGGATGTACCGCCAGATGTCGGCCTCGGTCCAGTTGCTGAGGGGGAAGACGCGGATGCCTTCGCCCTCATGCACGCGCGTGTTGTAGAGGTTCCACAACTCCGGCCGCTGGTTCTTGGGGTCCCACTGGCCGAACTCGTCGCGGAAGCTGAACACCCGCTCCTTGGCGCGGGAGCGCTCCTCTTCGCGGCGGGCGCCGCCGATGGCCGCGTCGAAGCCGTGCTTCTCGATCGCCGCCAGCAGCGCCTCGGTCTTCATGTTCCGCGAGCAGAAGTCGCAGTACCGGCCGGGTTTGTTCATCGGCGGGGCGTGCTTCAGCGCGGCCGTGTTGGACTCGACGATGAGGTTCAGGCCGAGCTCGTCGGCGATGCGGTCCCGGAACTCGTACATCTCGGGGAACTTGCAGGTCGTGTCGACGTGCATCATCGGGAACGGAATCGCCCCCGGGTAGAACGCTTTCTGTGCGAGGCGGAGCAGCACGGAGCTGTCCTTTCCGACCGACCACAGCATCACCGGGTTGCGGAACTCCGCGAAGACCTCCCGGAAGATGTGAATCGACTCGGCCTCGAGCGCTTCGAGGTGGCTCAGAATCTGCCCCACGACATTCCCCTTTCAAAACGGCGACGGTTTATACCCGCACATGCGCGACGTTGCACTTGCTCGCTGTCAGCGGGAGCCCGATGATTCGACCGCCCGACCCATGCAGTGCCCGCGTCCCCTGATGATCGCCCTCGCGGCGTCCGTGTTTCTGACCCCCATCTCGGGGTCGGCGGCGCCCTGGGACGGCGATCGCGTCATCCACGACGGCGCGGATCCGGCCCGGGAGCTGCCCCTGCACGCGGTCCCCGGCAGCTTCTCCGTGACCTGGAATCCCGGCCCCCAGGAGCACTGGCCGGCCGATGCGGTGCTGCCCGAGCGGCCCCGCGAGCTGACGGTGGGGGCCTGGACCCTGACCCGGGTGGGACCGCTGGCCGCGCCCCGGCTCCACACCGACGAGTACGCCCTGGTCGGCCGCCACGACCCCCAGGAGGTCGCACGGGCCCTCACCGATCACCCCGACATCGTCGTCGCCGGGCCCCTGTTCCGGCTCGCGGCGGTCGACGGCGCACCCTGGCGGGCGATCACCCCGAAGGTGCTGCTGCAGCTGACCGACCCCTTCGACGAGACCGCGATGCGCGACCTCGCGGACGACCTCGGCGTGATCGTCGACGCCCCCCGCGGGCTCGCCCCCGATCAGTGGCGGCTGCTGGTTCCCCCTGGCGCCGACATCGACCCCGTCGCAGCCGCGATGGCGTTCCACGCGGAACCCTGGACGCGGTGGGCAGCGGTCTCCTGGATCCAAGAGCGGACCGAGCGGTTCGTGCCCGAGGACGACCGCTTCGCCGAGCAGTGGCACCTGGACAACACCGGACAGACCGAGGACGCCACGGTCGGCGAGGACATCAACGCCATCGAGGCCTGGGACATCGAACTGGGCCGGGCGGAGATCATCATCGCGATGATGGACAGCGGCGTGGACACCGACCACCCCGACCTCGCCGAGCACGTCGTCCCCGGCTACGACTTCATCGACGGCGACGACGATCCCAACCCCACCGGGAGCAGCCACGGCACCTCCGGGGCGGGGCTCGCGGCCGCGCCCGCGCAGGGCGTCGGCGTGGTGGGCGCCTGCCCGGGCTGCCTGATCATGCCGCTGCGCATGCTCGGCGCGGACGACGAGTCCGAGGCCGCGGCGCTGGACTGGGGCACCCAGAACGGCGCGGCGGTGATCAACAATTCGTGGGGCCCCGCGGACGGCACCGGCGTCTACACCCCGATGCACGCGCCGATGGTCACGGCGGTGGAGTACGCGGTGCAGTTCGGGCGCGACGGCAAGGGCGTCGCCATCCTCTGGGCGGCCGGCAACGGGGCCCCCGTCGACACGTGCGACCTGGACGGCTTCGTCGCCCACCCCTCGACCATCGCGGTCGGCTCGTCGTCGAACAAGGCGCTGCAGAGCACCTACAGCGAGTCCTGCCCGGAGCTCGACGTGCTCGCCCCCAGCAGCGGCGGCGCCAACGGCACCGCGTCGCTGACGACCACCAACCTGGACGGCTACACGACGTCGTTCGGGGGGACCTCGGCGGCGGCCCCGGTGGCCTCTGGCGTGGCCGGCCTCGTGCTGTCGGCGCTGCCCGACCTCACCTGGTTCCACGTGCGCGACGTCCTGCGGGACAGCGCCGACAAGATCGACTCCGACAACGCCGCCTACGACGACGACGGCCACTCGCTCAGCCACGGCTACGGACGGGTCGACGCCCTCGCCGCGCTGGAGTTGGAGGTCGCCTTCCTGACGCTCGGCGCCACCCGAGCAGGCTGCACCGACGTGGTCCCCGTCAGCCTCCACGTGCTCGAGGCCAGCGGCGCGGGCACGGTCGAGGTCCTCACGACGTCGACCGCCGAGGCCGACGGTGAGGTCTTCACCCTCACGGAGGGAGATCCTGGCCAGTTCGGGGGCGAGATCGCGCTCACGGATGCCCCCGCCTCGGCCGGGGATGGGTTCCTCAGCGTGGTCCATGGGGACGACGTGGAGGTCGTCACCGACCTCATCCCGGAGCCGTCGGTGCTGTCCCTGGACTGCGCCGCGCCGGTCATCAGCAACGTGCGCGTCGAGGTGGTCCAGCACTGGGGCGCCCAGGTCGTGTGGGACACCGACGAGGCCAGCGACGGACTGATCGTGTGGGGCGACGGCCCGGACGACTCCGAGGAGCACACCGACTTCGTCACCCTGCACGAGGACTGGGCCATCAACCTGGAGCCCTGCACCGAGTACATCGCCGACGTCACCTCCAGCGACCCCACCGGGAACACCAGCACCGTGCCGGACGCGGTCACGTGGACGACGCTGGGCGACCCCGCGGTGCTGCCCGAGGACGCTCCCGAAGACGCCGACCCCTGCGACCCCGACACGTGGATCGGGGACGGCGATGACGACGACGACGACGACGACGACGACTCCGGGGGCGGCGGTGAGGGGTGCCAGGACTGCGCCGGCTGCGGGAATGGCAGCGGCAGCGGCTCCCTGGCCGGGTTGATGCTGTTCGGGTTGGCGGCACGACGCCGCAGGGAGTGACCTAGTCACCCCTATTGGTTAAATGGTTCAACCAATTCTGTCAACGGGATTCGGCGAGCCCTGCCAGCGCGTCCGCGCTTACCTCCGCCACGTAGACCACCCGCCAGGGCTTACCCGGCTGGTCCGCGGCGACCCAGCTCAGCCGACCCTTGCCCTCGACCATCGCCAGGTCAAGTTCGCGGTTGTCCCGCGTGGGCAGGCCGAGGGACACCGGCGCCTTGCCGCCGGCGGTGGCGACGACGGAGATGGGGTACTCGCTCGGCTGGTTGGCGATGAAGACGATCCACCGACCCTGGGGGTCCCACGCGTAGCCGAGGGAGCGCTCCGTGACGCGCACGCCCGTGGCCAGCGTCGTGAACTCAGCGTCCCCAGGCTTGCCCACGAACAGGTCGTAGCGCTTGCCGGAGGGGTCGTCCTTGTTGCTTAGGAACGCCACCCGGGTGCCGTCGGGCGACCACGAGGGGTGAATCTCGTCTGAGGCCTCAAGCCGCACCACGGGGGTCTGCTCGTAGTACTCGAGGTCGAACACGAACAGGTCGCTGCGCTTCGTCTCGCGGTTGCGGATCTCGTGGAGGATCTGCCCGCCATCGGGCCGGAACGTGGGCCAACGCTCGCTGTCCCGGGTCCAGCTCAGCTGCTCCAGCTCGGCGTCGCCCTCGGTCTTGGCGAGCCACAGCTCTCGGCCGAGCTCGCCCTCGGCGACCACCGCGACCTTGCTGCCGTCCTTGGAGAAGACCGGCTGCTCCTGGTCTCCGGGACCGCCGAAGCGGACCTTCATGAACTCGAGCATCACCTCGCCGCCCTTGGTCTTGTGACGCACGACCATGGCGTTGAACCGGCCCTCGGGGTGCCAGGCGAAGTCGAGCAGGTCGGTGAACGACGCGGTCCCCTCGTTGCCCTCGAACGATGGATGCTGCTTCGGCCAGACCGCCCGGAAGGTGGCGTCCTGGACCAGCGACCGCGCGTAGTAGCGCGAGCGGGTGGTGCCGTCGGCGCGCTCCTCGACCATGCCGTACGCGACCCACTCGGCGTCGGGGCGGAGTCGGGGGGCCACGAGGTGCCCTTCGTGAAGCCCGGCGGCGACCTTGCGCACCTCCGGCGGGGTCCACGCATCGCCTGCGATGGCGGTGGCGGTGAGGGAGGCGACGAGCAGCCCGACGAGTGCGATCGTACGGCTCATTCGTCGTCATCCCGGGGCGGCGGGACGAGGAACAGCCACGCGCCGGCGCCCGCCCGGGCCTTGGGGCAAACGACCCCCATCAGGGCGCCGTTGAAGCTCAGCGAGGGGTCCGTGCAGCCCTTGATGACGTGGTACCGAAGCTCATCGCGCTTCCGGTCGTGGATCTTGATCGGGCGCTCCTCGTCGGCGTCGTCCAAGTAGAGGATCGAGCGGCGCGCCTCGTCGATGGCGAGCACTTCCCAGCAGCTGTCGATGCTGGTCATCAGCTCCACCCGGCGGCGGTCGCTGACGTCGGCCCAGTACATGCCGCAGACCCCGCCCACGTCCGCCGTGAAGGCGACCCCGTCCAGCGACGAGTGCACCGCCACGGACGTCGTCGCGCTCTTGCGGTGGGTCAGCTGCTGCATCTTGCTGCTGTCCAGGTCCATGAGCAGGAGCTGGGCCCGATCGACGGTGTTGCCGGTCAGGAGCACGCGGCGGCCGTCGGGGCTGAGTCCGTGCACGGTCAGTCCGCTGCGATCGCGCCGCACGATGCGGGCTTCCTTGGCGTACACGTCCGCGACGATCACGGCTTGGTCACGCCCCACGCGCGCGACGAACGCGACCACGTCGGCGTCCGCGGCGACCACCGGGTTGCCGGGTTCGGTCCAACCGCCGGCGACCTTCCAGTCCTTGGCGGACTCGACGTTGACGAGGTGGATGGAGCGGCCTCCACCCTCTTCGGTCATCACCGCGAACCGCTTGCCGTCCGGCGTCAGCGCGACCTCGGTGCGGTCCGGCTCGGGGAGGGTGGCGACGGGGTAGCGGTAGCGGGAGAGCACGCCGTCCTGCACGAGCACGACGTTCTCGTCCTCGGGGCGGCTGACGTCGAGGCCGGTGCAGATGGCCAGCGAGGTGGTGCCGTCGGCGTTGAGCACGGGGGACCGGCAGGTCTCCTCGGCGAAGGTGCTTTCGAACAGGCGCCAGGGTCCGCGGCCAATGCGTCCCTCGACGGCGTCGGCGGCGGCGGCCTCGTAGCCCTCCTGGACCGGCCAGGACTTGGATGCGCGCCGCATGGGGTCGTTGCGCCAGTCGTTCTCGACGACGCGAAGCGGCAGGTAGCCGAACTCGGTCGGCTTGGGGCCGGGGATGGGCGCGGCGAGCGCGAACGAGGCGCTGATCGTCAGCGCAATCAGGACGAAGAGGAGCCGGAGCATCGCGGTGTAGGACGGCATAGCGAGGCCGACAGGGTAACGAAGTCAGGCGCACACATCCTGTTGACTTTACGTTGACAGTTTCTTCACATCTGCCAGGGTGGACAGCGGACCGACCGGAGGCCGCATGAACCGTCGCGCAATCCTTCTCACCAGCGCCATCCTCGCCCTCTTCGCCGTGGTGCTGATGCAGCTCTACAAGCGGAATCTCGAGGAGTCGATGGGGTGGGGAGGAGAGACGATGAACATCCTGGTGACCACCCAGACGGTGCGCGCCTGGGAGAAGGTCGACCGCTCGCACCTGTCGACGGCGGAGTACCCGACGCAGTACCTCCCCCCCGGAGCGGTGCCGGCTTCGATGGTCGAGGACATCATCGGTCAGACGATCGGCACGACGATTCCGGAGGGTCAGGCGATCACCACGTTGCACCTGGCCAACGGGAACAACGGGCACCGCTTGTCGGAGGCGATTCCGGCGGGCGACCGCGCCCTCACGGTGCGGGTCGGCCGCACGGCGTTCATGGATCTGGTGAAGCCGGGTGACTTCGTGGACGTGTTGGTGACGCTTCAGGACCGGGAACAGCACACGGTCGAGACGCGGACGATCCTGCAGGCGGTGACGGTGCTGGCGGTGGGCGACGCGATCGGCGGAACGTCGGAGTACGCGGCGCGGGGCGGCGGTGGCGGTCAAGAGCGGCGGTCGACGGACGTGACGCTCGCGGTGTCTCCGCGGGAGGCGGAGATGCTGGTGCTCGCCCAGGACCAGGGGGAGCTGTCGATGACGCTGCGCTTCTCCGGGGAACTGGACGAGAGCGAGGCGCTGGAGGGCTGGAACCTGCGCGACCTGCTCGGGCGGGAGCCGATCGAGGAGATCCAGACGGTGCGGGACAAGCGGAACTGCCTCGTCATCCAGGGCGCCGGGATCAAGGATCGGCGCCACTGCGAGGACTGATCAGAGGCGGATGACCTTGACCATGTTGGCGACCCCGCGCAGGTCGGTGAAGCCGGCCACGACGATGGCTTCGTCGCCATCCTCCAGGAACCCGCGTTCGACCAACAGGCGTTCGCCCTCGGCGAGCATGAGATCGGAGTTGCCGGGGAACTGCATGTGCACCGGGGTGACCCCCCGGTAGAGCGCCATGGCGCGTTCGGTGCCGGTCTTGGGGGTCAGCGCGAGGATCGGGGCGCCGGGGTAGTGGCCGCTGAGGAGGCGGGCGGTGCGGCCCGACAGCGTGTAGACGATGAGCGCCTTGAAGCGCTCGGCGTGGGCCATGCCGGCGGCGGCGCGCACGATCGCCATGGTGATGTCGTGCCCCGCGTCTCCGTGGATGTGGAGCTCTTCGCTGTGATGCTTCTGCATCCACGGCTCGGTCTCGCAGGCGATGCGGTCCATCATCGCGATGGACTCGACGGGGTACTTCCCGACGGCGGTCTCGCCGCTGAGCATGACGGCGTCGCAGCCGTCGAGGATGGCGTTGGCGACGTCCGAGGCCTCGGCCCGCGTCGGCCGGGGGTTGGCGGTCATCGACTCGAGCATCTGCGTCGCGACGATGTCGAGCACGCCGGCGCGGTTGCTCTTGTTGAGCAGCTCCTTCTGCATGACGGGCACGCGGTGGTTGCCGACCTCCACCGCGAGATCGCCACGGGCGACCATGATTCCGTCGACCTCGCCGAGGATGGCGTCGATGTTGTCGAGCGCCTGGGGCTTCTCGATCTTGGCGATGATCGGACGGCTGACCTTGAGCCTGGCCATGACGTCCTTCAGATCGCGAATGTCCTGGGCGGTCTGCACGAACGACAGGGCCACGTAGTCGACGCCCATACGGAGGCCGGCCGCGAGGTCGAGCTTGTCCTTCTCGGTCAGCGCGGGGATGGAGACAACGGCGTCGGGGAGGTTCATCCCCTTGCGCTCCTTGAGCGTGCCGCCGACCACGATCTCGGTGTCGACGGAGCCGTCGCCGGCGACCCCGGTGACGACGAGCTCCATGAGGCCGTCGTCGAGCAGGATCCGGTCCCCCTTGGTCACGTCACCGGCGAGCCCGTCGTGGTTGCAGGTGATCCAGCCATCCTTGCCGGAGGCTTCGCCGGGGACGACCCGCAGGCGCTGCCCCTCGGTGAGCTCCATCGTCTCCCCCTCCAGCGTTCCAGTCCGGACCTTGGGACCGCACAGATCCAGGAGCACCCCCACGGGGCGGCGGGTCAGGCGGGAGACGCGACGCACGTTCTCGAGCTGGTAGTCGAGGTCGGCGTGCGACGCGTGGGAGCAGTTCAGGCGCGCGACGTCGAGCCCGCCCTGGACCATGCGGCTGAGCACGTCCGGGGTGGAGGAGCCGGGGCCGAGGGTGGCGACGATCTTGGTCTTGCGCTGGGTCACGGGGCGAGTATGCCGGGTCGGGTATCGGGACGCTGCGGGGCACCCTCGCGCCGAGCATCCCTCCCAGCGCACCGGGGCGGGGCACTTCAGACCACCCTCGCGCCCAGGGTCCCGCCCAGCGCACCGGAGCGGGGCACTTACGGCTCAAAGCCGAACCGGCAACGCCCTCACCGGAACGATCCCCTCCGGCGACACCTCCGCCCCGATCGCGACCACCTCGACCCCGGCGGCCGCAGCCTCCCGGATCGCGCGCCCCCAGTCGGGGTCCACGTCGTCGGCGGGCTCGACCACGTCGATGTCGGGCCGAAGCACCAGATGCAGCAGCATCCCGCGATCGCCACGCCCCACGGCCCGCGCCAACGCCGCCAGGTGCTTCTGCCCGCGGCTCGTCGGCGCATCCGGGAATCGCCCCCGGCGGCCGTCCGCGAGCGTGACGTTCTTCACCTCGATCCAGACCCGTCCGTCGACCCGCAGATCCGACCGGGTCGTCTCATCGAGTTTCACCTCCCGCTCGATCGTCGAGACATCGTTCAGTCCTGGCACCAACCCCGCTTCCACCGCCTCCTGGGCGATCCGGTTAGCCAGGAACGTGTTCACGCCGAGCAGCACCCCCGGCGCCACCTCCGCCAGCTCCCAGGTCCACTTCAGCTTTCGTTTCGGGTTCGTCGCCCGCGAGATCCAGACCCGAGAGCCCGGGTCGCTGCAGCCCGTCATCCGCCCCGTGTTCGTGCAGTGGGCGACCGCGATGGTGCCGTCCTCGAGGCGCACGTCGGCGAAGAAGCGCTTGTAGCGCCGCACCAGGGTTCCGGGGACTAGGCCGTCGAAGAGCATCTGCGCCGCTCTTGTCCCATAATCCGCCGCATGCTGCGACGCCTCCTGCTGTTTACCGCCCTCCTCGCCCTACCCGCCTGCGGCGGCGACGATCTCTCCGAGGACCCCACCCCGGCCCCCGAGAGCACCCCCGCCCCCGTGACGACCCCCGAGGCCACATCCGAGCCGACCCCCGAGGCCGTCGAGGAGACCCCTGAGGAGACCCCCGCCGAGCCGGAGGTCAAGGCTGTCCCGGTCATCGAAGGCGAGCCCCACACCGTCGCCGAGAACCCCGTCATGCCGCAGATGAACGACCGGTTCGTCTTCTGGGGCTGGAGCGCCGACGGCCTCCGCTACGCCTTCGAGACCTACAACCCGGGCGAAGGCGCCGTCTCCTGCGACATGCGCTACGACGTCTACGTCATCGACGCCGAGACCGACCAGTACGTCGACGGCGGCCACATCACCATCGCCCACAAGGAGCCCGAGCCGGCCTCCGGCGCCTGCGATCCCGTCGATCTGGAACCCGGCGCGGGCGAGCAGCGGGCAGCCCTGTTCGAGACCCACGGCATCGTCGTCGGCAACCTCCACCCGCCCAAGGAGATCCTCAGCGGCAAGGCCGAGTTCCCCAACGGCGTGCAGAACCTCGCCTTCCGCGTCATGCACGGCAGCACCGACAACTCCAGCCCCACCCTGGAGGCCGGCGCCGCCTACTACATGGCGGTCAAGGGAGGCCAGTCCACCTGGGTCATCGAGCCCGGCCGCACCCGCCGGCCCTGGGTCCTCGGCTACGCGCCGAAGCTCCTCTTCGTCAGCCCCGACGGCGTGCACGCCGCGTTCATCGTCCAGCGCGAGCACATGGCCTTCGAAGGCACCCGCCTCAGCTGGATGAGCAACGGCCTCGGGCTCCCCGATTGGCTCCTGTAGCCGACGCCCGGTTCGAGCAGGCCCTCGCGGGAGTCCTCGGCTCGGCCGCGGAACCCGTCCTCGAAGCGGTGCGCGCCACGCCCGGCGCCGCGTTCGTGGGCGGCTGGGTCCGGGACGTGCTCCTGGGACGCGGCTCCGACGACGTCGACATCGCCGCCCCCGATCCCGACGCCTTCGTCGACTCCCTCCACCCGTCGGCCCGCAACGCCGTGCTCATGGACCCCGTCCGGCGGACCTGGCGGGTGACCCTCGGCGGCGGTCGCTGGGTCGACGTCACCGGCCTCAAAGGGCCCACCCTCGCCGCCGACCTCGCCGCCCGGGACCTCCGCGTCAATGCCATGGCGTGGGCCCCGGGACGCGGCTTCCTCGACCCCACCGGCGGGCTCGACGACCTCTTCGCGCAGCCCCGCCGCCTCCGACTCGCCTCCCCCTCCGCCCTCGCCGACGACCCCCTGAGGGTGCTCCGCGTGTGGCGTTTCGCGCTGCAACTGGAGGCCGATGTCGAGGTCGACATCCCCGCCGGGTTCGACCTCTCCGGCATCGCCAACGAACGCATCCGCGCCGAGCTCCTCCCCATGCTCGGACACGCCGACGCGGGCTTCGCGCTCCACGGCCTGAACGAAGCGGGACTGCTCGCGCAGGTCCTCCCCGGACCGCACCGCCTCGACGTGCACCGCCGGGCCGCGATCGTCTGCGCCGCCCACGTCGGCCCGAACCTCGCCCGCTGCTGGGAGCACGTCGGCGATCAGCGCGCCGCGGTGGTCCTCGGCTGGCTGTGCGATGTCGCCGAGTTGGAGCATGAACTGGTCGCCCAAGCGTGGCCCCGCACCCTCGCCCGGGCCGCCGCGTCCACCTCCGCTGAAGTCGGACGCACGCCCGCACCCGGCGAGCTCGGCTCCGACCTGGTGCGCTGGAAGTGCCAGACCGCCTACGCCCTGCTGGGCCTCGGCGCGAAAGCCGACGAGCCCGAGGCCCTCGCCGCCCGCTACCTCGCCCCCCTCGACGTGGCTGCGGGGGCCCGCAACCCCAAGGGGCTCCCCATCCCCCCGATCCCCGCGCCGCTGCTGCCCGCCGCCGAGGTCCGAGACACCCTCGACCTGCTCCCCGGTCCCCAACTGGGCATCGTCCTGGGGGAGATGACCATCCGGCAGCTCAATGGCGCCATCGCCGACGAAGCCGACGCACGCGCGTTTCTCGGCTGGGTCGACCGCGTCGGATTCGGCCTCTGAGCTAGGGTGCCCGCCATGCTGTTTCGCCATCTGCTCCTCGCCGCCCTCATCCCCCTGCTCGCCGCCTGCCCGCCGACGAACCGGCGCGGGGACGACGACGACAGCGCCTCGGACGACGACGACACCGTCTCCAACGACGACGATGCGGCCGGAGCCGTGGCGGTCGAGTTCGACACCACGATGGGCGCCTTCACGATCGAGTTCTACGAGGAGGAGTCGCCGATCACGGTCGCCAACTTCCTCACCTACGTCGACGAAGGCCACTTCGACGGCACCGACGGCGAAGGCACGACGCAGTTCCATCGCATCATCGACGGCTTCGTCGTGCAGGGCGGCGGCGTCGACGAGTTCGGTAGCCTCAAGGACACCCACGATCCGATAGTCAACGAGGCGATCTCCAGCGGCCTGAGCAACACCCGCGGATCCGTCGCGATGGCCCGCACGTCCGTTCCCGACAGCGCCACCTCGGGCTTCTACGTGAACCTCGAGGACAACCTGTTCCTGAACCCCGGCGAGTCCACGGCCGAGGGCTACGCCGTCTTCGGCGAGGTCGTGGACGGCATGGACGTCATCGACGCGATGGGGTCGGTCGCCACCGACGGCAACGACCAGCCGCTCGAGCTCGTGCTCGTGAACTCCGTCACGCGGCTCTGACCGACTTCCTCACCCCCGGCTAGCCGGCGGGCCTCTCCCACAGCGCGACCGCGTACCCGCTGGTCGTACTTGTCGCCCCGCCCGTCCCACGCCCAGCCGAACGCGCGCGTGCGGCCGTCCTGCACCTGCACCGCGTTGACCGCCGACTCCTTCGTCTCCGGGGGGAGCACCGCGTGCAGCTCGCTGACGTTCACTGCCGACAGATCCGGATCGGCCGGCTCGTAGTGATCCGGCTTCACCCCCGGCAGCTCAGCCGCCGTGCCGTCCGCGGCCCAGGAGACCGCGTGTTCGGTCCGCGCCCGGGTGCGGAACTTGCCGTACCGCACGCCGTCGATCGAGGCGTACACGCAGCTGTCGGACCAGCCCACCTGGTGGAGCATTTCCCGCTCGCCGTTCAGCCCCCACGAGCAGGCGCGCTCGGTGCCGTTGCTGATCGAACCCCAGAGCCGGCCTTCGGCGAACACGGCGAGGTCGCAGAACGTCGGCTTCTTGAGCGGGATCTTCGTGGCGGCGCCGGTGCCCCAATCCACGTGGAACCACGCCACGCCCAAGGTCGTGGAGCCGAACACGATGACGTCATCGCCGTCGAGGAACATGCCCATCGCGTACTTGCAGCGCGGGAGGTCGGGGAGGATGCGCCAGGGCGTTGGTGCATGGCTCGGCGTCTTGAGACGTTGCCCCGTAGTCTAAACATGCTTCTAACGAGCCAGAGCCTCGTCAGCCAGCCCCGCGCTCTGTGAGCAACGGTCCGAAGTGCTCGAAGCGACCGCCCTCGGCCGCGTCCAACATCCAACTGGCGAGGTCCGCTCGAGAGATGTCCGCCTGACCCACAAGGCGGGTCGCGACCACGGCCCGCCCCGTTCGCGGCCCGTCCGTCAGCGTGGTGGGACGCACGCAGCAGACATCCAGCTCGCTGCTGGCATAGACCGACTCCATGACCTCAAGCTCGGGGTACAGTCGCCGCATGGAGGTCATCGCAACGATCCACTTGTAGAACCAGGGCATCAGAGCCGCACTGTCGCCCACTCCGCCAGCGCTGATAGCCACCAGCCGGGGGACACCGGTGCGCTTCATGGCCTCGACAATTACGGGAGCCGCCCGACTGAGTAGATCGGGCACCTCGGCTGTAGAGAAGGGTGACAGGCCCGACAGATTCAGGCCGAGAGCGGAGAACACTGTGTCCGCACCCTCGAAGGCCGCCTCTAAGGCGTCCGCATCCTGTAGCTCGCCGCGCACGATCCGCACCCCGTCCGGCAGCTCGAGGCTGCTGGTCGAGCGCCCGACAGCAGTGACCTCCCAGCCGCGCTCGACTGCTTGCTTCACCAGCTGGCGCCCGCAGCCGCCAGATGCACCGAGGACAACAATCTTCATCACAGGGACCTACGCATTGAACCGAAACTTGAGCACCCCTCTAACTAGCTATTCTTAACCGCTCTCACAAGCCCGTGCCCCCGTTTGTCACCACGTTTCTTCTGGAGCACCGAGAGCGCGACCCGGTAAGGGACCTTCCGCCCGAAGCACGAAGACGAGGTCGGTTCCGGAGTGCTTCTTGCGACGGTATCCAAGTCTTCTTGGGATGGCTGCGGACCGCTCATTGCCAGGGACACAGGAGATTCGCACCTCCTCGACGCCTTGCTGGAAGCAAGCATCCTGAAGTCCGGAGACTGCTTCAGGTTGAGAGAGAGAGGGCATCGGCTCGGCCAGTTCGCGTTCACGAAAAGCACTTTGTCCGGCCTACACGCTAGGCGAAATTGGGCTGCGTCTAGGACTTCTCTTCAGCTAGGTCCTGCAGCTCTTGCCATGAGGCGGCGACTCCCAGTTCGTCGGCCCAGTGGTCCAGGTAGCTGCGGTCGAGGTGCTCGCCGCTGACCTGAAGGACGCCGGCAACATCGCGCAGTTGGCGTTCGGAGGGGGACTGCTGAGCCCACTCGAGCTTGCTGAGGATGGTGTCCTCGGCGGTCGCGATTGGGACCGTGACTCCGACAATCTCAGCGGGCTTCCGGCGGGCGAACTCCACCTCGCTGAACTCGCGAGCCTTACGGATGATGAGGTCGGCCTTCCAGCCCGTGGCCATGTCGATCACGTTGAAGGAGCGGCGGTTTCGGAGGGCCTCCATCGCGGCTTCGCTGCTCACGTAGTAGTCGTCATCGGGCAGGGCTGCGAGGAGCCGCTTCAAGCTGCTGAAGTCCGGCGCGACCACAAGGTCCAGGTCTTGTGTGGTCCTCGGAATCCCGTGGTAGGTGCTCGCGAAGGAGCCGGCCAGCATGTAGTCGATTCCGGCCGCATCCAGCATTGCGGTCAGCCTCGCAAGAAAGTCACCAGCCGCGCTCACGGAGTCAGGAGGGGCCGGTCGGGCCAAGCGGCCCTGAAGAGGTCGTCGCCCAGGAGAAGCCTTCGGAGCGCGAGTTCCACTTCGGACGCGCTGTAATCCGGGTTTCGGGCCCGAATACCGCCGCGGGTCGTGGAGCGCGCGTCATCGCTCATCTGGGCCGCGAGCGCCACGCGCGCTGAGGGCGCTAGTGCGCGATAGGCTCGCAGCTGGGCCCGGTGAGCGTCGGTCTCGGTGTCTTCGGGCTTCACGGGCTCATCCTACCTCCCCGGAACTGGCTGGTCGGAGGTCTTGCTCTTCCCCCCGCCCAACTCCGCCTAACGACCTGAACTGCCCCGGAATCCCCGGCGGCCTGTTTTCTTGAGTCAGGCCACCCAGGATTGGGCGGCTTGATGCTCGTACCAAGCCTTCTCGAACTCCGCTGGAGGAACGTACCCCAGCGGCTCCAAAAGGCGCTTCTTGTTG
>JAAESI010000302.1 GCA_024229515.1 Pseudomonadota bacterium | reverse complement strand
CGTGGCGTCGTCGTCGTCCGTGGCGTCGTCGTCGTCCGTGGCGTCGTCGTCGTCCGTCGCGTCGTCGTCGTCCGTCGCGTCGTCGTCGTCCGTCGCGTCGTCGTCGTCGGTGGCGTCGTCGTCGTCGGTGGCGTCGTCGTCGTCGGTGGCGTCGTCGTCGTCGTCATCGGGCAGCGGCGTGATCGTCTGCGGGCAACCCGTCAGGACGAGACCGAGGACCGAGAAGAGGACGAGGAGGATGTTGGACCGAATCATGATTTGACCTTTGTGCCGAAAGTCTGATACCGATCTATACAGAAGTCCTGTCGAAGGATCCAATACCCTTGTCATGCCGATGGCATCTCTTCGCACCGACCTCGACCAGCTCCCCACCGGCCCCGGCACCTACTTGATGAAGGCTGAAGACGGCGAAGTGCTGTACGTCGGCAAGGCGGTCGATCTTCGCGCGCGGGTGAAGCAGTACTGGCAGCGTGCCGGGGCGGGCGACGGCCGATTCCACATCGGGTTCCTGGTACCCCAAATCCAGGACGTCGAGGTCGTTGTCACGCCGTCCGAGCGCGAGGCGCTCATCCTCGAGGACACGCTGATCAAGAAGTATCAGCCCCGCTACAACGTGAAGCTCAAGGACGACAAGACGTGGCTGTCGCTGCGGCTGAAGCGGGGCAAGAAGTGGCCGCGAATCACGATGGTGCGCCGCTGGAAGGATGATGGTGCCCAGTACTTCGGCCCCTACCTGAACCAAGTCAGCGCCTGGGAGGTGCAGAAGCTGCTCAAGCGCACCGTGCCCCTGCGGACCTGTTCGGACGGCGTGTTCAGGGCGCACTCGGAGCGCCCCTGCATCGAGCACCAGATGGGCCGCTGCGTCGCTCCCTGCGTCGGCAAGGTGACCCCCGAGGAGTACGACGCGCTGCTGGACGAGGCGGCGCTCCTCCTCGAAGGCCGCAACAAGGCCCTGGTGAGGCGGCTGGAGGCGCGCATGCAGGCGGCCGCCGAGAAGCTCTATTACGAGGAGGCCGCTCGCGTACGCGACAACATGCGACTCATCGAGAGGTTGACGGAGAAGCAGGGGCTGCACGCCGCGCCGGGTCAGAAGGACCGGGACGTGTTCGCGCTTCACCGGGAAGGCGACCTCGCCGCCGTCGCCCTGATGCCGGTGCGCGAAGGGCGCATGCAGGACGCCCGCGGCTTCAGCTTCCGCAGCGTGGCGGAGGAGGACGACGAGCTGCTCGGGCGGCTGATCACGCAGCTGTACAGCCCCACGATCCCGCCGCCCCCCGAGATCCTCGTGCCGATCCCGGTGGCGGACGCGGCGCTCCGGGCGGAACTGCTGAGCGAGCTGGCCGGTCGCAAGGTCGTCATCCGTCAGCCCAAGCGCGGCGACGCGGTGCGCCTGCTCACCATCGCGGCCAAGAACGCGGAGGTTCGGTTCGCGTCCGATCACAGCAAAGCTGAGCGGCACCAGCGAGCCATGTTCGGGCTGCAGAAGGTGCTCCGGCTCGCCGAACTCCCGCGCTCGATCGAGTGCTACGACAACAGCAACATCGGCGGCACCGACCCGGTCGGCGCGATGGTCTCGGTCGTGGACGGCAAGCCGAACAAGGCGGGGTACCGCATCTTCAAGATTCAGACCGTGGTCGGCGCGGACGACTACGCGACGATGAAGGAGGTCCTGAGCCGCCGCATCAAGCGTGGGCTGACCGACAGCGCCAGGTGGAAACTCCCGGACCTGATCGTGATCGACGGCGGACGCGGTCAGCTCCGCATGGTCGTCGAGGCGGCCCGGGAGGTCGGCGCGGACGTCGTCGATCTGGACGGCGGACCCATCCAGCCGCCCGTCGGGGGCCCGCTGCTGCGCATCATCTCCATCGCCAAGCCGAACGACGGAGAGGAGACGGACAAGCTGTACGAGCCGGGGCGGAGCAATGCGATCAGCCTGCGGGCGCACGATCCCGCCCTCCACCTGCTGCAGGCCGCGCGCGACGAGGCCCATCGTTTCGGGGTCCACCACCACCGCAAGCTGCGCAGCAAACGGACCGTGACCTCAGCCCTCGACACCATTCCCGGGATCGGCAAGACCCTGCGAACGCGGCTCCTCCGACGGTTCGGCAGCGTCAAACGGATTCGGGCCGCAACGGTGGACGACGTCGCCGCGGTCCCGGGGATGGGGCGCGCGAAAGCGGAACGCGTATTGGACGCACTGGCCGACTAGGTCATAGTGGCGGGCCTTAGGAGACCCTGATGAAGATTTTGACCCGCCTGCTCGTTCTGATTTCCCTGCTCGGCCTCGTCGCCGCGTGCACCCCCGCCCGCTCCGGTGGCGGCGGCAGCGACGACGACGACGCGGCCGATGACGATGATGACGCCACCGACGACGACGACGACGCCACCGACGACGACGACGCCTCGAGCGACTGCGACACCGAGACCGAGGGCGAAGACTGCAACGGCAACTGCTTCCCGCTGACGTGGCTGGGCGACAACGACTGCGACGAGGGCCAGTGGGAGTACCCCGAGGGCACCCCGATCGTCCTGAACTGCGCCGAGCTGAACTTCGACGACGGTGACTGCGCCCGCTAACGCGGGACCGACCCCTAGGCGACCCCGGACTCGGCCCTGATCTTGTTCAGGGCCGAGCCAGCCTGGAACCACTCGATCTGCTCAGCGTTGAGCGTGTGGGCGGCGGGGAACGACTCGGTCGTCCCGTCCGCGTGCGTCAACGTCACGGTGATCGTGGAGTCCGGCGCCAGCGTGGTGATGCCCGCCAGGGCCACCCGATCGTCCTCGCGGACCTTGTCGTAGTCGGCGGGGGTGACGAACGTCAGTCCCAGCACGCCCTGCTTCTTGAGGTTCGTCTCGTGGATGCGGGCGAAGCTCTTGACGATGACCGCGCGCGCGCCGAGGTGCCGCGGCTCCATCGCCGCGTGCTCACGCGAGCTGCCCTCGCCGTAGTTCTCGTCGCCGAACACGACCCAGCCGTGGCCGTTGGCCTTGTAGTTCCGCGCCACCGCGGGGAACGACTTGGTCTCGCCGTCGAGCTGATCCTTGCCGGTGCCCGCCTCCTTGGTGAAGGCGTTGATGGCCCCGATGAACATGTTGTTGCTGATGTTGTCGAGGTGGCCGCGGAACTTGAGCCACGGGCCGGCCTGGCTGATGTGGTCCGTCGTGCACTTGCCGAAGGCCTTGAGCAGCACCATCAGGCCGTCCGCGTCCTTGCCGTCCCAGGGGGCGAACGGGGTCAGCAGCTCCAGCCGCTCGCTGCCCTCGGCGACGACAACGTTCACGTCGGAGCCGTCCGCGGCGGGCGGGACGAAGCCGTCGAAGCGGTTCGCCATGCCCTCGGCGGGGAGCTCCTCACCGGTGGGCTCGGGCAGCTGCACGCCGTCGATGGTGTCGGTGAAGGGGTTGAAGTCGAGGCGTCCGCTGAGGGCGACGGCGGTGACCATCTCCGGCGAGCCGATGAAGGCGAGCGTCTCCTTGCGGCCGTCGGCGCGCTTGCGGAAGTTGCGGTTGAACGAGGTGACGATGCTGTTGGCCTCGCCCTCCCCGCCGTCGTCGCGCTGCCACTGGCCGATGCAGGGGCCGCACGCGTTGGCGAGCACCACGGCGCCGATGTCCTCCAGCGCCTGCATCTGCCCGTCCCGCTGGATGGTCGCCTGCACCGAGTCGCTGCCGGGGCTGACCCAGAAAGGAACCTTGGCCTTGAGGCCGGCGGCGGAAGCCGCGCGCGCGAGGGAGGCGGCGCGGCTCATGTCCTCGTACGAGCTGTTGGTGCAGGAGCCGATGAGGGCGTTGGTGACGGCGGTGGGGTAGCCATTGGCCTCCGCCTCCGCGGCCATGTCGGCGGCGGTGCGGGCGAGGTCGGGGGTGTGGGGACCGACCCAGTGGGGCTGGAGCGTGTCGAGGTCGATCTCGATGACGCGGTCGTAGTAGCGCTCGGGGTCGGCCTCGACCTCGGGGTCGGCCTGGAGCATGGCGGCGTGCTGCTCAGCGAGCTCGGCGACCTCGGACCGGTCCGTGGACCGGAGGTAGGCGGCCATCTTGGCGTCGAACGGGAACACCGACGTAGTCGCTCCGTGCTCGGCGCCCATGTTGCAGATCGTGCCCTTGCCGGTGCAGGAGATCGTGCGCGCGCCGGGGCCGAAGTACTCGACGATGTGGTTCGTGCCGCCCTTGACGGTGAGGATGTCCAGCACCTTGAGGATGACGTCCTTGCTGGCGGTCCAGCCGCCCAGGGAGCCGGTCAGCTTGACGCCGATGAGGCCCGGGGCCTTCACCTCCCACGGCATGCCGGCCATCACGTCGACGGCGTCCGCGCCGCCCACGCCCACGGCGATCATGCCGAGGCCGCCCGCGTTCACGGTGTGGCTGTCGGTGCCGATCATCATGCCGCCGGGGAAGGCGTAGTTCTCGAGCACGACCTGGTGGATGATCCCGCTGCCGGGCTTCCAGAAGCCGACGCCGTACTTGCGGCTGACCGACGCGAGGAAGTCGTAGACCTCTCGGTTGGTGTCGACCGCCTGGAGGAGGTCGTGGCCCGCGCCCTTGCGCGCGAGGATGAGGTGGTCGCAGTGGGCCGTCGAGGGGACGGCGACGCGGTCGCGGCCGGCCATCATGAACTGCAGCAGCGCCATCTGGGCGGTGGCGTCCTGCATGGCGACGCGGTCGGGGCGGAGCAGCAAGAAGTCTTCCTTGCGGGTCCAGCCGACGTCGTTGGCGTCGTCGAGGTGCGCGACGAGAATCTTCTCTGCCAGGGTCAGGGGCCGCTTCAGCTTCGCGCGGGCCGCATCGATGCGGGCGCCCATGGAACTGTAGACGGAACGGATGAGGTCGAGATCGAACATGGGGGGCCTCCGTCGAGGAGGGCTGTATATCAGCTAGCGGCGCGTGGCGTCTGCGGGTCCCCGTCAGCCGAAACCGTACGGCCCCTGCGTTCCCGCTGCCGGGACGATGAGGCCTCCTCACATCTTGTTACGAGCGCGCTGCCGTCCCGCCGGTAGACCCCTGTCGGAGGCACCATGCACCGACCCTCGCCGCTCACTCTCGTCATCCTCGCCGGCTCGCTCTCGGCGTGTTCGGCTCCCGACGTCGCGTTCTCGACCGACGCCTCGAGCGACGCCTCGAGCGACTGGACCAACGAACCGGCCGCGTCCGCCGGCGGGGAGGACGCCGCCGAGTGCGCGCCCGTGCAGGTCCTTGGCTGCGGCGACAGGGTCGGGGGCGACAGCGCCGACCCGAACTCGGGGCACACGACCGTCATCGACGGCTACCCGGTGGCGCCCGGGAGCTTCGACGGCCCCGAGATCGCCTGGGAGTTCATCGCCGACGAGGACGGCGAGGTCACCTGGCGGCTCGACGATCCGACGCCCACCGAGGTCGACCACGACCTGTTCGTGCTCGCCGGCGACGGCCCCTGCCGCTCCGATCGCGCCCTGGAGCGGGGCCACAACAGCGTCACCTTCGAGGTGTTCGCGGGCGAGCGCTACTACCTCCTGATCGACGGCTTCGACGGCGACGCGGGACCGTTCGAAGCCGAGGTCGTCTGCGAGGGAGACCCCGATGAGCCGCCGCCACCCGCCCCCTCGGTCGACCCCTGCGTCGATGTGAGCGGCTTGTGGGACACCGATCCGCTGGAGGTCGTGGCCGCCTGCGGCGTGCTCGTCGACGGCGCGGTGCCCGACGCCGGCTGGTTCGGCGCCGCCCCCTCCCACCCCCTGGAGGGCGCCGCCCTCTGCCTCGCGCGGGGTGTCTTCGGCCTCAACGGGCACCCGTACTACGTGCTGAGCGGCACGGTCGACCCCGTCGCGGCGGGCCTGCCCGACGACCTGGTTGTCTACAGCGTCGAGTTCGTCGGAGCCGACGACGGCAGCTCCGCCACCGAGGGCGCCGCCGGCGTCGACCTGCACGGCGAATCGTTGGGCACGCCCATCATCGACGCCGGCGACTTCTTCACCGAAGCCCAGTGGCGCGCCGACCACGACACGCTGCTCTTCCAGGAGCGCGTCGACGGGTGGGGGATCGGCGACGAAGAGCTCATCTACTCCGCCCTCCTGGACTGCACGGAGGGGTCGCGATGAACCTCCGGCCTGCCCTCACGCTCGCGCTGCTCGCCGGCTGCTACGTCGTCGAGCCGCCCGCTCCCCAGCCTCCCGCCCCGGCCGACGACAACGACGCCACGGATCCCTGGGACGACGACGACAGCGCCCCCATCGGGCAGGACGACGACGACAGCGCCCCCGCCGCGGACGATGACGACGCGGTCGATGACGACGACACGGTCGACGACGACGACACGATCGACGTCCCCCCGGCGGAGTGCCCCAGCTGGACGTTCGACGGGGACGTGGACGGCTGGAGCCTCAGCGCCGACCTCGCGCTCGCCGGCGAACAGGACGCCGAAGGGGTGACCCTCGTCTCCAGCGGGGATGCGTACCTCTGGACCGAGGTGGACGCCGACCTCGACGCCTGCACCCGGGTCGAGGCGGTCTTCGCCGTCACCGGCGAGGACTCCGGCTGGGAGCTCTTCTGGGAGCGCACCGGCGAGACAGGCTTCTCCCCCGACCGCCGCCACGCCTTCGAGTCATTCGTCGACGGCACCCTCAACCGGTACGTCTTCGACCTCACGGATCACCCCGAGTGGACCGGGGAGCTCACCAGCCTGCGCCTCGATCCGCGCACCGGCGCCGGCGAGGTCACGCTGGTCTCGCTGGAGCTGACGGACCCGAGCGAGCCCATCGCCCCGCCGTTGGACCTGGCGGCGGTCCAGTGGCTGCATACGGACGTCTCCGGCTGGCCGGTGACCTCGGACCTGTACACCGTGGCCCTGTTCGACACGACGATCTGCCTCGAGCACGACCAGGCCTCCGTCTGGCCCACCGTCGACCTCGACGGCAACGGGACCGATGTCAACGCCAACCCATGGGTGTTCGTGTGGAAGCCGGACGTCGTGGGTTCCGGAGGCACCTGGTACGGCGCGACCTGGGAGTGGATCCGCCCCAGCATGCCGTGCAAGTGGCGCGAGGCGGTCTCCGGGAGTCACATCAAGCAGGCCCCCTTCCACGCCGATTCGGGGTGGGCGCCGTCGCCGGGTGAGACCCTCCACTTCATGATCAGCGGGCTGGCGCGGAGCTGGGAGCGGAGCGCCGAGGAGCGCAGCCAGATCGTTCCGCTAGTGTGGAACTCGCCGTGACCCGCTGGCTACCGCTCCTGCTCCTCGCCGCCGCGCTGTCCGGCTGTGGCGTCGTCGGCTTGCCGATCCCGGGTCCGGGGGACGACGACGACGACACCTCAGACGACGACGACGACACCTCAGACGACGACGACACCTCAGACGACGACGACGACACCTCAGACGACGACGACACTTCCGACGACGACGACACCTCAGACGACGACGACACGGCCGACGACGACGACACCTCAGACGACGACGACACCTCAGACGACGACGACACGGCCGACGACGACGACACGGCCGACGACGACGACGCGACCCCCGATCCGCTGGCCGGGCTGAACCCGGCACAGACCTGGATCCGGACCCACCCGATGTTCGTGTCGGGGCTCACGGTCGCCATGCCCGCCCCCTCCCCCGCCGGGGTGGACGACTACTTCGACGGGTTTGGAGCGACCGCGGTCCACACCTGGGCGGGCGGGCTCCCGAACCGCATCGCCGGGTGGGAGGCGGCGGGCCGGCCCGACTACGCCTACCTGTCCTGGGTCACCGACGACGGCACCAGCACCGACGGCGGCGCGGTGATCGGGGGCGTCGGCCCCGACTCGGTGGGTCGGATCGGCTTCCAGGTGGGCGACGAACCCCGCAACCCGGACGACCTGGCGCCGATCGCGGTGGGGGTCGACGCGGTCCGCGCGGCCGATCCCGACGCGCTGATCGTGCTCAACTTCGGCAACCCGAACGACGGCGTCGTGCTCGAGGACCTGCTAGACGAGGCGGCGGCGACCATCGACTTCGACATCGTCAGCTACGACCGCTACAGCGTGGGCTACGTCGAGTACGAGCGGCTGGCGATCCACCGGCAGTTCGGGCTCGACCACGACATGCCCTACTGGCGCTACCTCAAGGCCTTCCAGTACGTCGGCGAGACCGACTGGCCCGAGCCGTCCGACCTCCGCTGGGACGCGATGGCGGGGGTCGTGCAGGGCTACACCGGCCACACCTGGTTCGTGTACCAGGCCAGCCCCCCGCACATCGTGGAGTCCGCCTTCTTCGACGGCAGCGGCAGCTGGTCGAGCCCGACGAACGCCCGCCTCACCGTCGCCTCCGGGCTCAACGCGGAGCTGAACTTCCTCGGCCAGGTGCTCCCCTGGCTGACGAGCACGGAGGTGCGCTTCACGCCCGGGAACGCGCTGTACTCCCCGGCGGGCCTGACGGCCTGGAGCGCGGGCGCGGGCGGCGACCCCTACATCACCTCGATCGAGCCGGTGGGGCTGGCCCCGTGGGAGGTGCAGGACGTGCACGTCGGCTTCTTCGAGGACGCCGACGGGGAACGGTACGTCGCGCTGCAGAACCCCACCCACGCCAGCTCCGACTGGCCGATCATGGTCGAGTCTGCCGTCACCTTCGAGGTCACCTTCGACTTCGCGTCGGCGCCCGCGGCGCTCGATCCGTCGCAGCTGCTCGTCCTGGACCACCATGCCGAAGCGGTCGTGGCCCAGCCCCTGTCGGTCGTCTCTACCGAGCGGCTCCTGTCGATCGTCCTGGACGCTGGCGACCTCGTCTTCTTCAAGTACGACACCGGCCAGGGCTTCGCCGGGCTCGGAGAGCCCTGACCGCTATCCTCGGCGGGTGGAGGCCCTCCAACTCAGCGGCGCGCTCGTGGATCTCACGTCGGGCCGCTTCGTCCGCCGGGGGGCTCCAGGCACGCTGGGGCCGCGCCAGCTCCGACTCCTGAAGGCGCTCGTCGAGCACCCGAGCGACGACCGGAGCCGCGACGCGCTGCTCGCGGAGGCCTGGGACGGAGACGGCTCGCCCCGCGCGGTCGACGCGGCCGTGCGCACCCTGCGGCGAGCTCTGGAGCAGGACCCCGCCGCCCCCGGTCACATCCTGACGGTGCACGGCGTCGGCTACCGGTTCGAGCCGGCCCCCGCGCCCGAACCCGCCGAGGGCCTGCCCGGCGGGCTCGATCCGTTCTTCGGCCGGGGCGCTCAGCTCTTCGCGATCGGGGAGGCCTTCGCCGCCGGCGATCGGCTCGTCGCGCTCGTGGGCCCCGCGGGGGTGGGCAAGACCCGCCTCGCGCTCCGGTTCGCGGCAGCGCGCCGCTGCCACGGGCTGGAGGGCGGCCGCAGCTTCGTCGAGCTCGCCGAAGAGCGGACCGTCGCCGGCGTGACGCGGGTCCTCGCCGACGCGCTGGACGTGCCGGGAGGGCCCGGTCTGGACCGCCGGCTGGAGGCCGTGCTGGCGGGACGCGGGCCGATCCTGGTCGTGCTCGACAACCTCGAACAGCTGCCCGCCGGCACCGGTCCGCTCGTGCGCCGCTGGGCCGACGCCGCGCCGGAGGTCCGCTGGCTGCTGACGTCGCAGCGCCCGCCCGAGGGAGGGCCCACGGTCGTTCGGATCGGCCCGCTCGCCGTCGCGCCGGCGGAGTCCCTCTTCGTGCACCGAGCCCGCGCCACGGGCGAGCGCGCGCCGCTGCCGCCGGACCCGGTGCGGCGGATCTGCGACCGGCTCGATCGGCTCCCCCTGGCCGTCGAGCTGGCGGCCGCCCGGGTGCCCGTGCTGGGGCTGAAGGGGTTGGATGACCGCCTCGAACGGAGCCTCGAGTTGCTCGTGGCGGGGGCCCGGCCGCGGCCGCGCCGGCACCTGACGCTGGAGGCTTCGATCCGGTGGTCCTGGGACCTGCTGCCCCCCCCCGATCAGGAGGCGCTGGCTCGCTGCTCGGTGTTCCGCGGCCCCTTCTCGCGCTCCGCCGCCGCCGCGATCGGTGCCCCCGCGCTGGAGGCGCTGGTGGACAGCTCACTGGTCCTGCAGCGCGGGGACGACGGGGTCCGGTTGAGCCTCCCGGTCCGCTCCTTCGCCGCCGACCGCCTCACCGAGCGGCGGGACGCGGACGAGGCGGCCCAGGCCCACGCCCGTTGGTACGAAGCGCGGTCGGCGGCCCTCGTGAAGCACGTCAACACCGCGGGCGAAGGACCGGCGGCGGCGAAGGCCTGGGGGGAGCTGCCGAACCTGCGCGCGGCCCTCGAGACGCTGGCCCGGACCGACACCGACGCGGCGCTGCAGATGGCGCTGGAGCTGAACCGGCTGGTCCGTCCGCGCTCCTCCCGGGAGCTGCAGGCGGAGCTGCTGGCGATCGCCCTGGCGGGAGCGGACGAGCGCACCGATCCCGATCTGAGGTCGATGGCCGCGGCGGTGTGGGCCGTGGCGGCCTTCGAGCAGGGCGATCCCTCCGCTCCGTCGGCGATGGCGGCGGCGTGCGAGCGGGCCGTCGGCCGTCGGGCCCGCGCGTTCGTTCTGTCCCGGGCGGGAGACATGGCGCGGCAGCAAGGACACACCGAGCTGGCCACGTCCCAACTCGAGACGGCGGCCGCCGAGGCGGGCGCGGTGGGAGACGGGAGCCTGCGGAGCCAGGCGTTGGTCTACCTGGGGATCGTGCGCGAGAGCCGGGGCCGCCTCGACGACGCCGCGGACCTGTTCGGCCAGGCGCTCGCCGAGGCCCACCGCGTGGGCAACCTCCGGGTGGTCGGCGTCTGCGCGACGAACCTCGCCATCGTCGCCCGCCGGCGGGGCGATCGGCCCGAGACCGACCGGTACGGCAAGCTCGCCATCGACGCGTACTCCCAGCTGGGGAGCCCGGTCTACCTGGCGGAGATGACGCTCAATCGGGCGGTCGCGGACCTGAGCTTCTGCGACGCGACGGCGGCCCGGGCAGGACTGCTGCAGGCGCGGACCCAGCTCCGGGCCGTCGGCGACGCGATCGGGGAGACCCTCGCCATCTCCAACCTGGGCATGGCCCACCTCATGCTCGGAAGCCGCCGCGAGGCCATCGCCTGCTTCACCGAGGGGGCGGAGCTCCACCGACGGGCGGCCACGGGGCGTTACGAGGCGTACGCCCGCCTCTCGCTGGGGCTCGCTCACTACCTCGAAGGCGAGCTGGAGGCAGCGGCTGAGGCGCTGGACCGGGCGCGCGCGCTCTTCCAGCAGAGCGGGGATGTCGCCCCCCACGCGGTCACCGACGCCGTGCAAGCGCTGGTCGAGGACGAGCGGGGCGGCCCCTCGGAGACCCTGCGGCAGGCGGCGTTGGAGCGGATCGCCGGGACCACGCAACAGGAGGCCGCTCGCGCGGTGAAGGTCCTGTGCGGTCTGGAGGAGCCCGGACCGAACCGCGACAGCTACGACTGGATGGCCTCAGCCGCGCTCGCGGCCCGGGCGTCGCGAAGCCAGAGCCGCAGCGGCAGCGGCACGGAGTAGCCGGCCTCGGAGCGCACGAGCATCGAGCGATCGAGCAGCCAGGGGAGCGCGGCGGACGCCGACGTGGGGCCGAGTTGCTCCACCTCGTCGAGCGTCCGGGGGCGCGCGGCAGCGGCCGCGAGCAGGACTCGGTGAGCCTCGGGCACGCCGTCCACGAGCGCGGCGAGGTCACCGCAGGGACCAGCGGGATCGCGCGCCGCGGCGAGGGCGAAGCGGGCGGGTTCGAGCTCCTCGACGGTGAGGGAGAGGTTGGCCAGCCCGGCCTCGGCAAGCCGATCGGAGGCGGCGACGAGGAGCCCGACGTGGCCCTCGAGGCCGGCCGCGAGGGAGGTCAGGCGGCGGTCGACGGACGCGGTGCGGACCAGGCCGGCGGCGTCGAGGCGGGCGGTCAAGAGCGCTACGGCGTCGGCATCGGACAGGGGCCGGAGCCTGTGCCGATGCTCCCCCGCGAGGACGAGGGGAGCGGACGCCGTGGCGATGATGAGCCGCCCCTCGGACAGCGCCGGGGCGGCCTGGCCGGCGGTGGCGCGATCGACGAAGACGGCGTCCAGCTGCTCGGCGGCGTGGGCGGCGAGGCTGGTCGTGCCGCTTCCCGGCGGTCCGAGCACGGTCACGAGCGGTGCGCCCGCCCCCACGGCGCGGCGGATCTCGGCGACGTCTTCGTCGCGCCCGACGAGCCGGCGGACCGGCGCGCTTCCGGCGAGGCGGTAGCCGGTGCCCCGGTCGGTCAGCAGGCACCGGGGTGGCTGGTCCTCGAGCTTGCGGCGCAGCCGCGCGACCGTCACGTCCAGCGTCCGGGTGCTGGCGCCGGGGGCGTAGCCCCAGACCTCGGCAAGCAGCTCCGCGCGAGGCACCGAGACCCCGGGCTGTCGCGCGAGGTAGCCGAGCAACTCGGCCTCCTTGGTCGACAGCGTTCGGGCGACGCCGTCCCGCTCGATCCGCTGGTGGGCGAGATCGACGACCCAGCCGGCGAGGGTGAAGCGGCGCCGAGGCATGGGGCCATTATCGTCAACGAACTCGTTGGAGAGTCGACGGAAGCGAAGCTCGTACTGAAGGAAGGGCGAGAAACCGGCGGCCCGGCAAGACCCTGGTCACCGGCCATGTCGAGGCTCTCCCCCGAGAAGTTGAGGGCGAGAGGCTGCTATCATCCCCCCTGTCTGAAGCAGGGGCTGGCTTAGTGGCGCGCGTATCGATCATCAGCAACGGCAAGCTTGTCCGCAGCATTGAGCTGGGTGCGGGGGAGATGGTTATTGGACGCGGAGACGACGTCTCCATCCAGTTGAAGCATCCCCTCATCAGCCGAAAGCATGCGCGTCTCTACCTGACGCCCGCGGGATACATCATCGAGGATTCCGGGACCAAGAACGGCACGTTCGTGGCCGGTCGACGGATCCAGCGTCATCGGCTCGACGACGGCGACGAGATGGAGGTCGCCGACTTCATCCTGCAGTACCACGCCGAGGGGTTCGTCCCCATCGACGCGGAGATGGCGGTCGGAGACCCGGCCTGGATGAGCGGTGGTGGCGGCGGAGGCATGGTCGCCAAGGACCGGCAGAAGTCGCCGCTGGAGGCCTACATGGAGGCGCTCAAGCAGGGCGGCACCAACGCCACCGCGGCGATCCCTCCCGAGGCGATGGCCCGACTGCGCGACCAGGCCCGGAAGAAGGCCACCCCGCGGCTCCAGGTGGACCAGGGCGAGCCGATCGCGATGGAGAACCGAGTCACGGTGGTGGGCTGGGGACCCGGAAACGACATCCCCCTCCCCGGCCGCTGGATCTGGGTCGGCGAAGCCGCTCGAATCACGAACGAAGACCTGGAACTGACGGTCGAGAAGCTGAGCTTCTGGTGCCCGGTGAAGGTCAACGGCAAGAAGATCAAGGGCGCGACCAAGGTCGAGGTCGGCGGTCGCATCCGCGTGGGCAAGTGCGTGCTGGTGATGCACGAAGGCGAAGCCGGCTTCTAGAGCGTGTCCCTCCTCGTCGCACGAGGCGTCGAGAAGTCCTTTGGTGACCGACGCATCCTTCGCGGTTGTGACCTGTCGGTCGCGGCGGGCGAGCGCGTGGGGCTCGTCGGCGTCAACGGATCCGGCAAGTCGACCCTCCTGAAGATCCTCGCGGGCGCGATGGAGGCGGACCACGGCGAGGTCGACCTGGTCGGCTCCGCGGCGATGCTCCACCAGGACCCAGTGCTCCAAGGCGCGACCGTAGTCGAGGCCGCAGCCGCCGGAGTGGGCTGGCACCGCACACTCCTCGCCGACTACGAAGCCGCCCTCGCCGACGGTGACATGGACCGCGCGGGCACCCTCCAGGGGCGTCTGGACGAGCACGGCTGGACCGTGGAGCACCGGGTCGAGTCGATCCTCGACCGACTGCACGCCCCTCCCCTGGACGCCCCCGTCGGCCAGCTGTCAGGCGGGGAGAAGCGTCGAGTCGCCCTCGCCCGCGCCCTGCTGGAGCAGCCCGATCTGCTGCTGCTGGACGAGCCCACCAACCACCTCGACGCAGACACGGTCGACTGGTTGGAGCAGCACCTCGCGCGCTGGAACGGCGCAGCCGTGCTCGTCACCCACGATCGCTACCTGCTGGAAGCCGTCGCGACCCGGATCGTCGAGGTCGACGACGGCATCTGCGTCTCCTACCCGGGCTCCTACGCCGACTACCTGATCGCCCGTGCCGAGCGGCACGCGGCCATGCAGCGGGCGGAGGACGTGCGGCTCGCGTATATCGCCCGGGAGGCGGAGTGGGCCAGCCGGTCACCGGCGGCGCGCACGACAAAGAGCCGGTCGCGACTCCAGCGGCTGGACGCGCTGCGGGTGAAGCGGCCGATCCGGAAGGAGGAGACCTTCGAGCTCGACCTCAGCACCGGGGGCAAGACCGGTCGGATGATCCTCGAGCTCCGGGATGTGCACCACGGCTACGACGGGCGGGAGCTCATCTCGGGCCTGACCCGGGGCATCGTCGCGGGGGAGCGGATCGGCGTGGTCGGGCCCAACGGCTGCGGCAAGTCGACGCTGCTGCGGCTGCTGGCGCGCCAGGAGACGCCGCAGTCGGGCGAGGTGATGCAGGGCGGCCGGGTCAAGCCGGCGATCCTGGACCAGCACCGCACGGGGCTGAACGACGACGACACCGTCTTCGAGGCGGCGGGGGCGGGGGCCAGCCACGTTACCCTCGGCAAGAGCCAGATTCACGTCGCCGGCTTCCTGCGGCGGTTCCTGTTCCCCCGCGAGGTGCTCGACCAGAGGGTGGGGAAGCTGTCCGGCGGCGAGCGTGCGCGCCTGCTCCTGGCCCAGCTGCTGCTGCGCGGCGCGAACCTGCTGCTGCTGGATGAGCCGACCAACGACCTGGATCTCCTGACCCTGCGGGTGCTGGAGGAGGCGCTGATGTCGTTCGACGGCTCGGCGATCATCGTGACCCACGATCGCGCGTTCCTGGACCGCGTTTGCACCGGGGTGCTCGCGTTCGAGCCCGACGGCGCGGTGGTCTCCTACGCATCCCGTCAGCAGGCCAACGAGGCCGCCGCGAGGCGATTGGCCGCGGCCCGAAGCGCGAAGCCGGAGAAGGCTGCGGCGGCCCCGAAGGTGTCCGCGAAGCCGAAGGTGCGCAAGATCACCTTCGCCGAGCGGAAGGAATACGAAGCGCTGCCCGCGAAGATCGAGGCGCTCGAGACGGAGCAGGAGTCCGTCGAGGCGACGTTGGCCGATCCGGCGACCTACCAGGCGGGGAGCAAGGCGGACGTCGCGGGGCTTACCGCTCGGCTGTCGGCGATCCCGGAGGAGCTCAAGGTCATCTACGCACGCTGGGAAGAGCTGGAAGGGTTGGCGTAGCTCGCGGTGGAGGAGGGATCGATGATGGCCGTCGAGGAGATCACGACCGGCATCACCTGGGCGGAGTTGGCCTCCGCCGACGGATCGGGGTGGAGAGCCCACGTGCTGGACCGCATCGATGCGCGGCCGGGGTTCTGGGAGTGTGCTCCCGTCCTGTCCGAAAATTCGGCCGGGAGTTCCGTCCATCGATCAGGACCGCGCATTGAGTTGCCGATTCCTGGTCGAACGGCGACGATCTTCAGATGTCTCAGGTTCCGTTTGCGCTTCAGTTCGTGGTCTTGACGGTTTCCGGCTGGCTCACTCGTCGGCAACAGTTCGCGATCGAGTATCTGCTGGAGGAGAACCGGGTGCTCCGGGAGCAGCTCGGGAACCGACGCCTGCGTTTGACCGATGCTCAACGGCGACGCCTCGCGGTGCGAGGAAGGAAGCTGGAACGAAGGGTCCTCGACGAGCTCGCCGGTCTCGTCACTCCCGACACGATTCTTCGTTGGTACCGAACCCTGGTCGCACGGAAGTACGACGGCTCCAAGAAGCGAGGCCGAGGGCGCCCGGCGACGCCGGTCGACCTCGTGGCCCTCGTCGTTCGGATGGCCGAGGAGAATCCGAGGTGGGGATACACCCGGATTCGAGGCGAGCTGCTTCCCCTGGGCCACGAACTCGCCCGGAGCACCATTCAGAAGATACTTGCCGACCACGGCATCGAGCCCGCCCCGGAGCGGGGACGCAAGCTGCGCTGGAAGACGTTCCTGAAGGCCCATTGGGAGCTGATGGCCGCCGCCGACTTCTTCACCATCGAGGTGCCGTCACCTCGCGGGCTCGTCCGCTACAGCATCTTCTTCGTGATCAAGCTCAAGACCAGAACCGTCCACATCGCAGGGATTTCGCCGAACCCGACAGGCAAGTGGATGAAGCAGCTCGCCCGGAACCTCACCGACGCCGAAGACGGCTTCCTCGG
>JAAESI010000301.1 GCA_024229515.1 Pseudomonadota bacterium | reverse complement strand
CCGAGGAAGCCGTCTTCGGCGTCGGTGAGGTTCCGGGCGAGCTGCTTCATCCACTTGCCTGTCGGGTTCGGCGAAATCCCTGCGATGTGGACGGTTCTGGTCTTGAGCTTGATCACGAAGAAGATGCTGTAGCGGACGAGCGCGTCGGCCTGAGGTAAAGGAGGGCCGTGCCCGCCTTCCACGACCATCCCCTCCTCCAGTCGCTGCTCGGAAGCCTGGCCGAGCAGGGGCTGACCCGCCCCACCGACATCCAGCAGCAGGCCCTGCCGCCGCTGCTGGACGGCCGCTCCTTCGTGGGCGTGGCCGAGACCGGCAGCGGCAAGACCCTCGCATACGTGCTCCCGATGCTGCACCAGCTCAAAGAGCTGGACGTGCCGGGCGCAGCCGTGGACGTGGCGGGGAGCCCGCGCGGGCTCGTGCTCGTGCCCGGGCGTGAGCTCGGCGAGCAGGTCGCCCGCGTCTTCAAGGAGCTCACCCACGCCACCCGACTGCGGGTGCGCACGGTGCTGGGGGGATCCAAGAAGCAGATCGCCCGGCAGAACGTCAGCGGCAAGCTCGAGGTCCTCGTCGCCACCCCCGGCCGCCTCACGCAGCTGATGGACAGCCGGCAGGTCCGCCTCGACGACGTGCGCATGCTCGTGTTCGACGAGGCCGACCAGATGCTCGACCCCGGCTTCCTCCCCGTGGCCAAGCGGATCGTCGGCGACTGCCCCAAGGGCGTTCAGCTGGTGATGTTCTCGGCCACCATGCCGGGCAGGCTCGAGGCGATCATCGGCGAGGTGTTCCACCGGCAGCCGATCCGCGTGCGCACCAAGGGCAGCGAGCGGGTGGTGCCGACGCTGCGGACCGACAACCGAACGGTCGTGCACGGACGGCGCCGCCACCTGCTGCTGGATGTGATCGACGAGGCTCCGGGCCAAGGCACGCTGCTGTTCGCCAACACGCGCGAGCAGTGCGACAAGCTCGGCAAGTGGCTGCACCGTGAGGACATGCCGTTCGCCCGCTACATGGGGCAGATGGATCGGAACCAGCGGCGGGAGAACCTCGCCCGCTTCCGCAACGGCGAAGTCTCCCTCCTCATCGCGACGGACCTGGGCGGCCGGGGGCTCGACATCGACCGGGTCGAACGCGTCATCAACGTGCACCTCCCCAAGGACGTCGACAACTACCTGCACCGGGTCGGACGCACCGCCCGAGCCGGCCGCAAAGGGCTGGTCGTCAACTTCGTTACCGAGCGCGACAAGCCGTTGATGGAGGCGCTGCGGGCGCTCGGCGCGGGCGGCTGATCAGCCCACGGAGATGACGGCCTTGCCGCCGGCCGTTCCAGCTTCCTGGGCGGCGAGCACGGCGGGCACCTCGGCGAGGTCGCAGCGCCGATCGATCACCGCGGACAACGTCCCTGCATCGACCAATTCGGCGAGCCCCTCCAGCAGGGGCCGCGACGGCGTGGTGACGAACCAGGCGAGCCGCTGCGGCACGAACCAGCCGTAGACCGTGCGGGCGAGCAGCCCGACGATGAAGCCGAGGCCGGTGCGATCCACGGGCCCGCCCACCGCGACGTAGGTTCCGTCGCGCTCCAGCACCCCCCGGATCTCCTTCAGGCGGCGGCCCCCGACGATGTCCACGAAGACGTGGGCGGCGCCGAGCACGCGCGCAGCCTCGCAGTGGCGGGTTCGGCAGAACGCCGTCACCTCCGCCCCGAGCGCGACGGCGATCTGCACCGCGTAGCTGCCGACCCCACCGGAGGCGCCGTGCACGAGCACCCGCTGGCCGGCTTGCACGCGACCCACGTCGCGCACCGCTTCCAGCGCGGTCATCGCCGCCACCGGCAGCGCCCCGGCCTCTTCGAAGCTGATCCCGGTCGGCTTGGGGGCCAGGAGCGAGCCCTTGGCGAGCGCGAACTCGGCTCAGGTCGCCCCCATCGTGGTCTCGCCGAAGACCTCGCCGACGACGGACCACTCCGAGACTCCCGGGCCGACCGCCTCCACGATGCCCGCGACGTCCTGACCGAGCCCGCGGGCGCGAGGCCGTCGCAGGCCCAGCGCCAACCGCATGCCGAGGCCGGCCGACCCGTCGGTGAGAAGCCACTTCGCCTGGACCGGGCCGATCCCCTTCACGTCGACGGTGTGCGCCACGCTGAAGGTGAGCCCGGAGATGCCCTCGGCCGTGGTCGTCGTGACCTGGATCGCGCCCGCCTTGCCGTGGGATTCCATGCGGCTGGCGAGGTTCACGGTGTCGCCCCACAGGTCGTAGACGGTCTTCTTGCTGCCGATGACGCCGGCGACGATCGGCCCGGTGTGCACGCCGATGCGGAGCTCCATGTCGAGCCCGGTGCGGGCGCAGAACTCCGCCTGCAACTCCAGCAGCCGCATCCCGAACTCGAGCATGCGCATGCGGTGGGTGGGGTCCGCGGTGGGGGCCCCGCAGACGGCCATGTAGCAGTCGCCGATCGTCTTGATCTTCTCCACCCCGTACTCGTCCGTCGCGCGATCAAACTGGGAGAAGAGGTCGTTGAGGTGCTCGATCAGCACCTTCGGCTCCATCGACCGAGTCAGCGTGGTGAACCCGACGATGTCGGCGAACAGCACGGTCACCGCCTCGCTGTGCTCGGTGTACTGCCCGCGGTGCTCCTTGATCCGGTCGACCACGGTCGACGGCAGGATGTTGTTGAGCAGCTCGTTGATCTTGCGGTCGGACCGCTCCCGCAGGGCGAGCAGCCCGATGAAGGCCCCCAGCGACGTCGCGTTGAAGCCGACGAAGCAGACCAGCAGCGCCTGGTCGAACCCCATGGCGACGCCGTAGGCGACGTGCACCACCATCGCGAAGGCGAAGTAGAGGCCGAACCAGGTCGTGCGGCGGAACCCCACCGACATGATCCCGTGCAGGACCAGCGTCGCGAAGAGGTAGTACTCGTGCGGACCCGATCGGTGGACCAGAGTCATGAAGTGGAGGAAGTAGACGACGGCGAGGCCGAAGAGGATCCCGTCGATGTGGTGCTTCGGGAAGCGCGGGTGCAGGCTCGCCGCCGCCGATCCGACGAACAGCGCGAAGATGACCATGCGCTCCAGCGGGGCGTCGAAGAAGTCCCGCTGGAGCAGCACCACCAGCAGGCTCCACAGCGCGTAGAAGAAGCCCGACAGCACGGTCCACGCCCGGAAGAGCACGAGGACATCGACGGGGACGGGAAGCTCGGATCGCGAAACGGAGGAGGGCGTCATGCGGGACTCGCATTGTACATTCGAGGCCTGCACCGTAGATCGGAGAAGCGATGGCTCTGTCCCGGAACACCAAGACTGCGAAGGCCTTCTACGACCTCGCGTTCAATCAGTCGAAGCCGGCCGAAGCGGTCGAGCGCTACGTCGGGGCCGAGTACATCCAACACAACCCCGCGGTGGCCAACGGCCCCCAGGCGTCCATCGACTACTTCGAGCGCATGGCCCGCGAGTACCCGGGGAAGCACGTCAGGTTCGTGCGCTCCGTCGCGGAAGGAGACCTCGTGGTCCTTCACTGCCACCAGCGGTGGCCCGGAGATCATGACTACGCGGGCATGGACATCTTCCGGTTCGATGACGACGGCAAGGTCGTCGAGTACTGGGACGTGCTGCAGGTGGTGCCCGAGGACTCGGCCCACGCGAATACGATGTTCTAGGCGTGACCTCTCGCCCCTCTGAACTGGTCGCGCCCGCGGGCCGAGTCCTGCACCTCGGGCTTGCCCCGGGGGAGCTCGCCGAGCGCATCGTGCTGGTCGGCGACCCCGCCCGGGCGCTGCGGGTGGCGGCTCGATTCGAGCGGATCGAGCACGAGGTCCGACGGCGTGAGTACGTCACCCTCACGGGCGTGCTTCGAGGCGAACGGGTCTCGGTCATCGGAACCGGAATCGGCACCGACAACGTGGAGATCGCGCTGGTCGAGACCCACGCGGTGCTCTGCCACGACCTCGACACCGGGCTCCTCCTTCCCGACGCGCCGACGCTGACCTACGTGAGGGTCGGCACCTCCGGCGGGGCCCACCCCGACATCGAGCCCGGCACCGCCGTAGTCGCGGCCTACGCGCTCGGCCTCGACAGCACCGGCCTGTTCTACGAAGGCCCCGCCGCGGACGCCGTGGTCACGGAGCTCGAGCGCCACGCGACGGAGCTGCTGCGGGAAGGCGAAGCCTCCTCCAGTCGGTTCCGGGGCGCCGTCCAGCCCTACGCCTCGAAGGCGGACCCGGGCGTGGTCGAGGCGCTGTGCTCCGCCGCCGGCGAGCACGGACTGGACGCACGGGTCGGCGTCACCGGCACGCTGCCCGGCTTCTACGGTCCGTCGGGTCGGTTCGTGGAGCGCCTGGCTGCCACCGTGCCCGACATCAAGGAGCGGCTCGGAGGGGTGCAGTCGGGCGAGTTCCGGCTGCTGAACTACGAGATGGAGTCGAGCCTGCTGTTCCACCTCGCCGGCCAACTGGGGCACCGCGCGGGGACCATCTGCCCGATCATCAGCACCCCGGGGGAGCACGGTCGGGTGATCGACTACAAGCCCTTCGTGGAGCGGTCGATCGACGCCGGCCTGGACGCGGTCCTGGGGGCCTGAGGCCTCAGCGCAGGCGCAGCAGAACCGCCATCGCGGGCACCAGCGTGATCGACGCCAGCAGGCAGAGCGGGAGCCCGACGAGGACGACGAGGGCGCAGCTCTCGAGGCTCGGGTTGTTGCTCGCCAACATCGCCCCGAACCCGGCGCAGGTGGTCGCCGTGGTGAGGACGATCGGACGGCCCACGGACACGGCGGCGGCGTCGGGGGCGAGGTCGGGTGCCTGGGGAGTCCCGCGACCTCGCCGCCGACCTCGGCTGCTGGGACGCCGCGATGCTGGATGGCGGGGGCAGCACGTCGCTCTGGGTCGACGGGGCGATCCGCAACACGCCGTCGGACGGGAGCCCCCGGAACCTGGCCAACCACATCGGCATCGTCTACGCCGCGAGCCCGGACCCGGAGTGCCCCTTCGACGCCGGGGCCTGGTGCGAGGGAAGCCAACTGCGGACCTGCAACGGCGGCCGGCTGGTCAACGAGGGCGACTGCGCCGCGTTCGGCACCGCCTGCCAGGAAGACGGGGACTGGGCTTTCTGCGTGAACCCGCTGTGCCCCGACGGAGACGGAGGGGGGACCGGGTGTGTCGGAGAGACCGGCATCGAGTCGTGCACCGACGGCGTCTACAGCAGCGGCGACTGCGCCGTGTTCGGTCTGGTCTGCGAGGCGGGGGCCTGCGTTGAGGAGGGGAGCGGCGACGACGACGACTCCGCGGCTGACGACGACGACGACATCACTCCTCCAGACTGGACCGCCCCCAGCGACGACGAGGGATGCAGCTGTGCCGAGGGCGCCGGCGGGGGGAGGTTGGCAGCCTCGCTCGGGTTGCTGGTCGTGGCCGCTGCGGGGCGTCGCCGTCGGACTTCGCAACAAGTCGTCCACCAACTCTCGACGGGGTAGCGTCGGGGGCGCAATACTCGCCCGCTACAACGGCGGCACTCGATGCCTCCGCACGTCCCCACCCTCCGACTGCTCGTCGTCGCGGCCCTCGCGGCCCTCCTGATGGGCGTGTCCGAGTGCCAACCGGTGGACTCCTCCGGCACCGACTCGACCGACGGCTTCTCCGACGACGACGTCATCGCCCTGGACAGCTCCGACGCCGAATGCGCCCCCGCCGCCTGGATCGACTGCGGCGCCCGCATCAGCGGCGACACCTCGGACTTCGACTCCGGCGCCACCGACGTGATCGACGGCTACCCCGTCGCGGTCGGAAACTACGCCGCCCCCGAGCTCACCTACGCCTTCGCCGCGCCCAGCACCGGGACGGTGGAGGTGCGGTTCGTCGACCCCGTGCCCACGCTGCTGAACCACGACCTGATCGTGATCGAGGCGGACGCCGGGGTCTGCACCAGCGCGAACGCGTTGGACCGGGGCTTCAACGGCCTCTCCTTCGAGGCCGTCGCCGGTCAGACCTACTTCGTCGTGGTGGACGGCGCCGAAGGGGAAGCGGGGGCCTTCGAGTTGGAGCTGCAGTGCAGCGGCGTCCAGGCGGCGCCCGAGGTCTCCGACATCGACTGGCTCAACCAGCACTTCGTCACCCAGATCTACGACCCGATCTGGAACCCCGACGCCTCCATCAGCGACGCGGAGTCGAACAACTGCGGCCCGGCCAGCCTCGCGATGGTGATGGCTTCCGAGGGGCTCGAGCCGGCGGGCCTGGCGCCCGAGGCCGCCGTCGATCACGCCCGCGCCACGATGTACGCCAGCTACCCGGAGATCGACCCCGCGGAGCTGGCCGACGGCGCCGAGCTCGTCGTCGACGGTGAGACGGTCCTGGTCGATGACGACGCGCACCCGGTGTACTTCGACTTCGTCGAGGCGGCCCCGTCGCTGGCTCAAGGACTCGCCCACACCGGCCCCCAGCCGGTCGTCGGGAACTCCTGGGCCCAGCTCGACGCGCTCCTGGAGCGGAGCGGGGTCGTCATCGCCCACGGGCACATCACCCGGGCCTGGATCGAGCGGTTCTCCGGCCCCTACGGCGAGGTCGGCGAGGGACCGATCTCCCACTTCATCGCCCTGTTTGCGGCCTCCACCGACGGCCAGGTGCTCGTCGCCGACCCGATGCATCGGGGGGGGGCCGTGCTCATGGACACCCACGAGCTACAGAGCTTCTTCCAGAGCCCCGTGTCGGTGTACGACACGAACGTCCGCGTGATCGCCTGGGACCGCTGAGCCGCGGGTCCCCCTCACCCGGGCGTGGCTGAGAAGACCGCGACACCGAGGGCTTGCTCCATTCGCGCGCCCGCCTGCTGCAGCGCCAGCTCCGCCTCGATGGCGGCGGCCCGCGCCGCGAGCACCTGGCGCTGCATGGCGAGCACCGCGCTGAGCTCCACCTCGCCGGCCTCGTAGGCCCGAACCACCAGCCGCCGGTTCTCCTCGGCCAGGTCCAGCGCCTCGCCCGTGGACACCCCGTGGCGGGCCGCCGCCGCCTTCCACCCCGCCAAGGCCGCCCGGACGTCGCGCTCCACCTGCAGAGCCAGCGTGTCGGCGTGCAAGGCGGCCCGCCCCGCGGTCTGCTCAGCCCGCGCGACGGGGAGCTGGCCGCGCTGCACCGGGAGCTCCACCGAGACGCTCCCCCCGACGACGTTCGCCTCGTCCCCTTCCCTCTCCCAGCCTCCCCCGACGGTCACCGGGGGGAGCCCGTCGGCCCTCGTCGCGGCGACGTTCGCGTCCGCGGCCTGGGCGCCGTCCCGGGCGGCGGCGAGGTCGGCGCGGGCCTCCAGCGCGTGGCGGGACAGGGACTCGATGTCGTCGGGCAGATCGTCCGGCCAGGCCGGCGAGGGGTCCGGCGTCAGCGCCAACGGCTCGTCCCCGGGCACTCCGAGGACCGCACGGAGACGTTGCATCGCCTGCTCACGCTCCCCCCGCGCGGTCTCCAGCCGTCCCTCGGCGGCGGCCCGGTCCAGGGCAGCGGAGTTCGGCTCCAGCACCGACGCCTCCCCCAGCTCGTGGCGGCGCCGCGCCACCTCTTCGATCCGACGGCTCAGCCCGAGGGCGTCGTCGGCCATCCCGAGCCGCTGCTCGGCCGCGATCGCCTCGGCGAAGGCGACGCGCACCGCGACGGCGACGTCCAGCTCCGCCGCCCGAAGCCCAGCCCGCGCCTCGTCGCGCCGCGCGGACTCCCGGATCCGCGCGCGCCGCGCCGACCCACCGACGTCCAGCGGCACCGTCAGGCCGACCTGAGCATCGACGGAAGGACCCGCCGACGACAGGCGCGCTCCGGCCCCCGCCGACAGCGACGGGTTGTGGGCAGGCACCCCCGCCGCCCGCAGCGCCGCCTCGGCGCTGTCCAGATCGATGCGGGCGGCACGCAGGGCGGGATTCGACTCCACCGCCCGCACGACCGCGGCCTCGAGGGTCATCGGAGCAAGCTCCTGGGCCTGCGCCACGCCGCAGAGCACCGCGGCCGCCGTACACAGAGCGAGCAGGATCCTCATGCCGTTCCCTCCGGGTCCGCCGGCTCGGGTGCCCCGGAGTCCCCCGTCACCTGCGCCAGGACGGGCAGCACCACCAGGGTGAGCAACGTCGAGGTCACGATCCCGCCGATCACCACCGTCGCCAGGGGACGCTGGACCTCGCTCCCGATCCCCACCGACAGGGCCATCGGGAGGAAGCCCACGGCGTCGGTGATCCCGGTCGCGAGCACCGGCCGGAAGCGGCTCCTCGCCGCGGCGGTCACCGCCTCCAGCCCAGACACGCCCGAGGAACGGCGCTCCCGGATCGCCTCGAGCAGGATCTGTCCGTTGAGCACCGCGATCCCGGTCAGGGCGATGAACCCCACCGCCGCGCTGACGCTGAAGGGGATGCCTCGCACCCACAGGGCGACCACGGCTCCGACCGCGGCCAGCGGGATCCCCGAGTAGATGATCAGCACGTCGCGCACCCGACCGAGGCTGAAGTACAGCAGCACGAAGACCAGCACGAGCACCACCGGCACCACGATCGCGAGCCGGCGCTGGGCGCGCTGCAGGTTCTCGAGCTGGCCGCCCCACTCGATGACGTACCCCTCGGGGAGGACGACCTCGTCCGCGATGCGCTGCTTCGCCTCGGCCATGAAGGAGGCGGGGTCACGCCCCCCGACGTTGCACTGCACGCGGACCAGCCGGCGGCCCCAGTCGCGGGTGATGGTCGAGGCCGCTTCGGTCGTGCGCACGTCCGCCAGGGCCCGGACGGGCACGCTGGCGCCGCCCAGGGTCGGAAGCCGGGCAGCCCCGATGGCGTCCCGGTCAGCGCGGAAGCGGTCCGGGAGCCGGACGACGAGGGGGAAGACCCGCTGCCCCTCGAAGACCTCCCCGACGCGGATCCCCCCGATGGCCGCCACGAAGTCCAGCACCTCCTGGCCCGCGACCCCGTACCGAGCGGCCCGCCGGGGATCGATCACGACGCTCGTCGTCGGCTGGCCGGTGATCTGGTCCACCGAGATGTCATCGGCGCCGCGGACGAGGAGCAGTTGCTGCTGGACTGCATCCCCGAGCCGGAGCAGCTCGTCGAAGTCGTCGCCGATGATCTTGATGCCGATGTCCGAGCGGATGCCGGAGACCATCTCGTTCATGCGCAGCTCGATGGGCTGGGTGAAGACGATGTTGACCCCGGGCATGTCCGCGACCACCGCCTGCATCTCCTCGACGAGGGCGTCCTGGGTCCGGGCCCGGGTCCACTCGGCGCGGGGCTTCAGGCTCATGAAGATGTCGGCCAGCTCCAGGCCCATCGGGTCGGTGGCGACCTCCGCGGTCCCGATGCGAGACCACGCCTGGTCGATCTCGTCGGGGAACTCCTCCAGCAGCAGCTGCTCGATCCGCGTGTTGCTGCGGATGGACTCGTCGATCGCGACCCCGGCGAGGCGGATCGTGTTCGCGGCGAGCGAGCCCTCGTTGAGGTGGGGCAGGAACTCGCCGCCGAGGCGGGGCACGAGCAGCGCCGCGGCGAGCACCAGGGCGCCGCACGCCCCGAGCACCACCCGGGGGGAGGCCAGCGCCGCCCGGAGCAGCCCCTCGTACCGGGTCGCGAGCCACGGGACGAGCCGGGCATCACGCTTGGGGAGCCGCCGCGGGAGCAGGTAGTAGGACAGCACCGGCGACAGGAAGACGGCCGTCGCGAGCGCGCCCAGCAGCGCGAAGATGAAGGTCCACGCCATCGGCTTGAACAGCTTCCCCTCGATCCCCTCCAGGGTCAGGACGGGGACGAAGACCAGCGTGATGATGGCCATCCCGAACACGATCGGGCGCACGACGCGGGCGCTGGACTCGGCCACGACGCGCAGCCGCTCGGCGTCCGACAGCGCCCCCCCCTTGGCGCGCTGCTGCGCACGCAAGGCGCTGAGGTTCGACTCCGTCATCACGACCGTGCCGTCGACCAGGATCCCGAAGTCGATGGCGCCGAGGCTCAACAGGCTCGCGGCGATGGAGAACTCGTGCATCCCCTGGACCGCGAAGAGCATGGCGATGGGGATGGCCGCCGCCACGAGCAGCCCCGCGCGCAGACTCCCGAGCAGGACCAGCAGCACCAGCAGCACCAGCACGGCCGCGACCGCGAGGTTGTGCTGGACCGTGCTGATCACCTGGTCGACCAGGGTGGTCCGGTCGTAGACGACCTCGAGCACCACGTCATCGGGCAGCGAGGGGCGGACCGCGTCGAGCCGGGCTCGCAGGGCCGACGTCACCTCGTGGCTGTTCTCCCCCATCAGCATGAAGGCGAGGCCGAGGACCACCTCGCCCCCTCCATCGGCCGTGACGGCGCCCCGGCGGATGGCCGCCCCGATCTCCACGGAGGCGACGTCGCGCACCCGGATCGGGGCTCCGTCCACGGCCTCGATGACAATCTGCTGGATCTCCTCGATGGAGCGGACCCGCGCGACCCCGCGGACCACGCTCGCCTCGCCGCCGGAGCTGATCTGCCCGCCGCCCACGTTGGCGTTGTTGCGGGCCAGCGCCTCGGTCACGTCGCCCAGCGTCATGCCGAAGGAGACGAGGGCGGCGGGATCGACGACGACGTGGAACTGCCGCTGCAGCCCGCCCCAGGAGTTGATCTCAGCGATTCCGGGGACCTTGCGCAGCTCGGGCTTGATCACCCAGTCCTGCAGCGTTCGCAGCTCCTCGAGGGGGCGCTCAGGATCGGTGGAGCGGACGGTGTAGTGGAGGATCTCCCCCAGCCCGGTGGCGATCGGCCCCAGCTCGGGGCGGTCGACGCCGGCGGGCATCCCGACCGACGCCAGCCGCTCGGCCACGTACTGCCGCGCGTCGATGATGGGCATGTCGTCGTCGAACGTCACCACGACCTGCGAGAAGCCGAACTTGGACACCGAGCGCACGCTCCGCAGCCCCGGCAGGCCGCCGATCGACAGCTCGACGGGCAGGGTGATCTGCTGCTCGATCTCCTCGGGGCTCAGCGCGGCCGCGACGGTGTTGATCTGGACCTGGACCGGCGTCGTGTCTGGAAACGCGTCGACGGGCAGCGTCACCAACCGCCACACCCCGAGGGCGCAGACGGTCGCGAACACGACGAGGACGAGCAGCCGATTCCGCAGGGCTGCGTGGACGAGCGCGGTCATGATCAGTGGTCGGCGCAGCCCGCCCCGAGGCGCGACGCCAGCAGCGCCGACTTCAGGCTGAAGGCACCTTCCACCACGACGGCGTCGTCGAGACCGAGCCCGGAGTGGACCACGTACTCGTCGTTCGGGAGGCGCGCCCCGAGCTGCACCCGACGGGCCGCGAAGAGGTCCGGCTCACGCTGGACGAACACGAAGGGGCGGTCGCTCAGCTGCTGCACCGCGGAGGCAGGGACGCGCAAGGCGTCGGGCTGGGAGGCGAGCGCCGCGTCGACGTCGACGAACATCCCCTGGCGGAGCCGCCCGCCCTCGTTGGGGACCACGCCCCGCGCCCGGACGAGGCGCGTGCGCTCGTCCACGACCGGAGCGACCCAGGTGATGCTGCCCGCGATCGGCTCAATGGCCGCCGCCTGGACGCGGATCACGATGGGCGTGCCCTCCTCCAGCGACGGGGCCGTCTCCTCGGGAACCGAAAGCTCCACCCACATGCGGCTCAGGTCGGCGACTTCGAACAGGGGCGCGCCGGCGTCGACGGCCTCGCCGAGCACCGCCGCGCGGCGGACGACCGTGCCGGCAAAGGGTGCGCGCAGCGGGAGTTCGGAGGTCGCGGCGTCGCCGATCCGCTCCACATCGCCAGGCCGGAAGCCGAGGTTGAGGAGCCCCTGCCGGGCCAGCGACAGGCCCACAGATGCGCTGCCGTACTCCGCCTGGGCCGCGTCGAGGGCAGCGCGCGAGCCGATCCGCTCCTCCTCGAGGAGCTGCTTGCGCGACAAGGTGGCGGCGGCGAGCACCTCGGCGTGGCGCGCGGCGACGAAGGCCGCCTTCGCCTCGGCGGCGGCGGGGGCGTGAAGGACGGCCAGGACCTCCCCGGCATCGACGGCGCGGCCGACGTCGACACCGATGGCGGACACGACGCCGTCCGCCAGCGGGGCGACCCGGGCGTGGTGGTTGCCGTCGTACCGCACTTCACCGAGCAGGGGCACGGTCGCGTCCGCCTCGAAGTGCCCGGGCCGGCCGATCCCGAGCCCCGCGATCTCCGCCGAACGCTCCGAGGGCAAGCGAACCAGCAGGGAGCCCCCGGGGGTCAGCTCCTCGGCCAGCTCGGGGTGGCAGATCCCGCACTCGTGCTCGAACACCTGGTGCTCGTTGCAGAACAGGCCGTCAGCCTCCGGCTCCGCCGGATCGATCGCGCCCGAGCCGTCGCCGGCCTTGGCGCCGGGAGCGCGGGCGGGGTCGCACAGGAAGCACTCATCCTCGTACAGCCCGTGCTCCTCGCAGTAGGTGCGGCCGTCCTCGCGCAGCTCGGGGTGGCAGAGCCAGCAGCGGTCCTCGTACCGGCCGTGCTCGTTGCACCACAGCCGCCCCTTGTCCCGCTTGGCGGGGTCGCAGATGAAGCATGTCTCGCCCTGAGTGTCGTGAGCGTGCGCGGTCGTGGTGGAGGCCGCATCGCCCCCGCCGTGCCCGTGCCCCTCGTGCCCTGCGTGCCCCTCGTGCCCCTCCGGCGCGGAGCCTCGGGCGGGGTCGCACAGGAAGCACTCATCCTCGTACAGCCCGTGCTCTTCGCAGTAGGCGCGCCCCTCCTCGCGGAGCTCGGCGTGGCAGAGCCAGCAGCGGTCCTCGTACCGGCCGTGCTCGTTGCACCACAGCCGCCCCTTGTCCCGCTTGGCGGGGTCGCAGATGAAGCACGTCTCGCCCGCCGCGGCGTGGGCGTGCGCGGTCGTCGTGGCGGCCACGGAGGCATCGACCGCCACCCCGGGGGTCGATGGTTCGGGGTCCCCGCATCCGACCAGGCCCAGGGCCATCAGCAGAGCGAGGAGAGAAAGGAAGCGGATACGTGTCGGCATCGGAGTGATCCCAGGGGTGCGCCGGTCCCCCAGGGGGGGGGGGGCGGGCGGAGGTCCAGAGGCGAGGCGCCCGTGAGCGCGCAGCGCTCAGGCGTCGAGGGGGCAAACGGGTGACTGCCGGCGGCCCGGACGACGCGCTCAGGTGCGCGGCGAGCGGAGCGCGGCGATCAGCCGGCTAGCACGGTCTGGGAGGGTGGAAGACCCGGCGGCGCGCGCCGTCCGGGGGGGCGTTGGCCCTGTGCGCGCCGTGCGCTGGGTCGCCGATTCCGGCGAAGACCGGGAGCTGGGCCGGAGGACTCGAGGCGGGAGAGGCGGCCGGACAGCAGGAGCAGGCGCCGCACCCCGACGGGCACTCCCCGTCCTCGTCGTCCTCGGGGCAGTCGCAGTCGGAGTCCGCGGCCTCTCCGTCCCCGTCCGTCAGGGCAGCGGACGCGAGCGGGGCCAGCGCGTCACCGGCCGGGGGTCCGACCAACACGGCCAGGAACAGCACGCCCACCAAGGCCGCCAGCCGCCGCGCGACGGTTCGCATGGGGAGAGACCAGTCTGGGTGAGCAGCGAGAGGCACAGCCCCAAGAGCGTAGCATCACGGCCGAGTGCCGAACCTGCGGGACTCCAGTGCGTCCTTCCTCAACGGTCTTCACGCTGATGCGGAGACCCTCAACTCCGGAGCGCCGTGCCAACTCGCGTCCCCCCCGCGCTCCTGGTCCTCGTGCTCGTCCTCGCCGGATCGGCCTGCGGGCCCCAGCGGATCGGATCCACAGACCGCGACGATGATGACTCGGCCTTCCTCGACGACGACGACGTGACAGACGACGACGACGCGACCGACGACGATGACGTGGCTGACGACGACGACGCGGCCGACGACGACGACGCAGCCGATGACGATGACGACGACGACGACACGGCGCCCCTGGATCCCTGCAGCAGCGGGGGAACCGGGGGGACGGTGGGCACGAGCACGGGCACCGCGGGGGGCGCCAGCTACACGATCCACGCGCCCGCGACCGCGGACTCCCCGGCTCCGGTGCTCTTCACCCAGCACGGCCAGGGCGGCACCGGGGCCCAGATGGTGGACCTCTGGATGGACGAGGCGGAAGCGGGCGGCTTCCTCGTGGTGGGACAGGACAGCCAGGGGGAGGGCTGGAACTTCAACAGCGACGTCAACGGCCTCGACGCAATCTTCACCGCCGTCGCCGCCGAGCACGACGTCGATCTGTGCCGCGTCTACCTGCACGGCTACTCGGCGGGGGCGCACTGGGCCTACGTGGTGGGCCTCGCCAACGCCCACCTGTTCGCCGGGCTGGCCGTCAACGCCGGGACGATGAGCTACGCCGTGGACCTCGGCGTCTGGCCCGGGGCCGTCCCCCGCCCCATCGGAGTCCGCATCGATCACGGGACCGAGGACACGACGGTCTCCTACGGGTTCGCCGAGCAGGCCTCCCAGTGGCTGTCGGACGCCGGCCACCCCGTCGAGCTCGTGCCCGCGGCGGGAGCGGGGCATGCCTACGACCCGAGCCTGCAGCCGGCGGTCTGGTCGACGCTGGCGGGCTGGAGCCTGGACGCGGCGCCCTGACCGGACGTCGGCTAGCGTGCCCCGCGATGTACCGCCCGCTCGTCCTGATCCTGATCGCCTTGCTCGCAGCCTCCTGCACGAACCCGCGGGGGCGGTCGTCGGATGACGACGACGACGTGGCGGACGACGACGACTCCGCGACGGCAGCGGACGACGACGACGACTCGGAGCCGGACGACGATGACGTCGCCGACGACGACGACACCACCCCGGCGGGGCCCCCGACCACCTGCGAGAGCTGGAACGAGCTGACCTCGTGGATCGGCGAGGGCGCCTGGTCAGGCAACGTCGCGACGTGCGACGCCGGAGACATCGAGCCGATCGGCCGCGAGAGCGCGGTCGCGCTGGTCAACTTCTACCGGGAGCTGGCCGGGCTGGACCCGGTGACGAGCGATACTCTGCTGGACGCTTACTGCCAGGACTGCGCGTTGGCGATGCACGCCAACGGCGACCTGAACCACTCCCCGCCATCGAACTGGGACTGCCTCACCGACGAGGGGGCCTCGGCCGCCGGAAGCAGCAACCTGGCTTGGAACCAGGCCCTGAGCGCCATCGACGCCTACATGGTCGACTTCGGCAACGCCAGCACGATGGGGCATCGCCGCTGGCTCCTGTCCCCCAGCCTGGAGACGGTCGGGATCGGCAGCACCTCGCAAAACTCCTGCATGTGGGTGGTGCACTTCGCCGACTCGGCCGGCGTGCCGTGGGTGGCCTGGCCGCCCCCGGGCGAGTTCCCCATCGAAGCCGACGGGCGGCTGACCTTCGGCGCGGGCTCCTACACCGTGGACCACCACGGGTGGACCTTCTCCAGCTCGTCGATCGGCCTGTCGGGGGCGGTCGTCTCGGTCACGGAAGACGGCGAGGACCGGCCGGTCCGCCCCTGGAACTGCGGGACGGACGAGCCGGACTGTGAGATGTCCCTGCTGAGCGGCAGCTACGGTGCCGGCCCCACGATCTCGTTCCTGCCCGTCGGCTGGGGCATGGAGCCGGGCTCCACCTACCGGGTGCGGGTCGAGGCCTCGGAGATCGTCGAGTACGACGTCGAGGTGGTCGGCTGCGAGTGATCCGCGGCCTCGCTACCCGTCACCCAGCGGAGAAACGGGACAAGCAACGCCAGTACCCCCCAAAACCGCAGTACCCACCGGGGTTCTTCTGCAGAACCTGCTGGTGATAGTCCTCGGCGTAATAGAACGGCGACGCCTCCTCGATCTCGGTCGTGATCGCGCCGTGCCCCGCCTCGCTGAGCTTCGGCTGATACCCGCGCCGGCTCGCGTCCGCGGCCGTCCGCTGCGCGGCGCTGGTGACGTAGATCCCGGATCGGTACTGCGTACCCACGTCGTTGCCCTGCCGCATTCCCTGGGTTGGGTTGTGCGACTCCCAGAAGACCGTGAGCAGCTGCTCGAAACTCACGGCCGCCGGGTCGTAGACCACCTGCACCACCTCGTTGTGGCCCGTCTTGCCCGAGCAGACCTCCTGGTAGTTCGCGTTCTCGGTGAAGCCGGCAGCGTAGCCTGCGGCGGTCGAGTGCACGCCCGGGACCGTCCAGAACTTCCGCTCCGCGCCCCAGAAGCAGCCCATGCCGAACTGCGCCACTTCGAAGCCGTCGGGCCACGGGCCGACCATGGGGGTGCCGAGCACGGCGTGAGCCTTGGCTACCGGCATCGTCTGCGAACGGCCGGGGAGCGCGGCGGCCTTCTCGACCATGCGGGTCTTGGCGGACCCAAACAGTCCAAACATCACTCGTCTCCTTCGGAAGGCTGTACGTCCGGGGGCCAGATCGGTTTCCACTCCGCCCCCTGCTCGTCCCGGGCGACCCACTGATTCAACGTCGCGTCGTGCCACGGCGTCCAGTCCGGCTCGGACGCTCGACGGTCGGTCCGCTGCCGCACGATCTCGGCCAGGATCACCGCCGTCGCCACCGACACGTTCAGCGACTGGGCGAAGCCCGCCATCGGGATGATGACCACCACGTCCGCGTGCTCCAGCGCGTACTCGCTGCAACCGTCCCGCTCGTGGCCGATGACCAGCGCGCTGGGCCGGGTCCAGTCCACCTCCAGGTACGACTTGCAGCCCGCCGCTGGGCCGGTCGCGACGATCTGGAGGCCGCGCGCGCGAGCCGCCGCGTAGCAGGCCTCGATGGAGCGGTGCTTGTTCATCAGCGACCAGCGCTTGGTGTAGCCCGCGGCCATGTCGCTGATCCGGGGGAACGGCTCCCCCTCGTTGTAGACGAGGTCGATGGCGCCCACCCCGAACGCGTCCGCGCTGCGCAGAATCGCGGCCACGTTGTGCGGATCCCAGATGGTCTCCAGCACGATCTCCAGGTCCAGCTGCCGGCCCTGCAGCACCTGCTTCATGCGCGCCTTGCGGCGGTCGGGAACGACGACGTCGGCCACGCTGAATCCTAACCGCCGCAACGCCGCGGTGCGGACCGATGGATCCGCCGGACCCAGCGGCTTGGCGCTGGTGTAGCGAGCCCGGGCGTACTCCGCCGCGTTCCCCCCCAGCACCAGCACCAGCGGCACCAACGCCTGCCGAAACGCCTCCGCCGTCGAGGCCAGATCCGGGTACCTGAACCGCTCCATCACCTCGGTCCAGCCGAGCTTGTCCACCGCCTTGGCCAGCAGCAGCTCCCGCGCGCCCGGCTTGAACGCCCCCTGGAACCGGGTGTCGCTCATCGCCCGCAGCACCAGGCTGCAGACCGGAGCCACCGCCCCGTCGTAGATCCGAGGCCCGAACGCGATCGCGAGCAGGTCGTCGAAGTCGGCCGCGCTCAGCTCGAGATCCGTCTCGGGCGGAGCGTGCAAGCCGGGGAGGCGGTCCGCCCGAGGACGGTCGGGCCCGAGGACCCCGAACAGCTCGTACGCGAGGCCATGGTCGAGGTCCCGGTTCGGGTCCGCCAGTTGGTGCGGCAGGCGCGCCACGTAGCGCTGATGAAGCTCGGCGACGAGCGCCTCCGCGGTCGGATCCAACGATCGCATCACGATGGTCGAATAGACCCCCGCCGAAGCGCTGCGCCGCACCCCCGTCCGGATCGGGTGGAGCCCCGCGCCGCCGAAGAACCGAACCACGTCCGCGGTCGCACCGAAGCCGGCCCCCGTCAGCTTCGCGCCCCGCCCCCGCGCCTGCTCGGCCACGCACTCGAGCAGGTGGGCGCCCAGTCCCCTCCCCCGCGCCGCCGGGTGCACCGCGAAACGCACGATGCGAGCCGTCGGCAGCTCCGCTCCCTCCCGGCACCCCAGGTGGGTGGCGAGGATCTCCGGGAGCATGTGCCCCTCGGGCCGCAGCCGGCCGGTCAGGGCCGCCTCGGCGTCCTCCTCGGGGAGCGCCCCCTCGGCCGCGATCAGCGCCGCCGCGACGACATGCGAGCCGTGCATCCACGCGCTCACGGTCGCGTTGGGGGCGTCCAGCAGGCGGCGAAAATCGGCCGGAGGGGTGCGCGTGTGCGCCAGCGTGAGCAGCGCGAACAGCTCGCCGAGCACGGGCTCGTTGGCCGCCAACTCGGCGCGGTCGAAGGTGACAAAGCGGCCGTCGCGAGGACTCGCGGCAGCGACCGCGTCGGCCGTTGCGAGCATGGGAGCGAGGGCCAGCGCGTCGTTGGCGAAGGCCTCCACGGGGCAGCCCGCCGCCCACATCACGGGCTCGGTCAGAGCGACCTCAGTCCAGCCGGGGGTGAGCCGATCCAGGGTCCCGCGAAGGCGATCCAAGAAGGCCTCGCCGGCGCCCCCGAAGCCGTGGACGGTGGCGCTGATCACGATGCGGGGATGCATCCGCAGGAGCCGCTCCAGGATCGGCACCGGGAGGGTGGCGGCATCGTCCAGAAGCAGGAGCGGGACGGGGGCCCCGAGCAGGTCCCGAGCCAGCTCGAACCGCACACCGTGGTCCTGTCCCCGGAGCTCTCTCAGGCGCGCGAAGGCGGACGCAGCCGAGGCGGTGGTGGGCGCGCTGAGCACCGCGTCATCGACCTCCCCGGAGCTGAGCAGACCGGCGGCGGCGAGCCCCAGCACCGAACTCTTGCCCCGCCCCGCGTCGCCGACCAGCAGCACCGGCGCGGCCCGCGAGGAGGCGACGGCGATCTCGACGGCGGCGGCCTGCTCGTCTTCCCACCGGCGGGGGGCGGATTCGGGCAGCGCTCGCTCCTGGGCGCGGGCGGCGGCGCGGCGGAAGCGGGCGACGAATCGATCGCCCACGTGGTGCGCCAGGAACGGCGTCGTCACCAGCGTGTCTCGGGAGGCGTCGGGGGCGCCCTCGGGGGGAAGCAGCAGGACGACGAGGCCTCCCGCCCCGACCGAGCTGAGGGACGCGGCGAAGGCGTCGGGGTCGATGCTGGCGTGGCCGTCGATGATCAAGGTGTCCAGCGGCTCGCTGAGGACCAGGCGAGAGCGGCGTCCCGTAAGCCAGCGCATGCCGTCGCAGGCCCACGTGCCCGGGGGCGCGAGCCACGCGCTGTTCCCTTGGATGAGGGCGGTGGCCTGGGCCCGGACCTCGACCGCGTCTCCATCGAGCACCACGAGGGCGCGATGGCGGCGGGCAGCGGCGGCGGCGCGGAGGGAGGAGGCGTCCACTGCGAGCCGTTTAGCACCCCCGACGCAAGGGTTCGCGCGCGCTGGCGTAGTAGGATCCACGCATGGGTTTCTTCGACCGACTGACCAACCTCGGCAAGGGCTGGGTCTCCTCCAAGACCAAGGGCACGGACCGCGACGCCAAGGCCGAGCTGGACGCCCTCGACGGGCAGCACCCGCTGCCGACGGCCGAGACTCCGGCGGCCGCCACCGCGCCGGCCCCCAAGGCCGCGGTCGAACCGACCGCCCCGGCGGCTGAACCCGAAGAGGAACCCGCCTTCGGCGAGCCCCGCGACCGGGTCAAGAAGACGCTGTAGGCGACCCCGGTCGATCCAGCCCTCGGTTCGGATCGGGCACAAGCGCGCGCGGTCCCCCCTCCCGGGCGCCCCTGCTACCGTCCGCGCCCATGGCACGGACCCTACTCCTTCTCCTGCTCGCGCTCCCCCTGTTGACCGGCTGCCCGAACCGCCGCAGTCCGCCGGTGGACGACGATGATGACGCCTCGGGCGACGACGACGACAGCAGCGCGGACGACGACGACGACGGGACCGACGACGACGACGGCACCGACGACGACGACGGCACCGACGACGACGACGTCTCCGATGACGACGACAGCGGCCCCGCCGACCCCTGCGACGAGGCGATCTCCCGGCTGACCAACATCGGCTGCGAGTTCTGGGCCGTGGATCTCGACAACGCCGAGAACTTCGCCGACAACGCCGCCGGCGCGCAGTTCGCCGTCGCCGTCGCCAACACATCCGACACGCTGACGGCCAACGTCGAAGTCCGCATCAACGAGGCCGACCCGGGCGATCCGCTGAGCCTCAGCGTCGTCGCCAGCGCCGCCATCGCTCCGGGCGATCTGGCCATCTTCGACCTCCCCCGCCGCGACGTGGACGGTGACAACGTCACGACCAACGAGGACGACGGCCCCCAGACCTGGCTGTCCTCGCGCGCGTTCCGGATCAACGCGGACGCCCCCATCGTCGCGTACCAGTTCAACACCATCGATCAGCAGTTCAGCAACGACGCCAGCCTGCTGCTGCCGACCCACGCCCTGGGCGTGACCCACTACGTGCTCACGAACACGCCCTCGGGGCCGTTCGGCGACCTCGGCTTCGGCGACTTCGGCCCCAAGAACCGGGGCTACGTCACCATCGTAGGGGTCGCCGAGGGGACGAACGTCGACGTCACCCCGACCTGGGACATTCTCGCCGGGGAAGGCGTGCCCGTGGCGGTGCCCGGCGGCGGCGGCGAGGACATCGGGATCGAGGCGGGGAGCACCCGCGGCTTCGACCTAGGTCCGTTCGACGTGCTGAACCTCGAGACCACCCTGATCGAGTTCGACATCTTCGACCCGCCGACCGATCTACCGGACCTGACCGGCACGGTCGTCAGCTCCGACCAGCCGGTCGCCGTGTTCACCGGCACCGACCTGTCGTTGTTCAGCGACGGCTACCTCGACTCGGTCGACCCCGAGGGCAACGGCCCGTGCTGCGCCGAGCACATCGAGGAGCAGGTCCTGCCCACGCGGGCGATGCGGAACACGTTCGTGGTCAGCCGGTCGGCGGTGCGCTCGTCCACGACCCCCGAGAACGACATCTACCGAATCATGGCCGGCGCGGTCGCCGCCAACGTCACCACGTCGCTGCCCGGCGGCGACGCCAGCTTCAGCCTCACCCCCGGCGAGTACCGGGAGGTCATCACGGACGCCGGCTTCATCGTGGAGGCGGACAGCCCGGTGCAGATCGCTCAGTACCTGGTGGCCGGCGGGGACGTACCGTCGGGGACCATCGGCGACAGCTCGATGCTGGTGGTGCCCCCGGTGGAGCAGCGGCTCGAGGAGTACACCTTCACCACCGGCGAGGGCTTCTCCCGCAACCACGTCGTGGTCTCGATGGTCGACGGCACGAGCGCGGCCCTGGATGGCGTTTCGCTGACGTCGGCGGGCTGCGACGGCCCCGCTCCCGAAGGCTCGTTGTTCGGCGACGACTACGTCGCGTGGACCTGCGACATCGCCGACGGGGTGCATGACGTGGTCGCCGACGGGCCGATCGCCATCTACGTCTACGGCTACTACTCGGCCGGCTCCTATGCCTACCCTGGGGGCGCGGGCCTCAATTGAATTAGTCCGGAACCCGCGCCGCATACCGTGAGTACCCCCTGGGAACGCCCAACTGGGGACGGGACTCATGCACGAAGCCGAGGCACTGGAGATGGCGGAACCCGACGGCCGCAACCTCCTCATCCAACACCGCGACGGTGATCCCGACGCATTCAAGGCGCTGATCAAGCAACACGGCGGCGCCATCTACGGCCTGCTGGGCCGCTACGGACTCTCCACGCAGGAGCGGGACGACGTCTTCCAGGAGGTGTTCGTTCGCGTGCACCGGGCGGCGCCAACGTACCGCCCGGATCGGCCGCTCAAGCCGTGGCTGTTCACCATCGCGGTCAACACCGCGCGCACCTGGATCACCCGACGTCGAGGCCGTGAGTTGTCCGACGCCGACGATTCACGCACCAACCGCATGGTCGATCCGAGGCCCGACGGGGCGCGCGTGGCGGAGGCCCGCCAGACGGTCGACGCGCTGAAGATCGCGTTGGACGAGCTGCCTGCGGACCAACGCGACGCGGTGCTGATGGTCGGCGTGCACCAGCTTCCCTACGACGAGGCCGCCGAGATCCTCGGCATCCCCCTGAACACCCTGAAGTCGCGCCTCCGCCGCGGGCGCATCGCCCTGGCCGAAGCCCTCGCCGCGCGGGAGACGAACCGATGACCGACGACCGCACCCTGATCGAAGAGCTCCGCGAGGTCGACCGGCTCCTGCCCGGTCTGGCGATCGAAGAGCCGCCCGAGGCCCTCATCGAAGACGTGTTCGCCCACGTGAAGTCAGAGACGCCGCTGCGCAGCGAGCCGTTCGCGCCGAAGCGGCGACGTCCGAGGCGGGCGATGTTTGCGGCCGCCGCGGCGATCCTGCTGATGGGCGGGACGTACGTGTTCGTGGTCTCTGGCGACTACGACAGCCCCGCGGCGCTGTACTCGTCGGCTGACGCACCGGCCTCTGGGGACACGATGTTCGACCTGTACGACTCGGGCAGCAGCAGCCCCCGGGCGCGCACGATGCCGGAGCCCCCCACCCCCCGGTCCGCGACCCCCGACGCCGGCGACGCCGTGGCCGACCTGGACCCCAGCGAGGTCATCCGGGACCAGATCCGGCAGGAGCTGGAGGAGCAGCGGCACCTGTACGCGGACGCGACCCCGTCGTTCGACGCGGAGCCGCGCGAGCCTCGGCCCGAGCCCGAGGCGGTTCGGTGGCCCCACACGGATGCGCCCGAGCCAACGCCGGCGCCCTCGGTCGTCTACTCCGGCGAGGTCTTCATCGGGGAGGGCGTCGACGGAACGGTGGTCGGCGGCCAGCCCTGGGGTGGCACTCCGAGGGAACGAGCTGACAACCGCGGCCTCGATCGCAACGGCCGCGACGGGCAGCGGCAGGCCGAGCAGCAGCGGTCGTCGCACAACCAGGACGGCCTCCGGTCGCTGGGCTACACGACGAACACGCCGTCGGTGCCGCCGCCCCCCCCGGAGCAGCCGCAGAGCGAGTCGTACGCGCACACCATCGACCAGAAGTGGACCCGCGTCGCCGACGACCCGCTGTCGACCTTCTCCATCGACGTGGACACCGCCAGCTACGCCAACGTGCGTCGCTTCCTCGAGGACGGCCGGCTGCCGCCGATGGACTCGGTCCGGGTCGAGGAGATGCTCAACTACTTCTCGTACGAGTACCCCGCACCGAAGTTGAACGCGGACGTTCCGTTCAGCGTCACCACCGAGGTCGGTCCCGCGCCGTGGGCGCCGGAGCACAAGCTGGTCCACGTGGGGCTGCAGGCCGCGGACATCCCGGCGGACGACATCCCGCCGCGGAACCTGGTGTTCCTGCTGGACGTGTCGGGGTCGATGAACAGCCAGGACAAGCTGCCGCTGCTGAAGCGGGGGCTGACGATGATGGTCCCGCAGCTGCGGGAGGAGGACCGGGTCTCGATCGTGGTCTACGCCGGAGCCGCGGGGGTAGTGCTGCCGCCGACGCCGGGGAACGAGCACTCCACGATCATCGGCGCGCTGGACCGGCTGTCCGCGGGCGGCTCGACGGCGGGAGCCGCGGGCATCCAGCTGGCCTACGACCTGGCCCGACGCAACTTCCGAACCCAGGGCGTGAACCGCGTGCTCCTGGCGACCGACGGCGACTTCAACGTCGGCACCTCGTCGGACGCGGCGCTGACCGAACTCATCGAGCGGGAGCGTGAGTCGGGCGTGTTCCTCACGGTGCTGGGCTTCGGCACGGGCAACCTCAAGGACAGCAAGATGGAGTCCATCGCGGACCACGGGAACGGCAACTACGCCTACATCGACAGCCCCGCGGAGGCCCACAAGGTGCTGGTCGAAGAGGCCGGCTCCACGCTGGTGACGGTGGCCAAGGACGTGAAGATCCAGGTCGAGTTCAACCCCGCGACGGTCGAGGGCTACCGGCTGATCGGCTACGCCAACCGGAAGCTGGCGCACCGTGACTTCACGGACGACACCAAGGACGCCGGCGAGGTCGGGGCGGGCCACAGCGTGACCGCTCTGTACGAGGTCATCCCGGTGGGCGGCGGCATCCCCGACGACATCAACCTGCGGTACCAGCAGGACAAGGAGCCGAGCCGGGTGAGCAGCGGCAGCGACGAACTGATGTTCGTGAAGGTCCGCTACAAGAAGCCCGACGGACGCCGTTCGACGGAGTCCAGTTGGACAGTGGCGGACCGCGACGTGAGGCTCTCGCGCACGTCGGACGACTTCCGCTTCAGCGCCGCCATCGCGGGCTGGGGGATGCTCCTGCGCGGCTCACGGTACGTGCCCGGGTGGACGCTGAGCGACCCCGCGGACCTGGCCGGAAGCGCGCTGAAGTACGACCCCAACGGGTACCGGAACCAGGCGATGCGGCTGATGGACAAGGCCACCGGCATGGCGACCGTTCGGAGTCCGGCGACGACGCGGTCGAATCCGTACTAGGGCAGGCGCTTCGGAGGCCCTCGCCGCCAGGGTCCCCGTTACGCCTGGGTAGCCGCGCGCTTCGGCCGCCCTCGCCGCCAGGGTCCCCGTTACGCCTGGGTAGGCAGGCGCTTCGGGCACCCTCGCCGCCAGGGTCCGCGTTGCGCCTGGATAGGCAGGCGCTTCGGCCAGGCTAGCTCGCCGACGCGAGGGCTTCTTCGAACGCGTGCCGCGCCTCCAGCGAGAGGCCGTGGCCCCGCCCGAGCAGGCTCGAGCCGTGGCGACCGTGCCAATCACTCCCGCCGGTAGGCACCAGCCCGAGCTCTCGGCACGAACGGCGGTAGCGCCGCCGGGTCGATCGCGGGTGGCTGGGGTGGTGGATCTCCACGCCGCCGAGACCGGCATCCCGCAGGGTACGGAGGTCCTCGTGGGTGAGCTTCTGCGACCCCGGGTGAGCCACCACGGGAAGCCCGCCTTCGCTGCGCACCCGGGCCAGCATCTGCTCCACCGGCAGCTGCTCCGACGCCACGTACGCGGGGCCGGCCGAACCGATCCAGCGGTCGAACACCTCCTGGATCGTGCGCGCGGCGCCCTGGGCGACCAGCTGCTTGGCGATGTGGGATCGCGTGACGGCTCCGTTGGCCGTGCGCAACACCTCGTCGACGTCCAGCGTGACCCCGAGCTTGGCGAGCGCATCGGCCATCCGCTGCAGCCTCACCCGCCGGCCCTCCAGCCGCGCCTCGAGGAACGCGTCGAAGTCCGCCGACTGCGTGCCGAAGCCGTCCCAGTAGGCCAGCAGGTGCAGGCCCGCGCCCTTGTAGTGGGTCGAGATCTCGATCCCCTGGACCAGCCGCACGCCCAGCTTCGTCGCCGCCTCGTTCGCTTCGCCGACCCCCGCGAAGGTGTCGTGGTCGGTCAGCGACACCAGCTCCAACCCACGCTCCGCCGCGATCGCCATCAGCTCCGCGGGCTCGAAGGCTCCGTCGCTGCGCGTCGAATGGAAGTGGAGGTCGGCAGCGCCGTGGGCCATGGGCCCGAGCCTACAGCTCGCAGGTGTGGTGCGACTGCGGGCTCGACTTGTACTCGTCGCTGTTGATGTCCGGGCAGTTCGCCTTGATGGCGTCCTTCAGCCCCGTCACCTGCGCGTGCGTCAGCGCCATCGAGTCGAACACGATGGGGAAGTCCTCGCCCGAAGTCACCTGCGCCATCAGCTGGTCCAGCTCCGGGCCCGTGCCCGTGGCCCAGATGGAGTCGAAGTTGGCGATGAAGTCATCCACCAGCTCCGGGTAGACCGTACCGTCGAGGAACACGAGGTTCTCCATCGTGTCGTGCTCGGCGTTGTTGCTGAAGTTGTACGAGCCCGACGCCACCCGCTCGCCATCCACGATGACGTACTTGTGGTGCATCTGAATCGCGTAGCTGTAGTGCCAGCGGTACGAGTAGTACTTGTAGCGAAGCGTGATGTCGGCGTCGGCCAGCGCCCACCCGAAGTGCAGCCCCTTGTCCTCGCACTTGTTCGACTGGGTCGTCGTCGTCGCCGCGGCCACGCAGGCCTCGTACGACTCCGTCTCGTCCTCGAAGTAGCCGTCGCTGACGTACTCCTGACCGTCCAGGTAGACCTTCACCTGGAGCCCCGGGTTGGCCTCGACCGCGTCCAGGAGCGCGTCCGTGATCTGCCGGCTGCGCAGGTGGCCGCTGGCGATCCAGACGGAGTCCTCGGCCGACAAGATGAAGTCGGCGAGCGCGTCCCGCGCCTCCCCCGAGCCGCTGGTGGTGCGGAACGTCGGTCCGTGGCTGCTCGTGTACGTCGTCATGTTGGCGGAGGTGAACACCGACTCGCTGCCCGGCGCCGACGCGATGACGTCGTCCCCGATGGGGGCCGTCTCGACCGCCGGAATCTCGTCCCGCCACTCGATCAGCCGGCCGTGCTCCCACAGGTGGTCGTACTCCTGCTGGAACGCCAGGATGGTCTTCTCATCGCCCCGGAGAATCGCCGTGTTCTCGTCGTACCGCGTGCCCGCCGAGTAGCTCCAGTTGGCGCTGCCGGTGATGAGCGTCGCGTCCGCGGCAGCCGCCACGTCGGTCCGCGGCCCGTCGATGAGGGCGAACTTGTGGTGCATGATCTTGTTCACGTAGCGGACCTCGATGCCGAGCTCCTCAAGCTGGCCCGAACGCGTCCCCTCGGGGTCGTTCTTGTCCTCTCCGCCGCTCTCGAGGATGGCCCGCACGCTCACGCCGCGCTCGACCGCCCGCCCGAGGGCGTCCTGGATGTTGTTGTCCCGGAAGCTGTACATCGCCACATCGATGGACGTCGCCGCCGCGTCGATGAGCTCGGCCGTCCGCGCGAGGTGGCTGTCGGCGTAGGGCTGGGGGCTGAAGATGACCTCCGCCGAGGCGCCCTCGACCGGGTCGATGTCTCCGCCGTCCGTGCTGCCGGTGCACTCCAGCTCGCCCTCGAACGCCCCCGCGGCGCCGTCGAAGCCGTCCACGACGACGAAGTAGGTGGCGCCCGCCTCGACCTCGAAGCTGACGTCGTTGAAGCCGCGCGCGACCGCGTTGGCCGACTGGCAGGTGCCGTCGCCGGCCTCCAGCACGAACACGTCGTGGTTGAGCTCGGTGGGGTTGGGATCGATGAACCGGAACGTCACCGTCTCCGTCGCCGTGGGGCGGAAGGCGTAGGCGATCTCGGGGCCGTCGTAATTGCCGACCGCGACCGGGTAGCCGTCGATGAGGTCCGTGGCGCCGGCGTTCCAGTCGGCCGTGTCGCCGCTGACGGGCACACCGCACATCAGGAAGTCGACCGGGGCGCACTCGCCCGCGAGTTCGGTCAGCTCGGTGCCGGAGCCGTCGCCGGGATCGGGGAACTCCCCGCCGTCGTCGTCGTCCGCCACGGGCGGCTCTTCGACCGACTGGTCGCACTCCTCGTTGGCGAGGAGCAGGGGGAACACGAGCAGAAACGCTGCGAGGCGGAGGCGAGGATGCATAGCGCGGACCGGGCGAGGGTGATGACGCGGAACGGAACGGCAGCACCTTGCGCCCTCACCGTGGCGTCACGATGGGGGCGCGGTGGATCTTCGCCTGAGAACCGGTTGAGGCGATGTTGCGGCGCCTCGGGAACCCTCAGTCGCGGCGGCGCCGGACCAGCAGCCCAGCCAGCAGCGTCAGCCCCAGCCAGCCCGCCGAAGCAGGCGCCTCGGCCGCGATCGACGAGCCCGCGCAGCCGCAGTCCGGGCCCGCTCCGCCGGTCACGATGTCGTCATCGTCCAGGACGATGTCGTCGTCGTCGTCGTTGGTGGTGCCGCTGTCGTCGGTCGGGTCGAGCACGTTGATGATGCCGTCCTCGTCGTCATCGCCGAGACCGTCGGGGCCGTCGAGGATGCCGTCGCCGTCGGTGTCCTGGTCGTGCGGATCCGCGCCCACCTCGACCTCCGTGCCGTCGTCCATGCCGTCCTCGTCGGTGTCCGGAGACAGCGGGTTGGTCTCGTGCACGTCCACCTCGTCGCCGTCCGTGAGGCCGTCTCCGTCGGTGTCCGGGTTGTTCGGATCGGTGCCCTCGTCCAGCACCTCGGTGCCGTCGTCGAGGCCGTCGCCGTCGCTGTCGGGATCGGTCGGGTCGGTCTCCGTCTCGAAGACCTCCTCGCCGTCCTCGAGGCCGTCGTCATCGGAGTCGGCGTCGTAGGCATCGGTGCCGTAGTCGCTCTCCTCGATGTTGCTGAGGCCGTCGCCGTCGGGATCGGCGTCGGGGCCGTCCGCGTCGTCGGGATCGAGCCAGTTGGGGATGCCGTCGCTGTCCAGGTCGCCGTCGCCTTCGATGGCGTCGTCGATGCCGTCGCCGTCCACGTCCAGATCCTGGAAGTTGGGGATGCCGTCCCCGTCCAGGTCGCCGCCGCCCTCCTCCTCGTCGGTGAAGCCGTCGCCGTCGCTGTCGAGGTCGTAGGCGTCGATGGCGCCGTCGCCGTCGGTGTCGACGTCGCCTTCGTCGATGTCGTCGATGCCGTCGCCGTCCGCGTCGGTGTCGACGTAGTTGGGGATGCCGTCCTCATCGAAGTCGCCGTCGCCCTCGTCCAGGTCGGTGAGGCCGTCGTCGTCGCTGTCGTCGTCGAGGTAGTTGTCGGTGCCGTCCTCGTCCGCGTCCGCGTCGGGCTCGCCGTCCAGGTCGGCGTCGACCGTGTTCTCGTCGAGCGTGCCGATGCCGTCGCCGTCGTCGTCCGGGTCGAGGGCGTCGATGGTGGTGTCGCCGTCGCTGTCGACCGGGTTGGCGAGGTCGGCGCCCACCTCGGCGCCGTCGTCCAGCCCGTCACCGTCGCTGTCGGCGTCCTGCGGGTCCGTGCCGAGCACCGCCTCCTCGGCGTTGCTGAGGCCGTCGCCGTCCGGATCCGCGTCGGGGCCGTCGGTGTCGTCGATGTCGAGGAAGTCGGGGATGCCGTCCAGGTCCGCGTCGCCGTCGCCGTCGATGTCGTCGCTGTCGTTCTCGCCGTCGGCGTCCGTGTCGAGGTAGTTGGGCGTGCCGTCGCTGTCGGCGTCGCCGTCGCCCTCGTAGCCGTCCTCGAAGCCGTCGCCGTCGCTGTCCTCATCGAGGTAGTTGGGGATCGTGTCGCCGTCGGGGTCGAAGACGCCCTCATCGGAGGTGAGGATACCGTCGCCGTCGTCGTCGTCGTCCTCGAAATCAGCGAGGCCGTCGTCGTCCGTGTCCGTCGGGTCGGTGGGGTCGCCGACCTCGATGGCGTCGCCGATGCCGTCGCCGTCGCTGTCCGGGTTCAGCGGGTCCGAGCCGGCGGTCGCCTCGTCGTCGTCCGACAGGCCGTCGTTGTCGTCGTCGGTGTCGGTGCAGTCGGGCTCGTCGTCGCCGTCGAAGTCGTCGAACTCGTCCACCAGGGAGCCGTCGCAGTCGCTGTCGATGCCGTCGCAGAGCTCGGGGGCGGTGGGGTAGATCGCGGCGTCGAAGTCGTTGCAGTCCAGGCTGCTGTCGAAGCCGTCGTTGTCGTCGTCGTCGTCGATGCAGTCGGGCTCGTCGTCGCCGTCGAAGTTGGCGAACTCGTCCACCAGGCTGCCGTCGCAGTCGCTGTCGATGGCGTCGCACAGCTCGGGGGCGTCCGTGTAGATCGAGGCGTCGAAGTCGTCGCAGTCGTCGTCGTCCAGATCCAGGTCGTTGTCGTCGTCGGGATCGGTGCAGTCGGGGTCGAGGTCGCCGTCGAAGTCGTCGAACTCATCCACCAGGGAGCCGTCGCAGTCGCTGTCGATGGTGTCGCACAGCTCCGTCGCGCCGGTGAAGATCGTGTCGTCGAAGTCCGCGCAGTCGGTGACGTCCGGATCCAGATCGTTGTCGTCGTCGGCGTCGCAGACGTCGCCCTCGGAGTCGCCGTCGAAGTTGGCCTGGTCGAAGTTGGCGTCGTTGGGGCAGTTGTCGGCGGAGTCGGCCCAGCCGTCGCCGTCGCTGTCGGTCTCGAAGTCGAAGATGCGCGCGCCGTCCACGGCCAGCGTCTCCGTGGCGAGGATGAGCTGGCCGTCGGCGTAGTCCAGGCCGTGTCCCCAGGCGCCGGCGTCGACCGGGCTCTGCTGGATCACCGCGCCGCTGGAGGGGTCGAGGCCGTAGAGGTCGTCGGGGGAGCCGCCGTTGAAGTGCGTGGCCCACACGTAGTCGCGGTCGGCGTCGTACGCGATCGAGGGCGCGGCCCAGGCCCCGGGGAGGTCCCACTCGGCGGTCTCGGTCCACGTCGAACCCGACGTCGGCTTGAAGAACTTCATCCGGTCCGTCGGCATGGTCTCGGTGCCCTCGAGCACGAGGCCCGCGCCGAACCCGGCGCTGTGCCCGACGCCTTCGCCGGTGGCGATGGCGGAGTAGCTGTCCAGCAGGGTGCCGCTGGTGGCGTCGTAGACGGCCCAGCCCTCCCCGGCCCAGTAGTTGGCCCAGAGCAGGTCGCGGTGGGGGTCGTAGTCGATCGTCGGCGCGCTGCCGCTGGTCGGGTTGGTGACCGTGAAGGTGCCGAGGTTGTTGTACGAGCCCAGCCCCGTGCGCTCCCAGCGCGTGACGATGCGGTCGTCCTGCATCGTCCAGATCAGGTTGTCGTGGGCCGCGACGCCGCGGGTGTAGAGGGGAACGGAGAACTCCTCGATGAAGACGCCCTCGGCGTCGTACACCTGGATGTACTGCCCGTGGGTGGCGATGTACATCAGCCGCGAGACCTCGTCGAAGGCCAGCCCCTGCAGATCGGTGCGGCCGTTCGCCGGAGCGATGTTCACGGCCGGCGAGAGCGTGGCGCCGTCCAGGGCCTGCATCGCGCCGTCGTAGCGGCGCAGCAGGGTGCCTTCGGACTCGGTGCCCCAGAGGCGGTCCAGCAGCGGGTCCAGATCGAGCCCGTGGAAGTGCAGCATCGAGCCGGCGGTGAGCACCTTGAAGCGCTCGAGCCCGGCGGAAGCGGCGTCGGTTCGGTCGAACACCCGCACCGCGCCAGTGGTGTCGGCCACGTAGACGGATCCGTTCGCGTCGACGGTCACGTCCGAGAGGGCGTCGCCGTCGAACGGCTGAAACTGCTCCATCACCACGCCGCTGGCGTCGTAGACGACCAGGTCGGCGCCCTGGAGCACGTACAACTGGTGCCGGACAGAGTCCCAGGCGAGCCCCTGCACGTCGCCGGAGGCGCCGAAGGAGAAGCTGCTGGCGGTGCTGCTGAGATCGGCGGCATCCAGCAGAGCGTCCCAGCGGTAGACGGTGCCGGCGGCGGCGTCCGCGCCGTAGACGACGTTGAGTCCCGGGCGGAAGGCCACGCCGTGGAGCGCGGTCGCTTCCGTGCCGAGCACGGTCTTGGCGTCAACGGGGGCGTCCTGGGCAGAAGCAGCCGTGGGGACGAGGAGGAGGGCGGTCAGAAGCAGGCCGAATCGGGTACGCATGGAGGCGAGGCTACCTCGACGCGGGCATGATCGGCGCGGTGAGTCTCCCGATCCCATTGGGTCCGTTCACGCTCCACGACCCCATTGGGGAAGGCGGCATGGGGCTGGTGTGGGGCGGGATCCACCGCGACAGCAACGCGCCCGTGGCCATCAAGACCGTGCGCCGAGCCGCCGCCGAGTGGGGCCACGGCGTGCAGTCGCTGTTCGAACGCGAGGTGCGGGCTGTCGCCGCCCTCGAGCACCCCGCCATCGTCCAGGTCCTCGACCAGGGAGTCGTGCCGCCGGCGGCCGCGTTCGCGTCCCAGGACCGGCTCGTCGAAGGCGAGCCCTGGCTGGCGATGGAGCGCTGCACCGGGGGGAGCCTCAACGACCAACTCGGACAGCTGCCCTTCGAGGAGTTCCGGGTCCTCCTGCTGCAGATCCTCGACGGGCTCGCCCACGCTCACGCGCGCGGCGTCATCCACAAGGACGTGAAGCCGGCGAACGTGCTGCTCGCAGGACGGGACGACCTCCGCCCCGGCGCAAAGCTCGTCGACTTCGGCATCGCGGCCCTGCAGCGCGACCCGGACGGCGCCGGCCCCTCCTGGGGGAGCCCCGCCTACGGCGCCCCCGAGCAGTACCGGGACGCCCCCGTGGGGCCCCGCGCCGACCTGTACGCGCTGGGCTGCACCGCGTGGGCGGCGGCCGTCGGAACCCCGCCCCACGGCCTCGGCGAGCGGTCGACGCTGATCCGCCGGCACGAGGCGGGAGGCCTGCCTCCCTTCGTCCCCGCCCAGCCCTGCCCTCCCGGCTTCGGAGACTGGCTCCGCGCGCTGATCCAGGTGCGGCCCGAGGATCGCCCCCACCACGCCGCCGACGCGGCCGACGCCCTCCGGGAGCTTGGTTCGGATCACGGCGAAGGCACCGGCCCCCGGCGGCGCATGATGCCCCGCGACTGGCGCACCCTTCAGCGCACTCCCCTTCCGGATCCGCTCAAGGGCGCCGGACGCGGTCTGCTCCGTCTGCGCCGTCCCCCGCTGGTCGGACGGTCCGCCGAACGGGACGCGATGTGGCGGGTGCTCCGCGCCGCCACCGAGGGAGCCGCCACCGGCCTCGTTCTCCTGGGACCGGCGGGCTCGGGCAAGACCCGGCTCGCGAGCTGGCTGGCGGAGGAGGCCGACGAGCGCGGCTTCGCCCACACCCTGTACGCCCGCCACTCCCGGGGAAGCGTGCGCAACGGCTTCGGCCCGGCCCTCGCGGAGCTTGCGGGGGCGGCCGGGTTGGAGCGTTTGGAAGCCCGCGCGAAGGTCGCGGCGCGGCTCGAATCCCTCGGCGAGTCAAGGAGTTGGCTGGCCGACGCGGCCGTCGATGCACTCAACCTTCAAGGCACCACGGACGCCGGACGGCCCGCGGATCGAGCCGCCGCGGCCGCCGCCTGGCTGACCGCCGAGGCCCGGCAGCGGCCCCTGCTGCTGGTGGTCGAGGACATCCACGCCGGCGCCGAAGACGCCCTCGCCGTGGTGGAGCGGCTGCTCCTCGCGGAGACCCCGGGGGTCGCGGCGATCATCACCGGCCGGAGCGTGCCGAGCCCCCGACCGGCGGTGCTCTCGGAGCTGCCCGCGCGCAACCTCGGAGGCCTGGAGCCGCGGGACGTGCGCCGCATCGTGGAAGGGCTGCTGCACCTGCACCCCAGCTTGTCGTCCCAGCTCGTCGAGTCCGCCGACGGCAACCCGCTGTTCGCCTGCCAGCTGCTGTCCGACCTCGCCGCGCGCGACCGCCTCGTCGCCACCCCCGACGGCTTCGTCGCCCGGGGCGGGGCGGGGCAGCCGCTTCCCGACTCACTGCACGCGCTGTGGATGGAGCGGCTGCGCGGGATCGACGGCGACGACCCCCGGCCGCTGGAGATCGCGTCGCTGCTGGGACGCACGATCGATCGTTCCGAGTGGCTGGACGCCTGCGGGCGGGTCGACGCGATCCCGGCCCCGACCCTGGAGGGCCGGCTCGCCGACAGCGGCTTCCTCACCTGGACCCCCGGCGGATGGCGGTTCGCCCACCCCCTCGCCCGTGAGTCGATCGAACGACGGAGTGAAGAAGCCGGCCGGCGACCCGAGCTCGCCCTGGCCTGCGCCGACGCCCTCGCCTCCAGCCAACGGGCCCACGACGGCTCCCGACGCGGCCACCTGCTCGTGCTCGCGGGCCGCTCCGACGAGGCCGAGCGCATCCTCCTGGAAGCCGCCATCGAGGCCCGCGAGAACGGCGACTTGGGCCGGGCCAAGGAGCTGGTGGAGAGTCGGGACAAGGCGCTGGACAGCCTCGGCGTGCCCCAAGAGCACCCCCGGCGGGCCCTCGGCGAGGTGCTCCGCGCCGAGCTCGCCCTCCGCACCGGCGGACGGATCGAGGCGTTCGCGCGCACCGAAGCGCTGCAGAGTCGGGCCCGCGAGCACACCTGGCACGAGGTCCTGGCGTGGTGCGAGATCATCCTCGCGGTGCGGGAGCGGGAGCACGGACGCCTGGACGAGGCGGAGGCCACGCAGCGGAGCGCCCTGTCCCGGTTTGGCGCGGTGCGAAGCCCCCGCGGCGTGGGCGCGGCGTGGATGGAGCTGGCCTACACCCTCCGGGAACGCGGCGACTACGCCGGCTGCCGCGACGCGTTCCTCGCCGCCGTTCCGATCTGGGAGGAGCTGGTCCTCACGGGACGGCTCGCCCTCACCCTCGGCGGGATCGCGGGCACCCAGATGGAGCAGGGGAAGCTGGAGGAGGCGAGCTCCGGGCTGCAGAAGGCACTCGATATGCTCCGCCGCACCGGCCGCCTGGAGGAGCGGGCGGCCATGCTCAAGGACCTCGCCACCTGCCGGATGATGCAGGGCTCCCTGGACGAGGCCGAGACCATGTGCGACCGCGCCCTCGCCCTCCGCGAGCCGTTGGGGAGCCCCAGCGCGCTGGCTCCCACCTGGAACCTGAAGGGCGAGCTCGCCCGCCGCCGCGGACGCCTCGACGACGTCGAGCGCTGCTACCTCCGATCGGTGGAGCTGTACGAAGAGACGGGCTCGACGTTGGCGGTCAGTCCGCGCATCAACCTGGGCCTGCTGGGGGTCGAGCGAGCGCACTGGACCGACGCTCGCGGGGTGCTCACCGAAGCCCTCCAGGAGGTGCAGGGCAAGGGGCGCGGGAGCCTCGCCGCGGTGCTCCAACCGATCCTGCTCGCCTGCGACGCGGGGCTGGGCGACTGGCCCGCCTACGACCGGCGCATGGTGGACGTGCAGGGGTTCCAGGGAGGCGCCTCCCGCGTGGACGTGGACACCGCCCGCTGCCTCGATCTCGCGGCCCGCATCGCCCGGGAAGCGGGGGAAGCGGGGGAAGACGCCCGAGCCGAGCAGGCCCGCACCATGGCGACCCGCCACTGGCGCGCGTTGGAGGGCTGAGTGAACGACGTCCCCCGCGTACTGATCGTCTACGCCAACCCCGCCATCACCGCGACGCCCACGGCGCCGCTGGGGGCTCAGCGCATTCGGGCGATCTTCCACGGGGCCGGCTGCGCCACCGCGATCACGGCGCCGTGGCTGGAGCTCGATCCCCTCGCGGAGCTGGAGAAGGCCGTGGAGTCGTTCGGCCCGACCCTCGTCGGCTTCAGCGTGCGCAACGTCGACGACGCGCTGGTGGTGCGCTCGGCCGAGGGTGACGGCCCGATCGACACCCAGCCCTACCTCCCCGCGATCCGCCCCCTGGTGGACGCGGTTCAGCGGCGCGGCATCCCCGTTCTGCTGGGCGGACCGGCGATGTCGGCGTGTCCCCGCGGGGTCCTCGGCGCGCTCGGCGCCCGGTTCGGCGTGGTCGGCCCCGCCGACGACATCGCGTGGTGGTTGGGCAAAGCCCTGGCGGGAGGGACGACCTTCCCCGACGCGCTCCCCGACGACGTCCGCATCGTCGATCACGCCGACCCCGAGTCCCGGGGCACCGAGCCGTCCGTCACCGCCGTCGCGGCCGCCGCGGACGTGTTTCAGCCGATGCCCGGCATGGGGCCGTGGATGCCCGAGTACGTCTCCCTGCTCAAACAGCGCGGGGGGTGGGCTCCGGTGGCGTTCTCGGTCGGCTGCAACCGGCGCTGCCACTTCTGCGTGGAGGCGAGCTTCCTCGGCAAGCGGGCCCGCGCCATCGGGGTGAAGGCGACGCTGGATGAGATCACGGCGCTGCACGAGCAGGCCGGGCTCGACCGGTTCTGGCTCACGGCGTCCGAGATCAACGTGCCGGAGACCGACTCGATTCGGGAGCTCCTGGAAGGTCTGGTGGAGCGGGGTCTGCGCGTCGAGGTGCGCGGCTTCCTGCAGCCGGCGCCGGTCACCGACGAGCTGTTGGACGCCTTCGAAGCGGCGGGCGTCGACCCGACCGCGCTGTCGTACGAGTTCGGACACCTGGACGACGGCCTGCTCCGCGCCGGCGCCGGCCCCACCAACCTGTCCCACATCGAGAACCTCGTCGCGCTGTACCGACGGCGGGGGTACGCGACGGTCGGCGGCACCGTGCTCTTCGGAGCCCACCCCGACGAGACCTGGGAGACCGTGAGTTCTGCACTCACGGCCACCAAACGCCTCGACGGCGAGCTCCCCGAGGGCCTCGGACTCGCCTACGCAACCGGGGGCCGGGTATACGCCAGCTCCCCGCTTGGACGGTGGGTTCGCGACCACCGTGAGGAGGCGACGCCGGACCTGCACGGGACCTGGAGCGAAGGCTTCGCGGAGCCCCTCGTGTTCTGTCGGCCGGCCCCCCCGCGGGCGCTCCTGGCGCACGTTCAGGAGGCCCTCGCCGACTGCCGCGGAGGCATGGGTCCCCTGAACGCGGAGATGATCACCGACCCCCAGCTTCTTCGGGCCGAGCGCCTGGTCAACGTCGGCATCGTGCGACGCACCCGGGGAGACGCCACCGGCGCCCGCCAGGCGTTGGAGGATGCCGTCGCGACCGTGCCCGATCACGCCGAAGCGCTGAGGCAGTTGGCGCTGGTCCTGGCCAACCACTTCGGCGAGCGTGAGCGTGCGAGGGAGGTCCTACTCACGCTTCGATCGAGGCTCTCGGACGGTACCCCCGAAGCCGACGAGGTGGACTCCGCGCTCGCTGTTCTCTCAAGCTAGGGCCATCGCCTACCGATAACGCGGGCATGGAACTGTGTCGCTGCGCCAGAGAGCCTTCCGCGTGGACGACGACTGGCTCGCGCGCGGTCAGGTCGGGCTCGAGCCGGCCCTGGCGGCGCTTTGGACCGAGGCGGTCGAGGACTACGACAACCCGGGCCTCAAGCTCCGGGTTCAAAGCACGACCGGGGAGCTTCACGCCATCGTGAACAACGGGGCGGTGTCCTGGGCGCTCTGAGCGCCCGACTCACGGTCCTGCTTTCCCTGCTGTTGATGGCCTGGTTCCAGCTACGGACTGCATCAGCAACGCGCGCGCCGCCTTCGGATCGGCTTTGCCCCCCGTGCGACGCATGACCTGACCGAGGAGGAAGCCGATCAACTTGGTCTCGCCCCCGGCGAGGCGCGCGGCCTCCTCGGGGTGGTCCGCCAATACGGCCGTAATCACGGGCGTGAGTGCATCACTGCTAAGCTGCACGAGGCTGAGCCGCTCGACGATTTCGCCGGGCGCGCCCCCGCTCATGACGAGTTCCGCGAGCACCGCTCGGAGGCCCCGCTGGTTCAGCGTGCCGTCGGCCGACAGCGACGCCAGCGACGCGATCGCGTCGCCGCCGAAAGGAAGGGCGTCGGTGCCGCGTCCGTCGAGGGCGCGGACCAGCTCGTTGCCCACGAGGTTGGCGGCGTCCTTGGCTTCCGCCCCCGCCAGCACGGCGTCCCAGGCGAGGGTGTCCAACGCGGCATCGGCCTTGAGCATGCGGGCGGTCTCCACCGACACGCCCACCTCGGTCCACGCCGCCAACGCCGCCAGCTCCTCGGCGGACGGGGTCGCGGCGGCCACCACCGGAGCGGACCTGGCCTTGGACTTCCCCTTCGTCGGCGCCGTCGACGCCTTCGCCCAGGTGTCGCGCAAGGAGACGGCGCGGTTGAACACAAGGGCCTCGGCGGTGGAGTCGGCGTCGACCGCGAAGTAGCCGATGCGCTCGAACTGGAACGCGTCCCCGGGAGCGGCATCCCGCAGGGCGCCCTCCCCGACCGCTTCGGTGATCGGCATCGAGGCGGGGTTCAACTCGTCCAGGAAGTCGGCGTCACCTTCGCCGGGGTTCGCCACCGCGAACAGCCGGTCGACCATGCGGAGGTTCATCGTCACGGACGGCTCCGTGGGCACCCAGTGGATCGTGCCGCGGACCTTTCGACCGTCCGGGGCGTCCCCCCCGCGGGAGGCGTGATCGTGCGTCGCGTGCAGCTCCAGGATGCGGCCGTCCTCGTCGCGCAGGACCTCGTTCACCGTCACGAGGTAGGCGCCCCGAAGGCGCACTTCGACGCCGACGGACAGCCGCTTCCAGCCCTTGGGCGGGTCGTCGCTGAAGTCGCTCCGCTCGACGAACACCTGCCCCGCCAGCGGGACCGTGCGGGTGCCGAGATCGGCCGAGGGGTGGTTGGCGAGCTCGAGCGGGTCGACGGTCCCCTCCGGCCAGTCGACGAGGACGAGGCGGACGGGGTCGCGGACGACCATGCGGCGGGGCGCGGTGCGGTTCAGCTCGGCCCGGATCTCCTCCTCGAAGACCTCCATCTCGATGATGCTGTTGGTCTTGCTGACGCCGATGCGGTCGCAGAAGTTGCGGATCGCGGCGGGCGGCACGCCCCGACGGCGCAGGCCCGAGATCGTCGGCATGCGCGGGTCGTCCCACCCCTGCACGTGGTCCTCGGTCACGAGCTGCAGCAGCTTGCGCTTGCTCGTCAGCGTCCAGCTGAGCACCAGCCGGGCGAACTCGTACTGGTAGGGCCGGGGCCGCAGAGTCGAGGTGTTCTCGATGTACCAGTCGTACAGCGCGCGGTTGTTCTGGAACTCGAGGGTGCAGAAGCTGTGCGTGATCCCCTCGACCGAGTCCGACAGCCCGTGGGCGAAGTCGTAGATCGGGTAGATCGGCCAGTCGTCGCCGGTGCGGTGATGGGTCGCGTGCCGAATGCGGTACATCGGCGGGTCGCGCAGCTTCATGTTGGACGCCGCCATGTCGATCTTCGCTCGTAGCGTCAGCTCCCCATCGGCGAACTCACCCGCTCGCATGCGCGCGAACAGATCGAGGCTCTCGGCGGTCGGCCGGTCGCGGTCGGGGGAGGCGGTCCCAGCCTCTATCACGGTGCCGCGGTCCCGACGCATTTCCTCGTTGGTTTGGCTGCAGACGTACGCCAGATCCTTGCTGATGAGCTCGCGGGCGTATCGGTAGAGCTGCTCGAAGTAGTCGGCGGCGTGGAAGAAGTGCTCGCCCCAGTCGAAGCCGAGCCACCGGATGTCGTCCTGGATGGACTCGACGTACTCGATGTCTTCTTTGGTCGGATTCGTGTCGTCCATCCGCAAGGTGCAGACGCCGCCGAACTGCGCGGCGAGGCCGAAGTTGGCGCAGATCGCCTTGGCGTGGCCGATGTGGAGGTAGCCGTTGGGCTCAGGGGGGAATCGGGTGACGACCCGGTCGTAGCGTCCCGCGGCGAGATCGGTCTCGATCAGATCGCGCAGGAAGTTGGACGAAGAGGAAGCAGACTCGATCATGGCGGGGGTCTCCTACCATGACCGAGTCTGGCTCGGCTCGATCTACTCAGTCGCGCTCGGGCGTGATCAGTCCAATGACCGCGCCGTTGGGCGTTGTTGCACGGCTCCGAGCGAGGCCGGATCGGGCCACTGAGCGGCTCTCTCGGAGGTTCAGCTTCGGACAGCGTGCGATTCCGGCATCCCGAGCTCGGTCATGCGATTGAGGATGTTCATACCGATCATCGCTTCCCTCCTCTGCCCTTCTTCGGACCGTGAGCGCAAGCGGGCGCCGACGATCTGTTTGAACCGAT
>JAAESI010000300.1 GCA_024229515.1 Pseudomonadota bacterium | reverse complement strand
GCCGACGCGGTTCGGACGGCCCTCTGGCACCGCCTTCAACGGCTGCTCCTGCTTCTTCTCGATCTTGTCGCTCATCGTCACCCGATCCTACGGGGGGACCGCCCCCAAACGGGTGTCCAACGAAACCGTAGGGCGGGTCAAAGCCACCCTCGATGCCATCGCGAATGCCCTTGAGAAGACGGTACGACCGCCCGAGGGCTGGGTGCCCGGTGGCGGTGACGATCCCCTGATTCAGCGACCTTCGCTCTCGGGGTTGGGAACGAGAGGTGACGCGCCATTCGCTCCAACCCCGATCCTGAGCAGGGGAATCCATGAAGCTCTTCGTCTCACCCCCAACGCCGACCTCGTTCTCCTGCGACATCGGCCGACTGAGCCTCAAGCTCAGGAGCGCCTAACCAGGCTGCGAACTCGATGACCGTTCGGTGGCAACCGAGGGCCACGTGCTGCGCTGGAGTTCCTCGACCGCACACGGAGTGCTCATCGGCGGACTGGCCCGAGATGGGCACACGGTGGTCCTCGACGGCGACATCAGGGACTGCGCCGCCATGGCCGTGTGGCTGCGCCGGCTTGTGCCTCCCGCCCAGGCGATGGTGTTCTACGACGAAGGGTATTCTGCGAGCGGACCTTTGGAGGCCGCGACTCAACCCCGCACGATCGTGGACCTCTTCGCCAGTGACCCGATCAGCTGAAGTCCTGAAACCGGGTGGCGGTCGGGGGTGTATCGATGCGTCGTGTCTTACTGCCACCTTCCCTACCGCGCACGGCCGCCCTGGCCGGGCTTCACGAGCACGGGCTCCCCGAAACCATCCGGCTCGTCGACCTGGGATCCACCCGAGAGTTGTTCGTCGACTTCTCGGCTTTGGAAGAGGCCGCCGGCCCGGCCCGCGTCCCGGACCTCGACGAGCCCGTCCTGACCATCGGCCACCTCCGCTCGTGGATGCGCGTGGCCGGCTTGAAGGCGCCGGGTCTTCCGTTGGTCCTGGGCACGGAAAGCGGTTCGATCTGGCTGCTGTCGGACGAGGCGCCTTTCCTGCTCAACCGGAGCTGCCCTGCGCTGGAGGCGTGCCTGACTCGACGGGGGGAGTTCTTCGAGCTGATGAAGTCCGATCTCCCGGGCGCCAGGGATGCGTTTCCCCACCTCGTGGACTTCATCGTGCAGCACGAACCTGGGGTGGGACACGCCAGGAGCAGCGCCCTCCGGTGGTCCTGGCACGGCCACCTCGAAGGCATCGCCGACGATCTGGAGCTGACGGCATTCCCATTCCCGTGGCGGCACGATTGACGGCTGCCAGGGCTCAACAGGGCGCAGCGGAGCCGCCGAAGTAGGGCTACTCGGACTCGGGCTCGTCGTCGGTCGGAAGGTCGTTGCCTTCGGGCGCCGGCGGATCGACGGACTTGTCCTCAGGCTCGATGGCGTCGACCGGCGGCTCACCCTCGGGCGGGCGTCCCTCGGGATCCGGCGGCAGCTTGCCTTCGGGCGGACGGCCTTCGGGATCCGGCGGCAGATCGCCCTCAGGCGGCCGGCCTTCCGGATCGGGCGGCTGTGCGCCGTCCTCGCCCTCGGGCGTGATGATCTCCTCGACCACGACGTCGTTGGGGCCGTCCAGGCGAAGCGTCGGGATGCTCCCGTCGGGGGAGCGCAGGGGGAGGTCGGTGCCGTTGACGGTCGATGCGCTGCGGGTGCCCGCCCAGATGAGGAGGGGGCCGGTGGGCAGGGACGAAGCGGGGACGGTGTGGGTGACGATGCCGTCCGAACGGCCAGCCGGCTCGACGCTTCGGAACAGCTCGATGGAGTACTTGCCCGGCTCCTCCTGTCCGGCGAAGACGGTGTGGCCCTTGGAGTCGAGGTAGAGCGCGTAGCCCTCGGACGAGCCCGGCGACGCCAGCGCAAGGAAGAAGCGGGCGGGGCTGCCTTCGACCTCGTCCTTCTTGTCGTTGCAGCACTTGGCTTCGGTGGCGACGGTCGCGGTCAGCCCGGCGGCGATGTCGACGGCTCCGACCTGCTTCCAGGCGGTGGACGTCTCGGGTGGGGCGGGCGCATCTCCGACGGGTCCGCCACCCCCGGCCGTGAGGGGGTTGTCGCCAGGCGGGGCCTGCGCGGTGGTGCAGGCGGCAGAGAGCAGCAGCAGGAGCAGGAGGCGAGGCATCGCGCGATGGTACCGGAAGCGGCTATCTTCCCGGCACTCCGGCATGTCTGACGCCCCCGCCTCCCCCGTTGATCAGCGCAAGCTCTCCCCGCTCAAGCGGTTCGCCTTCGCCATCGTGGCGGTCATCGCGTTCTTCGTGGTGCTCGAGCTGGTGCTGTGGGGCGGCTCGCTGGTGGTGTACGACCGCCAGGTGGCGCGGCACAACCCGACCACGGAGCTGAAGGACGGCAAGTTCCGCATCGTGACGTTCGGCGACTCGGTGACGGCGGGCCAGGGCACGGCGCCGCGGTACAGCTACCCCCGGCAGCTGGAGTCGCTGCTGAACGAGGCCAACCCGGGCGACAAGTTCGAGGTGATCAACAACGGCGTGTACGCGCTGAACAGCAGCCGGCTCGGCGACCTGCTCCCGGGTTGGATCGAGGAGTTCTCGCCGAACCTGATCGTGGTGATGGCGGGCTGCAACAACGCCTGGAACTACCGCAACAGCCACCTGGAGACGATGGGGCTGATGGACGGCTCGGACCGCGCGGGGTGGCAGATGCTGCTCGACAAGACGCGGACGTATCGCTTCCTCCGGGTGGCGCTGAAGCGGCAGAAGGAAGGCTTCGGCATCGCCGAGGAGCAGGCACCGGAGCCGGTGCTGCGCGACCAGATGCAGATCTCCGCGTCGGTGAGTCCGGCGGTCGACGGAACGGCGCGCACGTTGGAGCGGCAGCGCACGCTGCTGAAGGACACGGAGAAGCTGGACGCGCTCCTGAAGTACGACCTGGACATGATTTCGTGGACGGCGGGCGAGGCCGGCATCCCCGTCGTGTTGATGACGTACCCCTTCAAGCCGCCGTACCAGGACCACCGCGGGATCACGCGCCAGTACGCGTTGGACAACGGCCTGATCGGGGTCGACAACTACGCGGAGTTCCAGCGCCTGAAGCGGCTGCGGCCGAACATCGAGCTGTTCAGCGCGGACCGTGGGCACCCCAACGCGACGGGCTACCGGGTCGTCGCCGCGGAGATCTACAAGGCGCTGTACGCGGTCAAATCCGACCTCGGCATCGAGCTCGCCACCCCGCCCGATCCGCTCGCCTCGTTCAAGGACCCCGAGTACCTGCGCGAGCTGTACGAGGAGGTACGCGAGAGCTCCCTGAAGCCCGAGGCGGACGAGTACGTCTTCGAGACCCTCGGCCACGTGGCGATGGAGATGGACGACTTCCCCGCCGCGGAGGCCGCGTTCCTCGAAGCGTTCGCGCGCAGCAACGGCGCACCGCAGTTCTACGAGTCCCTCGGCAACCTCTACGTCCGGCACCAGAAGTGGGACGAACTGGACGGCCTGAAGGACAAGATGCTGGCGTTGCGGGGCGACCGGAACGACATCGAGTTCCTCATCGAGATGTTCGAGCGCGAGGCCGCGGCCGGGCGTGCGGGCAAGCGCACGAGGCAGGTCGGCGGCTGGGGTCAGGGCGGTGACGACAAGGGCGGCAAGGGCGGCAAGGGTCCGCGTCGTGATGATCGTGGTCCGCCGAGGGATGACCGGGGGCCCCCGCAGGGGAACTGATCAGAAGCGGCGTTCGCGCCGGAAGCCGGTCAAGACCAGGCCGCCCAGGATCCAGAGCATCGAGAGGTGCCACGAGAAACCGCACCCGCTGACTACGCAGTCAGATGGCGGCGGTGGGGGAGGCCCCACGGCGCTGTCGTCGTCGTCGGTGGCGTCGTCGTCGTCGGTGGCGTCGTCGTCGTCGGTGGCGTCGTCGTCGTCGGCTTCGGTGCCTTCGGGGCAGATGTAGCAGGGAGACGGGTCGCAGAGAGGATCGGTGATGCCGTCGCGGTCGGGCTGGATCGGCACAACCCCAACAGACTCGTTGTTGCAGTCGACCAGCGTCGTGAAACCATCCTCATCCCCCTCCGGGAACGCATCGTCGCCGCGAATATCGAACGGTATCTCCGGCTCCGAGCAGGCCATTCCCGTAGCTCCTGGGGTGGCGACCAGATCGCCGCTCTCGTGGTCCTGGAACCAGCGACCGTCCCAGGGGAACGGCCGGCGGTACTCGGCGATCGAGTCGGTCGGAATGAAGCCCATGGCGGCATCGAGGACACACATGCTCTGCTCCAGAGGCACGTCGTCGCAGTCGCTGACCCCGCAGAGTTCCTGAACGTGGCGGCACTCCGACCAGCCGCCCTCGACATCCTGAACCGCCAGGAAGGAGAGCGACCCGGCCGCGGTCATCGCAGGGTCGTCGATCCCAAGCAGAGGCCCGTTGGACCACCGGCCCTCCGTCCCCGGAGGGAAGAGATCCATGGACGACTCGATGGCACCCCAGGACGCGGGTATCTGGTTCGGCAGGACAGAGTCGACGAACAGGTTTCGAGCGCTGATGAATCGTCCTCTACCATCTGTCGATGATCCCTCGAGCAGCGCCAAGGGACCGCCCCCGATGGTGGTTTGAAGGAGGGCGATCTGAAGCCCTCCATCGACCGCGACCAGGGGACCCGCCAGCTCGTTGTCGACGACGAACGACTTCATGATCGTGAAGGTCTCGCCTGCTTCTCCGGCGATCTCGAACAGCGAGGCGCTTGCGGGAACACCGGATGCCGTCGGGCCGTCCCGTGGTCGGTAGCGGAGGCCATCCGAGCCATTCGGCAAACAGCGTGAGTTGAGCCCCTCGTCCAGGGGCACGAACGCCAAGGCCTCGACCTCCGCGGAACCCGACTCAAGCAAGCGGTTCCGGGCGACAGTTGTCTGCACGAGACCCGAGTAGATCGCCGCCGGCTCCCAGCCCGCCGCAGTTACGAGGGGAGCGGAGCCAAGCACGACGTTCGCGGCCAACAGTGAGCGATGCGCCGAAAAGACCTGGACCGCATGGAGCAGCGGCGCGCCGTCGCCCACGTTCCCGAAAATGGCGCTCTGTTCCAGGATCAAGTTCCCGTCGGAGTGAATGAGCGGCGCGCCACTGACAGCAGATCTGCTCACCTCGGAAGAGGAGAGCCGCACCACGTAGCCCTCACTTTGAACAACCACGCCCTGGGTGCCTTCGACGCGGCTGTCGTTGATGGAAAAACTCGAGTCCTGGCCGACGATCTCGAAGGTAGGAGCGCCTGCTCCCTCGATTCGAATGCCCGCAAGTGCGGTTCCGGCGCCCGTCGCGTGGAGGACGGGGGCAGGCGCATTCGCACAATCTGAACCGATGCTCGCACCGCGGATCTCGAAGCCCAGAGGTTGCGAGGGATCGGAAATCACCGTCGCCATGACCTCGCCCGTCGGGGCCGGGCACCAGTTGCTGCCACCATCGCAGCGAGGGAAGTCGATCACGATCTGCTGGATGGAGCCATCGCTGGCATCGAGGGTGAAGGACTCCGTGTGGACCGGGCTGCTAACGCAGATCCAACTGTAGGGCCGCTCCTCGTCCGGAAGGTCCTCGGCCTCGGAGGCGGCCGTGATCGCTTCGGCGATCGTCGTGAACGGGACCTCGTTCGTACATGGCGTCCCGTTGAGGCAACTCCAGCCGGGCTCGGAGTCGACCGCGTCGACGCACCAGGTGTACTCGGGGGTCCCTCCGGCAACGGCCTGACCGGCCAAAACAAGCGTAGCGAGGATGCAGCCGGCAACCGTTCAAGCGCTCATTGTCGGGACCTTACCCACACGGCGTAAGGAGGGCGTTGCAGGAGAACCTGTCAAATCCAAGCCCCGTGTTCGGGGTCTGGACCCTGCTCGACATCCAAGACGCCGACCCGAGCCCGCGGGCGCGCAAGCGCGTCAAGTTCGCGCTCGGGCAGATGGGCATCTTCACCTTCCTGTTCCCGTTCGCGCGGACGCCTGAACGTGCTCAAGGCGCGCGACGCGCTGGCGCGGGGGAAGAAGCGCAAGGCCGACAAGCTGCTCGCCAAGACGATCGCGGCGGGCACCGCCAAGAGGATGAAGCTGGACGTCGCCCTCGCCAAGCTGGTCCGCGGGGACGAGGTCGCCTACGCAGAGTTGGAGGCGCTGGGCTGCTCCTGGTTCGTCAGCTGGGGGCGCGCGCGGTCTAGTTGACCGACACCGAGCCGCTGCTGTCCGACTCCACATCCAGCGAACCGACGTTCGAGACGTTGATGTCGCCCGCGCCGTCGATGATCGTCACCGAGCCGGTCACGTCCGAGATGAACAGGTCGCCGTCACCGTCATCGACCGACAGGTCACCGTCCACGTCGCTGATGGTCGCGTCACCGTCGCGGTCGATGACCGACAGATCCGCGCCGAACCCATCGGCGGTGAGGTCGCCGCCGGCGTCGTCGATGGCTCCGCCGCCGGTGATGTTCGTCACGTCCAGTTCGCCGTCGCCGTCGTTGACGCCGATCGCGTCGACGCCCTCGATGCTCGTGATCTGGCCGTCGTCCGAGCTCGAGCGAGAGGCGGTCACGGCGAAGGTGTCCGGCACCATCACCAACACCAGGGTCTCGTAGCGGGCGATCTTCGGGTCGAACCGCACCGTCAGCACCGCCGAACCGTCATCGCGGCTGACCAGCTCGAGACGGGTCGCGGTCATCGCGTCCTCGTCCTTGCCCTCGCTCGTGCGCGTGGTGACGAGGTCGACCTCGACGGTCACCTCGGTGGCGTCCGGGTCGCCCTCGACCACCAGATCGCCGGTCTCCACGGTGACGACCAGACGATCGAGCCCGTCAGCGTCCAGGGTGTCGGTGAGGCTCGTCACAACTCGCTCTTCTCCGGCACATCCGGAGGCCAAAAGAAGCGTCAACAGCCCAAGAACGGTGCGATCCAGCATGAACGGGACCGTAGCCGATCGGGGGACGTATCGGCTACCGGCACAAAAATTTCAAATCCAGGCAAACTTTGTCAATATAATGTCAACAACCTGTTAACTTTGCTTATCGGTGAGCACTCTCCGAACCAACCTCGTTCTCGCGCTTGCACTGGCCGTCCTGGCCGGCTGCACGCCCCAGGATGGTTGGTACGCGGGCGCCCGGACTCCCCTGGGCCAGGGGCAGGGCACTGAGGGCGACGACTACTTCTCCTCCGGCAACGGCGACGACGACGACGACCCCTTCGGCAACAACAACAACGGTGACGACGACGACGACGCGTTCGCGGACGACGACGACAGCTTCGGTTCCGACGACGACGACTCCTGGGGCGGCGACGACGACGACAGCTTCGGTTCCGACGACGACGACTCCTGGGGTGGCAACGACGACGACAGCTTCGGCGACGACGACGACTCCTTCGGCGGGGACGACGACGACGATGATGACGTGGGCCCGAGCGCGGGCGTCATCTCCGTGTCGACGCCGGTGACCGACTTCGAGGATGTGCAGCTGTTCGTCGCCGAGACGCTCCCCATCACAATCTCGAACAGTTCCGGCCCGCCGGTGCTCGTCCAGCTCGTGCTCACCACGACCTCGATGGGCAGCTGGGCGATCCTCGGCGGCGACACCTTCACCGTCGCCGGCGGAACCTCCGCGGACCGCGCGATCGAGTTCAACCCGCAGGCCAATGGCGCTCACACCGTCGAGGTCAGCATCTGGCACGAGGGCAGCAACGCCAGCCCCCTGGCCGTCACCTTCGAGGGCATCGGCGGCACGGGCCCGGGCGAGTCGTCCTGCACCGACGGCGTGGACAACGAGGGCGACGGCGACGTCGACTGCGACGACTTCGACTGCTTCGGCGACCCCGCCTGCAACAACGCCGACTTCTGCTGCTCGGCCGGCTCGACGGGCGACATCTCCGGCTTCTGCGACACCGGCACCGCGGCCGACTGCGTGTGCGCGTCTGACAGCTGGTGCTGCTCCCCCGTCGGCGGCTGGGACGTCGACTGCGTCAACCTCTACGTCGCCTGCGGCGCGACCTGCGCGGCGCCTTGAACTTCATTGAGAACACTGCAGAAATTCACAAACAGGCTCGGCGAAAGCTGGACCAAATGGAGGTAAGACAGATGGAACGCAACACCCAACGATGGATGAGCATCGGTGTACGCATGGGCATGGTCGCCCTGTGTGCCGTCGCCTTCGCCAGCTGCGGAACGGGAACGTTCGGCAACGGTGACGGTACGGACCTGACTGGCGTCAACGGACCCGAAGGATCCGAAGACGACGGCTACATCGACGGCATGACCCACGCGACCCTGCTGGGCTACGTCAAGACTCCCGCCGACATGCCGCTCGCCGGCGTGGACGTGATCACCGAAGACGGCTTCGAAGCCACCACCGACGCCGCGGGCCGCTACGAGCTCCCCGAGCTCGCCGTGGACGAGCGCGTAATCCTGACGTTCGTCAAGGACGGCTACGCGACCTCGAGCAGCAGCTACGTGGTCTCCGCCGCGGGCGCCAACTACCACGCCATGACCCTGGCGCCGGTGGACCTGAGCACCGACTTCGACTCGGCCGACGGCCTCGACTTCATCATCGACGACAGCCATGGCTTCTCGATTCCGGGCGACACCGTCCAGCGTCTCGACGGCTCTGCGTACGACGGCGATGTGCACATCAACGCGACCGTGTGGGATCGCCAGACGCCCGTGGACGAGGGTGGTGAGTTCCTCGCCTCCCCCGGCGACGGCCGAGGCACCGACTTCGCGGGTGAGGATCACCTGCTGTACACGTTCGGCATGTTCCAGTTGGAGCTGTCGGCGGTCGAGACCGGCGAGCGCCTCCAGGCGGGCCCGGGCATCGACATCAGCGTGATCGTCCCCGAGGACAGCAACCTCCAGGAAGGCGAGCAGGTTGAGTACTGGGACTTCGACGCCCAGGTCAGCACCTGGTCCGAGCAGGACTCCGGAACGATCGTGAACCTCCCCGGTGGCGGTCAGGTCTGGGAGTTCACCCCGACGCAGGGCCTGCCCGCGCGTTCGACGACGCTGATGCTCGGTGGCAACCCGGACAAGCCGATCATCATCGTCACGTCCTCGACGGCCAAGGGTCGCATCTGCGAGCCCGACGGCACGCCGATCATGGGCGTTGGCGTCACGATCGTGGCTGCCGACCAGACGTTCATGGCGCAGACGCAGACGAACGCCAACGGCGAGTTCTCGCTTGCCGTGCCGCCCGTCGTGCCGACGCCGATCGGCCCCAACGGCCGTCCGATGTTCATCGAGTTCGACTACCTCGCGGCTGACAAGCCGGCGCTGTGGCGTGCGAACCCTGTCAGCCCCGTGGGCAACGGTGGAACGCTCGACTTCGGCACGATGGAAGCCGGTTCGATGACGTGCGTCGCCGGTACCGTGGTCGACCCGCAGGGCAACCCGGTCTCGGGCGTGAACGTCAGCAACCCGCATGGCGGCAACGCCATCTCGGCCAACGACGGAACGTTCGAGCTGAACACGCCCAAGTGGCAGCCCTCGACGACGTACGCGACCTCGCCGACGTCCGAGTGGGGCTTCCAGCCCGTCCGCACGCGGCCCGTGCCGCAGACGGACAGCTCCTGCCCGAACCAGGTCGTCATCCAGGCCTACCCGCTGACCACGTGCGCCGCTGGCACCGTCTCGGTGGACGGCTGGGCGGCTGACGGCGTTCGTGTTGAGGCTTTCGACGACCGGTACCCCGGCGCGCCGATCTTCTCGACCACGACCCTGTCGGGCGACTACTGCGTCACGATCCCCGCCAACCTGGACGTCACCGTCCGCGTCGGTGCGGGCGACATGACCGGCGACAACGCCTGCGCGCAGTACTCGATGAACGCCTCGGTGGGCGTCGAGTCCTGTGAGGATGGAATCTGCGAGTCCATCCCGTCGTTCGAGTGCGGTAGCTGACCAGCCTCGGCTAGTCCGTACGAGAAAGGCCGGAGCGGTTCGCCGCTCCGGCCTTATTCGTTCTTCGGGAACCGGGGCGCCACAGGGCGCCCTCGCCGCCAGGGTCCCCGCAACCGCACCGGACCGGGGCGCCACAGGCCGCCCTCGCCACCAGGGTCCCCCCAACCGCACCGGGCCGGGGCGCCACAGGCCGCCCTCGCCGCCAGGGTCCTCCGAGGCTGGGGCCGCCGCAGACCTACCGGCCGAACACTCAGTCCAGCGGGAAGATGCGCTCCAGCTTCATCGCCAACCGGATGCTGCCTTCGACCTGCCCGCGGCCCGAGGCGAAGATCGCCTTGCCGTTGGCCTCGCCGTTGAGGATGTTCAGGTAGTCCGACGCGCCGACCGAGATGGTCAGGGCGGGCTCGTCCACCGTGCCCTCGCGGACCTTGACCGCACCCGGCTTCACGATGGCGTACCAGGAGCCGCCGCCGGCGCCCGTGATGTCCCACTGGATGATCGCGGTGGTCTTGTCCGCGGCGTCGGCGTTGAACCGCTCCGGCAGCCCGTCGAAGTACTCGTCGACCGTGTCGATGCGGGCGTTGCTGGCCGCATGGGCCTCGTTCGTGGGGGTGGCGACGACGAAGGAGGAGATGGCGAGGACGAGGGCGAAGGTGTTGGCGGTGCGGGTCATGGTGGGCTCCGGGTAGGTACCCCGAGACAATTCAATCCCCGTGCCAACTTTGGGGGTGCGGCGACGTGCAGTGTTCGCGGTTTCGGGCACCCCCAAACCCGGGTCGGACAGGCCCCGGACGGACGGTGTCCGGACGTCCGCGGACACGCGCCGGTAGCCTTGGTCCCGATGGAAGAGATCTTCTTCAACGTCGTGTTCGCCGTCGTCCTCCTGGCGGTGTTCGCGTCCGCCTTCCACGGCATGAAGCTGAACCGCCAGTTCCCCGGGGAACTGAAGCGAATCGCCGCCGAACTCGGACTCACGTTTCAGAGCGGCTCGAGCCGCTGGGAGCCCTGGGCCGAAGGGAGCCTGGACGGGCGAAACCTGATGATCAGCCGGCACCTCGAAGACGACTCGAACCACACCCGCATCGAGCTCGCCCTCCCGCTCGCGAGCCGCCCCTTCGTGGGCGCCGAGGGCATCGGATCACGGCTCTCGGCCCGGCTCGGCTCCCCCGACATCCAGATCGGCGTCGCCGACTTCGACGCGGCCGTCGTCATCCAGGGCACCCACGTCCCCGACATCGTGGCCCGCTCCGACCACCGATCACGGCGGGCCATCCGTCGCCTCGTCACCACGCAGGGAGGCGAGCTCCGCGAAGGCGCTCTGCGGCGGCGCATCCAGGCCAACGCGTCCCGCGCGGAGATCGTCGCCACCATCGACCGCATGCGCGAAGTCGCCCGATGCCTGACCCGGGCGGGGGACCGGCCCGCCGCGAGCCTGCTGGGGAACGCCCTCACCGACCCCGACCCCGACCTCGGCTACCGGCTCCGCTGCCTCGACCTCCTCTTCGAGCACTACCCGCGAAGCGCGCAGGCCAAGGACGCCCGCCGCATCGGCATCCACGCCGACCACCCCGCCGAGATCCGCTTCCTCGTGGCCCGCCAACTGGGCGAAGACGGCCTCCCCCTGGTGCGGGAACTCATGGCGTCCGACGCCCTCCCCGACGACCTGCGCGCCATCGGCCGAGCCCTGCTGGGCGACCGCGCCATGGGCCGTCTGGCCGTCTCCGAGGAGGAGGCCGACAGGGGCGGCGAACTCGCCGTCGTCGCCGCCCGCGACGGCGCCCTCAGCAAGGTCAAGTCGTGACCCGCGTCCTCCTCCTGAACAAGCCCTTCGGCGTGCTCACCCAGTTCACCGACCACGCCTCCCGCCCCACGCTCAAGGACTACGTCGACGTGCCGGAGGTCTACGCCGCCGGACGCCTCGACAAGGACAGCGAGGGGCTGCTCATCCTCACCGACGACGGCGGCCTGCAGCACCGCCTGTCGCATCCGAAGTTCGGCAAGGAGAAGACCTATTGGGTGCAGGTCGAGCGCGAGCCGACCGACGAGGCGCTGACCGCCCTCCGCAAGGGCGTGCAGCTCAAGGACGGCTGGACCAAGAAGGCTCGCGCCCACCGCATCGACGAACCCGACGGGCTGTGGCCCCGGGACCCGCCGGTCCGCTTCCGCAAGGCCATCCCCACCGCCTGGATCGAACTCACCATCAGCGAAGGCCGCAACCGCCAGGTCCGCCGCATGACCGCCGCCGTCGGCTTCCCCACGCTCCGCCTCATCCGCGTCGCCGTCGGCCCCTATCGGCTGGATTCCCTGGCGCCCGGCGAGTGGGTTGAGGTACCGGTGCGTCGATGAGCACACGGCTCCCAGTGATTCAAGCTCCGGCGGAGCCGCCGCGTCAGGCGGTCTCGCGCGATCTGCTCGCCCTCGGCAAGCGCAAGCGCGGCCCCGAGGCGACGATCAACCGACGCTTCCTCCCCCTGTCCGGCGACGAGATGAAGTCCCTGGGCTGGGACCGCCCCGACGTCATCTTCGTCACCGGCGACGCCTACGTGGACCACCCGTCCTTCGCCATGGCGCTGCTGGGCCGCGTGCTGGAGGCCGCCGGACACAAGGTCGCGATCCTCAGCCAGCCCCGCTGGAAGCAGGTCGACGACTTCCTGCAGTTCGGGGCCCCGCGCCTGTTCTGGGCGGTCTCCGCCGGGAACATGGACTCGATGATCAACGCCTACACGGCGAACAAGAAGGTCCGAAACGACGACGCGTACTCCCCCGGCGGCAAGTCCGGTCAGCGCCCCGATCGCGCCACCAACGCCTACGTGCAGCGCTGCCGCGAGGCCAACAAGAAGCTCGGGGTGAAGGCGCCCGTCGTCGCCGGCGGGGTCGAAGCGTCACTCCGCCGCGTCGCCCACTACGACTACTGGTCCGACAAGGTCAATCCGTCGATCCTCCTGACGTCGAAGGCCGACTTCGTCGTGCACGGCATGGGCGAGGCCCCGATCCTCGAGATCGCCCGCCGCCTCAAGGCCGGCGAGACCGTCCGCGACCTCCGCGACATGCGCTCGACCGCGTCGATGTACGGCAAGAAGGACGAGGTCCCCTCCGGCGACGGCGTGCTCGAGCTGCCGTCCTTCGAGCAGACCCGCGACAGCGTCCGCGACTTCGCCCGCGCGACCTTCCTCCTGCACGAGGAGATGAACGCCTTCAACGGCCGCGTCGTCACCCAGAAGCACGGCGACCGGACCGTCGTCATCAACCCCGTGATCACGCCCCTGAGCGAGGTCGAGATGGACGCCATCTACGACCTGCCGTTCGCCCGCCGGCCGCACCCCGCGTACGACGCCAAGATCCCCGCCTTCGAGATGATCAAGACGAGCGTGACCGTGATGCGCGGCTGCTTCGGCGGCTGCACCTTCTGCTCGATCACGATGCACCAGGGGCGACCCATCCAGTCGCGCAGCCAGGACTCCGTGCTCCGGGAGGTTCGCGCCCTACGCCACACCCCCGGCTTCAACGGCGTCGTCAGCGACATCGGGGGACCCACCGCCAACATGTACAAGATGCGGTGCAGCAAGCCGAAGGTGGAGGCGCTCTGCCGCCGGCCCTCGTGCGTGCACCCGTCCGTCTGCAAGCTGCTCAACACCGACCACGCCCCGATCATCGACCTGATGAAGAAGGCCCGGGCGGTCAAAGGCATCAAGAAGGTGCACGTCGCCTCGGGCATCCGCATGGACCTCGCCAAGCACAGCCAGGAGTACCTGGACGAGCTCGTCACCCACCACGTGGGCGGGCACCTCAAGGTCGCCCCCGAACACGCCTCCGACACCGTGCTCAACACCATGCGCAAGCCGTCGATCGACGACTTCGACCGCTTCGGCAAGGCCTTCAAGGCGGCGAGCAAACGCGCGGGCAAGGAGCAGTACCTCGTCCCGTACTTCATCTCCGGCCACCCCGGCGCGGACCTGAACGCGGCCATCGAACTGGCGTCGTTCCTGAAAGCCAACGGCTACAAGCCGCGCCAGGTGCAGGACTTCATCCCCGCCCCCATGGATGTGGCGACGGCGATGTACTACACGGGTCTGGATCCCCGGACGCTCAAGCCCGTGCCCACCACCCGACGCCTCAAGGACCGGCAGATGCAGCGCGCGCTGCTGCAGTTCTTCAAGCCGGAGAACTGGCACGAGGTGAAGGCCGCGCTGACCCAGGCGGGCCGGGAAGACCTCATCGGTAACGGACCCGAGTGCCTCATCCCGTGGCGCCCGCCCGCGTCGGCGAAGCGACCGAGCCGGGGCGGTGGAGGCCGACGGCGGCGTTAGGGGTCGAGTTCGACCGAGCTTGGATCGCGGCGCTCGTGCCAGAAGCGGAGCACTCGGACCTCAGCCTCACCTACCGAGTACAAGATCGTCCACCGGCTGATCTGGAGGCCCCGGACTCCGACCAGACCGGTGACGGACGGAGCTCGCTCGGGATGGTCGGCGAGAGACTCCGCGGTAGCCGCCAGTTGATCCAAAAGCCTCCGCGCCGCACGCCGGCTCGTGGCGGCCTCGACGTGATCCGCGATGCCGAGCAGGTCGTCCATCGCCGCGGCGGCGAAGACGACTGTCTTGGGCTCAGTCATCGGCGAATCGAGCCGCCAGGCGAGCCCGGACCTCGTCGACGGGGACCACCCGTCCGGCGGCGAAGTCGGCCTCCGCCTCGGCCACGGCGAGCTGCAGCTCCGCCGTCTCCAGAGCAGCCTGGTAGCGCTCGTACAACTCGACCGGGACCAGGACCGCGACGCCCCGGCCGTGCCGGGTGACCACCGCGGGCCGCTGGTTGTCGTTGATCCGCCGCACGATCTCGCCCGCCTGAGCCTTCAGCTCCGACAGGGGGATGAGGTCCTCGCTGATCTTGAGCGCGGTGATCGTCATCGAAACTCCAGTGCAATAGTTAATACCCACTATAGGCCGGAATTTGGGTCGGCCGAGAGGCTACTTTCGAGCGTTCTTGGCGAGGAAGCGGTCGAGGGACCCCGCGAAGCGGCGGCGATCCTTCTCCCCGAACGGCGGGGGACCACCTCCCAGGCCCACCGTGGTCCGCAGCTCCTCGCGGAAGTTCCGCATCGAGAGCCGGGCCCCGATGGAGTTCTTGTCCAGCAACTCACCGCGCGGCTCGATGGCGGAGGCGCCCTTTTCGACGCACTCGCCCGCCAGGGGGATGTCCTGGGTGATGACGAGGTCGCCCGCCTCGACGTGCAGCACGATGTGGTCGTCGGCGGCGTCGATGCCGCGGGGCACCACGATCGCCTTGAACAGCGGCCCGCCGGGCACGCGGACCGGGCGATCGGCCACCACCGTGGTCTCGATCTTCAGCCGCTCAGCGGCCCGAAAGACCATGTCCTTGACCGCACCCGGGCAGCCGTCTCCATCGATCCAGATGTGCATGGCGCGGAGGCTACCCCCGATGCGACCGCCTCCGTGAGCCGACCAGCGCGAGCACCAGCAAGAAGCCCACGGCCCCGGGGGCACCGCCGCCGCCGCTGTCGCAGCTCATGCCGCAGCCCGAGGTCGCCGAGTCCGACGTGTAGCCGGCGGCATTGGGGGCGATGTCGAAGCTGAGCTGGATCTCCCCGGTGGCGAGCGCTCCGGCGTCGCGCTCCGGATCCTCCACGACGCCGCTGCCGTCGAGGTCGTCGAACAGCGCCGAGTCCAACTGCAGGGCGGCGACGAGCTCGTCGTGCAGCTCATGCTCGACGTCGATCGACAGATCCTCGTCGCCCACCAGCGCGGCCACGACCGGGGCCAACCAGTCGACCGTGCCCAGCTCGAACGCGAACTCCGAGGACTCCTCCGCGTCGAAGGCGACGTCCGCGCCGACAGAGATGTCATCGACCTCGAGGTCGAGCGAGATCGCCGACGCCCCGGACGTCGCCTCCACGTGGAACACGCCGACGGCGTTGATGCGCACGCCGCACCAGGAGCCTTCGGTGAAGTCGTAGCCCTCGGGCTCGGCCGCCAGGTCGACCGTGCCGCCGGAGGTGGAGGCGTAGGCGTAGCCTCCGCACCCCGCGAACTCGAAGCTGCTGACGGCCAGCGTGGCGGCGGTCACCTCCACGTCCGCGGTCACCGCCATCGACACCGACAGCAGCCCGGGGTTGCCCACCGCGATGCCGCGATCGGGATCCTCCTCGGCGTTCGGATCGCAGCCCGCGAAGGCCGCTGCCGCCAGCACCACCAGAAGCCACCGCCTCATGCCGCCCCCTCCGTCGCCGACGACAGCGGGAACAAGGCGAGGTGCGCCTGGTAGACCTGCTCCGGGGCGTCCTCGGCCGAATCGCACAGGTCCAGAAGACGCTCCTGGAACTCGTCCAGCTCCCGCTTCAACCGCGGGATCAGAGACGCCGGAATGCAGACCGTGACTCCGAGCAGGTGCCGCTGCTCACGCGGCACATCCGCGATGGAGCGGCGGGCCAGATCGAGCATGCCGTCGTGGTAGTTGCGGGCGGCCAGCCCGGCCACCTCGTGAGGCGTGACCAGCGAGACGTCCCGCGGCTGCGGCCGTCCGTTGTCGTCCTCTTCCAGCATCCCCACCGACATCAACAGCTCCAGGGCCTTGCGCGCCTGCGCGACCGTCACCTTCGGCTGCAAGGTTCGTGCGATCCAGGCGGGATCTGGGACGAAGTCGTCCCGCCGCGCCAGCTCGTGGATGGCCGAGTGGTACCAGCGCGAGATCGCCTCGAACCCCAGCCCCTCCAGCTCCCGCACCTCCCGGAAGCGGCGCGACGCCGAGATCTCCGCCCACGCCGCATTCTGCTCCTCGGACGTCTTGGCCTGACCCAGTTGCACCAGCCGCTCGAAGAACCGCGCCTCCGCTCCGGTCAGCCCCAGCGCGCGGCTGAAGCCGACGACGTTCGGCCCCGTCAGGTTCCGCTTGCCCTGAACCACCAGCAGCAGCAGGGACGGGTTCTTGTGCCCCGCCTTCCGAGCGAACAACCGGTGGCTGTACCGCCGGTTCGCCGCCTTCCGGGCCGTGAACCAGTCGTCCAGGTACTTGCGAAAGTCCAGGTACGGCGGTCAACATGCTCTCCTGGTCGTTCATGTGGTTCGGTCGCGGCGAACTAGATCTGACGTGGATCATCTATCTCTTCACGCCGCTGTGGTGGGGGTTCATCGTCGCACTGGACGGGCTGGCCTACGCACGCGCGGGCGGGCACTCGATCCTGGCGGACCGCCCCAAGCGCATGATCGGCCTCGTCGTGATGTCGGTGGTGGGCTGGTACTCGTTCGAGTGGCTGAGCTGGTTCGTCAACAACCTCTGGTACTACCCGCTGCAGGATCTGCTGGGCAGCCAGGGGTCCAAGATCTTCTGGTTCACCCTGACCTTCACGTGCGTCTGGCCCGCGCTGTTCGAGATGTACGCGTTGCTGCGGACGACGCCCGGGTTCGTGACGAGGTGGTCCAAGGGGCCGTCGGTGCAACTGTCCACCCGCGCGCTCTTCCTGCTCGGCGCGGCGGGGCTGTTCCTGTCCGGACTGTTCCCCCGGCCCCTGTTCTGGATGATTTGGATCGGCTCCTTGGCGGTGATGGCGCCGGCGATGCTGCTCTGCGGCTACTGGACGCCGTTGCCCCCCCTCGCAAAGGGCGACTGGACGCCGTTTGTGGGGATCGCCGTGGCGATGTTCGCGCTGGGCATCTTCTGGGAGCTCTGGAACTACGGGGAGCAAGCGTTCTTCGCCGACACGGACCCCAACTACTGGGAGTACGCCATCCCGTACGTCCAGGCGCTCAAGGTGCCGCCGTTCGAGATGCCGCTGCCCGGCTTCCTGGGCTACCTACCGCTCGGAGCCCAGTGCTGGGTCTGGTACCTGCTGTACGTCCACCTGTTCTCGCCGCCCGACGCCACCCACGACTACGAGCTGGGTGCCATGCACTGAGCCCAGTCTCGGACGGGTCCTACTTGCGGGGACCGTGCCCCGCCGAGGAACCGTCCAGCACCGAGATCGTGCCGGCTTCGACCATGCGCTTCACGGCGCCGTGGTGCTCGGCCTTGTCGTGCACTGTGCCGTCGGCGTTCGGGCCGAGGCGGAGCGCCTTCCCACCGGGGAGCGGGACTTTGATCGGCTTGTTCGTCAGGTTCCGAATCGTCTTCATGCGCGCCTCATAGCAGAGCAACCGCGCCCCCGAGGGGTAGGGTCGCCCCAGAATGACGAAACCCCTCCCGGTGCGGGAGGGGCTTCGTAGCAAATGGCGGGGCAAGTGAGACAGTACTCTAACTTTCTGGCGACGATCTCGGCCGAGGAGTGGGCGCGGCTGGGGGCGCTCGGAGTTGTCCGATAGCGCCGGCTCTCGAGGCGCAGCAGAGCACAGGTTCCGTCGGGTCGAGGCGGGGAGATCTGGCTGAGCGGGACCGAGCGTCCACCGTCGCTTCGGACTCACGACGCCAGCGACAGCACGGTCTCCATCAGTTGTTCGCCGAGCCGGTCGAGCTGCTCGACGGTCTTCGGTGGCGTGGCCGGGCGATGCAGGCCGGGTCCGATCCAGTCCGAGGCGAGGTGGTGCGCGATCCGCACGACATCGAGGTAGCCCTTGGTGGTCCGGTCCAGCGGGCGAGCGGATACCCCGTGGTGGTCCGAAGCGATCGACGTGACGGCTTGGCCGAGTTCCCACGCGGTCGCAAGCGCGCCTCCCAGACGCTCGTGCAGCGAGGTGCTGAGATCCATGACCACCTCGGTCTCGATCGTGTGTCCCTGCCGAGTCAATCGATCTGCGGCTTGCAGAAGGACGGCATCGCCGACGTTGTGGAACAGCCCCGCGAGGAAGGCCTGCTCGGGGTCCAGTTCGTCGTTGTCGGCAGCCATCAGTCGCGCTGCGTGGGCCGTCACCGTCGCGTTGCGCCAAGCGACACGGCTGAGGGCCGCGAAGGTGCCAGCCTTGAGGGTCATTGACTGCGCGAACGATTCGTGGGCGATGCAGAGCGCCGTTTGATTGCCAAGCACTACGCACGCTTCGCGGACGGTCCCCGGGGGCCGAGCGGAGCCAAACGCGGGCGCCCGGGACACGCGAAGCAGCGCGCTGGCGACGCCCAGGTCCGTCTCCAGCAGTGAGGCAACCTCGGCGACGCCGCAGTCGGCCTGGGCCATTAGCGCCTGGACCTCGGCCAGACCTGGCGACATCGACGGAATCGACTCCTCGTTCTCGACGGCTCGCCTCAGTAGATCCTCGGGGTCCACGGAGGTACCTCCACGGTCCCCCTCGACGTCGAGGCTGCCCGAAGGGGTCGCGCCCTCCGGTTCAACGCGGGGGCTGGCCGCTACCGAGCGACTGTCGAGCCGGGCGAGGCACGCGTCGAGTTCCGTTCGCCCGAAGGGCTTCCCCAGGAAGTCGGACATGCCGGCTTGCAGCAGCATCACCAGGTCGTCCCGGTCGGCGGTGCCGGAGCAGACGACGATCGGAAGGTCCTTGCGGATCTGGCGAAGCGCCCGCACCAGTCGGTCGCCGCGTGCGCCCGGCATCTCGAGATCTACGAAGAGGATGGCAGGCAGCCCCCCTTTCAGGGCCTCGACGGCAGCCGCGGCAGAGTCCGCCATGGACACCTCGAAGCCGCGCTCCGCCAGGAGCCTGGCCAGTCCTCGGCGGAAACGGGGGTCGTCATCCACGACCATGGCGGCGCGATCGAGCATCCGTTCATCTTCGGAAGGGGACGTCTCGACTTGAGCGGGCTTGCGACCGTCGTCAGTGGGGCGCGCGCGCCCCACTGACCCGAGAAGTCCGGGACGCCCGGGACCCGATCCCGGTCGTCATCGAGGCGCGTCGCGAGTGGCTCGATCTGGTTCGCAGGTCACTCTTCAGTTCTCTGCTGGGCCTCCGATGAAAAGCATGGCACGTCAGCTACAGTCCGGGGGGGACAGGCGACGGAGTGGCACCCCCATCGGTCTAGCGCTGTGGCGTCGGAAGGAGCAGGACTTGCTGGCAGAGAGCGCCGGAGTGCGAGAAGGAGCCGGCTGCGTCCTCGTCGTCGACGACGACGAAGTCAACCGCCTGGTGGCCGAGGGCTGCCTCGTCTCCGAGGGTGTGGACGTCCGCCTGGCCGACTCGGGACCCACGGCGCTGGACGAAGTCGCCGCTGGCGGCATCGACCTGATTCTCTTGGACATCATGATGCCGGGCATGGACGGGTTCGAGACCCTCGGAGCGCTGAGGCAGATCGACGCTGCGGCCGATCTGCCCATAGTGTTCCTCACCGCACTCAAGGATCTGGACACCCACGGTCGGGCCATCTCGTCGAGCGCTGACGACTTCCTGACCAAGCCGATCAACCCCACCGTCCTGGTCATGCGTGTGCGCTCCCTCCTCCGCCTTCGGAACGCGCAGCGAGCCCTGAAGGAGGCGGAGCGAACGCTGCGGGCCCAGCACGACGAACTGGCGGTTCATGCCCGCTGGCACCATCACCTGCGCCGGCTGGTCGTGCACGACCTCCGCAGCCCCCTCGGCACGTTGATGCTCGCGTCGGACTACGTGTCGGGGGCCGCGGGGCTGTCCGAGTCCGAGCGGGAGACGGTGGAGGACATGCTCGATTCCGTGGGTCGGATGCGGCGGTTGGTCGCCGACTTCTCCGACGTCGACGGGAGCCTGCAAACCGGCCTGCGGGCGACACACGACCCGACCGATATCACTGCCATGCTGCAGGAGGTCGGCCGGGCGGCCGTGGCTTCGGCCGAGGTGAGCCGTGTCCGCCTGGAGATGGACATCCCCTCGGACCTTCTGATGTTCGACGTGGACGCGAGCCTCTTGCGCCGCGCCGTGCACGCCCTGGTGGAGCACGCGGCGCAGAACATCCTCCCCGGCTCGGTGGTCCGCCTCCGGGCCATCGCGGGCGACTCGGGGGTGAGGATCGAGGTCGAGGACCACGGCCCGGCGATTCCGGTCGAGGACCACGCCCGGCTGTTCCAGCCCTGGAGCGTCGAGCCCGGTGGACGGCCAAGCGGGCGGCGGTGGCCCGGCCTCGGCCTCCCCCTCGTTCGCCTGGTTGCGGAGGCGCACGGGGGCTCCGCCTACATCCGCTCGGTCGAGGCCGGCGCCACGACGGTCGGGCTCGAGCTGCCCGACGTCCGGCCGGCGGGGGGGATCACCCCGTCATGAAGGCAGCGTTTCAGCACGCCGTCCAGCTCTTCGAGCCCGTTCGAGCCGAGCAGGTCCCCACCTTGAGGCTGCGGATCGCTCGAGCTACCCAGGGGGCGATCGTCGGCGTGCTCCTCATCGGGACGGCGGTGCATGGAAGCGATGTGCTCCGAGGCCGCGCTGATGTCGGAGCCACCCTGGCGTGGTGGTTCGTGCTCCTGGCTGGCGACCTGGCTCTGCTCGCCTTGATCCGCACTCGCTGGGGTCGGCCTCGATCCGAATGGTGTGCCGCGGTCGGCGCGCTGCTCGCCATCGGGGACGTCCTGGTGACGGGTGTGCTCCTGGATGGTGGACAGATCGATGCGATGCTGCCCTATGTCGCGGTCGTCCCCCTGGTGTTTGCCTCGATCATGCCGTGGCGTCCCTGGATCCCCGCCTTCCTCGGCCTCCTCGGCGCTGGGCTGACAGCGGTGGTTGGAGCGCGGCACGGGCTCGCGCCGGAGGTCCTCGAGCTCCGGGCCCTCCTCTGCGTGGCGCTCGGCCTGGTGGGGGCCTTCCTCGACCAGGCCCGCCGTCGGCTGCTCGTCGACCTCGCGAACGAGGGCCAGCAGCTCGCGAGCGCCAGGGAGGCGGAGACACAGCAGACCAGGAGGCTGCGGACGATCCTCGCGGTGAACCCGGTCACGGTCTACACCTGCGAGGCTGCAGAGCCCTTCGCCGCGACGTTCATCGCGCACAACGTGGAGACGACCTTCGGCTTCGGCCCGAGCTCCTTCCTGGACGACCCGGGCTTCTGGGCCAGCCGCATCCACCCGGACGACGCTCCGGCCGTCTTCGAGGGCCTCGCCGCGCTGTTCGAGCTGGGACGCCACGCCCACGAGTACCGGTGGCGGGCCTCGGATGGCCGCTGGGTCTGGGTCTACGACCAGCTCGTGCTCCTGCGGGACGAGCAAGGGCAGCCCCTGGAGATCATCGGCACCTGGATGGACATCACCGAGCGGAAGCTGGTGGAGCGGGCGGTCGAGGCCAGCGAGAAGCGACTGCAGGCGACCCTGGCCGCGGTTCCGGACACGGTCCTCCGGCTGAAGACTGACGGGGCTCTCCTGGACGTTCATGCGTCCGGGGACCAGACCTCGGAGGCGGGCCCGTCACCGGTGCACGGCGCCTCCCTCTCCGACCTCCTGACACCCATCGCGGCGGACGTCATCGAGCGGGCGGTCGCGGAGGCGACTGCCGATCCCGGCCGGGTGGTCCAGGTCGAGTACCGGCTGGGCGGGGAGCAGCCGAAGAGCTTCGAAGGTCGGCTCGTCGCGTCGGGCAGCTCCGAAGTCGTCGCCATCATCCGCGACGTCAGCAGGTGGAAGAACCACGAGGCGACCTTGGAGGCGGCCTGGAAGGAGGCAGAGGCCGCCGCCCGCGCCAAGAGCGAGTTCCTCGCGAACATGAGCCACGAGGTCCGGACCCCCATGAACGCGGTCCTGGGCATGGTCCACCTCGCGCGGCGGACCGAGCTGACCCCAAAGCAGGAGGACTACTTGGGGAAGGCGGACCGTTCAGCGCAGTCGCTGCTTCGGATCATCGACGACATCCTCGACGCATCGAAGATCGAGGCGGGGCAGTTGGTCGTGGAGCAGGTCCCCTTCTCCCTGCGGGACGTGGTCGAGCGGGTCGCCAGCCAGGGGAGCGGCCAGGCGGAAGGCAAGGCGCTGGAGGTCTCCACCAGAATCGCCCCCGGCGTGCCGGCGCGCCTGGTGGGGGATCCGGTGCGCCTGGGTCAGGTCTTGTCCAACCTGATGTCCAACGCGGTCAAGTTCACTCCCGCGGGCTCGGTGCTCCTGACGGTCACCCAGGTCGCGCGGCTGGAGTGCGGGCTGACGCTGCGCTTCAGCGTGCGGGACACTGGCATCGGCATGTCCGACGATCAGCTCGGGCGGGTGTTCCAGCCCTTCTCGCAAGCCGATGCGTCGATGACGCGGCGCTTCGGCGGGACGGGCCTGGGGCTGGCCATCAGCCGCGATCTCTGCCGGCTGATGGGAGGGACCCTCGAGGTGACGAGCGAGCCGGATGTCGGAAGCACGTTCCAGTTCACGGCGGTGTTCGGCCTCACGGACGCTCCAGGGCGCTCCGGGGAGTTCGTCGCGGACGGACGCCAGGTTGGAGCGGCCGGCGTGTTGCGAGCGATCCGCGGGGCGCGGTTCCTCTTGGCGGAGGACAACGAGATCAACTGGCAGGTGGCCCGGGAGCTGTTGGAGGGGTGGGGAGGGACCGTGACCGTCGTCTCCGACGGCGAGGAGGCGGTGATGGCGGCGACGACGGAAGACTACGACCTGGTCCTCATGGACATCCAGATGCCGAGGTTGGACGGGATCCGGGCTGCGCAGCAGATCCGCTCCGCCGCCCGAGTCCGACCCGGCCTCGCCACACTGCCGATCGTGGCCATGACCGCCCACGCCATGGACGGTGATCGGGCCTCGATCCTGGAGGCTGGAATGAACGCTCACGTGACCAAGCCCATCGACCCGGAGAAGCTGGTGGCCGTCCTGACCCGTTGGCTCGAACCTCGCGTGGACCCGGCGGCGACCGCGCCGGCCGAAGACAGCCCGCTACCCCCCGACGGGCTCCCGCATCTGCCCGGCTTCGACACCTCGGCCGCGCTCGCTCGCGTCGCTGGGAACCGGGCGCTGTACCTGCGGCTGCTGGGCACCCTGCGGAGCAGCTACGCGGGCGCGGCGGACGAGGTCGACGCGTCGGTGGCCGCGGGCGACCGGGACCAGGCGCGGTTCGTCGCCCACAAGGTCTCCGGGGTCGCCGGCAACCTCGGCGCCCGCGACCTGCACGGCGCGGCTGCGACCCTTGAGGCCGCGCTGAAGGCTGACGATGGGTCCCTGGACTCCGCGCGCGCAGGCTTCCGGGATGCCCTTGAACGGACGGTCAACGTGCTCGCCATCCTCGATGCTCCGGCGGCGGACTTCGGGGCCGGGTCAGGCACAGCCGGCCCGGGCGTCGGCTGGAGGCCGGATGCCCGCTGAACTCCTCCTCGTGCACGAGCGGGACGAGCGCGGGCTCGCCCTGGTGGAGATCCTGGGGCGCCGCTTCGACGTCTTCCTGGCTACGAGCAAGACGGAGGCCTTCGACTCGCTCGGCGGCGAGGACTTCGCGGTCGTGGTGGTCGCCTCTCGGCTGGAGGAGATGGACGGTCCAGACCTGCTGCGGCGCCTGCTCTCCCTCAGTCCCCGGTCGGTCGGGGTGCTCGCGGCGAGGGCCCATCACATGGCAGAGGTCGCCACTGCGCACAACCAACAGATCGCCGACCGGGTCATCCTGGAGCCCTGGGTCGCGGAGGATGTCCTGTCCGAGCTCGACCAGGCGGTGGCGCGAGGCCCCCGCAACCGGGGCGAGCTCAGCGTCGTCCTGCGCACCCAGGCGCTCGTCTCCGGTGACACGGTCCGCCAGACCCTCTCGCAGCTGTGGGGTCTCCTGGACGGGGACGAACCGGAGGAGCACCTCGAAGTCGCCCTGTCCAGGATCGGCGCCGTCACCCCGGCCGAGTCCCTCCGCCTGTACCGGCTCGACGGGCCCGGCGCCCAGCCGCGCTCCGTCGCCGAGTGGACACGCGACATCAAGGGTCGACATCAGGAGCCGCTGCCTGAGGTCTCCCCCGCGTCCATGAGAGCCACCATCGAGGGGCTCGAGAGGGGCGAGGTCGTTTCGCCCCCCTTGGACGGCGGCGACGGCGCTGGGCTGGTCGCGGTCGACCAACGGGAGGAGCGCGTCGTACACCCCCTGTTCGTGGGTGGGGAGTTGGGAGGGTTCCTCTGCGTTCGGGGCCGGCGTGGGAGGGGCGAACGCCTCGCAGCGAGCTCGACCCTGCAGCTGATGGTCCGGATCATCGGCTCGGCGCTGACGCGGGCTGCGTCGGCGCGCGCCCTCCGGGAGCGGGAGGCATTCCTGTCGGCCATCGTGGACAACCTGCCCATGATGCTCACGGTCAAGGACGCGGCGGAGCTCAGGACTGTGCGGATCAACCGGTTCGCCGAGCGGCAGTTCGGGGTCGCGAGGGAGCACATCCTGGGGACGCGCGCGAGCGACCACCTCCCCCCCTTCGTCGCGGGCCCTATGGAAGCGTCGGACCGGGCGGCACTGCAGGGCGGCGCCCTGATGGATCTACCGGACGACTCGTTCGAGTCCCCCGGGGGGACGCGGTGGTTCCACACGCGGAAGATCCCGATCCTGGATGACGTCGGGGCCCCTCGGTACCTGCTGACCCTCTCCGAGGACGTCACCGAGCGGCGCCGGCGGGCGGTGGAGTTGAGGGAAGCCAAGGTGCTCGCCGAGCAGGCCAGCGAGGCCAAGAGCTCCTTCCTGGCGACGATGAGCCATGAGATCCGCACGCCCATGAACGCCATCATGGGCATGTCGCACCTGTTGGCGCGCACGAACCTCTCCGACACACAGACGGGCTACCTCGGGTCGATCCGGATGGCCTCGCAGCGGCTGCTGACGCTGATCGACGAGATCCTCGACCTGTCGAAGCTCGAGGCGGGCCGGGTCGAGCTCGAGCGGGTTTCTTTCGAGCTGGACCAGGTGCTCGACGAGGTCCTGACGCTCGTCGCGCCCGGCGCCGCCGACAAAGGCATCGACCTCATCCTCCGGCGGAGCCTCGACGTGCCCGACCCCTTGGTCGGGGATCCCACGCGGCTGGGGCAGGTGCTCATCAACCTCGTCAGCAACGCTGTGAAGTTCACTGAGCACGGCCGGATCGCGCTGGCGGTGCATGTCGAGGGAGTGACGTCGGACCGGCCAACGCTACGCTTCGACGTGGCCGACACCGGGATCGGCATCAGCGGGGAGCAACAGGCTCGCCTCTTCCAATCGTTCTCGCAGGCGGACGGCTCTACCTCGCGGCGGTATGGGGGGACTGGTCTGGGGCTGGTGATCTCGCGGCGGCTGGTGGAGGGCATGGGCGGAACCCTGACCCTGGACAGCGTGCCGGGCGAGGGGAGCACGTTCTCGGTGATCGTCCCGCTCGAGCACCGCAACCTGGAGCGGCGTCAGCGCCCCGGCGCCCCGCCTCGCCTCGTGGGCCGGGTCGTCTTGGTGGTGGGGGGCTCGGAGCTCTGGCGGGACTCGATCCTCGCGCCGCTGCAGGGAGCGGGACTCGTCGCGGAGGGAGTCGCAGATCGCGCCGCGGCGGAGGCCGCGGCGCGGGGCCTCGCGGGCCGAGGGGACCGGGTCGACGTGCTCCTTCTGTGGTGGGGGGCGGGAGCGAGCCCGGCGGCCGGGGACGCGCCCCGGTTGCGGGCGGCGCCGTGTCTGCGAGATGCCTCGATCCTCGCGCTCGCATCGCCAGCGCAGGTCGGGCCGGCGTTGGCCGAGCTGGGTGATGCATCCGCCGTGGAGGCCATCGTCACCCCTCCGACGCCCACGCAGCTGTTTGCCGCGTTGCTCCGTGTGCTCGGGCTGGAGCGCCGCGCGCCGCCGACGCCGGCCGGCTCGGGGCTCGACACCGGTGGTACGGGGCTGGACGGAGCGCGGGTGCTCGTCGTGGACGACGAGGAGATCAACCGACTGATCGCCGTGGAGATCCTTGTTCAGGCAGGGCTGCAAGCGGACGAGGCGTCGAGCGGGCAGGAGGCGGTGGAGCGACTCGAGTCCGCGCCGGGGCGGCACGCAGCGGTCCTCATGGACGTCCAGATGCCGGGGATGGACGGCTACGAGGCGGCGCGCACCATCCGGCGGCACGACGACCTGGCCACGCTGCCGATCATCGCGCTGACCGCGGACGCTGTTCGGGGCGTCGAGGAGCGGTGCCTGGAGGCGGGGATGAACGCCTGCATCAGCAAGCCGTTCGACCCCGCGAGCCTCCTGCAGGTGCTGGCAGAGTTCGTGGCGGCGGGGCGCCAGGCGAGTCCCTTCTCCGTCGAGTGGGAGGCGTCCATGAGTCTGTCCGGGCTGGAGCCAGCGGGCGGGGCGTCTGCGGATGTCCGCGTGCCCCATCTGCTCGAGGAACTCGCTGCCCTCCTCGAGGCCAGCGACATGGCGGCTCGAGAGGTCGCCGTGCGAGCGGCCCGGGCGGTGGAGGGCACCCCCCTCAGCGCAGCGCTCCAACCTGTCCTGGAGCGGATCCGACGGTACGACTTCGACGGTGGACACCGGCTCCTCGCGGGAGTCCTGCAGCTGCTCGCCGACCCGCATGACACCTCCCCCAAAACCGGTGGGAGCGGACCTTCGCAGGGGGGCTGGCTCTGACACTGATCACGGGGATCGAAGACGGCGGCGGGTCCGGATAGGCTGAGGGTCTCTTACCCCCCACAGCTTTCCGAAGGACCGCCGCCGTGCCTGAGATCGTAGATGCCGTCGCCTCGCTGGTCAGCCAGTTCCCGTCTCTCGCAGCTCCCCTGTCGCAGTTTATTCGGACGCTGACGGCCATCGCGGAGGTGCCGCCGCCGCTTGTCGACTCGGAGAAACAGCTCGTCGACGCGACCGATGCCCTGGTGCGGGTCAGCCTGGGCGTGGCGCTGCTCGCCTACAAGCCGGTCACAGATGTCGTCGAGGTCGATGGACGGCAGTACCGAAGGCTGAAGCAACGCAGCGTGGGTCGGTACTTCGGCCTGCGCGGCGTGACCACCGTCGAGCGAAGCCTCTACCGGGAGATCGGCGTCCGCAACGGTGCGACAGTCGTCCCGCTCGAACTGCGCGCAGGCATCGTCGATGGCCTCTGGACACCGCTCGCGGCCGCAGCCGCCGGCCACCTTCTGCAGGACGAGCCTTCACGAGACGCGGTCGCCACATGCCGGGCCCTGCATGTGATGCCGTACTCCCGCTCGTCCTTGGAACGAGGCGGAGAGAGCCTCGCCGAGCGGTGGGAGCAGATCCGCCCCGAAGCAGAGGACCAGCTCGCGGCCGACTTCGAGATCCCCGAGGGGGCAACCACGGTCTCGGTTTCCTTCGACCGGGTGTCGGTGCCGATGGAGGAGGTGGTGCTGGACGCACATGGGTCTGCTCTGGTCGGTGATAACGGCAGAGAGAAGGTGCAGGTCGTGTACCGGATGGCCTACTGCGGCATCTGGACGCTTCACGACGCCGAGGGAGATCCGCTGTACTCCTGTCGCTACGGACGCATGGCTGCCGAGGGTCATCACGTCATCGAGGAGACCGTCTGGGGAGGCCTCGAGAGCCTCAAGACCGCTCGTCCCGAGCTGCGGCTGGTGGGGCTGGCTGACGGCGCCCCCGAGATGCAGTACATGCTCGACTGGACAGTCGGGGTCTTCGGGGATGACGTCGAGATCGCCATCGACTTCTGGCACGTGGTGGAGAAGGTCGCAGGCGCGGTCCGAGCATCGGGGCGGGAGACCGCCGAGTGGCTGCCACGCTTCCGCCGCATGCTTCTGGACGAGGACCGCGGCGTCGAGCGGCTCTGCGTCATTCTGTGCTCCTGGGCCGTTGAGCTCGATGGCGCGCCGCCAGAGCCGCTGAGCAGCGCCATCACCTACCTGGACCGGAACGTAGACCGGATGCGGTACAGGGTGCTGCGCACCAAGGGTCTGCCCATCGGCAGCGGACACGTCGAGGCCACCTGCAAGACCCTGGTCTCCACCCGTATGAAACGCTGCGGAGCGCGCTGGAAGACGGCTGGCGGTCAGGCGGTCCTCAGCCTACGCTCGCTCGCGAGATCGTCCCGGTGGGATGCGGCGATGGCGATTGTCCTGCCCACCTGGCGGGTGCCCCTTCAGGAAGTCGCGTGAGCGCCGCGCTCAATGCGAGATCCAGACCCTTCGCAGGTGGAGCCACGATGAACGCACGCCGCCCCCACATCCTCCTGGTTGACGACACCCCGGAGAACCTGGACATCCTGGGCGCGCTGCTCGCCGGGATCGGCCAGCTGTCGGTCGCCACCGACGGCGAGAAGGCCCTGGACCTCGCGGGGCGCGAGCCCCCTCCAGACCTGATCCTGCTGGACGTGATGATGCCCGGCCTGGATGGCTACGAGGTCTGCCGCAGGCTGCAGGCCAACGCCGCCACGTCACGGATCCCGGTGGTCTTCGTCACGACGCTCGGCTCCGCAAACGACGAGATGCGGGGGTTCGAGGTGGGGGCCGTGGACTACATCCACAAGCCCTTCCATCCTGCTCTGGTCCGCCGGCGGGTGGAGGCCCAACTCCAGCTGAAGGCAGCGCGGGACGTCCTGCGGGACCAGAACTCCGTCCTCGAGGGCCTGGTGTCCGAGCGCACCGCGAAGCTGCGCGAAGCCCTGGCCACGATCCGAGCGAACTCGCTGGAGACCATCGTGCGCCTGTCGCGGGCGGCGGAGTTCAAGGACGACGACACCGGGGCCCACGTCCTGCGCATGAGTCGGTACAGCGCGGTCCTGGGCGCAGAGCTCGGCTTGGAGGGGGACGAGGTCGACAACCTCCTGCACGCAGCTCCGATGCACGACATCGGCAAGATCGGGATCCCGGATCGGATCCTCCTGAAGCCCGGGAAGCTGGACGCCGACGAGTGGTTGATCATGCGGCGTCACGCCGAGATGGGGGGGGAGATCCTTGCGGGCTCGGACTCCCCGGTCATCCGTCTTGGCGAACAGATCGCCCGGAGCCATCACGAGAAGTGGGACGGAAGCGGGTATCCCTCGGGCCTTCGGGGCGAGGAGATCCCCCTGGCGGGCCGGATTGTCGCCGTTGCCGACGTGTTCGACGCGCTGACGTCGCGCCGGCCGTACAAGGAGCCCTTCACGGTGGAGCGGTCGGTGTCGATCATGCGGGAGGGTCGAGGTGCCCACTTCGATCCGCGCGTGCTGGACGCGCTCCTGGACGTGCTGGACCGGATCCTCGAGATCAAGGAGAACCACCAGGAGGAGGGCGAGAGTTGGGTCCGGAGCGTCGCAGGTGTCGACAGCCCGGCAGAGGGGAGCTAGCGAGTGAGCGGCTTCGGCGACCACCAGCGCCGCCTCTTCCGGCGCTGCCTCGGAGCGACCGGCGGCCTCGCCCTGGGCCTGGCGGCGATCCTCGCCGCGGTCCTGGAGCCAGCGGCCGGCGAGTCACCGCTGTTCTTGTCGACGACCATGTTCGGCCTCCTCGCGCTCTCGGTGCTCCGGCCTTCGTTCGACCTGTGGTCTCGTCACCTCTTCGCGGGCGTCGGCGTGGCAGTCATCACCTACGCGGCGGCCGTCGAGGGAGCCGGCCTCGAGGCCCCCGCCCTCTTCGCCTTGCCGCTGCTGCCGGTGGTCATGAGCTTCCTGTCGGGCTCACGTGCGGCGGCGGCCTGGGCGGCAGTCGTCTGCGCCAGCATCGCGGGGCTGTGGGCCTTGGGAGATCGACTCGATCGAGTGGCGGTGAGCCCTGAAGCGCTCGAGATCGCTCGACCGCTGGTGATCTGCACGGTGGTCGGCCTCGCGCTGCTGGTGGGGCTGGCCTACCGGGCCGCGGTCGACGGCCAGGAACGGAGCTTGGCCTCTGCGCGGGACAAGGCCTTGGCGGCGAGCACCGCCAAGAGCGCGTTCCTGGCGACCATGAGCCACGAGATCCGCACCCCCCTGGCGGGGATCCTGGGGATCCCGGAGCTGCTCGAGTCCCAGCCGCTGCTGGATGAGCAGCGCGAGAAGATGGCGCTGCGGCGGCGGGCCGCCGACGGCCTCACCGCCCTCATCGGGAACGTGTTGGACATCTCGGCCATCGAGGCCGGACGCCTCGTGCTGCGACCCGAGCCGGTGGAGTTGGGGGCGCTCTGCAGAGATGCCGGCGGGCTCTTCTCGGTGAACGCGGAGCAGCGTGGGAGCGAGCTTCGGATCCTGGGCGCCGACCGCGACGCGCCCAGCCGTTGGGTCGAGGTCGACGGACGGCGCCTCCGCCAGGTGCTGCTCAACCTCGTAAGCAACGCGGTCAAGTTCACCGAACGAGGGAGCGTGCAGATCGAGTTGCGAACGGCGCTCCGGGGGGACGGGATCTCGACGTGGAGCTCGCCGTCGCTGACACCGGCCCCGGGATCCCCGAAGCGGGGCGCGCGGCGCTCTTCGGCCCGTTCACGCAACTGGACTCGACGGCGTCCCGACGACACCAGGGCAGCGGCCTCGGTCTGGCCATCGCCCGCAAGCTCACGGTCACCCTCGGGGGCAGCCTGGTCCTGGAGAGTGAGGAGGGGCGCGGCTCGACGTTCCGAATCGCGCTGACGCTGTCCGTCTGCGAACCGCCGGCGGCCGTTGAGCCGGCCCCCACCCAGGCCCCCCGAGGGCCGCTCTGCGTCCTGGTGGTCGAGGACAACGACATCAACCAGATAATCATCGCGGCGCTGCTGCAGGAGCGAGGTGGCCATAGCGGGAGGGGGGGCCGAGGGGGTTGAGATGGCGCTCGCGGCTCCGCCCGACGTGGTCTTCATGGACGTGCAGATGCCTGATGTCGACGGCCTCGAGGCGACCCGCCGACTGCGGCGGGCGGGGTGCTCGGTCCCCATCGTCGCGCTGACCGCGAACGCGACGGATGAGGATCGGCGACTGACGGTCGAGGCCGGGATGACGGGCTTCCTGACCAAGCCGATCGACACGGCGGCGATCGACGCGCTGTTGGTGGACCTGCGGTCTGTCCGGGCCTTCGAGACCGAACGAAACGGGCCGTGATCCCTCCTCCGGTCGGTGAGTGCGCTCGGTGTTGCGGCGAAGACCTGTGGTCTCAGCGCGTTTCGGCGTTGAGAACCTCTCGGATTGTGGGCAACGAAAGCCGAATTGGCCCACCGTGGAGCAAGGAGCAGCCGCATTCGCTGGCGACCGCCACTTGAGCCGCAGTGGTTTCGATGCCGGGCTCCACGAACTCAGCCCCCAACTTGCGGCAGAGCTCGGCAAGCCTCCGCACCAGCTCTCGACGGCCTGGACCGTGGGAGCCTTCGCGGACCTTCGCGGGCCTTCGCGGGCCTTCGCGGGCCTTCGCGGGCCTTCGCGGGCCTTCGCAGGCCTTCGCGGGCCCCGGAGGGCCTCGAGCGTCTCAAAGCGCTATCCTGCAGCCTGCGACCCACGCCGTGGTGACGCGGAAGCGCCGGCGATCGGGTGCACCCCAAAGAGAAACCCACGGCAGGTTCGAGGGGTGCCAGCGGTGGACGAAGGAGGACGAGTGTCGTCGAAGCGAGAGGCGGGTGGGCAACTTGCAGCGGTCCCCGCAACCGGTAGCGAGGTGGCGACAACGAGCACAGCAAGCAAGCACGTGATGACGCCGCGGTCGGGCCGGGCCCAAGCCGCGTTGTCGAAGGGCGTGCAGGCGGCTGCGGGCGTGCTCGGGCTGCGTCTGGACGAAGTCGAGTATCCGGACGATCGGCAGCGGGTCCAGGCCCGGGTGGTCTTTGCCTTCCAACTCGCCTACGCCGCCACGTGGTTCGCCTATGTGGTCCTCTACCTCTTCCTGGATGCGCACCTCAGCGCCGGGATCTGCCTCCTGAGCGGCGTGGTCCCGTCTGTGGCTGGGGTGGCCTTGCTCCGGTTCGGCCGGCGGGTGGTCGCGGCGGGCCTGGTCTCCAACGTCGGCAGCGCGTCGGCACTGTTCCTGCTCACGTTCACGACGGGTGGAGCCGGCTCTGCGGTCATCGTCTGGCTCTTGAGCGTCCTGGTCGGGACCTACCTGCAGCTCGGCGAACGAAAGGGCCACGTGGTTTGCGGCTACGTGGTCATCTTGGTGGTCGCAGCCGCCGGGCTGGAACCGCTGCATGGCGACGCGTTCTACGAGCTGCCATTCCCCGAAGGAACCTCCTGGTTCCTCGTCTACAACTACGCCTTCGCGGCGTTGATTGCCGCGCTCATCATCACCATCTTCGTCCGACAGTTCGAGGAGGGATACCGCGCCCTCCAGGAAGCGGAAGGACGCGCATTGGCCGCCGGGCAGGCCAAGTCGGTCTTCCTCGCCAACATGAGCCACGAGATCAGGACTCCGATGAACGCCATCATCGGGTTCAGCCAGCTCGGGCTCGAACAGACGTCGCCCGAGAAGCTGCGTGAGTACCTGGGGAGGGTCAACCGGCCAGCGAAGAACCTGCTCGGGATCATCAACGACATCCTCGACTTCTCGAAGCTCGAAGCGGGCCGTCTGGAGCTCAAGAACACTCCGTTCGGCTTGCGCCAGTTGCTCGCTGACGTCCGGGGGGTCGCGGAGCTGCCGGCGGAAGAGAGAGGGCTGTCGCTCGACTTCGTCGTCCCTGAGTGCCTGCCGGACCATTTCTTGGGGGATGGCCTGAGGTTGCAGCAGATCCTGACGAACCTGGTCTCCAACTCGATCAAGTTCTCTTCGGCCGGCAGCGTCGACGTCGTCGTGGAGCTCGCCCATCGGGAGAGGGACCGGCTGATGCTGCGTTTCTCAGTCACGGACCAGGGACTCGGCATGACCAGAGCGCAGCAGGAGCAGCTGTTCGTGCCGTTCTCCCAGGCCGATTCATCCACGACCCGCAAGTACGGGGGGACGGGGCTGGGGCTGTCCATCACCAAAGAGCTGGTGCGGATGATGGACGGAGACCTCACCGTCGAGAGCGAACTAGGCCGTGGCAGCGTCTTCAGCGTCGAGGTTCCACTGAGGGAGACCGCGCCCGCCCCCGAGGACTCCCACGGCGACGCGGAGGCGTCGGTCGGCGCCGGGCTGACGGGCATGCGCGTCTTGTTGGTGGAGGACAACGAGATCAACCAGATACTGGCCCAGGCGCTCCTGCAGAAGGTCGGAGTCGAGGTGACCACCGTCGGAAACGGGCGAGAGGCGACGGAGTTGCTCGTCCGAGGCAGTGACTTCGACGCGGTGCTGATGGACATCCAGATGCCCGAGATGGATGGACACGAGGCAACAGTCGCCATACGGACGAGGCTCGGCCTGACGGGGCTGCCGATCATCGCCATGACCGCGCATGTCTTGAGCGAAGAGGCGCAGAGGTGCCAGGACTCGGGGATGAACGCCATCGTCACCAAGCCCATCGATGTCGCTGCCTTGTATTCGACGCTCTCACGGTTCGCCACGAACCGCGCGTAGACCCAGACGGGGGTGGCGTGCAACGGGGCTGCGTGCCCGCTCAACGCCCGTGCGCCCCCCTATCCGGAGTTGACAGAGAGATAGTGCGTTCCGCGACGTCGGGACCGGACTTCGAGAAGGGGAGGCTCCTGAAACACCTGCACGCGCGCGGGGTCCACCTCCTGACCAGCTGACGTTGGGCTGGCGGATGCGACGCGATGCGACGGTTCTCCTGCGATTCCGCATGCCTGGGGAGTTCGATTCCCTCTCGGGTCCGACCCGGATCGCCAGGAGAACGCCCGAGCCAGAACGCGCAAACCCCCGGAACCCGTGGAATCCGGGGGCTGGCGTTAATGGCGGGGCAGGTGAGACGGTACTCTAACTTTCTGGCGGCGAACGGCGGCTCGGTCGAGGATCTCCTTCGATGTCTCCGTCGGCCGGCGCCGCCGCGGTGAGCCGCGGATCCGCGGCCACCTCGAGCCCTTCCAGGACGGCGTCGAGGACACCCGGAACCGCCTCAGTCAGCCCCTGCTTCGGCCACCTCCCGCGCGGGTATGCTCCACGTCGTGGACTCGGACGGCAGACAAGGGACAGTGGCATGGAGCGTGTGCCGTATGGGACTGCACCTGTTCATTGCGGCGTTCATCTCGTCGGGCTGCGTGGGCTTCGGCTCAAACCCGGTGCCCAAAGTCGAGCACGATTCCCCCATGACGAACGTGCCCACTTCTCCCGAGGAGGAGCCAGCGTCCGAGGATCCCGAGGTTCGCCCACGACCGTGGGCGGAGCGAAGAGAGCAAGCAGTTCTTGATCATCGAGGAGCCGTGTGACCCGAGCGAGGTGGTGGCAGCGATCGTCGCCTACCGGGGCGGATGGTCGCTCACGGGCGGCTCTGCAAAGGAAGATGTACTGCAGACCCTCCGGGCCTTCGTCGAGGACTGGGCTGACCTCGGACTCCGCCTGCGGGTGGACACCGAAGACGGGCCCGCTGACCTGACGACGGACTTGCCGGTCGGCCTCGAATACCACCCGCCTCGCTACGCCATTCACGAGGTGGGCGGTCAGCAAGTCGCCGTGGCCAGCTACTTCGAGCGAGGGATCATCAACAGCGATGGTCAGGTCTGGCGCTACGTCGTTCGTGCCTGGCGGGTGAAGGACGGGGCCGTGGTGGACCCGACAGGCACCTCCCTCCCACAGCCGATGGAGTTCGGCCCGGGTCAATGAATTCCATGACTGATGGCATCCCTCGAATCGAATTCGGTCTGGGTGACAGCCTTGAACGGATCGTCATATTGGATGACCGCAATTCAGTAGACAGCATCGCTGAACTGACTTCCGCCGTGCCGGATTGATGAGCCCTGATTGCGCTGTGCAGTTGGCGGAGACGATCAACCACCTTGCCGTTGGAAACGGGTTTGATCTGATCAGCGCTCCAGCGGCTCTTCAGTCCGACTATGAGGCCCGCCTTGCCTCGGAGGACCCAACCCAGCCGTGGCAAGCAGGTGTCATTCGGTTGAGCGACTTCGGGTGGCCCGACTACTCCGAGATCAAGCCCCCGGTCTGGACTGGCACAGCCGTTGTCGTCGTCGCCCCCCCCATCTCCGCCCAAAGAGCTTTCCGAAGAGGACAAGGCGTTCCTCGAAATGCCCGACGACTGAGAGGGTGTCTACAAAGCACTCCCGTCGCGAGGCTCGCTTCTGTGACTTCGGGCACTTCCGCTCGTTGGTCACATCCCTCGGCATGCTCCATCCTCGCGTAAGCACCTGAAAACACAGCGCGTCGCTTCGCTCGGTCCGCGGTTTGTAGAGAGCCGCTGAGGCCATCCTTTCCGGTGCCCACAGTTCTCGAACCATCAAGACGCAGGCATCATCCCGGCGATGACAGACTCAGAGTCCGCTCAGCCGCAGAACTCCAACCGCCGCAAGGCCCGGCTCCTCGCGGGCTTGCTCGCTGTCGCGATCCTCGGGGTCATGGCTCCGCTGGCCCTGCTCGCCAGCCTGTCGCCGCCGGAGTTGATTCTCGCCTGTACGACGGACTCATTCCGTCTTCCCCAGCCTCTCGCTTGTTGGTGGATCGACGGTCCCGGACGCCTCGACCCGATGGCGTCGACGCCCGATGACGAGGGGATGACGCTGTTCATGTTCACGCTGAGCGGCTTCAGCCCCGAGGAGGGCGCGAACCCTGCTGGCGATGGGGCTCGCACGCTTCGGCTGCTTCGAGGGTGGTCCGACGAGGTTGACTGGACGGCAGTCGACCGGCTTGGACTCACACCACTGCACGCGGCCGTCCTGCACAACGAACCTGCTCTGGTCCAGGCCCTCTTGGAGATGGGTGCGCCACGAGACGTCGCCGCTGGAGCGGGCACAGAGACATTCGCAGGGCAGACCCCTGCGGAAATGGTCGAGACGCTTCGGCAGGGTACGAGCGGAGCTTCGGTTTCGGCCGACGACGCCGCCAGTCGCGCCGAGATTGCCGCAATTCTCTCCCGACACCCCTGAACACAGCGACCTGCCGCGGCGTTGTTGCACGGCTCCGAGCGAGGCCGGATCGGGCCACTGAGCGGCTCTCTCGGAGTTTCAGCTTCGGACAGCGTGCGATTCCGGCATCCCGAGCTCGGTCATGCGATTGAGGAT
>JAAESI010000299.1 GCA_024229515.1 Pseudomonadota bacterium | reverse complement strand
GCTCCCGGGGGGAGGTTCTCCAGGTCCTGCGTCAGCTTCTTGCGGCCGGAGCGGCGGCGCTCGCCGTGCTTGAGGTCGCCGTTGAGCGACTCCAGCCGGCAGTTGGTCCGGTCCACGACTCGGATGCCGCCGCCGGCCTGTTCGGGGAGCGTGACGGCGTGCCCCCACAGGGTGGGCCCATGGTCCTGGATGTGCTTTAGGATAACGTCGATGGCCTGGCGCTGGTCCTTGGCCGGCCCGCGCGCGGGGCGGCGCTGGCGCAGCTCGGCGGCCAGGGTCTCGACGGCCTTGCAGATGTCGCGCAGCTGCGCTTGGGCCTGCTCGGGCGGGACCGTCTCGACCGGCGCCCGGGTCGCCGGGTTGCGGCCTGTGGTCTTGGGAACCAGGCGTAGTGCGTCCCGTAGCTCGTCGAACAGGCTGGCCCGCCAACGCAGGGTACGCGCCACCTGCGAGAACGGCACTTCGGCGACGATCGGGTCGAGGACGTCGCGAACACGACGGAGCGTGCGGTGGACACGACGGTCCTCGGGCGGACGGCGCAGGAAGGCGTCGACGGCCCGCCGAGCCTCGGTGCAGCGGTCGTACAGGTCGAGGTAGGGGCGGTCGAAGGGCAGCCCCACGTC
>JAAESI010000298.1 GCA_024229515.1 Pseudomonadota bacterium | reverse complement strand
AGTACTACTACAGAAAATATCCATGTTTATCCTGCCACCCCGAAGAGAAGATAGAAGTTATCTTCGCTGGGTGAAACTGAAACCCAAGAAATATGCGACAAATAGAAAAAATGCCAGTCAGCTTAACTGACTGGCATTACAGCCAATGGCTGCTCTTTTTTATTGCGTATCGCTTTAAGCGATCGCAATACATGACTGACTAGAAGGGAGCTTACAGTGCTGCAAGTGCCGCTTCGTAGTTTGGTTCTTCAGTGATCTCTGCAACCAACTCACTGTGTGTTACCACACCTTTTTCATCAACAACGACAACTGCACGTGTTGTTAGGCTTGCTAGTGGGCCTTCTGCAATCGCTACGCCGTAGTCTGATGCGAATGTAGGAGAACGGAAAGTCGAAGCGTGTTGAACGCCTTCAATGCCTTCTAGTTCGCAGAAGCGACCTGCAGCAAATGGTAGGTCAGCAGAAATACAAACAACAACCGTGTTCTCAAGCTCTGCCGCTTTTGCGTTGAACGTACGTACGCTCGTTGCACAAGTTGCTGTGTCGATGCTTGGGAAGATGTTTAGAACCACTTTCTTGCCTGCAAGAGAAGCAAGAGTCAGTTCAGAAAGATCGCCTGCAGT
>JAAESI010000297.1 GCA_024229515.1 Pseudomonadota bacterium | reverse complement strand
GGGAAGCGATGATCGGTGTGAACATCCTCAATCGCATGACCGAGCTCGGGATGCCGGAATCGCACGCTGTCCGAAGCTGAAACTCCGAGAGAGCCGCTCAGTGGCCCGATCCGGCCTCGCTCGGAGCCGTGCAACAACGCCGAGGTTCGTCGCCGCCTCTCGGTACGTCTTCAAGGTCCTGTGCGCGATGTACGGGCGGGCAAAGCAGTCCTCCATCCACCGCTCCAGTACCGCCGCAACCGTCAGGCCAGCTTCCGCCTCCTGCTTCGCCTTCGCCTCCACGGTCGTCAGGTCGGTCGGAAGCGCAGCGCGGGCCTCGCAGGCGGCGCGCTCGGCCTCAGCCTTCGTGGCCCACCCCGACCAGATCGTCTTGCGCTTGCCGGCGACCGAGCAGGACGCCTGGCCAGTACCACCGGCGGTCCTCCCGGGGACCCCGGACGACGTAGACACCCACCGCGCCGAGCTTGAGGTTCTTGGGCTTGCGTCGGGCCATCTCGTCTCCCCACATTTCACACATCGCGCTCATACAGAGCACAAGAACGTTGTATGGGAAGACTACGCCTGCCAG
>JAAESI010000296.1 GCA_024229515.1 Pseudomonadota bacterium | reverse complement strand
GGTCCTCGGGCGGACGGCGCAGGAAGGCGTCGACGGCCCGCCGAGCCTCGGTGCAGCGGTCGTACAGGTCGAGGTAGGGGCGGTCGAAGGGCAGCCCCACGTCGTCGCCCTCGGCAGCGTAGTCGAGGACCCACTGGGCGAGGGCTCGGACGACGGCCAGGCCGTCGTTGCCATCGGGTACGCCATGTTCTGCTTCGGTCTGGTCCTTCCAAGCCGCCACCGCGTCTCGGCCTCGCTCGACGTCTTCGCCGAGCTTGCGGCCGAGATCGCGCACGAGCGTGCGCAGCCCGGGGCGGACCTTGAAGCGACGGAACAGCTCCCGGAGCCTGGCGTGCGGCCGCCCGAGCAGGTCGCCGCCCACGTCGGCGAGGAAGTGCTGGTGGCAGGCCAGCACGGGGATGTCGCCGCCGAGCTCGTCGACGAAGGCGAGGACGGCCGGCGTCATGGCCCGTCCGAGGTCCCGGACCACAGCCACGGGAGGCCCGAAGGCGTCGGCCACCTGGCGCAGACAGGGCAGGATGGCGTCCGCGTGCTCGGTGGGGATCTTCCAAGAGCCCAGCACCCAGCGGCGCCAGCCGGCATAGGCGATCAGCAGGGTGCCGCG
>JAAESI010000295.1 GCA_024229515.1 Pseudomonadota bacterium | reverse complement strand
CGGCGAACACCGGGTCCCGGTGCCAGTGGCACGGCACGCGATCGGCGGCTACGTGGCGCGTCCTCTGGCCGACGGTGGAATCGCTCTGTCGTACAGCACCGTCGAGGCCGCCGACTGGCCGACCACCCCGACTGACTACCATCAGACGGCCGCCAGGTACGAACTCGAGGTCACCGATGCCGCCGGCAGCGCCGTGCTGGGGTTCGACGCCCTCGACGGCTACATAATTGTCGCCGGTGAGCGCCGCTGGACCCACGTCGTCGACCTTGCCGTAGGTGCCGACGCCACCTCGACCGCCCGTGTAGTCGTGACGCGGGCCTGGTGCCATCAGAACCTCGCCGACCCGACACCGGTAGCAGTCTGGAACGGTACGTTCACGTGGTTCAACCAGCCCGACATCGCCGAAGAGCAGTGCGGCACCGCCGAGGTCGTCGACGACTTCGAGGCCACGCCGCTGCCCAAATGGGCGCTCCTTACACCACACGACGTGCTTCTCGACGCCGGCCTCGTCGCCGCCCTCGACACCTGGGACGACCCCAGTGGGAAGAAGTCGGGCAGGGGCCTGAGGACGCCGGACACGTTCGCCGAGGCGTTCGACGAGCTCTTCGCCGACCAGGCAAGCCCGCAGGTGCGGGGTTCGGGGTTCGGCCACGACGACGTCCTCACCGACATCGACTTCGGGCCCGCCGGTGTCAGGGAACGCTGCGCCGCCGGCCTTCCCGGCCTGGGACGCTGGTTCGACGTACCGCTCGTCGACGGGTTCGACCTCGAGCCGTCGCAGTTCTCGGTCGAACCCGCGTCGGTGACGATCACCGGCCTCGCCGACGACTTCGCCGAAACCGGCGAGGCCACCGTGGTGGTCTCCCGGCCCCATGCCACCAACGAGTGCCTGTACGCGGTCGGTGCCGCCGGTCTCGGTGGACGCTCGACGTGGCTGATCGACTTCGCCCTCGAGGTCGACGGTACGACCGTGTTTCGCTTTACCGACTCGCCGGCACCGACCTACACCGACATACTTCTCCACGGCAGCGGTTTCGTGCCGACCATGGCCAACATGGACCACGACGGCGTTCCGACGGCGTTCAGGTCCGTCACCGAGAACGTGACGATCACCGTGGACGCCGAGCACCGCCCGACGGTCATGGCTGCCGTCGGCGACTACCTCGACGCGGACATCTCCGACACGCCGTCGTACGCCAAAGCTGCCGAGATCGTCGAACGCTGCGGCGGAGAGGGCGCCTGGACGAACGGCACCGTTTCCCAGCCGATCGTCCTCGGTTCGGGCCACACCATCGAGGTTCCGGTGCCGTGCACCGAGGTCGTGCTCGGCCTCCACGCTGCGGCGCAGGGCGAGCTCGCCGACCTACGCCAAGCAGCGCTTGACACAGGCATCGGCACCCGACTCGATGTCGGTTCACTTTTCGCTCGCTGTCTCGGAACGACCAGTGGTTTCGTGGCCTGTGACTCGGCCGACGTCCACCTCACAGGCCTCGACTTCGAGCGGCTCACCCTGCCGGAGACCGGCTTCGACGGCAGCCTGCGTAACAGCGGCCTCCTCGCCGCCCTCCTGGCGGCAGCGGCGGTGTGGCTGTGGCGGCCGCGGAACCGGGTCAGGGCGCGTGTGGTTGCCCAGGGTGCGCCCTGGGGAGCATGAAGCTCTCGAAACAGCTCTCGAATCAGCTCTCGAAACTGAGGCCGACAAGATGACCCCGCCGGAGATCCGCGCGATGTTCGACCGCGGCGACGTCGCTGTGCCCGACGGGCCCGAGGAGGTCGCTGCGTTGGCGCAACGCCTCGGCGTCGTCCCCGGCGTCGTCCGGGCAGCGATGGCCGACGCGGACGCCGGCACCCCGGACCTCGAGGTCGAGGTCGACGCCGACACGTTCGCCGCCCACCACGCCGGGCAGCCGCAGGGCCGGGGCTCCTCCCGCCGGAACCGCCGCCGGAACTCCCGCCGTAGCCGCCGCCGTCGGTCAGCCGGGCGCGACCCCCGGGACGTCGCTGCGGCCGCCATGGCAGCGAACCCGCCCTCCGACGGGAACGATGCGTTCCATGCCTACCCGGACGCCAAGGCGCTGCGGCGTTCGCTGAACCGGGCCCGCCGGTCGGTCAACAAGGCGACGGCCAGGTCGCTGCGGCGTCCCTGGCGAAGCGCAGCCGCGGCCGTCGACCAGCTCGCAGACTTCGAGTTGCAGCTCGCCCACGCCGCCGCCGTCGAGCCCGAACGCTGCCTGACAACAGTCTGGCTCACCGTCCACTCCCTGCGGGTCGCCGTGCTGGCGGCATGCACCACCCGAGACCGCCACCACCTACGCGAAGCGCTCACCACCACTGCCGCCGGCCTGGCCGCCCTGTCGACGGCACACCAGGAGGTTGCCGGCCACGACGAAGTAGCCGACGCT
>JAAESI010000294.1 GCA_024229515.1 Pseudomonadota bacterium | reverse complement strand
TTCTTCTTTCACGGTGACGACATCGCAGCGAGGATCCGCGACGACGACACGATCTGGGCCGAGCTCCTCCTGCACGTGCCTCGTGGAGCGGACGGTCGTCCGAGTCGTTTGTTCCGGTCCTCGGCGTTGGTTCGCCTCGCAGCGGTGGTCCAGAACCGCATCGCGCGCGCTCGGGAGCCCCACGTTCACCTCGGCTCGCTCACCGAAATCATCGAAGGGGAAGAGGCTGGGCGCCTCCGAGCGGCGTTGGATGGGCCGCTGTCAGGCATTCCGACCGTCGCGTTCATCACGCCTGCGGGGGCTCCCCGACGTCAGATCGACGAGTCGGGGGTGCCGTCCTTCGATCTGCGGGACTCCGAGGTCCCGCCGGGTGAGGAGGCGGTCGCGGTGCACCCCGGGGCGTCGATCCACCGCTGGTACGGACGAGCGATCGCCGATCGGCTCCTGGCGGCCGGCTGCATCGCGCAGGAGGGGCCCTGCTTCGGAAGCCTCCCTGCCCGGCCCTCACCGGAGCGCTCGGAGTAGACGCTTCTTCGAGTCTCCGTGCTTGTCCGAGTTCCACTGGCCGCCGCCGACCACCTTCAGGCCGGTCGAGTCGATGACCAGATGGAGGGGGCCGTCGCCCTTTCTGGGGAGACTTCGCACCTGAACGGTCCTGCCTCGGCGGGACAGCGTGGTGTGGTCGGGCACGCGCAGCTCGAGGCCCATCAAGCGGACCAGGGAGGAGACGAAGCCTTCGGTCTGCCGCAGACCGAGGTGGAACAGCGACTGGAGCGTCAGGGCGGTCTGAATCGCGACGTCCGAGTACTCCCTCTGCCCCCCGGGTCGCCCGGAAGGCGGGGCGTTCCAGGAGCCGACGGCGTCGGCGTCGAACCAGACCGTGATGTCTCCCCGTCGGCGCAGCGACTCCTCGTAGACCGCCCAGTTCCGCACCCGGTACTTCGTCTTGTACTTCGGAGTCACCTTGCTCTTCGTGCGCGCGGCCATCTGCGTCGTCTCCGGAGGCTGAGCCTCAAACGAGCACCGTGGGCCGAGCAGGCCCATCAGGTCAAGACGCCGAGCCATGCACCAACGCCATG
>JAAESI010000293.1 GCA_024229515.1 Pseudomonadota bacterium | reverse complement strand
GATCTTCTTTACGATGGAGGGCACGGCAGTCTTTCGGGTGAGATGGTTGGCTTCGCAACCTCCTTCTCTCACGATTGACTGCCGTTTTCATCCCCCTACGGCCCGAGTGTGAGGCCTCACTTTCATGAGGGGCCGTTTAGTCGACGGACACTGCTCGCCGACATCGGCGATGTTCGCCAGGGCGCTGGAGCGCTCGCGGCTCGCCTACATCGACGATGTCCGCCAGAACTGAGCACTGGAACGCTCGCTTCTCGCCCACACCGGCGATGTCCGCCAGAACTGGGCGCTGGAGCGCTCGCGGCTCGCCTACATCGACGATGTCCGCCAGAACTGAGCGCTGGAACGCTCGCTTCTCGCCTACATCGACGATGTCCGCCAGAACTGAGCGCCGCCTCTCCCCCTACCCCTCGCAGCAAACCGGCTCGAGCAAGTACTCCTCCGCTGCGACCCGCCCGCTCAGGTCCTCCACCCGAACCTGAATCAAGAGCTCCGACTCGTCACAGGGCAGCTTCTGCTCCCCCGGACACACATCCGCATGCACCGGATCCGCCGGGTAGTACGCCTCCGGGATCACCGCGTTGATGCTCCAGATGTGCTGCACCGAATCGTCCTCGCCCGCCCGCACGAACTGAATCGTCCGGCTCCCCTGGCTGATCGCCCCACCGTCGATGCCCAGCAGGTGCACCTCGTAGTCGACCCCGACCACCTGGCACAGGTTCTCCGTCTCGAACGCCAGCTCCAGGTGGTACCCGCAGACGCCCCCGTTGGCGCCGGGGGCCCACACGATCGGCATCGCGTCGCCCTCCAGCGGCGCGTACTCGCTGAACCCGGTCCCCAACCGCACCGCCGGCTCGCCGCAGAAGACCTCGTCGCCGAGGTAGCAGGCGACCGTCTCGCAGCCGTCGCCGACCGCCTCGCTGCCCGGCCCGTCCGGCCCGGGGGCACCCTCACACCCGACGACCGCCACCAACCCGAGGACCTGAGGCCACTTCATGCCTTCAGCATTGCCGCGCCCACGCACGCCTCCAAGCACTGCCTGAGGAGACCCGTCCTCCCGCCCTCGACTTCCGGTACCTTCCGCCACGATGCGCGCACTTTTTGCCGGCTTGCTCCTCCTCGCCCTCACCGCCTGCGGCCCCATCCGGACGCCGGCCGACGACGATGACGACGACGAGCCCTACGACCCCTCGGGCCTCCCCCAAGGCACCGAAGCCCCCCGCGCCCCCATGATGGTCACCATCCAGTACCTCTTCGACGGGGACACGGCCGAGATCATCGACGCCAACGGCTTCAGCGACTCGGTCCGCTTCCTCAACATCGACACCCCCGAGACCGGCGAGTGCTGGTCGTCCCAGGCCACCGCCGCCGCCGAGGAGCTCCTCCCCGAGGGCTCCACCGCCTGGATCACTTTCGACGGCGAGCAGCGCGACGGCTTCGGGCGCCTCCTGTGCCACCTGTTCCCCGGCGAACGCCCCACGGCGGACGACTGGGTCAACCTCTTCATGGTCCAGCAGGGGCACGCGCAGGAGTTCGTGTTCGACGCCAACGACACCTACCGCGCCGAGTTCGAGCAGGCCGAGCAGGAAGCCATGGACGCCGGCCTCGGCCAGTGGAGCGCCTGCAACTAACGGCCTACATGCTCCTAGCCGGCGGACATCATCATCATCACGTAGTCACTGGCCGTGGTGAGCCGCTCCATCGTCGTCCACCCCGTCAGGCCGGACGAGATCCGCACCAGGAACACGCCCCGCTTGCTCCCGTGCTCCAGCAGCACCTGGATGTCGCTGTCGGGCCGAACGTTCGCCACCACCGTGCCGCCGTCCGGCTCCATCGTGATCGGGAACGTGCGGTCGATGTGGAACGTCGTGTCCACGTGGAAGTAGGGCTGCGGCACTGACCTCAGCGTGCGCCCGTCGGTGGACAGGATGAACTTGTGGACCCGCTTCCAGAAGCGCTCCCCCTCCACCGCCAGCAAGAACCCGCCGCCCGTCGAGCTCGCCGACTCCACGTACAGCTCCTGGACCGCCGCCGTCTTCATCGCGATCTCGACCGGCTTGCCGTCCCGCACCGTCCAGAGCCCGCAGGTCACGTAGTCCCGCGGCCCGTGCTCGCAGATCAGCAGCTCCTTGAACGCATCGGAGGTCCGCACGTCCAGCTCGATCACGTCGCAGGGGAAGTCGAACCCGCCGCACATCACCTCGCCGTCGGCCAGCTTGATGACCTCCTCGGTCCGGGCGATCTTCTCCGGCTTGCCGTCCCCATCCAGGTCGACGGTCGGCAGGGCCGCCCCGGTGGCGAGCACGAACGTGGCGGCGGCAGCAGCGATCAGTTTCATGGCAGCGGTCCCTCTTCGATCAAGTGGCGGAAGTCGTCAGGCTTCAATTCGCCGTACAGCCGCGACTCCGCCACGTAGTACCAAAGACGGTACCGGGACGCCGGCTGGGTCAGCTCCACCTCGACCGTGATCGAACCCGGGACCCCGTCCCGGGGCGGCGGGATGCGGGTGTCCGAGGTCTCCCGCCAGCTGGTCTCGGTCCGCTCGAACGTGCGCCCGAACCGCGCCAGCGCCAGCGGCTCGGCGCACGCCTCGTCAGCGCACAGCTCCACCACGAAGCGACGGAACGGATCCCCCGTCGGCACCGCGTGCTCGGCACCCTCGGCCGTCAGCGTCACCGCGCCGCCGTCGATCGCCACCGTCACCGTCTCGCGGATGAGCGCCACGTCGTGCGCCCCCGGCATCGTGTGGTCGCCCAACGGGACGTGGCACTCCTGGCACCTCACCAGCCGCCCCGTCGAGAAGTTCTCCGTCTGCGTCGACTGCATCGGCTCGTCCCCCCAGGTGAACGGGAACGCGGGCGAGTGCAGCGGGAACGTAAACTCGTGGCAGTCCCCGCAGAACTCGGGCGCCTCCAACCGTGGGTCCTTGCGAATCCGATGCGCGAGCCTCGCCCGCAGCGTCGGGTGGCGGGCCGTGATCAGGCCGTCCGCGCTCCCGTGGCAGGCCCGGCACCCGACCCCCTCCGCCTCCAGTCCCTCCTCGCGCAGCGGCGAGTGGCAGTCGATGCACCAGCCGGCCGGCCCATGCCGCCCCGACGCGACGAACCGCGGATCCCTCCGCGCCCGCGCATGCCCCGAGGCCGCCCACTGTTCGTAGATCGTCGCGTGGCATTCGCCGCACGCCTCCGAAGAGCCCGGCAGCGGCTCGTCCCCGTCGGCTTCCCCGGCCGCGGCGGCCGCCCCCCCGAGCACCACGATCCCCAGCACCAGCCCAGCCCACCGCGTCATCAAGGGATCCTACGGTTCGTACTAGAGTCCTTGCCGGAGGATCCCTCGAATGCGTCGCACCCTGCTGGCCCTGGCCGCGCTCTTCCTGATCGCCTGCCCCACCACCGAGCCCGAGCCCGGCACGGACGACGACGACGACGCCGCCCCCGATGCCGACGGCGACGGCTTCGACGCCGACAGCGACTGCAACGACGCCGACGAGCTCATCTCCCCGGACGCCGACGAGGTCTGCGACGGGGTCGACAACGACTGCGACGGCGACATCGACAACGACGCGAACGACGCCGTCGAGTCCTTCCCCGATGCCGACGAGGACGGCTTCGGAGACGAAGACGGATCCGTCTTCGCCTGCACCGACCCCGACGGAAACATCGACGTCGCCGGTGACTGCGACGACGGCGACGACGCCATCCACCCCGACGCGAACGAGCTGTGCGACCGCGCCGACAACGACTGCGACGGCGACATCGACGAGGACGTCACCTCGGCCCCCACCTGGTACGGCGACGCCGACGGGGACGGCTTCGGCACCGACGCCGACACCACCGAAGCCTGCGACGCACCCCCCGGCTATGTCAGCCACGACGGCGACTGCGACGACGCCGACCCCGCCTGGCACCCCGGCGCCGCCGAAGCCGACTGCACCGACCCCAACGACTACAACTGCGACGGCTCGGTGGGCTACGCCGACGTCGACGCCGACGGCATCCCCGCCTGCGAGGACTGCGACGACAGCAACGATCTCGCCCTCCCCGGCGGCTCCGAGGTCTGCAACGGCGCCGACAACGACTGCAACGGCGTGATCGACGATGGCGCCCCCGACGCCCCCACCTGGTACGCCGACGCCGACGGAGACGGCTTCGCGGGCGACAACCTCGTGCTCGTTCAGTGCGACGCCCCCGCCGGCTACTTCGCCACCGCCGAGGACTGCGACGACCTCGATCCCACCTCCAACCCCGACGGCATCGAGGTCTGCGACGAAGCCGACAACGACTGCGACACCTTCATCGACGAGGACGTCGGCACCACCTGGTTCGAGGACGCCGACGCCGACGGCTACGGCACCTCCCAGAGCGCGGTCGTCGCCTGCGCCCCGCCCGCCGGCTACGTCGGCAACGACGAGGACTGCAACGACGCCCTCCCCGCCACCAACCCGGGCTCCTACGAGGTCTGCGACGGCGTCGACAACGACTGCGACGGCTTCGCCGACGAGGCTGACGCGATCAACGCCACCACCTGGTTCGAGGACCTGGACGGCGACACCTTCGGCACGACCAACAGCACCACCGAAGCCTGCGCCGCCCCCTTCGGCTTCACCGACAACACCGACGACTGCGACGACGGCGACGAGTTCGTCTTCCCCGGCGCGGTCGAGGTCTGCAACGGCGCCGACGACGACTGCGACGGCGTCATCGACGACGACGCCACCGGCGGCAGTGACTGGTACTTCGATGACGACGGCGACGGCGCGGGCGACCCGGCCGTGACCACCGTCGCGTGCGACCAACCCGCCGGCTACGTCGGCAACGCCGAGGACTGCGACGACGACGACGACGGCTCCACCCTCATCCCCGACGACGCCGACTGCGACGGCACCGAGACCGATGGCGACTGCGACGACAACGACGACACCTCCACCATCGTCGCCGAGGACGCCGACTGCGACGGCACCGTCACCGACGACGACTGCGACGACAACGACGACACCTCCACCATCGAGGCCGACGACGCCGACTGCGACACGTACCTGCCGCCGGGCGACTGCGACGACACCGATCCCTCGATCTTCCCCGGCGCCCCCGAGACCCCGGGCGACGGCGTCGACAGCAACTGCGACGGCCTCGACGACCCCGACAACTTCAGCGGCACCATCGAGATGCCCGCCGCGGGCACCGTGGACGGCTACCAGGCGGGCCCCTGGTCGGCCCTGAACGGCGGCGGCCGCGCCGTCTCCCGCCTCCAGCTGAGCCAGGGCTGCACCAACCCCGAGCTGTCGCTGTTCCAGCACGCCAGCGCCGACACCAGCATCCAGGGCTCGTACTACGTGCTCGACGAGTCCGGCACCCTGCTGGACGCGACCAACTACGAGACGTGGTCGGGGTGCAACGACTGCTGGCTTCCCGGCACGCGCCTGACGGTGCAGTTCGACTCCGGCAACGTCTATTGGATCGGCTTCTCCAACGGCGCCGGGGGGGACATGTCCGGCCCCTCGATCTACGAGGATTCGACCGTCCGCACCGTCGGCGTCGCCACCTTCGACCAGCCCCGGGCCGACGATCCCCCGTCACCCACCCAGGGGCTCCCCAGCACGACCGTCAACTGGCAGAACCGCTGGCGCATCGACTGCGAGTGACCCCTAGTCGCAGACGGTGACCGCCACCGTGCCGGTCGCGTCGGGTCCGTCGAACGCGAGCGACGCACGGCCGCCGTCCACGGACACGACCTCGATCTCCGCGTTCCGCAGCGAGTCGAACTCGGGGTACTCCGCCCCGTCAGCCTGCACGCCGCAGTCGTACCGAGCCGCGAACTGCGTGCTCGCGCCGACCTCCAACGGCCCCTCCAGGAAGAGGCTCAACGACGGGCTCGTGTTGGTCTCGACGCCGATCTCCGTGTCGCAGAACTCGGGCTGAGCCCCCAGGGTTTCGCGGAAGCCGTCGCACTCGATGCGGACCGGCCCCTCGACGCAGGCTTCGTTGCCCGCGAGCAGCACGAACGTGCCGACGACCCCGTCGGGGTTCTCGCAGGAGACCGCGATCGCGTAGTGGGCGTCGATGCCCAGATCGCCATCGAGGGTCCCCACCACGCAGGCGGAGGTGAGGGCGAGGGCGAACAGCAAGGGCATCGTGGACTTCATGTCGGGTCTCCGCAGAGAGCGACGGCCCCCTGTCCCTCCTTTACGCCTGGCGGCTTCCGTTCTGCCATCGCATCTGGACCTGCCAGCCCTAGTTCGCGGGGTGCACCCAGGCTCCGTCACCGCCCTGCACGGGCGCGTGGGCGCCCACGAAATGGACCGCCGCTTTGTCGGCGGCGTCTTCCACCTCGAGCATCAGCTTCTTCATCCGCAGCGCGCTGTAGTCGGCCACCAGCTTGTCGCTGATGTTGCCGCCCAGCACGGTGGCCACGTGGTAGACGACGAGGGTTCGGCTCGGGCTGATCTCCATGATCACCCAGGCCCCCAGGTTGTGGTCCAGCCAGATCGCCTCGTCGAGCACCTCCTGGCTCATCCCGGGGTACTTGCCCGTGGCCAGCGCCGCCGCCGCGACCTGCTCCTGGTTGGGCGTCTCGCGCCACACGTGCTCCCAGCACCGGTTCCCGGTCGCCTTCGCCAGGTCCAGGTTGTCGACCACGTCGATGACCCACTGCCGCGGCTCGAACGGCCAGGGCAGCTCGATCGACTGGTACCACTGCGACGGGGCGTACGAGTGCTCCGACAGCTGCGCCTCGTAGACCTCGTCCTCGCCGATGAGGTGAGGGTCGCGGAGCCCCGCCCAGACGATGTTGCGCGGGCGATCGATGAGGTAGTAGCCGGCGATCATCTGCGGGTGATCGGGATCCTCGGGGATGACCCGCTCGCGGATCACCTTGCCGTCGTCGAGCTTCTCCAGCTGGGCCGCCGTGAGCACCGGGAGCTTCACCCACGCGTGGGTGTTGAACTCGTCGATGATCGCGCCCACGTCCGAACCGGGGGCATCTGCTCCCGCCAGAATGACGGTGCAGATCAGCAGAAGGAAAGCTCGCCTCATCGCAGGAACCCTAACACCGGTTGACGAGAGCGCCGGAAGGAAGGAAGGTCGCGCGCGTTCCAACCGGAGTCGATGATGTCCAACGGTCCCCTGCTGCTCGAAGCCTTCTACGCCCTCGCCGATGCCAAGCCGGACAAGGTGTTGTTCACCCAGCCCACCGGTGGTGGCGCCACGGTCGACTACACCCGCGGTGAAGTGTTGGACCGGGCGCTGCGCATGTCTGCCCACATCAGCTCGCTGGGGCTGGAGCCGGGCACGCGGATCGCGATGGCGTCCAAGAACTGCGCCCACTTCATCATCACCGAGCTCGCCATCTGGATGGCCGGCTGCACGACGGTGGCCCTCTACCCGACGGCCAACACCGACACCGTCAGCTACGTCATCGAGCACAGCGACGCCAAGCTGCTGTTCGTCGGCAAGCTCGACACCTGGGAGTCGGAGATCAAGGCGGCGGTGCCCGAGGGCATGCCCATGATCAAGCTGCCGCTGTCGCCCGCAGGCGTGGACTGCCCCAGCTTCGACGAGATCATCGCCAAGACCGAGCCCCCGGCGGAGCGGCCGACCCGCGACGGCGACGACACGGCGCTGTTCATCTACACGTCCGGCTCGACGGGCCGGCCCAAGGGCGTGATGCACGGCTTCAAGCAGATGTCGTTCGTGGCCCACGGCGTCGTCGAGGCGCTGGAGATCACCGAGAACGACCGCAGCCTCAGCTACCTGCCCCTGGCCCACGTGTTCGAGCGCGCCTACCTCGAGTGCACGTTGCTGGTCGCCGGCAGCCACCTCTTCTTCGCCGAGAGCCTCGACACCTTCCAGAAGGACCTGCAGCGCGCCGCGCCGACCCTGTTCATCTCGGTCCCGCGCCTCTGGCTCAAGTTCCAGCTCGGCGTCTTCAAGAAGATGCCGCCCAAGAAGCTCGACCTCTTCCTCAAGATTCCGATCCTGTCGGGCATCGTGAAGAAGAAGCTCCTGACGGCTCTGGGCCTGCAGGACGTGCGCCTCGCGGGCTCCGGCTCCGCGCCGATTCCGGGGGAGCTCATCGCCTGGTACCGCCGCCTCGGGCTGAACCTGCTCGAGGGGTACGCGATGTCCGAGGACTTCGCCTTCTCCCACCTGAGCACGCTCCAGCACAACGAGCCCGGCTACGTCGGTGTGCCCTACCCGGGCGTCGAGGTGAAGCTGAGCGACGCGGGCGAGATCCTCATCAAGTCCCCGGGCGCGATGCAGGGCTACTACAAGCAGGAAGAGCTGACGAAGGATTGCTACACCGAGGACGGCTACTTCAAGACCGGCGACCGCGGTGAGCGCAAGCCCTCCGGCCTGCTGAAGATCACCGGCCGCGTGAAGGAGATCTTCAAGACCTCCAAGGGCAAGTACGTCGCCCCCGCACCGATCGAGAACATCATCAACAACAGCCCGATCGTCGAGCTGTCCTGCGTCAGCGGCTCGGGTCAGCCCGCCGCCTACTCGCTGGTGGTGCTCGCCGAAGAGCTGCGTCCCAAGATGAAGGACGCCGGCTTCCGCGACGAGTACGGCCCGCAGCTCGAGGAGCTGCTCGCCGAGGTGAACCGCAAGGTCGAGCACCACGAGACGCTGCACTGCCTCGTGATCGTCGACGGCGGCTGGGAGATCTCCAACGACTTCCTCACCCCCACGATGAAGATCAAGCGGACCACCATCGAGGACGCCTACGAGGCCAACGTCGACGGCTGGTACGCGCAGGGCGCCAAGGTCGTCTGGGCCTGATCGGCCGCCTCTACAGGTCCGTGTAGCCGAGCGATCGGAGCGCCTCCAACACCTCCGGAGGCAGCGACGCCGGCTCGGCCGTGGCCGTCCCCTCCGCCCACGCGGTCAGCAGCCGACGCGCCGTCGCGTCCGGCACGGTCCACGGAACCACGTCGGGATCCGGAACGTCCGGGTGCACAGGCTGCCGGACCGGTGCGCGACGCGTGCCCGGCGGCGCCGGTAGCCCCGGGGGAGCGATCGGCCCCCGCGCCCGCAGGTGAAGCCGGTCCGCGGCCTCGCGATCACGGGCGAGCCACACCGGCCGCTGCTCGCTCGGATCGACGCTCAGGTCGTAGCGCTCGAGGTACCCGCCTCCGTCGATCAGGGTCTTGGTCGGCGGCATGCGGACCGCGATCTGGATCCCCGAGCCTGCCGTCCGGTGGTTGCCCGCAAGCCGTCCCAGGGGCGACGGACCGACGATGACGGCGGGCCCGGGGGCGGCCATCGTCAGCAGATCCGGGCCCGCCATCGCCTCGCCCGGTTCGAGGCCGGCGAGCCGCAGCAGCGTGGCCGCAACCCGCACGGTGGAGACCTGATCGGGGACCACGGCGGGGCGCCCGCCAGGGACCCGGACGATCAACGGGACCCGGGCCACCGGCTCGTACAACGAGTGCTCGTGGCTCCCCATTTGGTGGTGCTCCGACAGCGACTCACCGTGATCGGCGGCCACGATCAGGGCGGTCTGCTCCCACCGGCCAAGCTCGGTCAGGCGGGCCTGCAGCTCCCCCACCAGGCTGTCGACGTAGCCGACCTCCCGGGCGTACCCGGACGCCAGCGCGGAGGCGCGACCGCGAGCCCCGTCCCCGCACGGCAGGGCGGCCGCCCCGGGGGGCGGAATCAGCGCCCGAGGACCGCCGCGGAAGTCGGTCGGGTGGCCGACGTAAGCGCAGGGGTCGGGGAGCTCCGCGGCCTCCTGCACGAGGCCGCGCTCGCCGTGGGGCGTGTGCGCGTCGTACAGGTGCACCCAGAGGAACACCGGCGCCTCTCCCTGCTGGCCCAACCACGTCGCGGCCCGCGCCACGGTCCGGGCGCCCGGCTCCTTCACGAGGCGGGTCTGCTTGTCGGGAGCGGGGACGAAGCGGGCCAACGGCAGCAACCGGCGCCCGGGACGGGATCCCAGCTCGTCCCGGTACACGTCGAAGAAGCGCGCGAGGCCGTGACTCCCGTGCAGCACCGAGGTGGAGACGAACGCCCCCGTCGCGTAGCCCGCCCCCGCGAGGCGGCGGGGGGCGTTGTCGAGCCCCGCCGGCAGCACCCGCCCGTTGCGCACCACGCGGTGTCGGTCGGGGGTGACGCCGGTCAGCAGGGTGGTGTGGCTGGGGAGCGTGAGGGGTGCGGTGGTGACCGCATCGTCGAAACGCACGCCCTCGCGCGCGAGCGCCTCCAGGTGCGGCGTCAGCTGCGGGACCAGGGCATCGGGGTAGGCGGAGACGTGGTCGCGGCGGAGGGTGTCCAGCGTCAGGAGCACGACCGTGCGCGCGCCGGCGGCCGAGGCGGGAGCCGTCACGGGAGCCTCGGGCTTGGACCGATCCAGCCCCGGCGCGACCGCCACCAGAGTGACGACGATCAGTCCGCAGGCGAGCACCGTCGGGGTCCGCTCGATCCGGGCGAGGGCGGCCGCGACGACCGCGAACAGCAGGCCGGCCAGTGCCACCTCGAGGCCCCAGGCGGGCGCCAACTCGGTCCACGTCCAGCCTTGCGGTGCTGACAACAGACGGGCGGCGTGCAGGGTGCCGTGGAGCACGGCGGCGCCGAGGGCGATCAGCAGTCGGTCACGCACAGGCGGCAGGGTACCCCCTGGCAGACTCGGAGCCTTGGTACGCTCCTCGCGGAGGGAACCCATGCACCGCACACTCCTCGGCCTCGCCGTGATCGCGCTCCTGACCGCCTGCCCGCCCACCCGCGGAGGCGAAGAAGAAGGAGGGGGCGGCGGCAGTTCGGCCGCCTGGCTGGTGCTGAGCAGCAACGGCGAGACGTCCCACTCCTTCGCCTGGTGGGACGGCGGCAACATGTGCAACGCCATGCGCGACTACTACGAGGCCTACACCACGGGCTACGCGGCCTACTACGAGGGCTACGCCGCGCTGCAGGAGAAGTTCGGCGACGACTACAACTACGAAGACCCGGCGTGGCGGCTGGGCTACTGCGAGGTCTACCGGGCCTACTACGGCGGCTTCGCGGACGCGTACGCGGTCTTCAGCAACAACCGCACGCTCGGGACGCTCAACCTCAACCACCCCGACGCCACCCAGTCCGGCCAGCCGATCGCCGGCACCTACACCCGGAGCGACGGGTACTACTACGGTGACGACGACGACAGCGTCGGTGGGGACGGCCCGTCGTTCAACGCCAACCGGACCCACTTCAGCGGCAACTACTACCAGGCCTACGTCGACCTCTTCGACTGCGAGAACTTCGCCAACGACCCCGCCGCGGAGCTCGTCCCCTACGACGTCGAGTACGACGACATGATGGAGAGCTGGTCCGTCAGCGAGGGCACCCTCACGCTCGCGGAGGCGTCCTCGAGTTCTTGGAGCATCAGCGTCACCGACGGCGTCCAGCAGGACGAGAACGGCGACAGCTCGGCGTTCATCCTCGACCAGACGTTCAGCCGCTGTGAGGTCGAGTACGAGCTCCCGGGCTACGACTACGACTGAGGCGCGACCCCTGCGCTTCCTCCTCGCCGCCGCGGTCTAGAGCTTGGGCGGGGTGCGGCGCACGCCCGGGACATCGCACACGAGGCGGAAGCCGATCCCGGGGTCCGGCGTCTCCGCGTCGGCGTCACGCTTCCGTCCGCTGGCGGCTCGCTCCAGCGACTCGAACCAGGCGGTGCCGCGGATGGGGCGGCGGGCAGACTCGGGGCCGCCCTGGCACCACTCGGCGACGCCTCCGGCGAGCTCCCTCACTCCGAACACCGAACGATCCGCCTTGAACTGCCCCACCGGCTCGGGGGCGGCGGGACCGCGGCGGCTGTGGGCGGACTTGCACAAGGCCGGGTCGGCGACGTCTCCCCAGGGGAAGGAGCGGCCGTCGACCCCGTGGGCGGCGTGGTCCCACTCGGCCGCGATGGGTAGCCGCCAGGCGGTCCCGTCCAGGCCCGAGCGCCACTGGGCATACGCCACCGCATCGAACCAGGAGATCCCCGCGACGGGGGCCAGCGGATGGCACGCGCGGCCCTTGGAGTCCCGGGTCGGGAGCGCCGCGGGCGCGCTCGGCCAGAGCGCTTGCCCACCCTCCCGGGGCGCGCGCAAGGCGGCCTCGGTGGCGTCGATCGCCCGGAAGAACGGTGGATCGGCTCCGCCCCGGAGTCCCACAGCTCGCCGGCCTCGAGGAAGACCGGGTAGGTCACGGGCACGCGATCGGGGGCGCTGAGGGTCAGGACCCAGGAGCCGGCGGGGAGCTCACAGCGGGTCAGCGGAGTGCGGCCCAGCGAGCGACGCTCCGATGTCTGCCAGACGAGCCCCTTGGGATCGATCCGTTCGGCGATCACGGGCGCACCCGGCGGATCGGTGAACAGACTCAGCAGCCCGGGACCTTCCGGAGCGTCCTCCTCGTCGTGGCGTCGTCCGCCCTCGGAGCGGGCCAGACCGAGGAGAGCGCGCGCCTGGCCGTTGCTGGGGTCCACCTCCAGCGCCCGACGGGCCGAGGCGTCGATGACGGCGCGCAGCCGGTCGGCCTCCGCGGTCCACTCCTTCACCTGCTCCCGAGCGGTGTGCAGCCGCTGCCGATCGGCGGCGGGCGACCACGTCTGCACGGACGCCTCGAGCTCGTCGAGGGTCGTCAGGGCCGCCTGCAGGACCTGGGCGTTGGCCTCCATCTCCCGGAGGCCGTCGATGCCGTCGTCGACGTAGGGGCTGGCCGACTCCTCGCGTCGGGAGGAATCCAGGAAGCCCGAGATCGCTCGCGCGAGGAGCTCAGCGTCCTGGTACCGCTCGGTGTGGTCGAAAGCCATCACCCTCTCGCAGATCTCCGCGATCTCGCGCGGGACCTCGCGCCAGGGCGAGCCGACCGACGGATCCTCGACGCTGTCGCGCAACGACGAGACCAGCACCGCGACGGGGCTGCGGCCGGCGAAGGGCTGGCGTCCCGAGAGGATCTCGTACAGCACGACGCCGAGGCTGAAGACGTCGGACCAGGGACCGATGTTGTCGCGGTCGCCGGTGATCTGTTCCGGAGCCATGAAGTCGGGGGGTGCCGACCGTCAGCCCGGGGCCGGTCTCGGCCCAGATGTCATCGTCGGAGTTGACCGGCTGCTGCAGGGACGCCTCGGCGTTGACCTCCGGCGCCTCCCCCAACCGGACCACGCCCCAGTCGACCACCAGGACCTCGTCGAACGGGCCCAGCATGATGTTCGCCGGCTTGATGTCGCGGTGGATCACCCTGCGGTGGTGCGCGAAGGCGACCGCCGAACAGATCCGCTCGAACGCGGACAGCAGCCGGAACAGCGTCCACTTGTCGACCACGTCCCGGGCCCCGTGGCGGACCCCGCGGAGCACATCGCCGAGGGTGCAGCCCTCGATCTTCTGCATCACGTAGTAGAGCTCGCCGTCCTCGGTCTCCCCGATGTCGTGCACCGGGACGATGCCCGCGTGCTGCAGCTGCGACGTGACCCGGGCCTCCCGCGTGAGCCGGGCGCGATGCATCGTCTCCATCTTGGGGAACGGCCGCAGGACCTTGACGACGACGTTGCGACGAAGCCGGGGATCGAAGCACTCGACGATCCGCCCCATGCCGCCGACGGCGAGTTCTCGAATCGCGACGAGGCGGCCGAAGGTCTTGCCCTCGAGGTCGTTGGGGACCGTCTTGTGGGTGGACTCCTCGCCCACCCCGGGCGCCATGGTGTCGGCATCCGTGATGTCGACGTCGGCCAGGGAGATGGTGACGTCCAACGCCATCTCGTCGACTTCGAGTTCCTGGGACATGACGGAACTGATCGTAGGCCTCCCTGCACCTGCTTGTATCGGCGGAGGTACCCAGAACTTGATGCGCGCAACAAATCGCTGCATTGGCCGCGGTCGGGGCCGCACGTACAGAGGCCGCGTGACGCGTTTCGGACCCCCTCTTGACGCCCCCGAACCAGTCCCTTATAAGGCGCGCGCCATCCGGCGAATCTCCACCCACGACACCTCGAGGCATCCGTGGAATCCACGCTGACTCTGCTGGGCATCTCAGGGAAGCTCCTGCTTCTGCAGGCGGTCCCTTTCCTCCTCGCCGTCGCCGGCCTGCACTTCATCATCTTCAAGCCGATGTTGGCGATGCTCGCCGAGCGCGAGCGCAACATCACCGGGTTCCGCAAGGAAGCCGAACTGCTTCAAGAGGAAGTCGCGGGCAAGCTCGCTGAACTCGAGGAGCGGCTCGCCGCTGCCCGGGGCGAAGCAGCCGCCGAGCGAGGCCGACTCCGCACCGAGGCGGCCGCCGCGGAGCAGGAGATCCTGGCCGCGGCCCGCGGCCGCGCCGAAGCCCACCTGGAGGAAGCCCGCGCGACCCTCGCCGCCGAGCACGCCGCCGCATCCGTCCAGCTGGAGGCCCACGCCGCGGAGCTGTCGCGCTCTGTCGCCAGCAGCGTGCTGGGCCGTCAGATCGGGGAGGGCTGAACCATGAACATCGTTCGCATCCTGCTGACCATTGCCACCCTGGCGTTCGCGGTCGCGCCCGTTTCCGCCTTCGCGGAGGGAGACGCCCACGGCGCTGCCGCCGACCATGGGGACGGCCACGCCGACGCCGGCCACGGCGACGGACACGGCGACGGACACGGCGAAGAGCACGTCTCCCCCGCCGCCGGCCTCATCCGCCACGCAGTCAACCTGATCATCCTGCTGGCCATCCTGTTCGTCGCCCTCAAGACGCCGACCAAGGACTTCCTCCACTTCCGCCGCACGCAGGTGAAGGAGCAGCTGGACTCGTCCTGGCAGGCCAAGTCCGACGCGGACGCGACGTACGCGGAGCTTCAGGGCCGGTTGGACAACTTCGGGGCCGAGTTGGCCTCGCTGATGGACGCCGTACGCGAGGACGCCGCGACGGATCGCACCCGGGTCATGGCCCAGGCCGAGCGCTCCGCCGCCCAGCTCGAGGACGCCGCCAAGCGCACGATCGAAGAGGAGCTGCGTCGGTCCCGCACCGAGCTCCGCAACCAGACCGTCGAGCTGGCCGTGAAGCTGGCTGAGGACATGCTCAGCAAGTCCGTCGACACCACCGACCAAGCGCGGCTCGGCACCGAGTACCTCGCCCGCATCGAGGAGGCCGCGCGATGAGCACCATCGCCCGCCGATACGCCGGCGCCATCGTCGAGCTCGCCAACGTCAAGAAGTGCCTCGACCCCGTGGCCGAAGCGCTGGAGGCGTTCGGGGCCGTACTCCGCGACTCCACGGACCTGCAGTCCGCGATGGACAACCCCGGCTTCTCCCGCGACGAGCTCCGCGCCGTCGTCGGGTCCATTGTCGAGCGCACGGGCACGCACCCGATCGCCCGCAACTTCCTGTTTCTGCTCGTTGACAACGGCCGCATGGGCGCCTACGAGGACATCCTCGGCGCCTTCCGGGCCAGCTACGACAAGCTCAAGGGCCGCGCCCGCGCGGAGGTCACATCGGCCGCGCCGCTGGACAAGGCGACCCTGAAGACCCTCGAGGCGCACGTCGCGAAGCTCACGGGCTGCGACGACGTGCACCTGGATACCCATGTCGACCCCGAGCTCATCGGGGGAATCGTTACGAAAGTCGGGGACCTTGTCCTCGACGGAAGCATCCGAACCCAGCTGCACGGCCTGCGCACCCGACTCCTCGGGCAGGTCGTGGGCGAGGCCTAGAGGAACGTCTAGATGGAACTGCGCGCCGAAGAGATCACTCGGATCCTCAAGGATCAGATCGAAAACTACGAGAGCCGGGTCGAGGTCGCCGAGACGGGAACCATCCTGTCCGTCGGTGATGGTATCGCCCGTGTTCACGGCCTCGACAACGCGGTCGCCGGAGAGCTCCTGGAGTTCCCCGGGGGCATCTCCGCGATGGTCCTGAACCTCGAATCCGACAACGTCGGCGCCGCCATCATGGGCGACGACAAGCTCCTGCGCGAAGGCGACCCGGTGAAGCGCACCGGCCGCATCGTCGAGGTGCCGGTCGGGGACAGCCTGCTGGGCCGGGTCGTGGACCCGCTCTGCAACCCGCTGGACGGCGGCCCGGAGATCAACTCCGAGCACACCCGGCGGCTGGAGATCAAGGCGCCCGGCATCGTCGCCCGCAAGTCGGTGCACGAGCCGCTGCAGACCGGCCTCAAGGCGATCGACGCCATGGTGCCCATCGGTCGCGGCCAGCGTGAGCTCATCATTGGCGACCGCCAGACGGGCAAGACCGCCATCGCCATTGACGCGATCATCAACCAGAAGGGTCAGAACTGCGTCTGCATCTACGTGGCCATCGGCCAGAAGCAGTCGACGGTCGCCCAGGTGGTGAACCGGCTCCGCCGCTACGGTGCGATGGAGTACACGACGGTGGTGAGCGCCCCGGCGTCGACCCCCGCTCCGATGCAGTTCATGGCCCCCTACACGGGCGCCACGCTCGGCGAGCACTACCGTGACAACGGCAAGCACGCCCTCTGCATCTACGACGATCTGTCCAAGCAGGCCGTCGCCTACCGGCAGATGTCGCTGCTGCTCCGCCGCCCGCCGGGCCGCGAGGCGTACCCCGGTGACGTCTTCTACCTTCACTCCCGATTGCTCGAGCGTGCGGCGAAGATGTCGGACAACGAGGGTGCCGGTTCGCTGACCGCCCTGCCGATCATCGAGACGCAGGCCGGCGACGTGTCCGCCTACATCCCGACCAACGTGATTTCGATTACGGACGGTCAGATCTTCCTCGACACCGACCTCTTCTTCTCGGGCGTGCGACCGGCCATCAACGTCGGCCTCAGCGTCTCCCGGGTGGGTGGTGCCGCGCAGATCAAGGCGATGAAGCAGGTGGCCGGTACGCTCCGGTTGGCCCTGGCCCAGTACCGCGAGATGGCCGCGTTCGCGCAGTTCGCCTCGGACCTGGATGAGTCGACGCAGAAGATGCTCTCGCGAGGCGCCCGCCTCGTGGAGATTCTGAAGCAGCCGCAGTACAAGCCGATGGCCGTCGAGAAGCAGGTGTTCGTCATCTACGCCGCCTCCAACGGCTGGCTGGACGACTACGACATGGCCCAGATCGGCCTCTGGCACGACGGGTTCCTGGCCCACGTGGACGCCAAGCACAGCAAGGTCGCCGAGGACATCGTCAACGTCGGGAAGCTGACGGACGACATCAAGGCCGCCATGAACGCCGCCCTCGAGGAGTACAAGGGCATCTTCGGCGCGAGCGCCTAGGAGCCTCTGAATGCCCACCCTCAAGGAGCTCAAGACACGCATCGCGTCGGTCAAAAGCACCGAGCAGATCACCCGCGCCATGAAGCTGGTCGCGGCGGCGAAGATGAAGCGCGCCATCGACAACGCGCTCGCCTCCCGCCCGTACAGCGACGAGGTGACGGCGGTCCTCCAAAGCCTGATGGCTCGGGTGGATGTCGCGGGTCACGAGCTGCTCGAGGATCACGACGAGGTCAAGAACGTGGCCATCGTGGTCATCTCCGCGGACCGCGGCCTGTGCGCCGGGTTCAACAACGGGATGTTCCGCATGATGGACCGCTGGCTGGCCGACCAGTCGCTGTCCTCGGACGCGTACGCCAAGCCCGAGTACCTCGTGTACGGCAAGAAGGCGCGCGACCACCTCAGGCGCCGGGACGCCAACATCGGGCGGCTGACCGTCGACATGAAGCCGGCGATGTTCGGTGAGCAGGTGAGCAAGCTCGTGGCCGAGCTGACCACCCGCTACAAAGCCGGCGAGCTGGACGAGGTGTGGCTGGTCTACAACCGCTTCATCAACACGCTCAAGCAGGAGCCGACGGTGGAGAAGCTCTTCCCACTGACCGGCCTCGCCGACAGCGCGGTCGAGCCGGAGCACCTGTCGGACTTCGTCTACGAGCCCGACCAGCAGAGCATCCTCAACGACATCCTGCCGTTGTTCCTCCGCACGAGGATCACCCAGGTGTTCCTCGAGTCGGAGGCCGGCGAGCACGCCGCTCGCATGACGGCCATGGACTCGGCGTCCCGCAACGCGCGTGACGTCATCGACTCACTTTCACTTCAGTACAACCGCGCGCGCCAGGCTGCGATCACCAGGGAACTGGTCGAGATCGTCGCGGGCGCCGAGGCCCTCTAGGAGATCCACATGACCACCCCCGGACGAATCACTCAGGTCATGGGCCCCGTGCTCGACGTTCAGTTCGACGCCGGCAGCCTCCCCTCGATCTACAACGCGTTGAAGATCACGAACCCCGGCATCTCCGACGCCGACGACAACCTCACGGTCGAAGTTGCCGCTCACCTCGGTGAGAACACAGTCCGCTGCGTCGCCATGGACACCACCGACGGCCTCGCCCGCGGCATGGCGGTTCGTGACACCGGCGGTCCGATCAAGATGCCGGTCGGCAAGGAGGTGCTCGGACGCATCCTCAACGTCATCGGCGAGCCGGTCGACGAGCTCGGCCCCGTGGGGAACACCACCACGCTGCCGATTCACCGCTCCGCGCCGGCCTTCACCGAGCAGAGCACCGAGGTCCAGTCGTTCGAGACGGGCATCAAGGTCATCGACCTGATGACGCCGTACTCGCGCGGTGGAAAGACCGGCCTGTTCGGCGGCGCCGGCGTCGGCAAGACCGTGCTCATCATGGAGCTCATCAACAACATCGGCATGGCGCACGGCGGTTACTCCGTCTTCGCCGGGGTCGGTGAGCGGACGCGTGAGGGCAACGACCTCTGGTTTGAGATGATGGAGTCGGGCGTCATCAACGCCGAGCAGGACGAGCATGGCCACCTGGTCATGAACTCCGAGACCAACATGCCCAAGGTCACCTCCGAGGGCAGCAAGGTCGCGCTCATCTACGGCCAGATGAACGAGCCGCCGGGAGCCCGCCAGCGCGTCGCCCTGTCGGCCCTGACGGTCGCCGAGAACTTCCGCGACGAGGAGGGCCAGGACGTCCTCCTCTTCGTCGACAACATCTTCCGGTTCACGCAGGCCGGTTCCGAGGTGTCCGCGCTGCTGGGTCGTATCCCGTCCGCGGTCGGCTACCAGCCGACGCTGGCCACGGAGATGGGCGCCCTGCAGGAGCGCATCACCACGACGAACAAGGGTTCCATCACGTCCGTGCAGGCCATCTACGTGCCCGCCGATGACCTGACCGACCCCGCGCCCGCGACGGCGTTCAGCCACCTCGACGCCACCACGGTGCTGTCGCGGAAGATCGCCGAGCTGGGCATCTACCCGGCTGTCGATCCGCTGGACTCCACCTCCCGCATCCTCGAGCCCGAGGTGGTCGGCGAGGAGCACTACGACGTCGCCCGCCGCGTGCAGGTGATTCTGCAGCGCTACAAGGAGCTGCAGGACATCATCGCCATCCTCGGCATGGACGAGCTGAGCGAGGACGACAAGAAGGTCGTGGAGCGCGCCCGCAAGGTGCAGAAGTTCCTGAGCCAGCCCTTCTTCGTGGCCGAGCAGTTCACGGGCCTCGAGGGCCGCTACGTGACGCTCGAGGAGAGCATCCGCGGCTTCAAGGAGATCCTCGACGGCGCCCACGACGACCTGCCGGAGCAGGCCTTCTACCTCGTCGGCACCATCGACGAGGTCAAGGAGAAGGCCGACAAGATGGCGCGAGGCGAGATTTAAGCCATGGCCGACAAGTTCCAGCTCAGCGTCCTGACGCCCACCACGCAGATCTTCGACGGCTCCGTCGAGACGGTGGAGGTCGGCGGTGCGCTCGGCGACTTCGGTGTGCTGCCGGGCCACTACGCCTACATCACGTCGGTGCGCCCCGGCGGGCTGGAGTTCAGCTCGGGCGGCAAGCGCCACGTGTACGCCGTCGGCCATGGGTTCGCCCAGGTCGCCGCCGACCGCGTCTCCATCGTCGTTTCCGAGTGTGAAGACGCCGCCGGCGTCGACATCGCCGCCGCCAAGGAGGCCCTCGCGAAGGCGGAGGCCGTGCTGGCGGAGACCGAGGACACCGACCCGCGCGCCATCGACGCGAAGGTCGAGCAAGAGATGGCGATGGGCAAGATGCTCGCCGCCGACCGCCTCGGCTCCCACTAGCGCTCAGATCCCGGCTACGGCTCGTAGTCGCAGGTGGTCGTGATCGTCTCTCCGCAATCTCCGGAGATCGACGTCTTGGTGCCGTTGGCGTGGTTGTTGTAGCCACCGGAGACCGACGCGTACTGGCCGGTCCCGCTGTTGAACTCGCCTCCCGACATCGACGAGAACTGGCCGAAGGCGGCGTTGTTGTACCCGCCGGAGGCGGCGCTGCCCTCGCCCATGGCCCGGTTGTAGCTGCCGCCGGAAATGGACGATTCGTCGCCCGAGGCCGTGTTCTGGGACCCGCCGCACACCGACGAGTCTTCGCCCGAGGCGACGTTGCCGTAGCCCCCCGCGACTGACGAGCCATTCGCCGACGCGGTGCCGTTGCGACCGCCGCTGATCGACGCGCCCAGGCCCGTGATCTCGTTGTCGCTCCCCGCGACCAGGCCACCGGTGCTGGTGTAGGTGTGGTTGGGGCCGACGATCAAGTTGTTGGATCCGGTCTTGGTGTCGCCGAGGTCGGCTTCGTCGTAGCCCACCACGAGGTTGCCCAGTCCCAGCGGGCTGCCGCCGTCGTCGGTGGTTCCACTGCCACTGCGCACGTACACGTTGGCGCCCGTGAAGATCACCTCGTCATCGATCGTGTCGACGGTGACGTAGTCCATCAGGTCGTCGACCGTGTCCATGTCGGTGTCGATGGCGGCGATCGCGGAGGCGTTGGTGGAGACCCCGCTGGCGTTGGTGGAGACCCCGCTGGTGTTGGTGGAGATCGCCGACGTGTTGGTGGAGATCGCCGACGTGTTGGTGGAGAGCCCGGCCACGTTGCTCGCGATGCCCGTGGCGTTCGTCGAGGCGGCAGCGGAGTTCGTCGAGGCGGCAGCGGAGTTCGTCGAGGCGGCCGCGGAGTTCGTCGCGATGCCCGTGGCGTTGCTCGAAACGGCCGCGGCGACAGTCGTGATGTCGGCAGCGTTGCTCAGCGTGGCCGCTGCGTTCGTCGCGATCTCGGTGGCGTTGCTCAGCACGGCCGTGGCGGTGGTCGCGATCTCGGTGGCGTTACTCAGCGCAGCCGCCGCGTTCGTCGCGATGGCGGTGGTGAGGAACGTCCGCGCCTCCACGGCGTCGCCGTCGAGCATGAGGAACTCCCCGATCAGGCCCCGAGCCTTGCCTTCGCCCGCCTTGTCGCCGCCCTCGATGGCCGCCTCCAGCGATCGCTCCCGGCCAGGAAGCTGTCCACCGACGCCCCGATGCGATCGAGCGCGTCGGCCCGAAGCAGCTTGAGCGCGACGCGCTTGCGGAAGCCTGCGGGCCCCTGCAGGACCGCGTCGAAGACCTGGCCGGCACCGCCCTCACCGAGGAGCCCCTCGAGGACGTAGCGGCCGAAGATCGCGGAAAACGACACCTCCACCGAGCGGAGTGTAGGCGGCCGCGGCGGCCCCCCGCTCGGGCAAGCGGCAGCTAGAGGGTCCCCTCGATCAGGGACGCCGACAGCGCCCTCCGGACGAACAAGACGACCCCGACCGTGGCCACCAGGGTGATCGCGAGGATCACCCCCTGGACCCAGCCCGGTCCCGTCGCGTCACCGCCCACCAGCGCCGCCAGATCGGTCAGCGAAGCGACGACTGCGCCCCACACCAGGACGGGCACGAGCGTACCGATCGCGCTCCCCAGGAGGTACTGCTTCCGCGTCACCGCCGTGAGCCCGAGCAGGTAGCAGACGGCGTTGTACGGAGCCATCGGCGACAGCCGGAGGAGCAGCACCAGCCGCAGCCCCTGCGTGCGCGAGGCGTGGTCGAGCGCAGCGAACCGGTCGGAGCTCCCGAACCGCCGAAGGATCGGGGCCCGGAACCGCCCCCGCGCCAGCTCGAAGCACAGCAGCCCGAAGCCCACCGACAGCAGCCACGCCACGGGAATGCCGATCAACGGCCCGTACAGGAACGCCGCGCCACCCTGGAACCAGGAAGCGGGGAGGGCCAGGAACGTGCCCGAGCCGTAGATCCCCAGGAACCCCACCACGCCCGGTCCCCCGCCGGTCTGCAGCGACGTCACCCACGCGCAGACCGCGCGCACCTCGACGGTGCGGCCGAGCAGTCCGACGGCGGCGAGGAAGAGGATGAACAAGACGACAGCGCGGCGCATGACGGCCGTTCAACGCTCCAGGGGGGCGAAACGTTCCGTCGGCGGCGAAGCGGTCACGGTCGCGCGCATCCCCTCGAGCTCCACCACCACCGAGCCGGGGGTGGCACGCACGGTCGCGGTGCCCGCTTCGGTCCGCACCGTCCGGGTGCCTGCGACGCCCACGTCCAGCGCGCTGCGGGCCAGCCACAGGGCCTGGGTGCGCACCTCCTCGAAGGCGCGGTCCTCGACGCTGCGGCTGATCCGATTGGCCACGATGGTGCCGGCGACGAGGGCCGTCATCAGCATCGTCATCATCAGCAGCACGATGTGTCCTCGCTGGTGGTGGTTCATCGTCCCTCCACCGGGATGAAGAGGGTGCGGCGTTCAACGCGCTCGGGACGAACGACCCGGGCGAGCACCACTTCGACCCCCCCGGGGGTCCAGGCGATCGACTCGGCCCGGCGGCTCAGTCCCCGAGACGACGCGCAGCCGCCGGCAGCTTCTCGCACGAGCGCCGCTTCCTCGGTGACGAAGTAGCGCACCTCGCAGCCGGGGCGGCTGAAGCCCACGCCGTCGGCGGTCGAGGGGGTGCCCGCGCGGGCGTCCGTGCGCAGCTCTTCGGCGAGGGTCGGGATGGCGTCGGCGACGTCGAGTTCGAACTCGGCGAGCACGCGCTGCTCCTGCATGTAGAGGCCGAAGCTGAACAGCAGCGGCACCAGGATCGTGCCGATGGTCAGCACGATCGCGAGCTCCAAGAGGGTGAAGCCGCGGTTCATGGCGCCCCCGGCTTCGCGAACACGGTCAGGGAACGCGTCACCGCCCGCCCATGGGGATCCCGCCAGGCCACCGTCAGCGTCCGCGCGCTGCCGGCCCTCGCCCAGGTCACCACCCCGTCCGGCAGGGGCGCCAACACGCGGGCAGTCGCCTCCGGTGCCACCGCCACGCCCCGGGACGCGGCCGAAGCGTGGCTGTCGAGCACGAGCTGCGCTTGCGCCTGTTGAATCTCGACCTGAGCGTTCATCCGCATCTGGGCGCCCGTGACCCCCGCCAGCGCCGCCGTGATGCCCATGAGGGCGACGCAGATCATCGTCTCGATCAGGGTGAATCCGCGGCCGTTCATGCGACCCCCTCGGCGATCCAGAGTTCGGCGGCGGGGCGGCGGCGGGTGCCCAGGCCGGCGCACAGCGCGCAGCCGTCGCCGGTATGATCGGGGCACGGTTCGGGCGCCAACCGCTGGTGCAGCACCCCCCGCAGGGACGCCTCCAACACCTGCGGATCGGCATCCAGGTCGAGCATGCGCTGACGCGCCTCGGTCGCCGAACCGGCATGCAGCCCCGCCACCACCAGACGCCCCGTGTGCGCCGCCTTCACCGCGAGGGCCGCCTCCCCGGCGGTGCGGATCTCGCTGAGCGCGACCACGTCGACGTCCTGCCGCAACGCCCCCACCAGGGCCGCCTCCGCGTCCAGGCCGCGCTCCGGGCTCAGCTCGACCTGATCGACGGGGATGCCCGCGAGGCGCAGCCGCTGCTCGACCGGATCTTCGATGCTCAGGTGCGCTCCGGAACGCCGCGCCGCCAGGTACGCCAATGCCGCGTACACCGTCGTCGTCTTGCCCCCGCCCGAGGGTCCGGCGATGAGCACGAGCCCCGAGGGCTGCTCCAGCAGCGCCGCCAGCCCCGCCTCCGCGTCCGCGTCCAGGCCCAACTCGTCCAGCGCGAGCAGCCGGCCGAAGAGCCGCAACGCCGCCCGCTCCCCCAACGCGGTCGGCAGGAACGAGGCGCGCACGTCTGCCGCCGGACCGTCCCGGGGGACCCGCCCCTCCTGCACGATGTCGGACCGGTAGGGGAGGCATCCGGACAGGTGCTTCAGCGCAGCCACCAGCCGCCGTCCCGTCGCCGCCGGCAGGCTCGCGAACTCGACCATCGCGCCGCCCACCCGCAGCCGCACGCCGACGCCGCCGTCCTCGCTCTGCAGATGCACGTCCGAGGCCGACGCCGCCTCCGCCATCGCCAGCAGCGCCGACGCGGCGCGGATCGGCGACCACGCCCCGGCGGCCGTGTAGGTGTGCCACGCGGCCGCGTCCTCAGCCCTCCGACCGGTGGCCGCGGGCGGCTCCAGGGCACGCGCCGCGGATGCCCGCAGCGACTCCGGGAGGGCCCGCTCGGTGCCGGAGGCGAGCATCACGCGAGGACCCGCCAGCGCCCGCATCTCGTCGAACGGCACGAACTCCCGCTTGCCCCACCGCGTGCGCAGCAGGAGGCCTTCGCGTTCGGCGTGGGAGTCAGGGGGCGATGGCACCGGCGTACGCTCCCAAGAAGGTGAGGCCGACGAGCAGCACGGCTCCCCCGGCGAGAAGCACGGCCACGGCCTGGATCCGAACGACCGTGTCGGGCACCACCCGCGCCAGCGCGATCCGGCGATGCTCGGCGATGGCGGCGGCGGTCTCAGCGCCGGCCCCCGAGGCAGCCGCGGCCCCCAGCAAGGAGACCTCGAAGGGGTCGAGCAACGGCGCTCCGCCCGCGGCTGGCGTTCCCGCCTCCAGGGCCCGCGCGAGGCCGTCCGCGGCGGCTCGACCGGCCCCCCGGCTCCAGCCCGCCGAGGCCCGGACCGCTACGTGCAAAGGAGCGCCGGCGGCCGCGAGCACCGCGACGCTGTGCACGAACCCGTACCCCTCGACCAGCGCCCAGCCCGAGCCGAGCCCGGGCACGCGGATGCGTCCCCATACGAGGGCCGCAAGCGCCACCAGGAGCAGGACTGCGGCCCCCAGACCGACCCCCACCCCCAGGCCGGAGGCCGGACTGAGGGCCGCGTTGGAGTGCTGCAACGCCGGCAGCGCCCGGGCCCCCACCGCCCACGCCGCGAACACGATCGTGCCGGCCAGCCAGAGCGGGTAGGTCGCCGCGGCACGGAGCCGTCGCACGGCGTCGTCGGCTTGGGCGGCCCCGCGCGCCAGCTCCGCCAGCACCGACGGGAGATCCTCGACGGCGGCTCCCGCGGCCGTGTTGGTGATACGCGCATCCAGCCCCGCCGCGGCCCCCGCCTCCGCCACCGAACTCCCCTCCCCGAGCAGGCGGACGAGCGTGTCCGCCTTGGCCGGCGCCAGCCCCCCGCGCACCCCGCCCTGGTGGAGCGTGACGAGCGAGTCGCGCAGCTGGGTCAGGGACGCGGTCATACGGTGAGGTGGATCTGGGAGATGATCAGGTAGACGGCCATGGTCGTAAGCAGCGCGGTCAGTGACAGCGACCCCAGGCCGGCAGCCCGAACGAACACCACCACCCGACGTTGCGCTCGCTCCGATCGGGTGAGCGAAGCCTCGAACACGCGGTCCAGATCCTCCACCGTGGCGTGGTCCATGGTGGACCCACGGAACGAGCGACGAACGTCCGCCGGCGCGCCGGTCTCGATCAGGGCCGCCGCCACCGCCGCCTGCCGGGCCCGTCGGAGGGGGCCGGCGACCTTCGGCACGAGCGGCGGGAGCACCACGGTGGCGACGATCGCGGCGAACAGCAGCGGGAGGCCCAGGAGCACCAGCTGCCGCGCCAGCTCGACCATGAACCACTTGCCGTCCGCGGCCCAGACGTCGCCGTACAGGAAGGTGGGGCCCACCTTGTCCGACAGCACCTGCAGGACCATCGCCTGAAGCAGCGCGATGGCGAGCAGGTACACCAGGGTCTGCAGCAGCTGCGCCTGCACCACCAGCGACGACGGGATGCGCCGAAGCCGCCGATCGGCCGCCCGCACCGCCGACGGCCACGCCTCCGCCAGCGGGCCCAGCTGCGGCCCCAGGTGGGTCGCCCGAAGCGCCGATCCCAGCCGCCCCGCATCCGCCTCCGCCGCGGCCGCGAGCCCCCCGCTGATCCCCGCGTCACGCAGCGCCGTGCCCGCGGAGGTGTCCTCGGCGAGGGCGTGCCCGACGAGCAGCACGGTGAGCCGACGCCGGTTCAAAACATGAACCAATCGCCCCAGCCCGAGGCCAGCGGAACGGTCAGGAGCGTGAGCGTGACCCAGCTCATCAGGAAGAACACCATCGCCAGCACCAGCGGCGCGAGGTGGCGGAACAGGTGCACCCGCGCGTGGCCCACGAGGATCAACTCCTCGGCGATCTCGACGGCGGCTTGCACCTCCCCGCAGGCGGGCCGGCGGGCGTCGAAGTAGCGGAGCTCGGTCGGCGATCCCATCAGCGCTACCGAAACTCGGCCCTCGGCCGCTCCCTGCAGCAGACCGGATGCCCGGCGGAGGTGGTCTCGACCCGGCACCGACAGCGTCGGGAGCATGCGGACGAACGCCGCCCACCCCAGCGCCAGCGGCACCCCCAGCCACTTCAGGACGCCCGTGCCCGTCGTGAACAGGGTCCAGGTGCCCTCCAGATCGCCCTCGGTGAGGCGCGCCGGCTCGACCCAGCCGACCGCGGCGCCCACCAGCAGCGGCAGCGCCACCAGCACGGTGAGGTACAGCCGGCCCAGGTTCAACGACGCCTCCGCCGCCAGTTGGGTGTCCAACGCCGCGGCGGCGTGATCGAGGTGGTCGACCGAATCGCCCTGGCCTGCCAGCACCGCATCGAGGGCGTCGCCCGTGGGCGTCCCCTCCTCCCCCGAAGCGAGGGTGCGCAGCGCGCGGTCGACCCGATCGGCGATCGGCCCCGGGGGGAGCCCCGCCCGTGCCGCCGTCAGCGCCTCGAGGTGGCTTCGCCCGTGCCGGTGAAGCGCAGCGGTCTGCCGAAACAGCAGCGCCGTCTGCTCGACCGGATTCACCGCAGCCCGCCCTCGACGTCGAGGTGGAGGGTGCGGCCGTCGAGCCGGTAGGACGAGCTGCGACCGTCGCCGTCCAGGTCCCCTTCGGCGATGACCACGAAGCTGCCATCGACCAGTTCCACGCCGTAGCGGTAGCGGACCGCGTCGTTCACCTCGATGTGCAGCGCGTCCCAACACGGCCGCGCCGTCCACGGCACCGGGTCGGTGGGGATCTCGCCCTCGGGGGGGCAGGACACGTACGCGCCGCGGTCGCGGAAGTGCTGTTGCTCGGCGTGGGCGATCGTGTGCAGGGTGGCGCGCACTTCGGTGGCGTGAGCGCGGAGCACGATGAATCGGTAGGTCGGCACGGTGATGGCGGTCAGGAGCGCCATCACGGCGATCACGTAGGCCAATTCGATGATGGTGAAGCCCCGGCGCATCCTACCTCTGATCCTCGGACGTCGACGTTACCACGCAGGTACACGCTTGCGTTTCGTGGCACCGTGACCACAAGAGGAACGATGAGCGACAACTCCCCTGATCCCTACAAGGTCCTCGGCGTCGAGAAAGGCGCCGGTGCGGACGAGATCAAGAAGAAGTACCGGAAGCTCGCCCGGGAGATGCACCCCGATCGGGGGGGCGATCCCGAGAAGCTGAAGACCATCAACGCCGCCTACGGCATCGTCGGCGACGACGACAAGCGCAAGCTCTACGACGAGTTCGGCCACGTCGCCTTCCGCCCCGGCTTCGACGCCGACCAGGCCCGCCAGTTCGCCCGCTTCGGCGGCGGAGGCCGCGGCCCCGATGGCGGCTTCGACATGGACGAGATCCTCAAGATGTTCACCGGGGGCGGCGCGGCCGGCTTCGGCGGCTTCGAGGGGTTCGGCTTCGGCGGCGACGGCAGCCCCCGCGGCGGCTTCGGGCGGCGCGGCCCGCGGCGCGGCGAGGACCTGCACGCCACCGTACGCGTCAGCCTCGCCGAGGCGCTCAACGGCAGCGAACGCGAGCTCCACATGGGCGGCCGGAACGTGACCGTGCGCATCCCCAAGGGCGTGCGCACGGGGCAGCGCCTCCGGGTCGCCGGCAAGGGCTCCCCGGGCACCGACGGCGGTCCCCCCGGCGATCTCCTCATGACCGTGGACGTCAGCGAGCACACCCTCGTTCGGATCGACCGCGACGACCTCGAGATGCAGCTGCCGCTGACGTTCCTCGAGTCCCTCCGGGGCGGGCAGATCACCGTGCCCACCCCCACCGGCACCGTGAAGGTCAAGATCCCCCCGCGCGCCGAGGCGGGCATGCGGCTGCGCCTCAAGGGACGCGGCCTCCCCAAGGGCGGACGCGACACCCGCCAGGGCGACCTGTACCTCGTGCTGATGCCGACGCCGCCCAAGCTGGACCCCGATGGGGAGACGCTGGAAGCCCTCGGCGCGGCCTACACCGAGGACGTCCGGGCCGAGCTCAAGTTCGACTGAGCGACCCTCGGACCGCTACCCTTTTGAGGGGTGCGGCGCTCCGTCGCCACCGGGAGCTCGAGGGTGCGCATCTACGTCAGCCGAGGGCTCCCCGCCGACCTCATGACGCGCCTGCGCGCGGCCGGCAACGTCACCTGCCCCGATCGCGCCGCCCCGCCCACCGAAGCCGACCTCCTGAACGAGCTCCCCGGGCACGACGCCGCGGTGGTGCAGCTGACCGATCCGATGAGCGCCGCGGTGCTCGAAGCGGCGGCCCCCACCCTCCGCCTCGCCGCCCAGATCGCCGTCGGCCTCGACAACATCGACGAGCTCGCAGCGGCCCGGCACGGCGTCGCCGTGACCCACACCCCGGGCGTGCTCACGGACGCCACCGCGGACCTCACGATGGCGTTGATGCTCGCGGCCTGCCGGCGGGTGGTGGAGGCCGATCGCTTCGTCCGGGCGGGCCGCTGGGACGTCTGGTCGCTCGACCTGATGACCGGGATGGAGCTGCGGGGAGCGACCCTGGGCATCCTCGGCCGGGGTCGGATCGGGCGCGCCGTCGCCCACCGCGCCGAGGCCTTCGGCATGCGCATCCAGCACACCAGCCGCACCTCCGGCATCCCGCTGCAGGAGCTGATCCGCACCTCGGATGTGCTGTCGATCCACGCCCCCCTCACCACCGGCACCTGGCACCTCATCGACCAGCGCGCGCTGATGGCGATGAAGCCCGGCTCGGTGCTCATCAACACCGCCCGCGGGCCCCTCGTGGACGAGCTCTACATCGCCGAGGCGCTGGAGACCGGCCCCCTCCGCGCGGTCGGGCTGGACGTCTTCGAAGAGGAGCCGCGCGTGCATCCGTCGCTCTTGAACCGCGGCGACGTCGTGCTCCTGCCGCACATCGGCTCGGCCACCGACCGCACCCGCCACCGCATGGCCTCGATGGCGGTCGAGGCGGTCGAGGCGCTGGCCGCCGGCGAACCCCTCCCCCACCGGGCCCCACGATGAACGAACCGGGCCCCTTCACCCGCCTGATCGCGGACCTCCGCCGCCTCTTCCTGGGCGCCCGGGCGTGGGACGAGGTGGTCCGCAGCGGCGCCGCCGAACAGGCCGTCGACGTCATCACGGGTTGGCTCGGGGGCGAGTGGTCCACGGCCGGCGAGTTCGCCTGGCGGACGTTCGGCTCCGACAAGATCAAGCTCCGCGTCGAGCCCCCCGGGGGCGGTGAGGTCCGGATCCGGTTCGAGCTCGACGCCAACGCCCTCTCCAGCCTGCAGCTGAGGCGGCACGGAGGCCGGCCCCAAAGCTGGCCCGAGGGCACGCAAGTGGGCAGCTTCCAGGTCTCCGGCGACGAGGCGTTGACGGCCTCCTGGCTCAGCGGAGGAGTCCGCGGGAGCCTATCCGAGGAGCTCGGCTCCGCCGACGGCGAGGTGATCGACGGAGGGGTTCAGTTCTTCGCCGACATCGGAGACGGCACGCTCCGGTACGACGACGTCGGCCACGCCCGCAGCGTGGACTGGCAGAGCCTCGTGTCGTCGGCGCGCACGGCGGTCGCGATCCTCGAAGAGATGGTGCTGGCCCACGACCAGATCGACCAACGGCTGGAGGAACGCACGTGGGACGCGGACGCCGACGTGCGGCTGCACGCGGCCCGCCTCGTGCTCAGCCGGCAGACCGGCCCCGCCCCCCAGCGCCTCACCCACCTGCTGCTGAAGACCGGCGACCCGGCCCTCATGGCGCTGGCGGCGGAGCGCATCGACGGGGGCCTGGGGGTGCTGGAGCAGCTGGCGCGCGAAGGCACCCTGGAGGACGCCGGCCGGGTCGACACCCAGGTCCGCGCCAGCGCCGCGGTCGTGCTCGCGCGGCGCGCGGACGCCGATCCCACCGCCGTCGAAGCGGCCCTGGACCGTCTGCGACGACGGCTGGGAACCGAGCTCGTGCTCGCGATCTTCCGGTCGGAGCACCACCCCTCGTTGGAACGGGCGGCCCTGGACCACCTCCTGAAGCAGGCTCCGTCGCTGGACGCGCTCGCCCAGCTGACCCTGCTGGACGATCTCCTTCCGGAGGTCCGCAAGCGCGCGACTCCCGAGGAGCTGACCGCGCTGCTCCGGGAGTGGTTCCAGCGCGCCTACGGAGCCCAGTTGGTGACCCTCGGTGACGCGCTGAACCGAGCCGGTCAGCGGGCCGTTCTGGCCGATCGGGCGGCCGGCCTGATCGAGGTCCTGGAGCTGCCGGAGGAGAGGTACTGGCCCCGCGCCCTGCGGCTCGCGGCCCGCATCACCCCGCCGTCGGCGGTCTCCGACGAAAGCCTGCAAACCCTCCTGGGCAGCGACAGCTCCGAGGTGGTCCGCGCGGCGCTGCAGCTGCTGTCGGTGTTCGACCGCGCCGAGCTGTGCGAAAGGCTGTTCCTGTTCGAAAACCGGCTCACTGAGGACGAGACCCTCGCGGTCTCGGGCGACCTGGGGAACCTGGGCGGGCCGGCCGCGCGCAAGCACCTCCGTCGGCTCCTGCACCTGGGCGAGCCCGAGGTGCAGCTCTACGCCGCGATGGGGCTGGGCCAGTGCGGGATCATCGACGACGTCGAGATGCTCCTGTCGGTCGAGTCCCGGCGAGGCCCCCTCGGCAAGGAAGCCCGCCTGGCGATCGAATCGATCCAGGCCCGGGTCGGCGCCACCGGCAAGGGAGCGCTGTCCGTCATGGCCGCCGAGGGCGCGGGAGGCGAGCTCAGCGTCGCCGTCGGGGGCGACGGGGAGTTGGCGTTCGCCGACGACGACGAAAGGTAGTCGCTCCATCTGCGTAGACTCCGGCCGATGCGAACGCTCCTCCCCCTCTTCGCCCTGGCCCTCCTGGCCTCCTGCGCCGGCACCGGGCCGGCCCCCCAGACCACGCCCCCGCCCACCGATCCGGTGGCGGCCCGGTGGCCCGACATCGACGAGGAGATCCCCTTCGATCCGACCGTCCGCAAGGGCGTGCTGGAGAACGGGCTGACCTGGTACGTCGAGCCTAACGCCGAGCCCCAGCAGCGGGCCGAACTCCGGCTGGTGGTCAAGGCCGGATCGCTGCACGAGGACGACGATCAGCTGGGGCTCGCGCACTTCGTCGAGCACATGGCGTTCAACGGCACGGAGCACTTCGAAGGGAACGAACTGATCACGTTCCTGGAGTCGCTGGGGAGCAAGTTCGGGGCGCACCTGAACGCGTACACGTCGTTCGATCGCACCGTCTACATCCTCCACGTCCCGACCGATGATCCGGAGACCCTCGCGCAGGCGTTCGTGGTGCTCCGGGACTGGGCCGGCGGGCTCCGGTTCGACGGCGAGGAGATCGAGAAGGAGCGCGGCGTGGTGCTGGAGGAGTGGCGGCGCAGCCTCGGCGTGGGCGCCCGCACCCGGGACCACACGGTGCCCTGGATGTATCACGGAGCCCGCCACACGGAGCGGCTGCCGATCGGCACCGAGGAGTCGCTGCAGACGTTCGACCCCGACGCCGCGCGCCGCTTCTACAAGGACTGGTACCGCCCCGACCTGATGGCGGTGATGGCCGTGGGCGGCTTCGACGTCGACGCCGTCGAGGCGACGATCAAGGAGTCCTTCGCCGACCTGGAGAACCCTGCCGAGCCGCGCGAGCGCCTCGAGTACCCCATCCCCGCACACGACGAGACCATCTACGGGGTCTACGCCGATCCCGAGCAGCCCTACACCGTGGCTCAGGTCATCGCCAAGCGGACGTCCATCTACGGTCAGACCAAGCGCGACTACCGCCAGATCCTCGTCCGACAGATCGTGCAGTCGGCCCTCAGCGAGCGGCTCTCGGACCTGACGAAGGTGCCCGACAGCGGTCTGCTGTACGCCGGCACCAACGCCTCACGATGGTCGCCCACCACCACCGCCCGGGTGGCCTACGCGGTCACCCCCGAGGGGGGCGTCGAGCACGGCTTGGAAGCGATGCTGACGGAGATCGAGCGCGCGCGGCGGCACGGCTTCTCGGCCGGCGAGTTGGAGCGGGCGCGAGCCAAGATCCTGCGCAGCAACGAGACCCACTGGCTGGAGCGCGACACGGCCAAGTCCAGCAGCGTGGTCGGTGAGCTGCTCCGCAACTTCATGGACGACGAGACCGTGCCCGGGACCGTCGCCGAGTGGGGCATGGCGCAGGCCTACCTGCCGTCGATCTCCGCCGAGGAGTGCAACGCCATGGCGTCCGAATGGCTGGCTCCCCCGTCGCGCGTGGTGGTGTCGCTGGTGCCCGAGCAGGAGGGGGCGCCGGTGCCCACCGTCGAGCAGTTGCAGGCGGTGGAGGCCCGCGTCGCGGCCAAGGAGATCGCGCCCCCTCAGGACGAGGTCCTCGACCAGCCGCTGGTGGCGAACCCGCCAGAGGCGGGCACGGTGGTGGAGCGCACGACGCTGGAGGCCATCGGCGTCGAGCAGTGGACCCTGAGCAACGGCGTCACCGTCCTGATCAAGCCCACCGACTTCAAGGACGACCAGATCATGATCAGCTCCTGGATGGCCGGCGGCACCTCGGGGGCGTCGGACGAGGTCTGGCACTCGGCCCGCTCGGCTTCGGGGCTCGCGCGCGCCTCGGGGGTCGGCCCCTACACCGCCAGCCAGCTGACGAAGGTGATGGCGGGCAAGAAGGCGTCCGTCACGCCCTACATCGGCGGCCTCTTCCACGGCCTCCGTGGCTCCACCTCGCCGGAGGACCTCGGGCTGGCGCTGGAGCTCGCCCATGCCTGGGCGACGGCGCCGCAGTTCACCGACGATGGGTTCGCGGTGTCGATGACGTCGTGGCGCGAGCGGGCGGCCAACCGCCTCGTGAACCCCGGCACCCACGCCAAGGATGCCTACACCCGGCTTCTGTACGGCGAACACATGCGATGGGACCCCTGGACCGAGGCGACCTACGACGAGGTCGACCTCGCCGAGGCGAAGGCGTTCTACGAGCAGTCGTTCGATGACCTCGGGGCGATGACCTTCCTGTTCGTGGGCGCGGTCGATCCCGCGGCCCTGGAGCCGCTGGTTGGCGCCTGGCTCGGGAGCCTGCCCACCGGCGACGAGGAGGCCGCGTGGACCGACGAAGGGAAGCGCCCCGCCGAGGGGGTGCAGGCCGAGACGGTGCGGGCCGGGACCGAGCCGAAGGCGAGCGTGGAGTACCGCATCAGCGGGGAGTTCGAGAGCACCCCGGACAGCCGCCATGCCCTCAGCGTGCTGACCGATCTCTTGAAGATGCGTCTGCGCGAGGAGCTGCGGGAGGACCTGGGCGGCGTCTACTCCGTCGGTGTCACCAACCCCAGCACGTGGGCGCCCGCGGGGACCTACGGTCTGAAGGTGCGGTTCGGCTGCGACCCGGCGCGGGTCGAGGAGCTGAGCGCGGCGATGCACGCGGTGGTGGACGAGGTGCTCGCGGCGCCTCCGGAGGCGGACTACGTGACGCGCATCACGGAGACCCGGGTCAAGGACCAGGAGGAGCGGCTGCGCACCAACCGCTTCTGGGTCAGCGCGATCCGGAGCAACCGCCAGCGCGGCGATGATCCCGCCTTGCTGCAGCACTACTGGTCCCTGAACGAAGCGATCTCGGCCGAAGGCATCCACGCCGCCGCCAAGCAGTTCATCGACCTGGATCGCACCGTCACGGTGGTGCTGCTCCCCGAAGAGGGCGTGACGGAGGCCTCGACCGACTGATGGCGCCGATCGGCTTCCTCAAGGGCGCCAGCTACGTGCCGCGGGGGCTCTGGTTCCTGCTGCGGAACCCGCGCGCGTGGCCGTTCGCGGTGCTCCCGATGCTGGTGAACGCGGTGCTGCTCGTCGGCTTCCTGTTCGCCGCCTGGCACCTGCACGACAACGTCATGGGCTGGATCGGCCCGGACGATCCGGCGGTCTGGCTGGAGGTCCCGATCTGGATCCTGTCGGCGCTATTGGTGGTGCTGGGTGCGGCGGTCTCCACGCTCCTGCTGGGCGGCATCCTGTCGGGGCCGTTCCAGGAGAAGCTCAGCGAGGTCATCGAAGGCATCGCCTCGGAGGATCCCCTCGTGGAGGAGGAGCTGTCCCTGAAGGTGCTGGCGATGGACACCGTCGGCGCCATGCTGGGGGCGACGGAGCGGCTCGGCATGTTCCTGCTGTTCGTGCTCCCGCTGATGGCAATGACCCTGGTGCCCGTGGTCGGCATCGTCGGGGTGGTGCTGCTCTACACGTGGTCGTCGTTCTTCCTCGCGCTGCAGTTCAGCGACCCCTACCTGGCGCGCCGCAAGATCCCGCGCATGGAGAAGATCGGCCGGCTGCGCGGGCAACTCGCGATGTCGATGGGGTTCGGCGTAGCGCTGACGGCGTTGATGCTCGTGCCGCTGCTGCAGATCGTGCTCTCACCGGCGTTGGTCACCGGGGGCACGCTGATGTGGATCGACGCCGACGGCGACGAAGCCTGACGGAGTAGGCGCTGCCTACTCGCCGCAGTCCATCATGGGGAGGATGACGCAGGCGTCGCCGGGCTCGCGGGGGGCGACGGCCTGGCTGGCGCAGGCGTTGGCGCCGCTGTTGTCGCCGGCTCCGACGCGCACGCTGACGTCCGCGCCGGCGGGGATGGCGAGCTCAAACTGGCCGCCGCTGACGACCGTCGAGAAGACCGGCGCCGAGGGGAACCGGGCGTCGAACGCCTCGACCCGGAGGCCGTCACCTTCGTACTCGCCGACCATCACCTGACCCGTGACGCAGGCGGTGGCGGGCACCGCGAGCAGGTCCATCGTGTTGGGGCAGGCGCTGTCGCAGCTGCCGCCGGAGGTCGGCGCGGGGCGGGTGCGGTCCGGCTGGAAGCCGACCGCGCTGTCGACGGTGGGGAGCGCGTAGACGCTCGCGGGCTGCCACTTGGGCACCTGCATGCAGTACTCGCCGGAGGCGTCGGTGCTGCCGCTGCCGCCGTGGGACGTGGCCACCGCGAGGCCGTCGACGGGGGCACCGCTGGCGTCCCGCACGGTGCCGCGCACGCAGGTCATGCTGCCGAGGTCGGCGACGCCGAAGTCCATCGTGCCGTTGGCGCCGGGGGGATCGACGGGGTCGGTGCGCCACAGGAACGGCTGGCCGGCGGCCTCATAGTCGACCTCCATGAACAGCGCGCGGCCGTTGGGGCCGACGGGGTTGGCGACCTGCGGGGGCACGGTGGCGACAAAGTCACCGTCCGAATCGGTCTGGGTCCGCACCATGTAGGTCTGGTCCTCGGAGATGAGGCGCACCTGGGCGTTCGGCACCGGGGCGCCGGTCTGATCGGTGACCTTGCCGGTGGCCTGGCCCGCGACTTCCTGCTCCTGGCGCACCATCGTGACGATCTGGTCGGGGTTGCAGGTCGCCTGGGTCATCACCGGGACGAGGATCTCCTCGGTGGTGGTCTGCCGCACCTGGAGGCCGTCGGTGGGCTCGAACTCCCACACCTGGTCGCCACCGGACAGCTCGACGATGCGGCCCTGGCCCGCCTCGACCCACTCGTCGGACTGCTCGTCGAAGTCCCAGAAGGGGACCTGGTCGTCGCCTTCGACGTTGGAGTCGGCGGGCACGTCGACCTGCACGCGGATGCCGGGGCCGGCCTTAAGCTGGCCGCCCTCGTCGGACGTCAGGCGGACCTGGAACATGCCGTAGGTGTACAGCAGCTGGTCGTCGCCGAGCTCGTCCACGCCTGTGCCCTGGCCGGGGGAGGCGAGGAACTCACCGCCCTCGTCCAGCGGGGTGGTGCGGTCCCAGACGGTGACCTCGAGGGTGACGTTGCCGTCGAAGGGGAGGCCGTCGGCGTCCAGAATCGTGTCGCCGGGGAGCTCGAAGGAGTGCGTGCCGTCGACATCGAAGTCGGCGCCGTCGGCCGAGTCGAACTCCACCACGAGGTCGACGCGCGCGAGGGTCTGCACGAAGTAGTTGTGGCCGCCGTCGCGGTAGACGTACTCGCTCCAGGAGGTGCCGAAGCCGCTCTTGGCGAAGCCCATGACGACGAGCGACTCGTCCTCCTGGTCCGACAGCGCGAACCGGCCCGCCGCATCGGTCGTGGCGGCGAGTTCACCGTCGATCACGACCGCGACGCCCTCGACGGGGATGCCGAGCGGGTCCTGCACGACGCCGCGGAGGGCGTTCGTCAGGTCGATCGGATCGCCGATGCCGTCGTCGTCGTCGTCGTCGGTGGTGGTGCCGTCGTCGATCGGGTCCTCGAGGCCGTTGTCGGAGCCGTCGTCGTTGGAGCCGTCGGGGTGGGCCCAGGCGGGCTGGAGGTCGGCCTCGTCGGGCTCGCCGAAGATGGTCCCGTAGCAACCGCTGAGGGCGAGCCCCGCGGTCAGCGTGGTGAGAAGGGAGACAGAGCGGGTCAGGTGGGCCATGCGTCGTTCCTTGCGTTGATCGCGCTGCAGCTCCCGTCGCGGCGCAAGGAGATGTCGACACGTTGTCAGGAACTTGTTAACTCGACACTTGTGAAGATGTCGCAACATCCGCAACAACTCCGCCATCGGTGCGGCTGCATGACGCGTTCAGGACCACGCCGGGAGCCCGGCTTTCGTCGAACGGGAGGGCCAGATCGGGGAAGTCGCCCGCCGCGACGGTGCCCAGCTGGGTGAAGCCGGCCTGCCGCCAGGACGCCTCGACGGCCGCGTCGTCGGGCCAGGAGGACTGCCAGCCCTGGCCCCGGGTGGCGAGGCGGATGCCGAACTTCAGCAGCTTGGCCCCGAAGGCGCGGCGGTTGCGGCGGGCCGAGGTGTAGACGTCGGCGAGCACGAGGCCGTCGGTGCCCTGCAGGGCGGAGGCGACGGACGCGAGGAAGCGATCCCGGTCCGCGGGGGGGAAGTAGACGAGCAGCCCCTCGACCACGACGACCGGCCGCCGGGCCTCGCCGATCAGCTGCTTCAACTCGTCCGCGAAGCCGTCCCCGAGGGCGTTGGCGGCGACCAGCGAGTGGCGTCCCCCGAGCTGCTCCTCCAACCCCGCAGCGGCGATGCGGGCTGACTTGGCGGCGATGACGTGGGGCAGATCGATCTCGACCGCGCGCACCCCGTGATCGGCCACCCAGGTGACCGCCCGCCGGCTGAACCCGCCGGGGATCTCGACGAGGACGTCCAGGTCGTGCCGCGCGACGGCGGCGTCGATCAGCTTGTGGCGGTACTCGAGCGCCTGGGCCAACGACGGCGACCGGGACAGCAGCAGCGCCCAGCCCTCCAGGAGCACGCGGAAGGACCAGAACCCGAGCCACCCGCGCCACGTGGCGAAGTGCTCCGCGTACGGCAGGCCGAGCCGGTGCCAGACCTACGCGGTGACGTGCGCGGTCGCGGAGACCCGCTCGTGCGAGCCGGCGTCGACGGGGCGGGGTTCGGCCACTGCGGCGCAATCCTACGCCACGATCAGTCGGCCTCCATGGCTTCGATCTCCCGGAGGAAGTCGCGGGGACCGGCGGGCGTCGACGCGGGCTCTTGGGCCGGGCGGACAACCACGCACGCCTCTCCGATCGCCCACAGCGAACGCGCCCTCCGTTTGGCCTGGTAGGCCCCGCAGACCGCGGCGGTGTCTCCTTCGCCCAGTCCGGCGAGCGCGGGACCGTCTCGAGTCTGAACGAGGAGGAGAAAGAGCCGCTGTTCGTTCTCCGGATCCGCCACGAGGGCGGCGAACAGCTCCCGCTGGGCCAACTGGGTGCGCAGGCCTGAGCGCGCCCCGGGGCCTTCAGCGAGCCCGAGGTCGAACACCCGCAGCACCTCGTCGTTGATCAGGGGGCAGGGATCGGCGGCGATGCGCTCGTCGACGTAGTCCCTCAGCACCATCCGCTCGTGGCCAGGAAGGGTGTCCCAGCTCTCCAGCGGCACGGTGCCCCGAGCCAGCCCCTCCCGCAGCTCCTCCCCCTCGGCCTCCCGCTACCGTTCGGCCTGTTCGACCATCGCCACCGAGGTCTCCGTCAGGACGAGGCCGCTCGCGAACGGACCGAGCGCACACAGGGCCTAGAGCAGGATCCAGAGCTTCGCCCCCGCCGACCGGACCGCCCAGGGGTCCCGGGGCCACCCCACTGCGAGGATCGCGCGACGCACCCCCAGGCCGCCGATGCTGCCGATGACCGCCCCCAGGAAGATCGGGACCAGCATCACCCCCTGCATCGGGGCGTCGAACCAGGCCGCGAAGTACGCATGCATCGCGGTGGCGCCGAGCCCTGCCCAGACCATCTGGCCCGCGTACAGAAGCCCGCAGCCAGTGGCGAGGACCTGGTGGACGGGCCCGGGACGGGGCGGCGGCTCGGGCAGAGAGGGGACGACCATGCCCCCACCATCGTCCCGGGAGCCATGGCCGTCGGCTGACGGCCGCTGACTCACGACCCGCGGTAGGTGGAGTAGCCGAAGGGGTTCAGCAGAAGGGGCACGTGGTAGTGCTCGTCGGCGGCGTCCACGCGGAAAGCGATGGAGACGTCCGGGTAGAAGCCGCGGACGCCCTGCCCATCGTGGTACGGCCCGACGTCGAACGAGATCCGGTAGCGCCCCACCGACAGGGAGCCGGGCTCCATCAGGTCGGCGACGCGACCGTCGCCGTCGGTGGTGCCGGTGCCTATCGCGTGCCACGAGCCGTCGCCGCGGCAGCGCTCCAGCGTGACGGCCACGCCAGCGGCCGGGCGGCCCGCCGCGGTGTCGAGGATGTGGGTCGTGATGGGGCTGGTCATGGCAGCAGTCCGTTCAGTCGAATCCGGGTGATCTTCGCTTGCTCGGCGGCGGCGAGGCGGCGCTCGACGCCGACGTCGTGGTCCAAGCGGTCGCGCAGCAAGGCCAGCATCTCGGGGGCGCTCTTGCCGGTCGCGCAGACGATGAAGAGGAAGCCGTACCGATCCTCGTAGTCGACGTTGCCCTTGGCGAGGGCCTTCAGAGTCAACTCCGAAGCCTGCCCGACGCCCGCCTGCTCACTGGCGCTGAGGTCGGCGGTGCCCCTGAACCTGGCGCGCAGCGACTCCATGTCGGAGCCGATCCGGGGGTGGTGCGTGAACGCCTCCAGCCAGTCGGCGTCGTCCAGGGTCCACCACACCGCCTCGGCCGCTCCCTGGAGGTGGGCGCGGCTGACGTAGGGACGGCCCGCGACCATCGCCTCGACCCACCGGGTGGCCCCGCAGCAGCGCTCGAAGAGGTGCCGGGCGTCGCGCGGTCGGGCGTCGTTGATGACGGACAGATCGGGGTCGGACTCAGCCTCCGGGGCGGGCTGCCCGAGCACGCGCAGTCGGCTGACCCCGCCGTCGGGGCGGATGCGCAGCCGGACGTGCGTCCAGGGCCCGGGATCGGTGCACTCCAGCTCCACCATCGCGTCCGCGTGCAGGGCGGACCAGGGCCGGATCTCGGTCCAGTCGGTCGAGGTCACCAGCGACCAGGGCGGCGCGTCGGGCCAGAGGATGCCGTCGACGGCGCAGGCGTCGGGGTAGTTCCCCTTGAAGTGGTGGGTGTCGACGACGAACCGATCCAGGGTGCCGGCGGCCCCCAGCTGCAGGATGATCCAGTCCTCGCCCGGGGGTCGGCTCCGCCGGGTCTCCCAGCCGCCGCCCATGTCGGAGGCCCGACCGGGGCGGATGAGGTTGCTCATCGGCGAGAAGAACATGTCGGAGCAGGCCAGCGCCTTGCCGCCGTGGATCATCGCCGCGAGGTCGATGTTCTCGCTCCACGCCGGGAGCGTGCGGTGCGGCTCGCCGTAGACCCGCAGCCGCGCGATGCCGCCGGCGGGGATCATGTTGAGGCGCAGGTGGGTGCAGTCCCGAGGCACGTCCAGCGCCGCGAGGTTGCGACTCCCGGCCTTCAGCGGCGTCTGCCGGAGCACCTCCTCCCAGGACGCCTGGCGCAGCTCGTCGATGGAGGCGCCGGGGGCGTGCACGGCGTCGATCGACGCGAACGGGGGGTGGTTGCCGAGGAAGTGGTGGCAGTCGATGTCGACCCCGCGGACCAGCCCCGGGACGCCGAGCTTGACGATGCACCAGTCGTGGCCGGGCATGCGCCGCCGGCGGCTCTCCCAGCCGTCCATGAGCTTGCCGCGATCGGTGTACGCGTCGGGATCGAAGACCGCCTCGTGGGGCCGCAGGAGGTGGTCCATGGAGGCGAAGAAGTCGTCGCTGCAGGCCATCACCTCGCCGCCGAGATCGGCCGATGCGAGGTCCAACAAGCCGGCAAAGGCGCTGATGAGTCGTTCGGTCACTCCACCCTCCGCGCCAGCGTCGTGCCGGCGGCTGCCCCGATCATCACCCCATCGCGCGCGACGGGCACCCCCGCGAGCCAGGTTCCGACCACCCGGCCGGTCAATTCACGCCCCGCGTACGGCGTCGTGGGGTGCTTGTGGGCGAGGGCCGCCCCGTCGACCAAGAACGCGGTCTCGGGCTCCCACGCCACCAGATCGGCCCGCGCCCCGACGGCGATGCGCCCGCGATCGTGCAGCCCCAGCAGGGACGCCGGCCCCGCGCTCATCCAGCGGACGAGGTGGTCCAGCCCGAAGCCGCGCATGCGCGCCTCCGTCCACACCGCGGCGAGCCCCAACTGCAGGGACGCGATGCCGCCCCAGGCTTCGAGGAAGTCACCCCGCTCGGGGAGCTTGAGGCCGGGGATGCAGGGGGAGTGGTCGCTGACGACGAAGTCGATGACGCCGTCGCGGAGGCCGGCCCACAGCAGGTCCCGGTTGGCCGCTTCGCGGATCGGCGGCGCACACTTGAACTGGGTCGCCCCGTCGGGGACCTCCTCGGCGGTGAGGCAGAGGTAGTGGGGACACGTCTCGACCGTCAGGGGCAGGCCGTCGGCCTTGGCCGCGGCGATGAGGGGGAGCGCAGAGCCCGACGACAGGTGCACGACGTGGACGCGGCAACCGGTCTCCCGCATCAGCTCGATGACCATCGCGGTGGCGGCGTCCTCGAAGCTGCGGGGGCGGGCGTGGAGCCAGGCGAGGTAGGCCTGGGGGGCGGCGTCCGAGGGCGGCTCGGGGAGCTCGTGCTCCAGCTCGGCGTGCACCAGGAGGGTGGAGTTCAGGCGCTTCAGCTCGTGCATCGCCTCGCGAAGCACGGCGCGGGGGGAGTCGGGGAACTCGTCGATGCCGGAGTGGCACAGGAACGCCTTGAAGCCGGCGGCCCCCGCTTCGACCATGGGCGCCAGCTCGGTCACGTTGCCGGGGACGACGCCGCCCCAGAACGCGACGTCGATGGCGAGCTTGTCCTCCGAGGCGACCCGCTTGGCCTCCAGCGCCGACGCCGTGGTGGTCACCGGGAGGCAGTTCAGGGGCATGTCCGCCAGGGCGCAGACCCCACCGAGCGCGGCCGCCGCAGTGGCGCTCTGAAAGCCCTCCCACTCCGTCCGCCCGGGCTCGTTCATGTGCACGTGCGAGTCGACCAGGGCGGGCATGAGCACCCGATCGCCCAGGTCCTCGGCGTCCGGCGCAGTCGGCGTGATCGAGGCGATGCGGCCGTGCTCGACGGTGACGCAGGCCTCCCGCAGCCCTTCGGGGGTCAGGACGCGGCGGCTTCGCAGGACGTGTCGGGCCATCGCCGGATCTTGGACCACCGGCGCCGAGGCAGCCAACCGCCGACCGCGTATGATCCCGCCCCGTGGAGACCTACCTGCTCGACTGGCTGCACCTGCTGCTCCGATGGACCCACATCGTCGTCGGAGCCGCGTGGATCGGCGCCTCGTTCTACTTCGTCCACCTCAACAACAGCCTCCGGCCGCTCAAGGAGCCCAAAGACGGCGTGACGGGCGAGATGTTCGCCATCCACGGCGGCGGCTACTACCACATGCACAAGCTCGATCCGCGGATGGAGAAGCTCCCCGAGCCGCTGCATTGGTTCAAGTGGGAGGCGTACACGACGTGGCTGACGGGGATCGGGCTGCTGATCGTCGTCTACTACCTCCAGGCGTCGGCGTTCCTGGTCGGTGATGACATCAGCGCGGGGGCCGCGGTCGGCGTCGGCGTCGGCTCGCTGGTGGTCGGCTGGCTCGTCTACGACGGCCTCTGCCGCACCCCGCTGCTGACGATGCCGCGCCTGTTCGGGCTGATCGGGCTGATCCTCATGACGGGGTCGGCGTACCTACTCTGCCAACTGCTGAATCCGCGCGCCGCCTACATCCACGTGGGCGCGATGATCGGCACGATGATGGCGGGGAACGTCTTCTTCACGATCATCCCGCGGCAACGCGCGATGGTGGAGGCAACGCTGGCGGGCAAGGAGGCCGACCCGCAAGACGGCAAGCTCGGCGCCTACCGCTCGCTGCACAACAACTACCTGACGCTGCCGGTGCTGCTGGTGATGGTCAGCAACCACTTCGGCGCGCTGTACGGGCATGCCTGGAACTGGGCGCTGCTCATCGCGGTGGCGGTGTGCGGGGCGATCTTGAAGCACTGGTTCAACCTGCATGGGCAGGGCAAGCCGGCGCCGATCTGGATCTGGTTCGTGGCTGGCCTCGGCATCGTCGGGGTCGCGGTCGTGGCGATGCCGGAACAGGCGGGCTCCGAGGCGAGCGCCGACGGCGCCCCCCCGTACGCCGAGGTCCGCGAGATCGTGACCGAGCGCTGCCTCCCCTGCCACAGCCAGTGGCCGACCCACCCGGTGGCCGCAGCCGCGCCCGCGGGCGTCTACTTCGACACCCCCGACGAGCTGGTGAAGCTCGCCGACAAGGTCAAGACGGTGGTCGTGGACACCCAGACGATGCCGCTGGGGAACCTGACCGAGATGACCGACCAAGAGCGCGCGGCGCTGGGCGCCTGGGTCGCCGCGGGGGCGAAGCTGGACTAGCGCCAGTCGGGTCCGCCGTCGAAGCCTTCATCGTCGGTGAGCTGCACCAGGTTCGTGCCGTCGATGTCCCCGATGTAGATCTCGCCGTTGCCGTCGCGATCGGTGCGGAAGACGAACTGCTCGCCGTCGGGGGAGAAGCAGGGGCGTTCCTCGCCGAAGTCGGTGATCTGCACGAGGTTGTTTCCGTCGGCGTCGATCACGAACACGTGCGAGCCGCCGCCGCGGCTGGACTGGAAGATCACCTGCGCGCCGTCGGGCGACCACTTGGGCGCGCTCTCGCCGCCGGCGTCGTCGGTGAAGACGGCCGGCGTACCGCCCGCGACCGGCAGCGTCGCCAGCGCGCTGGGCCAGGGGCCGAGGGCGAACACGAAGCTGGCGCCGTCGGGCGACCAGTGGGCGTCGACAGACCGCTCGGTCCCGTCGGTGATGTTGGCCGCGTTGCCGCCGTCGGCGGCCGCCGTCCACAGCGCCCGCTCGGGGCCGGGGGGTGCTGTCGAAGGCGATGCGCAAGCCGTCCGGCGACCAGGTCCCGCCGCGAATCTGCTTGTCGTCGGTGGGCGCCCGCACCAGCGTGTCGTTGGCCCCGTCGAGGTCGACGACACGGAGCTCCCACGCGGTGGTGTCGACGTAGGTCAGCTGGCTGCAGTCGGGCGACAGCGCGGGGTAGGACTTCCCGCCGTCGCCTACGGTGACCTGGGCTAACTCCGAGCCGTCGCTGTGCATGCGCCAGATCTGGTTGGTCCCGGTGCGGCGGCTGACGAACACGATCCAGTCGTCGCACCCGGGGGCGGCGTCGTCGTTGTCCGCGATGTCGTCGTCGTCGGCCACGTCGTCGTCGTCGGGGCTTCTGTCGTCGTCGTCCGCCACGTCGTCGTCGTCCGCCGCGTCGTCGTCGTCCGCGGGCGGCGCGTCGGGCACGCACACGCCGTCCTCTTCGTGCATCCCCGGACCGCACTCGAAGCATCGGTCGCAGTCCTGGACGGGCGTGCAAAAGGAAGCCGGGAGCAGCAGCAGAGCGGCGAGGGCGGCGAGCCAGGGGCGGAGGGTCGGCATGGGGCGAGTCTACGCCGCGGGCGGATCGTCAGTCGTCCAGGAGCCGGGCGAGGGCGTCCTCGATGAGGCCCGCGGTCACGTCGGGGTAGTGGTCGGCGCCGGTCATCGTCCAGAGCTCCACCGAACCGTCGGTGCAGTCGAGTGCCCGCGAGACCTCGGTCTCGTCGTCGACGCCATCGTCCACGTACTCGCGCGAGCCGTTGGGGGCGAGCCCGGGATCGCACCCTCCCCGCTCGCTCCAGCGGGCCGCCACCTCCAGGGCCCCGGGGCCGACGTCGTCGCCTTCGTAGGGCATGACGTCGTCGACGTCGCCGTGGACCTGGAGCACGTCGATCGCGTGGGAGGCGGCGCAGTCATCGGGGTCCATCCAGCTGGAGCCCGCCAGCGAGAACACCCCCGTCAGCGGGGAGCCCTCCTCGCACGCCAGGGCGAACGCCATGAAGCCGCCGTTGGAGTGGCCGACGGCGACGACCCCGGCGGGATCGATCGCGACCCGCGCGCGGGTCTCCTCGATCAGGCCGAGCAGCCACCCCGCGTCGTCCACGTCCGTGCCGTCGTAATCGCAGCACGTGTCGGTCGCGTTCCAGAAGGGGGCCCCTTCGCTGTCGATCGTGCCGTCCGGGAGCAGCAGGGCGAAGCCGTCCTCGTCCACCCGGTCCGACACCCCGAACCAGTCATCGAGCTCCTCGGCGAGGTTCCAGTAGCCGCCCAGGACGAGCACCAGCGGCACCGGCGAGGTCCCGTCGTAGGCGTCCGGCAGTAGCAGGGGGGCGGCGCGGTCAGCGGGGCCGAGCTCGGTCGGCGGAGGCCATTCGGGCTCCCACCCCTCCCCCGGCGTGCCCCCGTCGGGATCCGTCGGCCCGCAGCCGGCCACCACGGCCGCCAGCGCCACGCCCCTCATCCCTGGCGCACCAGCCGGTTGGCCCGGGCGAGGGACTCGTGGGTGCCGGCGTCGGTCCACCAGCCCTCGAGCACGCTCCACGTCAGCGTGCCCTGGGCGATGTAGGCGTTGTTCACGTCGGTGATCTCCAGCTCCCCGCGCGCCGACGGCACCAGGGTGTCGATCACGTCGAAGACGTCGGCGGCGTAGAAGTACAGGCCCGTCACGGCGTAGTTCGAAGGGGCGATGTCGGGCTTCTCGACGATGCGCACGATGCGGTCTCCGGCGAACTTCGGCACCCCAAAGCGCTTCGGGTTGGCGACCTCCTTGAGGAGCACCCGGGCGCCGTGCCCGCCCTCCAGGAAGCGGCGCACCTCGCCATCGAGGCGGTCCTGGAAGAGGTTGTCCCCCAGCAGCACCACCACCGGGCCGCCGCTGGCGAAGTCGCGGGCGAGGCCGAGCGCCTGGGCGATGCCGCCGGCTTCGTCCTGCACCCGGTAGGTGATCTCGCAGCCGAACTCGCGGCCCGACCCCAGCGCGCCGACCACGTGCCCCATGTGCTCGACCCCGGTGACGACGAGGAGGTGCTCCAGGCCCGCGTCCACGAGCTTGCGGACGGCGTGGAAGATCATCGGCTCGGAGCCGACTGGGAGCAGGTGCTTGTTCGTGACCCGGGTCAGCGGCAGCAGGCGGCTCCCGGTCCCGCCGGCGAGGATGACGCCTCGGATGGGCTGGCCGCTCATGGCCGGATCATAGCCGCAGCAGGAGGCGGTCGAGCACCGCGCCGCGGCCGTCCCAGGAGCCGTCGGGGAGGCGGTAGGGGTCGGGGTCGCCGAACCACCACTCGTCGGCGCGCGGTTCGGCGGCGGCGAAGGTGACGAACAGCACGGTCCCCTCCCCCAGCTCGACCTCGACCGCGAGGGCGGCCGTGACCAGCTCGCCGGCGAGGTTCTCGACCCCGCCCGCGAGGGCGACGTTGGCGTGGTCAGCGACGTCCTCGACCAACGGCATGCCCTCGAGGATCGGCACCCCCACGCCGTGCCACTGGAAGTGCTCGATGAGGGCGGCGTCGGTATACGCCTCGGTGTAGCCGAAGGCGGCGGTCTCCCCCACGAGGAAGTCCAGCGCGCCCGGGATCAGCGCCTCCAGCACCGGCTGCGCGGAGGCGCCGATCACGAGCCCGCCGCCCGCCCGCACGAAGTCTTCCAGGCCGTCGACGGCGGCGGGATCGTCGGCCACGACGCTCCAGTCGAGCTCCCCGCCGAGGAGCACGAGCCCGTACTCGAAGAGCCCCTGGGGCTGGGCGAAGCTGTCGGCCGCGACCGACGCCGACTCGGGCCCCTGGCGCACCGACGTCAGCCCCATCGCCTCCAGCCGCGCGGGCACCGGGTCGAAGGTCCGCCCCGCCTCGTCGCGCACGTCCAACACCACCGGCAGGCTGCTGCTCAGGCGAAGGGCGAGCTCCACGTCCCCGTCGACCACGTCGAACGCCGCCGCCGCCTCGAAGTGGCCCGTGCGAGCGACGAACGAGTAGGCGCCCGCGGGGAGGTCCTCCACCGCCCAGCGGCCCTCGAAGACATCCGAGACGCCCGCCGCCACCGGCTCCCCGGTGTCGTCCAACAGCTCCAACGCCGCCCCCGCCACGTGCCGATTGCCGTCGGGGGTGAGCACGGTCACTTCCACCCGCGCCTCGACCGGGGGTGCCGGTTCCGGAGTCGATTCGTTCCACGGACCGTCCGCCGCAGCCCATCCGCAGCTGACCAAAGTCAGTGAAATCGCAGCAAGATTTGTAAGTCTGAGGCGCACCGTCGTTTGATCGTAGCGAGCATGAGGGGTTCTGCCCCGTCCCGATGGCTTCCAGTGGGCGCGGGGATCTGCCTGCTGTTCGTGGTCTTCGGAGGGGCCGAGGGCCAGGCCGAGACCCCACCTCCCCTCACTCCAGAGCAGGTTGAGTTCTACGGAGAAGCCCAGGATCTGCACAAGGCATCGCCCCAGATCGCCCGGACCGAAGGCGAACACCGGGCCCTGGACGTGCTCTTCAAGGCGCACGCCCTCCTGGAGGGGGACGACCACCGCATCTTCGTGAACCGGCGGGCCAAGATCGCGATCTCCATCGGCGCCAGCTACGGCCGGCTCGGTGAGAGCGACGAGGCCGAACGTTGGTTCCAGAGCGCGCTCGAGGCGGGCCGAATCACCGGCAAGGACACCGTGCTGTTGAACTCGATGGTGGGCCTGGCGCGGGTGCTGATCCACCGGGACGAGGCCACGAGCGCCCTCCTCCTCCTGGACGAGGCGCTGGAGATCGCGGAGGCACGGAACCGCCCCCTGGACCTGGGGCTGATCCGGTACCAGCGGGGCTCCGCGTTCGACCTCCGCGGGGATCACGCCAACGCCCTCGACCAATTCCTGGAGGCGGCCCGAACCCTCGCGCCGCTCGTGGAACAGGCGCCGGTGGGGCCCGACCCGACCGAGGCGCAGCGGTTCTACGTGGCGTCCCGTGCGCGGGTCGCGACGATCCTGGCGAGCCTGGGCTTCCCCGAGGCGGCACTGGCGGAGATCACGACGGTCCTGAACCACCCCGAAGCGTTCCTCCCCACCGACGAGACGCGCTTCCTCCTCGCCGCCGCGCACTACGCCCGGGAAGCCGGCGAGGTGGAGCGCGCGCAGGACTTCACCGTGCGCGCGCGGGCTGCGTTCGAGATGCACGGACCGCTGTCGCTGGCCGGGAAGCTGCTGATGGTCGAAGGTCAGACCGCGTGGCTGAGCGGCGACACGCCGTCCGGCTGCCACCTGCTGGAGCTGGCCCAGGACCAGCTGACCGACGAGTCCGAGACCGCGGCCCTCCGCACCGCGCTGCTGCTGCGGTCCGAGTGCGAGCTGGAAGCCGGCCGCACCTCGGAGGCGTTCGCCGCGGCGGGCCAGGCCCGGGCACTGTGGGCCCAGGCGGGGGCCAACAACGACTGGGAGTCCTGGCGGGCCATCGGCAAGGCGCGCGCAGCGCTGGGTCGGGCCGACGCCGTGGACGCCTACGCCATGGCGCTGGAGGGGCTGGACGCCTCCATCGGGGCCCTGCAGTTGGATGCTCTGGCCCTGGGCCTCGAGGGCTCGGCACGGGGCATCTACGACGAATCCGCCGAGCTGCTGCTGGCTCAGGGCCGGGTCGAAGAAGCCCTCACGGTGCTGGAGCGGGGGCGGTCCCGGCTCCTGCTCGCCTCGGTGTTGGGGCTGGGCCAGACCCCGACCTCCGCCGCGACGCCGGACCGGGTGCTACCGAGTGGCCCCAGGTGCCCCGTTCCCCCGGCGCCGAACGCATCCTCCGCGGCACCAACACCCTCCGCGGCCTGCAGGCCGGCAGCTGGAGGCCCGACGAACACGCCGCCATCCGTATCACGGGGCAGGCGATCGAGGACCTGATCCGCCAGGACCTGACCCCCGCGCACAGCCGCATGGTCGGGGTCGACAGCATCGACGTCGCCGTGATCCGAAGCCGCCTCCCCGAGCACATCGCGGTGCTCAGCTACCGCGTCGGGGACGACGAGACCGATGTGTTCGTGACCACCCGGGAGGGCACCCAGACCGTGCGCCTGGCGGTGGGGACGGACGGCGTCGACCGGCTGGTGAAGGACTACCTGCAGGCGCTGTCACCGACCCGGAGGGCGCCCGGGGACCTCGACTCGGTGACGGAGGCGGCTCGGGAAGCGTGGGACGCACTCGCTGCTCCTGCGGCCCCCCTCCTGGAGGGCCGCTCCACGGTGATCGTGGTCCCCGACGGAAACCTCTACCGGCTCCCCTTCGGCGCGCTGCACGACGGCTCGGGCTGGTGGATCGAGCGCGTCGACCTGGTCTCGGTCCCGTCGCTGAACGTCGCGGACGTTCTCCTGTAGCGCGCCTCCAGGAGCCGCGAGCGGTTCTTCAGCACCGCGGATCCGCTGAACAACCTGCCCTCGGCCCGAGACGAGGTCGCCCACGCGGCGGCCCGGTTCCCCCGGTCCGTCGTGCTCGAGGGCGCCGACGCCTCCCGGGAGGCGGTGCTCGCAGGACTGCGCGAGGCCGACGTCGTGCACCTCGCCGCCCACGGCCAGCTGCTGTCCCGCAGCCTGCCGTCGTACCTCGAGCTGGCGGGCGAAGGGGGCAGCGTCGCCCCCCTGGACTCTGATCTCATCCTGCAGCTGCAGATCCCCGCGTCGCTGGTGACGCTGTCGGCGTGCAAGTCGGCGCGGGGAGGCCACGCCGGCGGCGAAGCGCTGATCAACAGCCTCGCCCGGAGCTTCCTCGCGGCCGGAGCCTCGAGCGTCGTGGGCTCGCTCTGGGATGTCGACGATCAGGGCACCGCCGCGCTGATGCGTCGATTCTACGAGCGCCTCGGCGAAGGCGGCTCCCCGGGCTCCGCGCTGGCCGGCGCACAACGCTCCCTCGCTACCGCCCCCGCGGCTGACTGCGAGTTCTCCCACCCCTGGTTCTGGGCCGGTTTCGTGACCGTCGGCGCCCCGGGTGATTCTCACAATTCTGGTAGTTCGCACGCCCTTTAGGAGGAGACCCGATGGCCACCAACACCGCCCCCCCCCCGATCCCGATCCGCAGCCGCCGCCGGACGACGATGACGACCTGATCCATTCCTGGCCAGGCGGGCACGTGGTCACCGGACCGCTCGTCCAGATGGCTCTCGGGCGGGCGCACCCCAACGTGCAGCCCACCGACGACATCTGCGGCTCCCTGCTGGGCTCCGCCAGCAGCGGGTACGACTACCCCTTCACGGCGACGGGCACCGACACCAAGTCCCCGTTCAACAGTGGCTCCATCCCCAACGCGGTGGGCCGCCAGGTGGGCCGGCTCTACACCCACACGACCGACCACTACGAGGTCAACATGGTCTCCCCCCGGTGGGAGACCATCGTGCCGTTCGGGAACCCGGCCAACTCGACGGGTGCGGGCGAGCAGAAGGAGCATCTCTTCTTCGCCTGGCTCAGCGGAAAGCAGTACCTGGACCAGCTCAATGATCCCGCGGTCTCGACGCGGACACCGGAGTACGACGCGACCGTCGCCCACCACGAGGCGCTGCGCTTCAACCACCCGCCCAACTACCGGATTCAGCAGCCGACTGCGGAAGCCTGGGGCGAGTTCGCGACGTCGATGCCGTTCCTGGACGTGCACGCCACGCTGTTCGTCGTCGTTGGCTACGGCGCCGACAAGACCGCGCGGTGTTGGGCCTTCAGCAAGCCGGCCCACCACTCCGGCGGGGGGATCTGGCGGTACGGCGACCCGGGCTCGCCCTCGCCGAACTCGATCGCCTTCCAGGATCAGGCCAACGTGAACCACCCCGACCCGGTGCTCGACGTGTTCGTGGTCGGATGGGGCCGGTACTACAACGGCACCACGATCCAGGCCGCCGTCACGCCCCCGATGCACGTCCAGGGCAAGTGCCTCCCGAGCAACCTGTCTCGCGGCGGCAAGAGCCCCCTCCCGGACGGCGACTGCGACACGATGTCCTTCGGCGGACTGAAGGACTTCTTCGACTCGCTCGAGCACGTCGAGCGAGCTGAGCGGGGCACGCACAAGAAGGGCGGCTGAGCCTCTGCGGCACCGCGGGACTGCTAGGCTCCCGCGGTGCTGCGTGCGGCGTTCATCGCGACGATCTGGGCGCTGCTGTGCGGCTGCGCGACGCTGCCCAAGCCCGCGGGACCGGACGGACCGTCCGAGCGTGACCCGCGGCTGCTGGATGCCAGCACCGAGAACCTCCTGATCGAAGTCGACCGCGTGCCCGGCGCCTCACCGCGTCCGCGTGCCCTCGCGATGTTCCTCAAGCGCACCGCGAAGTACCTCGACAAGCCCGGCGGGATCGAGCTGGTCGTGCAGGCGACGTCGACGGATGCCCAGTGGAAGCCGGACTCACGCTCCATCCGCCGCCTCGGCCTGACGCTCCGCGACCAGTACCCGGACCCGGAGACGACCGCCGTCATCCACATCGTCTACGGCACGACCTGGGTCAACTACCGCGGCTACACGTGGTCCACGGGGGTGATGCAGGGGTACTCGCGGCGATACGACGCCCCCCTGATCGTCGTGCTGCAGGACCGCCTCAAGCCGATCGCCTGGATCACCGGGCGGCGCCAGGAAGGGAGCGTGCTGGTCCACGAGTTCGGGCACGCCGTCGGGCTGGCCACGAACCCCGGCCACAGCTTCGAGGGGCACTGCACCAACGCCTGGTGCCTGATGTACGACGGCGTCGATGCGCGGACCTTCTTCCTCTACTTCTTCCCCACGCTGCTGGGCGGCTACCTGCCGCTGGACTGGTGCGGTGACTGCGCGCGCGATCTGGAGTTGACCCCGTGAGCGCGGAGCGGTGGTTCGACCGCGACCGCAGCCGCGAAATCCTGCTCCTGGCCGGCCCGATCATCGCGGGCATGGGCTCGCAGACGGTGATGAACCTCGTCGACACCGGCATGGTCGGGCGGCTGGGACCGGCGCCGCAGGCTGCCGCGGGGCTGGGGTCGTTCACCTTCTGGGTGCTCGCCAACCTGATCATCGCGCTGGGCACCGGCGTGCAGGCGACCGTCGCGCGGCGGGACGGCGAAGAGGACAAGGAGGGCGCCGGCTCCGGGCTGGACACGGGCCTCATGCTGGCCGTCGCCATCGGCCTGCCCCTGGGCTACACGCTGGCCGAGGCCGCGCCGTGGTTCTTCAGCCTGCTGACCGACGATGCGGCGGTCTCCTCCGGCGGCTCGCGGTACCTCGCCATCCGACTGATGGGGATGGGGGCGGTCGCGGCCAACTACTGCTTCCGCGGCTTCTACAACGGCATCGGCCGGTCGATGGTCTACATGTCGACGCTGATCGTCATCCACGCCTCCAACATCTTCCTGAACTGGGTCTTCATCTACGGAAACCTGGGCTCCCGCGCGATGGGGGTGGAAGGGGCCGGCCTGGCGTCGGTCCTGGCGGCCGTGATCGGTACCTGCGTCTACACGATCCTGACCCTCACCCAGGCGGACGTGCGGAGCGTCTACAAGCCGTTCCGGTTCCGCAACATCACCCCCGATCGCATCAAGCGGCTGACGAAGCTGTCGGTTCCCGAGGCGATTCGGGGCGTGCTCGTGATGCTCGGCTTCCTGCTGTTCCTGGACCTGCACGAGGCCATCGGCACCCGGGCCGCGGCAGGCGGCACGATCCTCGTCAACATCGCCTCGGCCGGGCTCCTCCCCGCGATGGGCATGGGGATGGCGGGAGCGACGCTGGTGGGCCGGCACCTGGGGCGCGGCGAGGCGGACGAAGCACGGCGGCTGATGTGGCTGGCGGTGAGGCTCGGCGTCGTCGGCATCGCGGTCCCGGCGATCCTGTTGGCCGTGTTCGCCGAGCCAGTGCTGGCGATCTTCACCCCCGACGCCCCGACCATCGCGGAGGCCGCGCCGGCGCTGCGGCTGTTCGCCCTCGCTTCGATCTTCGATGTGCTCCCGATCGTGCTCGTCTTCAGCCTGCTCGGCGCAGGGGCGACCCGGTGGGTGGCCGGCGTGCAGGTGTTCCAGCAGTACGTCCTGCTGCTGCCCCTGGCGGCGCTGCTGGGGCTGGTCCTGGAGTTGGGCGTCTTCGGCCTCTGGATCGGGATGTTCCTGAGCCGCGTCGGGCTCGCCGCCTTCGCCATCACCAAGGTGCGCGGGGACAGCTGGACCCGAATCGAGGTCTAGGCGGTGGCGTAGACCCAGGCGCCGTTGCTCATCGGTTGGCCGGTGAAGGCCTCCAGGCGGTCCGTGCCGACGAGCACGTTGGCGTTGACGGAGTTCCAGCCCCAGGGGACCACGACGGTGCCCGGGCGCTGGTTCGGATCGGGCTGGACGACCACCGACAGTTCGACTCCATCGGGCCGCCGCAGGGTGATGATGGCGCCGGCCCGGGTGCGCAACGCCTCCAGGTCGTCGGGGTGCAGCGACGCGGCGGCGACGTCCTCCCCCCGGATCCAGGTGTTCATCGTGGGCAGCGGCCTCACCGACGTGATCAGCGACAGCGGCAGCCCCTCGGCCGCGGCCGGCTCCGGCACGCCGATCCCCGCCTCCAACGCTTCGATGAACTCGGGCACGGCGAGCTTGATCGGGGTGCCGCCGAGCGCGACCCCGAGCCGGCCCGGGAGGCCCCCGAAGGCCACCACCCCTCGGGGCGCCCGCGTCAGCCACTTCCACGAGAACGACGCCCCCAGCCGCACCGCCCACGCCGCGATCTTCGTCGGCGTCAGACCCATCCAGCGCACCGCCGTCGACACCGCCGGGTTGCCGAACAGCGGCACCCCCGCCGCGGCCGCGATGTCGGTGAGGATCCGCCAGTCCTCGCGCGCCTCCCCCCGCGCCGGCACGGCCGCGCGGGCGTGCTGCAGGTGGGGGATCCGCCGCTGCGGCGCCATGTGCAGGTCCACATCGTCCCGCTCCAGCCACGTGCACGCCGGCAGCACCACGTCGGCGTGCTCCCCGGTGTCGTTCACGAAGAGGTCGATGCTCACGAGGAACTCGAGGGCGTCCAATGCCTCGGCCGCCCGGGGGCTGTCGGGCAGGCTCACGCGGGGTGAACCACCGACGACGATGAGGGCGCGCAGCCGGTCCTCGCCGGGCTCGAGCACGTCGGAGGCGAGGTCGGCCGAGGCCAGCGTGCCGAGGATCGCCGGAAGCCCGCGCCCGCGGCTGCGCACCGACGGGTCCCGGCCCACCACCCCCAGCCCCGACATCGCGCGCTCCAGGTTCACGGCGCCGCCATGGTGCAGCCAGCCGCCGGCCCGATCGAGCCCCCCGAGCAGCCCCTGCAGCGCCAGCGTGAGCCAGTAGCCGACCGTGCCGTCGGGCCCCAGCAGCACCCCCAGCCCGCTCCACACCAGCGGCCGATCCGCCGCCGCGAGGGCGTCTGTCAGCGCCCCGATCTCCTCGACGGACAACCCGGTCGCCTCCGCCGTCCGGACCGGCGTCCACGGCGCCACCGCCGCCGCCAGGGCGGCCACGTCGTCGCGCTCCAGCAGCGGGTGCTGGGGGTCCGGCTTCCAGCTCGCGGCCGCCTCCCGCACGAGGCAGGCCAGCAGCGCGGCGTCGCTCCCCGGCCGCGGCTTGAGGTGGCGGACCGCCTTCTTCGCCGTCACCGACGCGCGGGGATCGACCACCCACAGCTGCCCCGCGGCCACGGTCTCCACCAACTCGGGGATGCCTTGGGGGTGGCTCTGCGCCTGACTCGGCTGGCTGCTGAGGGGATCGGTCCCGAACAGCACCACGCAGTCGGACCCCGCGTAGTCGGCCACGAGCGTGCGCATCGGGTGGCCCAGGCACTGCTCGGTGACGACGAACATCGGGGCGTTGTCCAGCGTCAGGACCGAGTACGCCTTGGTCGTGCCGAGCCCCTGCTGCAGCGCCGTCGCCCCCAGGATCGCGCCCAGGGAGTGCGCCGTGGAGTTACCCAGGAACAGCCCGATCGACTCGGGCCCGTGCTCCTTGCGGAGCCGCCGCAGGCGCTCGCCCACATAGCCCAGTGCCTCGTCCCAGGAGACTTCCTCCAACGGCCCGGCGCGGCGCATCCGGGGGCGCAGCAGGCGCTCCGAGTGGTTCTGGATCTTCGTGAAGCGCGTGCCTTTGACGCACGCGTAGCCCTCACTGCGGGGATGCTCGGGATCCGGCTTGAGGGCGAGCACGCGGCCCGCTTCGACGCTCGCCACGAGGCCGCAGGCGGACTCGCAGATGCGGCAGAAGGTCAGGTGGTCGGCGGCTGCCACGGCGCCGACTCTACTACCCCGCCTCCATCACGATCCCCCAGCTCCGCAGCAGCCGCTGCCGGCAGTCCGGGCAGGTCACGTGCTCCGGGTGGGTCGACGAGGCGCCGTCGCCGAGGGACCGCCCGCACTAGGTGTTCGTGGGCAGCGCCCGCCGGGAGGAGAGCACGAGCAGGCAGGTCACCCGCGCGCGGGTGGAGCGTGGTTCGATCAGCGGCTCCGAGCGAACCATGACATCAGCCCCTTCTTCGGAGCCCGGCCCCCCGGGGTCGTGCGCTTCTTGCGCGGCAGCGAGGGCGGCGGACCGCCGTCCCCGAAGAACCCGTCGTCCACCCGCGGAGGCAGCTCGGCGACCGCTCGGTCGAGCCACCGCTTCAACTTCGGTCCCGCCAACTGCCGCTGCACGGCGGCGAGGTCGACGACGAGATCGCCGGTGCGCTGGTAGCGGTAGACCGGCTCCTTCACGAGCAGGCGGTTCAGGATCGGCGCCAACTCCGGCCGCTCCCGGCGAATGGCGAGCATCACCCCCCCCCCGCCGGCGCGACCTCGGCGACGGCGACGAACACGCCCAGCAAGGAGCCGGCGTCCCACATCGGCCGGTTGAGGATCATCTCCGCCAGCAGCGTACCCAGCGAGAACAGATCGGAGCGCCGATCGACCCGCTGGCCCAGCGCCTGCTCGGGCGACATGTACCGGGGCGTACCCTTGATCATCTTCGTCCCCATCGTCGCGTAGACGTTGGAGGCAGCCTTGGCGATGCCGAAGTTCGAGACCTTGATGGAGCCATCCCGGCCGATCAAGATGTTCGCCGGCTTCAGATCCCGGTGGACCAGCTCCAGCGGTCGGCCTTCATCGTCCGCGAGGGCGTGGGCGTACTCCAAGGCCCGCGCCACCGCCAAGGCGATCTCCACCGCGGCGGGTGGGGGCAGCGCCACCCCGCGCATCCGGCAGACCTTGAGGATCTCCTCCAGCGTCCACCCCGGAACCAGCTCCATCGCCAGGTAGAACCGCCCCTGAACCGAATCGAAGTCGTGGACTGCGACGATGTTGGGGTGGCTCAACCGGCTCCCCAGCTCGGCCTCGTTGATCAGCGACTTGAGGCAGTTGGCGGTCGCCGGGAGCGCGGTCAGGTCGATCTCGTCGTCCCCCCACAGGCGCTTGAGCGCCACCGCCTTGCCCCACCCCGCGGTGCCCATGTGGCGGGCGCGGAAGACCTGGGCCATCGACCCTGAGCCGAGAAGCGCTTGAAGCCGGTATCGGCCGAATCGAATGCCTTGGGGTTCGTGGGCTGCGTCCATGTTCACAGCGTGCCGTGCGGCCGTGCGGCGGGCGATGACACCCCGATGCCATCTACCCCGGGAGCGGCCGGTCGCGGACGAGGCGGAAACCGGTGAGGGTGAACGCCTGCTGCGGCTCGTCCCCCCACCGGGAGGTGACGCGGCACTGGGCCGGGGAGCAGTTCCAGAACCCGCCCCGGACGGTGCGGAGCTCCTCGTTCCCGTCGTACGACGCCTCGCGGCACCACGTGCGCATCGAACCGGCGACGTCGCGCACGCCGCCCACGAGTCCGCCGATGCGGGTCGGGCCGCCGGGGATGTAGACGAAGCCGTCGCCGATCTGGGCGTCCGAGTAGAGCGGAACCGGCACCGCTCCCGAATTCCAGCGGTGCCCCCGGGGCAGGAAGATCGGGTACCGCGTCGGCCGCAGCCCCGGCGATCGGATCGTCAGCAGGTAGGAGCCGGGCTCGATCGGCACGTCTTCCAGCGGGGTCTTCCCCAGGACCCGTCGGTCCACCTTGCGGGCGACGATCTCGTCCCGATCGAAGCGCTCGCAGATCACCTCCGCTCCGGGCGGGTTGGTGCGGAGCGTGAGGCTCCCCATGCCGCGCAGGCGGACCGTCCACGAGCCGTCCGCGTCGTACTTGCGCACCCGCCCCGCGGACCAGCGCTGGGCCGGGACGTCACCCGCCTCCTCGGCCTCCTCGAACCGGGCGTAGTGGACCTGGGCGAGCAGGTCGGCGGCGGGCTCGCAGGTGGGGTCCTGGTTGAGCGCGTTCTCGGCCAACGACACGACGTGCTCGACCGTGTCGGACGACTCCACCTCCAGGGCCCGAAGCCGACGCCGCACCCACAGCAGGTCCGCCTTCTGCTCCAGCGGCGTCCACAGGGGGATGGATCCCTCCAGCTGCGCCTCCCGCCCCAGCAGTGTGCGGCGCTCCCGGCGTTGCTGGCGGTGCTCCTCCCAGACGCCCCGGGCCTCCTCCACGGTGCGCGCCGCCGCGGCCGCCCGGGCCCGCCCCTGGAGCACGTCGTCGATCGCGTCGTGAAGCGCCATCGCGCTGGCCGTCCGCGGCCGCAGATCCGCCTCCAGGGCAGCGATGCAGATCTCCGCGATGTCGTCGCCGATCTCCAGTTCCGGGGCGCGCTTGCGGGGGTCCAACGGGGGCCCCTGCATCAGCGCCATCATCGCCTCGAGGGTGGGCCCCTCGAACGTCTTGGTGAAGGTCAGCAGCTGGTACAGCACCGCGCCCAGGCTCCACACATCCGACCGCACGTCCGGCGGCGCGCCCACCGCCTGCTCCGGGGCCATGTACCCCGGGGTGCCGATCATGGAGCCGTACTCGGTGAGCGCCTCCGGCGACGCGGTGTTGATCGGCCGGCCCGACGTCAGGGTCTCGTCGGGGTCGGCGAGGAAGCGGGCGATGCCCCAGTCCAGCAAGAGCACCTCGCCGAACTCGCCCAGGATGATGTTGGCGGGCTTGATGTCGCGGTGGAGCACGCTGCGGCTGTGGGCGTAGGCGACGGTGTGGCAGACCTGCAGCAGCACGCCCAGCCGTCGGCTCAGCGGCCACGCCTCCAGCGTCGCTTCGTCCCCCGTGGCGAGGCGCCCGATGACGTCCTCCAGGGTCTCCCCCGAAGCTGCTGCATCGCGAAGAAGCGACGTCCATCCTCGTCTCGACCGGCCTCGTAGACGGGCACCACCCCGGGATGCTCCAGCTGCGCGGTGATGCGGACCTCGCGCTCGAACCGGCGCATCAGCTCGGGGTCGGCGAGGGCCGGGTCGAGGATCACCTTGATGGCGACGTTGCGCTCCAACTCCATGTCGGCGGCGGCGTAGACCACGCCCATGCCGCCGCGGCCGAGCTCACCGACGATCCGAAAGCGTCCCCATTGGCGGTCAGCGCGTGACGGCATGACCACGGAGCATAGCCTCTGGTAGAAGCCAGCTATGATCGAGCGGCCGACCCTTCTGCACCATTTGTTCGCGCACGCGCAGCAGCAGCACGACGTCGCTGCCCTTCGCTACAAAGCCAAGGGGACGTGGCACGACATCACCTGGGAGGGCTACAAGCAGCGCGTCCTCGTCGCGGGCGCGGGCCTGCGCACCCTCGGCCTCCAGCCCGGCGACATGGCGGCGGTGCTGTCGACGAACCGGACCGAGTGGCTGGTGGGTGATCTGGCCTGCCTCGCCATCGGCTGCCCCACCGTCCCGATCTACCCCTCCTCGATCGCCCCCCAGGTCCAGTACATCCTCGAGCACAGCGGCTGCAAAGCGGTCATCGCCGAGGACGCCGGCCAGCTCCACAAGCTCCTGGAGATCCGCGACGCCTGCCCCAATCTGGAGCACATCATCGTGCTCGAGGGGGACGACGCCTCCAACCAGGATGGGGTCGTCGCCTGGGCGGATCTGATCAAGCGCGGCGATGACGCCGGTCCCGAAGCCTGGGCCTCGGTCGAAGCCCAGGTCGAGGCCAACGATCCCGCCGCCCTCGCCACCATCGTCTACACCTCGGGCACCACCGGACCGCCCAAGGGGGCGATGATCAGCCACCGCAACATGATGGCGATGGCCGAGTCGCTGGCCGCCGCCCTGGAGGCGGGCGACAACGACTCCAGCCTCTCATTCCTTCCGCTGTCCCACATCGCGGAGCGGCTGCAGGGCGAGATCATGGCCATCCGGGTCGGCTACACGGTCAACATGGGCGAGGGGCTCGAGCACGTCGCGGCCAACCTCGTGGAGACCGAGCCGACGATCCTGGTCTGCGTGCCGCGGCTCTGGGAGAAGTACTACAGCCGCATCACGTCGGGCCTGCAGGACGCCCCCGACCTGCGCAAGAAGCTGTTCGGCTGGGCTACGGACGTGGGCAAGGCGCTCGCGCACCAGCGCTCGCTCGGGAACAAGCCCAGCGTGACCCTGAAGATGCAGTACGACGTCGCCGACCGGCTCGTGCTGAGCAAGGTCCGCAAGAAGCTCGGCATGGCCCGAGGACGCCGGTTCATCTCCGGCGCCGCCCCGCTGTCGGCCGACGTCGGCGTTTTCTTCGCCGGACTGGGCATCTCCATCCAGGAGGTCTACGGCCAGACCGAGTGCGTCGGCGTGTGCACCTTCAACCCGCTGGACAAGCCCAAGTACGGGACCGTCGGCATCCCCGTCGAGGGCCAGGAGATCAAGATCGCCGAGGACGGCGAGATCCTGGTCAAGGGCGACAACGTCTTCATGGGCTACCTCAAGCAGCCCGAGGCCACCGCCGAGACCATCGTCGACGGCTGGCTCCACACCGGCGACGTCGGTGAGTTCGACGCCGGCGGCTACGTGAAGATCACCGACCGCAAGAAGGACATCATCGTCACCGCGGGCGGCAAGAACGTCAGCCCCCAGAACATCGAGAACCGGCTGAAGCAGTACGCCGGCATGAGCCAGGTGGTCGTGGTCGGCGACAAGCGCAAGTTCCTGTCGGCGCTGGTGACCTTGGACGAAGAGGGTCTGGAGGAGCTGTACGACCGGGACGACCGCAAGGTCCCGCCCGCGGACGCCCGCCCCACCGACGACGGCATCCGCGCGCTGCTGCAGGGCTACATCGACGAGGTCAACGGTGGCCTCGCGTCGTACGAGACGCTCAAGAAGTTCGTCATCCTCCCGGAGGACTTCACGGTCGAGTCCGGTGAGCTGACCCCCAGCCTCAAGGTGAAACGACGGGTCATTCAGCGCACCCACGAGGCGCTCATCGACTCCTTCTACTCCGAGAAGTTCGCCTGACCGCCACCGCCCTGGACGAGCACACCGCCGACGAGAACCGCAGCGGCGCCCGCGTGGCCCTGCTGCTCGTCATCGTGTTCGTGCCCGTGTTCGGGCTGCTCGATCTGATGGTCGCGCCGGAGGGGCGGCTGCAGCTCATGCTCCTGGTCCGCGCGCTGGTCGTGGTGGTGACGGTGGGCATGCTCGCGGCGCTCAAGGCGCGCACCTTCCGCGAGCACTCCGTCAGCGTCACCGCCTTCTACTTCGTCTTTCCTGGGCTGGTCGGCCGACCTGCTCATTCTCGTTCAGGGGGGCTACGGCTCCGCCTACTACCCGGGCATCACGCTGGTGATGCTGGGAGGCTCGCTGCTGTTCTTGTGGCCCCCCGCCACCGCCATCGCGGTGCACTCCGCTTGCGCCATGGGGCTGCTCCTGCCGACCTGGATCCTCGGGGCCGACGAACCGATGGAGCCGGGCTTGCTCATGACGTTCTTCGTGCTGGGCACGGCCGTCATCGCTGCCGCCGGTCAGCTGCACCGTTACAAGGCGGTGAAGCGGCAGTCCGCCGCCCACGTCGAGGTGGAGCATCTGAAGGCGCAGGCCGAACAGTTCGCCGCCACGCTCCAGGAGCGGACCACGGAGCTGGAGATGCTGGCCAGCACCGACGCGCTCACGGGCCTGGCCAACCGACGCACCTTCGAGGAGGTGCTGGCCCAGCGCTGGCGCTGGCTCGGGCGGGAGCAGGAGCCGCTGGCGCTGCTGATGTGCGACATCGACCACTTCAAGGCCTACAACGACACCCTCGGGCACGCCGCCGGCGACCGATGCCTGCAGCAGGTGGCCGAAGCGCTGCTCAAGGCGGTGCAACGGCCGATGGGCCTGGTCGCCCGCCACGGCGGCGAGGAGTTCGCGGTCATCCTCTGCGAAGCTGACACCCTCGGCGCGACGGCGGTGGCGCGACGCATCCGCCGGGCGCTGCACGAGATCGGGATCGGCCACCCCTCGTCGCCCACGAGCAAGCGGGTGACGCTGTCGATCGGGGTCGCCTCCACGGTGCCCACGCGCACGCGCGATCCCCACACGCTGTTGGAGACCGCGGACTCGGCGCTGTACGAAGCGAAGCAGAAGGGCCGCGACCGGGTCGTCGGAGGCCGCAGCGACTCCTCCAACGTCTAGGGCTGCTCGCCGCTAGTCGCCGCCCAGGACCGCGTGGGCGGTGGAGATCAGGTTCTCGGTCGGATGATCGGCCGACAGCTCCCAGAACATGACCCCGCCGAGCCCCTGCTCCGCGACCCACTCGGCCTTGCTCTGCACGGACGCGACGTCGTCGTAGGTGGCGAACATCCCGGTGGCGGCGTCGTACAGGTACGGCACCTCGGCGGCCGACTCCCAGAACGTGTTGGACGGCGTGATGTAGTTGTCGACGAGGTCGGACCAGTCGTAGCTGCCCGCCTCCCAGGTGCCGGGGGCGGCTCCGGTGGAGGACTGGAACAAGCCGTCGTTGTTGGGCCCCGGGTCCACGCCCGTCCACGCCCGTCCGTAGATCGGGATGCCCACGACCAACTGGGTGGGCGGCAGGCCCGCATCCAGGTACTCCTGGGCCGCGGCGGTGACGGTCAGCACGTCCGCGGACGCCGACGGGTCCCCCGGCGCCGCGTACATCGGTGACTGCAGGCCGGTCGTCGATTCCCAGGTGCCGTGGAAGTCGTAGGACATCAAGCCGATCCAGTCGAGCACCTGGCTCAAGCCGTAGACGTCCAGGTTGGCGATGTACGAGGCGTTCGCGGACGCCGCGATGGCGATGCGGTAGTCCTTCGCGTCCTCGGCTTCGTAGGCGTCGAACTCGTCACGCACGGCCTGGAGCAGGAGCACGTGGTTGGCGGTGTCGGCGGGGCTGTTGCTGTTGCCTCCCAGGCCGCCCTCGACGGGGTACTCCCAGTCCACGTCGAGGCCGTCGAATCCGTAGGTGCGGACCAGATCGACGCAGGTGGAGGCGAAGGTGGCGCGGCCCGCCTCGGTGGAAGCGACGGTGGAGAAGTTGCCCGACCACGTCCACCCGCCGACGGAGAGCATGACCTCGAGGCCGGGGTGGTTCTCCTTGAGGATGCGGAGCTGGTTGAAGTTGCCGCGCACCGGTTGGTCCCAGGTGTCGTCACCGAGCACGATCTCGATGTCCGCCCAGGGGTCTCCGAGCACGCACGTGCCGTCGGGCTGGAGGTTCAGGAACGCGTAGTAGATGTGCGACAGCTCGGCGGCGGGGATGTCGGTGACCTGGAAGTCGCGGGCGTAGATCCCCCAGGAGGGGAAGTAGCCGATGCGGTACCCGGGGGAGGCCGACGGGGCGGAGTCGTCGTCGTCCGTCGCGTCGTCGTCGTCCGTCGCGTCGTCGTCGTCGGTCGCGTCGTCGTCGTCGTCCGTCGCGTCGTCGTCATCGCTGTTCGCCGTCGTGTCGTCGTCGTCATCGTCGCCCCGCGTGGGCGCCGAGGGGCACCCCGCCAGGAGCGGCAGGGCCAGCAGTAGAATCAGGTGTCGCATACCTCGAACGATACCGTCCCCGCGCCCTACGGGCGGGTTGCGTCCCCTGCTACCTTGCCCGCATGCGCCGGATCGCCCTCCTCCTCGCCCTCCTTCTCATCTCCTCACCCGCGCTCGCGGGCACCTTCACGGACGACTTCGAGGACGACGACTTCTCCGCCTGGACGTCCCTGCACGGAAACGTGTCCGAGTCGGGGGGGACGGCCGCCTTCAGCAGCATCTCCAGCCACGTCACCCCCACGGCCGTGATCGACACCAGCGCAGGCGACGCGGACCGCGTCTTCCTCAGCGCCACGATGACGCGTGACACGGGCGGGGCCGGGTTCACGATGCGGCGCAACAGCAACACCGGCCAGTTCTGTGGCTTCTTCCTCTGGGCCAGCAACGCGACCTTCTACGTGGCCGCCAACAACCCGCTGGAGTCGATCCGCGGCGCCAAGAACGTCGCCCCCTACGGCGACGAGGTCCTGCTCGAAGCGGAGCTCGACGGCACCCTGCTGACGGTCTGGGTCAACGGCAGCCAGATTCAGTCCTCCTCCGAGAGCGTGTGCAACTTCACCGGCACTGGCGAGGCCGGGATCATCCACCACTCCGGCAGCTCTTCGACCTGGAACGACTGGTCCATCTCCTGGGAAGAGGACGACATGGACGGCGACGGCTACTGCCCCCCCGGTCTGTGCAGCGACCCCGCCGACACCCCCGGCGACTGCGACGACAACGACGCCGCCAACTACCCCGGCAACGTCGAGATCTGCGACGGCGGCGACAACGACTGCAACGGCCTGGACGACTTCGGCGGCTTCGATGACTCCGAGACCGACAACGACGCCGACGGCGAGTCCGAGTGCGACGGCGACTGCGACGACAACGACATCCTGAACTTCGCCGCCAACACGGAGGCCTGCGACGGGCAGGACAACGACTGCGACACGTCCGTCGACGAGGGCTTCACCGACACCGACGGCGACACCGACGCGGACTGCGTCGATCTGGACGACGACAACGACCTCGATCCGGACACCAGCGACTGCGCCGACCTCGACGCCACCATCTACAACGGTGCGCCGGAGCTGTGCGACACCATCGACAGCGACTGCGACGGCAGCTTCGTGGATGAGTTCGACGACTTCGACGGCGACCTCGACCCCGACTGCACCGATCTGGACGACGACTTCGACGGCGATCCCGACGCCACCGACTGCGCCGACCTGGACGACACCATCTACACGGGCGCCACCGAGCTGTGCGACGCCATCGACAGCGACTGCGACGGCTCCCTGGTCGACGAGTTCGACGACTTCGACGGCGACCTCGAGCCCGACTGCACCGACAACGACGACGACAACGACGGCCTGTCCGACGACGACGAGGCGACCGCCGGGTCCGATCCCCGGAACCCGGGCTGCGGCGGCGAGGGAATGGGCGACGCGACCGAGGTCGGGGGCCCGTCCGAGCCGACGGCCGGCGACGGCGCCTTGGTGCCCGACTTCAACGCCACCG
>JAAESI010000292.1 GCA_024229515.1 Pseudomonadota bacterium | reverse complement strand
CCACGACCTCCACCGGTTTTCGGTCGCTCGAGATCGGTCCTCGATCAGCCTTCCCAGGGAAAGGGATTCCCAATCCCCCACAAACTATAATCTGCTTCTGACGCCGTATTTCGGGATGCGGAATAGCGCATTGCTTTCAACCGACGAGCGTACTCGCTGCCAAAGCTCCTGCACCCCTGACGGATCGCCTCATTGGAGACGATGATGCCTCGCTCGGCCAGCAGATCTTCGACCTCCCGGAGCCAGTCTTCCCGCCCGACCCGCAGCCGAGTGGCGTCAGAAAGCACCACGCTCAGCCACCCTGGTGGACTGCAAGAAACTTCTCGAGGTCGGAGCCTGGTGTCAGTATAATCCGCTCGAAGGCGACATCGCGGATCGTGGGTGCGTCGGGGAGAGCGTCTGGCCGATCAAAGTCGGGTAATCGTATCCCGCCCCTCCTACCGGTTCCACGATCATCGGTGTACACTGTTGAACCAGTGATTGAAGATCGCCGAACAGCTACCGGAGTACACGGATGAGCCCTTCTGAGCTTCGACACCGCATTCAGAGCCTATCGAGCGCGGAACTTCCGAATCCGAACACGCTCATCGCCGAGGGGCACACGATCGCTGATGACCTCGAGCTGGGGCGTTCTCTCTTCAGTCAAGAGATGGGCGTCTCATCCGAGGCGGAATACAAGCAGCGGTGCATCCGTGACGGCACCGTGATGTACCACGCCCATATCGGATTGGGTTCATGGCCCACAACCGCCGAAGCCCTCCGCCACATCCATCGAGTAGCGCAGCATGAAGGGTATGTGATCGATCGAGCGGGCATTTGCCTGGATCGCCGGATGGCCGTTCCAGAGGAGTTCCGAGAAGGTATTCCGGCTGAAACGGGCCCGATGCTGACGACGACCGAGCAGTGGCGCGAAGTGAGCCACACCGTCCCGATTCAGCCGCACATGGGGGACTTCATGATCGGTTTCCCCGCCGCCACTACGAATACGGTCCACGCACTCGAGGCGGGCGTCACGACGATCGGCAATCTCTCCCAGTACTTCGCCCACGAGGCGCCGATGTGGGACGACCCGGTCGCCACGGTCGCCGAAACCGTGCGTGCCATCGCTATCCTGGCCAAGCGACGGGATGAGGGCTTGATGCTCCACTCCTACCTGGAGGACGGATTCGGTGCCCTCTTCCAGGACTGCACCACAGTCGCCGGATGGGCGTTCCTCGAGCGCTACGTCGTCGAGGAGCTACTCGGCGCCAAGCTGTCCCACTGCATCGGTGGCCTGACCAGCGATCCGGTCAAGCGCGCGGGTTGGGTCTTCGCCTTGAAAGAGATCCATGGGGACGACTGTCTGGGCTCGATGGTCTATGGCGAGACGATCTCGGCAACGCACAACTTCCCGCGCAATTGGGGCGTCACGGCCGAGTATCTGCTGTGGGACATCCTGGCCCAACTGGAATCTCCAACCGGACACGCGGTGCATCCCATACCGATCACCGAGGCGGTACGGATCCCGACGGCGGAAGAGATAGCGGACAGTCACAGCTTCGGCCGCCAGGTGGAAGCCGCGGCGCGTCGCATGCATCCCTGGGTCGATTTCGGTCCGGCGCGAGCGTTTTCGCAGCGGGTCGTTTCCGCCGGCAAGAAGATCTGTGACCGGGCTCTCGACGGCTTCGAGAAGACCGGCGTGGATATCGCTGATCCTGTGCAGCTGTTATACGTCCTCAAGCATCTCGGGCCAGCCCGGTTCGAAGCCTCGTTCGGACTGGGCGAATGGGATCCCTCGATCCAGCAACGCCGGCCGTTGGTGCCGACGGATTTCTCCCAGCGGACGCGGCACACGATCGAGCAGTACCTGCCCCGGTTTTCCAGCGGCGAGATCCGGGAGGTGATGACCGATCGGCGTCTGCTGCTCGCATCGACAGATGTGCACGAACACGCTGTCCATGTGTTGGAGGCGTTGTTGAGCCGGTCGGGGGCCGAGATCGTCAATCTCGGAGCGGAGCAGAACCCGACCGACGTCGCCGAAGCCGTCGCAGCGCGTCCGGTGGATGCGATCCTGATCAGTACGCACAACGGCATGGCGCTGGAGTACGCCAAGCGACTCCGCGCCGAGCTACGCGAGCGCCATCTAGATGTGCCGGTCTTGATGGGAGGGGTACTGAACCAGAAGACGGAAGACCAGGCACTGCCGGTCGATGTGACGGCGGAGCTGCGCCAACTCGGGTTTCATTGCAGCGCACAACTGGACAGTGGCTGGGGCAGGCTGCTGACGGCAGGAGACGCGTAATGCTGGCAGATCGACAGGTCGCGCTGATCGGTGGCGGACACATCGCGGAGATCATCATTCACCGCCTGACACAGGGAAAGGTCCTGAGCGGAGCCCGGATCATCGTCAGTGATCCCGCGCCCTCGAGGCGCGAGCATCTCTCGGGTCGTTTCGGGATCACGCCAGCCGTCGACAACGTGGAGGCTGCCCAGAGAGGAGATCTCGTTTTCATCTGCGTGCGCCCCGAGGTCGTTCAAGCGATCCTGCCCGACCTCCAGGCCGCCCGCCTGGGTCCGGACCAGGTCATCGTCTCGGTCGCCGCGGGCATTCCCTTGAGCACCTACGAATCGCTGGGCGAGAAGCAGCCACTGGTGCGCGCGCTGCCGAACCCACCCAGCCGGGTCGGCCAGGGCATCGCCCCGTTGGTGTTCTCGCCGGCGGTCACGCCGGACCAGCGCGAACTGGTTCTGGCGCTGTTCGACGCCTTGGGCGAGGTGGTGGAGGTCGAGGAATCTCATCTCAACGCCATCACCTCCCTCAGCAGTCCGGTGTCGACGTATCTCTTCTTCCAAGCTCTGATCGACGCCGGCGTGGGCTGCGGCCTGCCCCGGCCTGTCGCCACCCAAGTCGCGTCACAGACGATCGTCGGCTCGATGGCCGTCTGGCGATCGCGGCAGGCTGCCCCGGCCGAGCTCATCGCCGAAGCCAGCACGCCCGGCGGCGTTTCGGTGGAGAGCCTTGCCGTTCTGGAACAGCACGGGTTCGAGGCCGCGGTCGTCGACGCCATCGCTCAGGGCGCCGCCCGGGCGGCCGAGTTGGGCAAGGAGTCCAGCTCGACTTGATGAAGGCGACTCTAACCCTGTTCGGGGACTCGAGACCGCGTCATACTTCTCGGGCTGGCTGGTGGGACCCGTGACATCTACAGGAGAGCATCCATGCGAGGACTGAAGGGCAAGAACGTACTGGTTACCGGAGGCGCCAGCGGCATCGGGCAGGCCACGGCGACCCGCTTCCTCGAACAGGAGTGCACCGTCTGCGTGCTCGATCGCAGCGCCGAAGCACGCGCCCGGGTGACAGACGAGCTGCCGGAGCTGGCCGCGGTGATCGCTGCCGACGTCTCGAACCTCGAGCAGGTCGCAGCGGCTTTCGAGCAGGCGGTCGCGCAGATGGGATCGGTCGACGTACTGATCAACAACGCCGGCATTAGCGTGCGCCACGACTTCCTCGACATCACACCCGAGGAGTGGGACGAGGTCATCGCGGTCAACCTGACGGGTGTGTTCTACGTCGCGCAGACGGCGGCGCGCCACATGGTGGCCCGCGGCTCCGGGGTGATCCTCAACACCGCCTCGACCAACGGGTCCGTCGGCTACCCGCACTACGCGGACTACAACGCCAGCAAGGCGGGCGTCATCGCGCTGACGCAAACCATGGCGCTCGAGCTAGCTCCGGCGGTCAGGGTGAACGCGATATCCCCGGGCTACGTGCTCACCCCGATGCAGCGCGCCGAGTACACCGACGAGATGTTGGCGGCGGTGAATAGCAAGGTCCCCGTCGGGCGGCACGCGATGCCCGAGGAGATCGCGGCGCTCTTCGCGTATCTCGCCTCCGCCGCCGCGGCCTACCGGACCGCCCTCGTCT
>JAAESI010000291.1 GCA_024229515.1 Pseudomonadota bacterium | reverse complement strand
CGACGACGTGCAGCCGATCCTGGTGGCGTACTGCGGCGCCTGCCACGAAGGCGACGCCCTCGCCTCCGGCGGAATCGGCTGGCTCAACAGCTACGCCGATGTCCAGGCCAACGCCTTCGAAGGCGTGTGCGACGGCTCCACGCGGGGCGAGTGCATCCCCGTGCGGCTGCTCGATGGCTCGATACCCGACGGGAACCCGTGCCCCCCCGGCGAGGACGGCTGCATCACCGACAACCAGTTCTCGACCGTGGAGAACTGGGTCGCCGCGGGCATGCCCGCGTAGCGACGGACCCCGCCGACGGGCTTCAGGCCTCGGCGCGATCCCGGCGTCCCCGCCACGCCGCCATCGCCCCCGGCAGCAGCATCATCCAGAAGCCCCACAGCAGGGTCCCCATCTCGATGGTGGGGTCCGTGAACAGCGTCGACGCCAGCAGCAGGGCGACGCTCAGGTTTCGGATCGCCGTGACGACCCCCGCGCTGCGCAGCACGCCGCTGGGATCCTTCGCCTTCCACAGCGGGATCAGCAGCGGCAGGAGCATGCCGATCAGCACCGCGTGAGCCGCCGGAGAGACGCTCAGGAGCAGGTCCCCGCGGTCGACCAGGTACGCGACGATGATCACGACCAGCAGCACGTTGGCGACGATCCCGGTCGGCCCCGCGAGCCGCCGCGCCGGTCCGGATCCCACCGATGGAACGCCATGCCGAGGGCCAGCGAAAGCAGCTGCGCCAACGCCAGCATCTTGAACGCGGGTCAGAAGATCGTGCCACCACCCACGTCCGGCTCCCCCGCCAGCCACTCCAGCATCGCCGGCGCGGTGAGCAGCCCGAGCACCACCAGCAGGCACATCATCGCCGTGGCGAACTTCAGGTCGCCGCCCCCCATGCGCGCGAACAGCGGCCCCGTCGGGCCCCCCGGGGCGACCGCGCAGACGAGCAGCCCGATCATCACCCCCTCGGGGAACAGGGTGTTGTTCAGGAGCGCCACGCCGAGCACGAACAGCGGGAAGATCACGAGGTTGAGCAGGACCGTGACGATCGACGCATTCCAGCGCTTCAGCCCCTCCAGCAGGTCCGCCGGCTCCAACTCGAGGCCGACCGACACCATCATCGAGACGACCAGCGCCTGAAGCGCCAGCTGCGCCATCAGCGGGGGCGGGCCAGGAGCATGATCGCGGGCGCCCACCGGCGACCGAACCGCGACTGGTAGTAGGCGTAGACCCGCCCACCCACGAAGTAGCGGTACAGCCCGAACCAGTGCATCACCTCGAAGTCGCGCGACCGGCACGCCTGGACCCAGTCGCGCCGACCGATCTTGTGGAGGTGGGTGGGGTCGTTGTCCAACGCCTCCACCACCCGCCCCAGCGGCCCATCGTACACCGGTACCGTCAGCGCCAGCAGCCCCGACGGACGCAGGAACTCCCGAATGCGGGCGAACGCGGCGTCCTGATCCTCGATGTGCTCGATGACGTCGAACAGGCACACCACGTCGAAGAAGCCGGGCTCGAACTCGGAGTCGAACAAGCCCCCGACCTGCAGCTGGGCCGCGTCCCCGAGCCGCTGCTGAGCGACCTCGACGGCGTGCGCGCTGATGTCCGTGCCGTACAGCTCGAAGGTGCCCGCCTGGCTCGCCTGCTTCAGGAAGGCGCCGTAGGCACAGCCGATGTCCACCATCCGCCCCCCGGTCTCGAACCGGAGCAGCGCATCCATCATCCCGCGGGTCTTGTACTCGGGGTTCCGGCGGTCGTAGTCGCCGCCGTAGATGTCCTCGAAGTACCCCTGCTCGAAGTCGCTCAACGCCGGCTGCCGCCCAGGCGCCGAACCGCCAGCCCGAGGCTGTCGATGACCGTCTTGCGCACGTCCATCTTGGAGGCGCCCTGCTTCTTGTCGTAGCGCAGCAGCAGCGGCACTTCGGTCATCAGCACGGGCTCGAGCCGGAGCTTCAACAGGATGTCGAGCATGACCACGAAGCCCTGCTCGCTGAAGAAGTTCGGGTGCTCCTGAATCACCTTGCGGAGCAGCCCCGCCCGGTAGGCGCGGAAGCCGCAGGTGTAGTCCCGCACGCCCGGGATGGGGAACAGCACGCGGAACAGCCAGCTCGCCCCGAAGCTCAGCACCCGGCGGGAGGTGGACAGGCCGACCACGCGGGCGCCGCGCTGGTAGCGGGAGGCGATGACCACGTCGTGGCCTTCTTCGATCTTGCGCACCATCGACGGGATGAGCCCCGGCAGGTGGCTGTTGTCCGCGTCCATCGTCAGGAGGATGTCGCGGTCCTGGGCATCCTCGATGCAGGTCGTCAGCCCCGTCCGGATCGCTTCGGCGAGCCCCCGGTTGACGTCGTGCTGGACCAACTCGACGCGGCCGCCGGCGAAGTGGTCGCCCATCTCCTGCTGGAAGTCGAGGACCCGGTCGGCGGTGGCGTCGGTGCTGCCGTCGTCCACGACCACGATCCGGTAGCTCCGGTGGGGTGCCACCTCGGCCATCGTCAGGCAGATGTCGCGCAGCAAGGAAGCGATGTTCGCCTCTTCGCAGTACGCCGGCAGGGCCACGTGGATCATGGGGGGAGGCTAGCAGGCGGGGACGTCGGCCTCGCGGTCAGCGTCGACGTCGGCCCCACGCGAGCACGCCCACCAGCAGCGCCAGCGAAGCCGACCCACCGCCCGAGCGCGCGCTGTCGCAGCCGTCGCAGCCGTCCTCGTCCACCAGTTGCGGGGTCTGCTCGCCCGCGGGGGTGGAGTCGGCATCCCGGGGGTCGCTCCCGGCGTCGACCTCGGCGCCGTCGCTGGCCCCGTCGCCGTCGGTGTCGGAGTCGTTGGGATCGGTACCGCGTGCGAGCTCGTCGGCGTCGTCGAGGCCGTCGTTGTCGCTGTCGGGATCAAGGGGGTCCGTTCCCGCGTCGACCTCCTCACCGTCCAGCAGCCCGTCGTCGTCGCTGTCGGGGTTGTTGGGGTGCGTGCCGTGGCCGGCCTCTTCGCCGTCCTCCAGCCCGTCGCCGTCGGTGTCGGGATCGTTCGGATCGGTGCCGGTGCTGTCCTCGACGCCGTCGCTGAGGCCGTCGCCATCGGAGTCGGGGTCGTCGGGATCGGTGCCGAGCTTGTCCTCGTCCTGGTTGGAGAGGCCGTCGCCGTCGAGGTCCCCCTCGGGGCCGTCCTGATCCTCGGGATCGAGCACGTCCGGGATGCCGTCGCCGTCGCTGTCGCCGGGGGCCTCGTCGACGTCCAGGGTGCCGTCCCCGTCGTCGTCCTCGTCCCCTTCGTCGCAGAGCCCGTCGCCGTCGCTGTCCAGACCGTCGTTGTCCGGGTCGGGGGTGCCGCCGGCGCAGTCGTCGCAGCCGTCGCCGTCCTCGTCCTGGCAGACCAGCGGATCGGTGGGATCGAGATCGTCCTCGTCCAGCACCGTGTCGTTGTCGTCGTCGGTCTCGATCGAGTCGCAGAGTTCGTCCTCATCGGCGTCCCCGTCGCACACGATGGTCGCGTTCAGGGTCGTGGTCGCCGAGGCCCCCCCGGGATCGCTGACCGTCAGCGTGATCAAGGCGTTGCCGGCGATCCCGATCGGGGTGATCTCCAGCGTTCGCTCCCCGGCCGCACCGCTCAGCACGAGGCCGCCGTTGGGGAGCACTCCGGGCGCGTTGGACGTCGCCGTCACGGTCAACTCGGTCAGGGCGTCGTCGGGATCCGAAACCGTGAAGTCGACCTCCGACGGCGTGGGATCCACCACCGCCAGGGGGGCGAACGGCGAGATGCTCGGCGGCAGGTTGTCTCCCGCGTGAGCGGTTGTTCCGACGGCAAGCGCGAGGGTGAGGGCGGAGGCGAGCGTGAGCCGAGCGTGCATGGCGGGGAGTGTCCCATGCCCTGGACGACGCCGCCGTCGCACGAGCATGCCGACGGGGCCCCCGGCACCGGCGGCTTCAGCAGGACCAGGATGGCGGGGAGCACCCACAGGTCGGCCGCGAGCGCCGCGACGATGACGCCGCTGCCGAGGATCGCGAACAGCTGGTTGGGCGGGAACGCCGAGGTGCACAGCACCCCGAAGCCGAACACCAGCACCAGGGAGGTGTGCACGATCGCGCGGCCCGTGCGCTCCGTCGTTCGGCGCACTGCGTCCTCGGGCGAGAAGCCGGCCCGGACCTCCGCGCAGTACCGGGCGAGGTAGTGGATCGTGTCGTCCACCGCGATCCCCAGCCCGATGGAGAACACCATCGCCGACAGCGTCTCCAGGTGCCGGCCGGCCCACCCCATCGACCCCAGCACGACCACCAGGGGGAGCACGTTGGGGATCATCGCGATCGCCGCCAACCGCACCGATCGGAACAGCCCCGCCAGGGTCAGGAAGATCAGCCCGAAGGCCCAGCCCAGGCTCGTCATCATGTCGCGGATGAGCGAGTCGATCCCCGAGTAGCCGACCTGCGAGGTGCCCGCGAGGTAGCCCTTCGTGGGGACCGGAGCGCCCGCCAGATGCTCATCGATCCAGCCTTCGATCCGCTCCTCCAGGGCGAGGTAGCTCTTCGCCCCCAGGTCGGCCGCCCGCACCGTGATGCGGAGCACCCGCCGGTCGGCGTCGAGGTGGGTGTTGAGCAGGGTGTCGCCGTCGGCGAACTCGGCTAGCAGGAGCAGCCCCGCCGCTTCCTGGCGCGAGCTGGGGAGCGCGTTCCGATCGCCGTCCCGGCCCCGCTGCACGTAGCCCAGCTCCCGGATCAGGGAGATCACCGACACAGCCGACTGCACACCTTCGTCCGCGAGCGTCCGATCCTGGATGGCGGCCGCGCGGCGGAGCATCTCCGGCTCGTGCCACGGCTGCTCCGGACCTCCCTCCGCCTTGAGCACGATGTCGACGTAGACGACCCCCGCGAGCTTCTCCTCGAGCAGCGCGTGGGCCTCGTGGATCGGCTCCCCGCGGGGCACGTACTCCATGATGAAGTTGTCCACGGTGGCGCGAGGGATGCCGGCGACGAAGCCGCCCACGACCAGCGCGGAGACCAGCAGGATCATCCCCGGCCGCCGCACCACGAGCTCGCCCTGGCGGGCCAGGAACCGCCCCAGCGGGGTCGCCCGCTCGCCCGCCTCCAGCCCCTGGGTGGGATCCCGGACGACGGGGTCGTGCGGCGATCGGACCAGCGCCCAGGGCACGAACACGATGGTGAACCCGAACGTGATCATCACGCCGAAGGCGGCGTACAGGCCGAAGTCCCGGAGGATCTCCAGCCGCGCCGTCAGCAGCGTGGCGAAGCCGACCGCCGTCGTCACCGAGGTCAGCAGGCAGGCGGCGCCGACCGAACGGACCGCCCGCTTCATCGCCGGTGAGCGCTCCTGCCCCTCCCGTCGCTCCTGCCCGTAGCGGGTCATCATGTGGATCGCGTCGGCGACCCCGATCACCAGCACCAGCGTCGCCGTGATCGTGTTGATGATGTTGATCCCCTGCCCCGTCGCCGCCATCGCCGCGACCGTCCAGAGCGCCCCGAGCCCCACCGACAGGAGTGGGATCAGCACCCCCGCGGAAGACCGGAACAGCACGAACAGTACAAGCGCGAGCAGCCCCGCCGTCAGCGGCACGAACCGCAGCTCCTCCCGGATCATCACGCCGACCACGGTCGCCCGGTAGGCGTGGGGACCGAGCAGCCACGTCGGCAGCCCGCCGGACGACTCCTGCGCGATCGCCTCGATCGCCTCCACCGCCGGCCTCGCCTTGGCCATCGCCGCGATGTCATCGCCGACCTTCAGGAGGATGCAGGCGACGCTGCCGTCGGAGGCCACGAGCTGGCCCGCGAGCATCGGGTGGTCCCGCGCGCGCTGGGCCGCGGCGATGGCCTCGGCGGCGCTGGCGGGGCCCTGGGAGATCGGTTCGATGACGATCCGTCCCGGCTCGGGCGCGTACGGGACCGGCAGCGTCAGCAGGCTCTGCGTCCACTCGACCTCGTCCACCTCGTCGCGGATGCGCTCCTCGATCGCGCCCAACGCGGTCCACGTCGCGACGTCGTCGAGATCGCCCTCCACCAGCAGCATCAGGTGGTGATCGTCGGCGCCGTATTGGGCCCGGTGGGCCGCGTAGATCCGCGCCTTCTCCGAGGTCGCGTCGAACAGCGTCTGGGGGGAGAAGTCGAACGTCAGCCGGGGCAGCAGCGCCAGCCCGAGGGCTACCAGAACGACGAAGATGAGGCCCAACCGCTTCGTCTGGTCGACGAAGTCAGCGAGGCGGCTCCAGCCGGACCGGGGGTTCGAGGGTTCCATCGCGCGAGGCGGGCGACTATAACCGCGCGGTCATGCCGAGCATCGAGGTTCAAGACCTGAAGAAGACGTACGGCAAGCTCGCCGCGATCGACGGGATCAGCTTCTCCGTCGAACCGGGCGAGGTCGTCGGCTTCCTTGGCCCCAACGGCGCGGGCAAGACCACGACGATGAAGATCCTCACGGGCTTCATCAGCGCGACCTCGGGCAGCGCGAAGGTCGACGGACTCGACGCCCAGGGCGACAGCCTGGAAGTGCGACGCCGCATCGGCTACCTGCCGGAGAACGCGCCCGTCTACCGGGACATGATCGTCCGCGATTACCTCAAGTTCGTCTGCGACGTGCGCCAGGTGCCCAAGGCCAGGCGCGCCGCTGCCATCGACGAGGCGACCTCCCGGGTGGGGCTGAGCGACGTGATGGAGCGGCCGATCGACCAGCTGTCGAAGGGCTACCGCCAGCGCGTCGGGCTCGCCCAGGCGCTGGTCCACGACCCGCCGATCCTCATCCTCGACGAGCCCACCACGGGGCTGGATCCCAACCAGATCGTCGAGATCCGGGACCTCATCGCCGAGATCGGCAAGACCAAGACCATCCTCCTGAGCACCCACATCCTGGGCGAGGTGTCCGCCGTCTGCGGGCGCGTGCTCATCGTGAACGAGGGAAAGATCGTCGGGTTCGGTACCCCCGCCGAGCTCGAGGGGCGGGCCCGCGGGGGGAGCAGGATCGAGGTCGTCGTGCGGGGCGAAGGCGATCTCAAAGCCGCCCTCGGGGGACTGCCGGGAGTGCGCGAGGTGCGCGCCTCCGCCGGCGAAGGACCGGGCACCCTCGGGGCGACGGTGTTCACCTCGGACGAAGCCGATCCGCGGCCCGCGATCTTCGCCGCCGCCGTCGAGCAGGGCTGGACGCTGCTGCAGTTGAGCCGCGAGGCGGGGAGCCTGGAGGACGCCTTCCGCGCGCTCACCGCAAGCCCCAAATAGGGGCCAGGGGCATTTCCCCTCGTGAGGGGGGCCGCCCGTGATTAGGCTGAAGGGGTCTTCTTCCACTTGCCGGATGCCCGGTCCTGGAGTTGCGATGCCCGCCAAGACCCACCAGCGCGACTGCGCAAGCTCTTCGTCTTCGTCCTCCTCCCGCGCGGGAGGTGCCGCCGGCGGGGGACCGATGTCGGCGTGGCCTTCCCCCGCGGGGGGCGGATTCGCGTCCCAGGCGGCGATCAGCGGACTGCAGAAGAAGCCGCTGGCGATCCCCGCCGCGATGGCCCCGGGAGGCATCCAGCGCGACCCTGCCAGCGCCGCGTCGCTCATCTCCGACGCCCGCCGGGCGCACGCCAGGTACAAAAACCTCGAGTCCACGGTCTCGAACCTCCAGGGCGCCGCGGACGACATGCGGGAAGCCGGCACCCACTGGTACGGCGACGACGACAACCTCATCGCGGCGGCCCGCGCCCTGACCGGGGCAGCCGGTCACATCTCCGCCGCGGGGGGGCAGCTCTCCTCGTTCACCGGGACGATGAAAGGGACGGACTTCGACGGAGTCACCGCCAACCTCGGCAAGATCGAGACCGCGCTGGAGGCGGCGGACCTGTTCGCCGAGTTCATGGACCGCAGCGCCCTGGATGCGTTCACCAACGACCCCACGGTCGAGAACGCCAACGCCTGGGCCGACGACGTAACCGACCTGTTCACCCGCGCCAGCAATGTCTTCCCGGACGACATCCCGGGGCTCCCGTCGTTCATCCCGGGGATGATCAAGGGCTACCTGCGGGCCCCCGCGGCGTACGTGAACGCCTTCCAGGGGATCATGGCGGAGTACACCGCCCGCATCGATTCGACGGCCGGCTTCTCGAACTCGCGGGCCAAGGTCGTGCTCGGCGGCGAAGCGATCTGGGAGGGCGAGCTGTCGCACGTCTTCTTCACCGCATCACCCGACCTGCGCGGCTTCATGAAGAAGTACTCGGACAAGGACGGCGTGGACCTGGAGGAGTGCAGCAAGGCCGGCGGGCTCGCCCACCTGCTGTACCTGATCGGGGCGTACGCCACCTACGAGCAGGAAGAGGCCTTCATCCCGCACGTTCAGCGGTACCAGTAGGCGGCGCCTCTAGCGGAAGATCGAGTACGTCATGTTGACCTCGATCTCGATCCCCCCGAGGGCTTCGTTGATCTGCGTGCCCTGAACCACGCCCTGCACGAACGTGTCGGTCACGATCGCGACCGTGCCTCCCCACTCCAGCCCGGTGCAGTCGATGACGTGGGGCGCCTCGGGGCCGTCGAGCACGAAGCCGACGGACGGCAGGTCGAACCCGCAGTTCTGGGTCTCGTTCCCCGTGATGGGGCAGTCGACCGTGCCGGTGACCCGGTTGAGATCGTCGATGTGGACGAGCACCTCGCCGCCGCAGGCGTACTCGACGGCGTCGAACCGGACCGCGCCGATGACCGTGCCGGTCCAGTCGCCTTCGTAGGGGCCGGCGTTGATGTCGTCGTCGTCGGTGCTGGCGTCGTCGTCGTCGTCGCTGGCGTCGTCATCGTCGGTGCTCGCGTCGTCGTCGTCGCTGGCGTCGTCGTCATCGACCGAGTCGTCGTCGTCGGGGGTGGGGCTGCGGCGGGTGGGACCGCAGGCAACGAGCGCGGCGGACACCGCGAGCAGGACCAGGAGGGACAGCCAGTTACGCATCGCTACTCAGCGTACGCGGGGCACAGCTCGTACGTCCCGTTGCCGTCCTCGTCGTAGGCCAGCGCCTCGGGGTGGCAGATGCCGCTGGACTCCCAATCGCCGATGACGTCGACGCAGGTGCGCTCGGTCAGCTGCTGGCCGATGGCGATCACCGCTTCCAACTCCTCGACCTCGACGTTCATACAGAAGGCGCCCGGGGTCGGCTCGCCGCACTCGAAGCACTCCACCCCGACGGTGTCGGACAGGAGCTCGCAGATGGCCCCCTCCCCTCCTCCGCCGAGCATCTCGTCCAGCGGCCGGGTGTCGGCGATGCCCGCCAGGGTCATCGTGGTGATGCGGTCCAGGCTCGGCACGAACGTGCCCTCCAGCACGACCTCGCGCAGGTCCAGGGTGGTGCCCTGGGCGGCGACCGCCATCTCGGTGGGGCCGACGGCGAAGAGGCCGGCGTCGAAGGTGCCGGGGTTGTCATCGTCCGTGCCGTACGCCTGGTCGGGGCCCGCGGTCATGGCGATCGTGGCGGCGCAGGGGTTGGCCTCGGGCACGCCGCCTTCGTTGTAGCGGCCCACCGCGCCGATCATGTGGAAGCCCGGCTGGGCGTCGACCGCGAACGCGGTCTCGGCGTGCACCGACAGCATCAGGGGCAGCGGATCGAGGCCCCCCTTGATGAGGGGGCCCGCCCCTTCGGGCTGCACGAACTCGCCGTCCAGCAGCTCGGCGACGTACACCGCCCCGATCACGGCCTTCATCTTGTCCGGATCGGCGGGCGGCAGGGTGGTGAACTCGTAGTTCAGATCGTTGCTCCCCCACGACAGGGAGACCCGGTAGGTGGCGCCCGGCTCCAGCGCGCTCACCAGCTCGCCGATGTACGTCGTCTCGTTCGTGGACACGGAGATCTCGAAGTCGACGTCGCTGCCGTCCGAGCCCGCCACGCGCCAGTCGAACGGGCCGGGGGGCACGTCGAAGACGAGTTCGAACTCGGTCCAGATGGGGACGTCGATCTCGTCCAGGTCGGGGGAGACCGACAGGAGCACCGCGTCCGGCGCGCCGTCGTCGTCGTCGTCGTCGTCGTCGTCATCATCGATGTCGTCGTCGTCGTCGCCGCCGCCGGCACTCCCGCCCCCCAGGTCCGGGTTGCACGCCAGCAGCCCGAGGGCGGCGATCAGCATCAGCAGGGTCCGCGTCGTCATCATGGGCGGACGTAGACCACATCGAACCGTCACAAACCAGTGCCTTCGTTGACATGCCCCGGGCGGGACGGGTAGCCCTTCGCCCGTGGCCGACACCCCCACGTTCGTACGCGACCGCCTCGCCGCCATCGAGGCCGCGGGGCTGCTCCGCCAGCCCCCCACGATCGAAGCCACGGGCCCGGTCACGGGGCGGGTCGGGGGCCGCGACGCCACGCTGTTCTGCGGCAACGACTACCTCGCCCTCCGGACCGACCCCCGCATCGCCCAGGCCGCCGCCGACGCCGCCGAAGCCCACGGGGGAGGCGCCGGCTCCAGCCGCTTGATCGCGGGATCCCTGGCCGTCCACGAGGAGCTCGAAGCGGAGATCGCCGATTGGCTCGGCACCGCGGCGGCGCTAGTGTTTCCGTCAGGCTACCAGGCCAACCTGGCCATGCTCCAGGCCCTCGCGGGGCCGGACGATCAGATCGTCAGCGACGCCCTGAACCACGCCTCCCTCATCGACGGCTGCCGCCTCAGCCGCGCCACCGTCGCGGTCGTCCCCCACAAGGACCGGAGGGCCGCCGAGCGGGCGCTGTCAGACGGAGCATTCGCCGAGCGCTTCCTCGTCGGCGAGGGGCTCTATTCGATGGACGGCGACCGGGGCAAGGTCAAGGACTGGATGTGGGCGGTGCACAACACCGGCGCGCACCTGCTGGTCGACGAAGCCCACGCCCTGGGGGTGCTGGGGCCGGCGGGCGCGGGCGTCGCGGCCGAGCGCGGGGCCGGGCACCTGCCGCTGGCGCGGGTGGGCACCTTCGGCAAGGCCCTCGGAGCCGCCGGGGCCGCCATCGCCACCGACGCCGCGACCCGAGACCTGCTCGTCAACGCGGGCCGCACCTACATCTTCACCACCGGCCTCGCCCCCGCCGCCGCGGGCGCCGCGCTGGCGGGCATCCGGATCGCCCGGTCCGCGGAAGGGGACGAACGTCGGGCCCGGCTCGCGGGGCACGCGCGCCGGATCTGGAACGGACTGCTGGACGCGGGCTGGCAGGTCCCGGGTGACGAGGACACTCCGATCAAGCCCGCGATCGTCGGCCCTCCGGAGGAGGCGATGGCGCTGCACCACCGGCTGCTGGAGGCTGGGTTGTACGCCATGGCGATCCGCCCCCCGACCGTGCCGGAAGGCACCTGCCGCATCCGCATCACGCTCTCGGCGGCGCACTCCGACGACGACATCGATCGCTTGCTTGGAGCCATGGGTTCGCCTGATACAGTCCCGCGCCCGTGAGCAGCCTGACCTACCGATCCGCGCCTGAACTCAGCCCCTTCGAGGGCAAGCGTTCGCTCGATTCCGACGCCATCGCCCGCCTCGAAGCGGCGGACCGCACCCACCTGTGGAAGCCGTTCACGCAGATGGCGGGCTACGTCGAGGAGACGCCCATCGTCATGCGCGAGGGGCGCGGCAACTGGCTGCTGGACGTGCGCGGCCGGGCGTTCCTGGATGGCGTCAGCTCGCTGTGGGTCAACCTCCACGGCCACGCCCACCCGACGATCATGGGGCGCATCGCCCAGCAGCTGCAGACGCTGGACCACAGCACCTTGCTGGGGCCGACGAACGTCGCCGCCGTCGAGCTCGCCGAGCAGCTCATCGGACTCGCCCCCACGGGCAAGCTGACGCGGGTCTTCTACAGCGACAGCGGCAGCACCTCGGTCGAGATCGCAGTGAAGATGGCCTACCAGTACTTCGCCCAGCACCGGGACGAAGCGGAGCGCGGCCGCGACACCTTCGTCTGCCTGTCCAACGCGTACCACGGCGACACCATCGGCAGCGTCAGCGTGGGCGGCATCGACCTGTTCCACTCGCTGTACGAGCCGCTCCTGTTCCACACGGTCAAGGCGACCGCGCCGGACCCGTTCCACACCGCCTTCGGCCAGGACGTGGCGGCCCACGAGGCCGAGTGCCTGGACCAGATGCGGACGCTGTTCGAGTCCCGTCCGGGACACATCGCCGCGCTGGTGATGGAGCCGCTGATGCAGGGCGCCGGGGGAATGATCCGGCACACCGCCGACTACCTCCGGTCCGCCGCCGCCATCGCGCGCGAGCACGGCGCGCTCGTGATCCTGGACGAGGTCGCCACCGGGTTCGGGCGCAGCGGCACGATGTTCGCCTGCGAGCCGACGGGGGTGGAGCCTGACCTGCTGTGCATGGCCAAGGGCATCACCGGGGGCGTGCTCCCGCTGGCCGCCACGCTGGCGAGCGAGCAGATCTACGAGGGCTTCCTCGGGGACCACTCCGAATACCGCACCTTCTTCCACGGCCACAGCTACACCGGCAACCCCCTCGCCTGCGCCGCCGCCCTCGGCTCGCTGCAGGTGTTCGAGGAGGAGCGCACCCTCGAGCGGCTCCAGGTCCGGATCGCGCAGCTGGGCGATCGCCTGAGCGTCCTCGCGGAGCACCCTCACGTGGGCGACATCCGCCGCCTCGGGGTCATGACCGGCATCGAGCTGGTCAAGAACAAGCGAACCGGCGAGCCGTTCGACCCGACGCTGCTGGCGGGCCGCCGGGTCGTCGAGGCGGCGCTGGAGCACGGCGTGCTGATCCGACCGCTGGGCGACGTGGTCGTGCTGATGCCGCCGCTGAGCATCACCGAGGACGAGCTGGACCTGCTCACGGGCGTGGTCGGCCGCTGCATCGACGACGTCACGCGGAAGCTGCGATGAGCCTGCGCCTCCTCGTCACGGGCACCGACACCGGCGTGGGCAAGACCGTCGTCGCGGCGGGGCTGGTGGCGTGGCTGCGGGGCCGTTGGCCGGACGTGCGGGCGCTCAAGCCGGTCGAGTCCGGGACCGACGACCACGGCGGGATCATCGCCGACGCCGCCCTCCTCGCCCGCGCCGCGGGGCTCGACGAGGGCGCCCTCGGAGCCAACGTCTACTCGCTCCCCGAGCCGCTCGCCCCGGTGGTCGCCGCGCGGCGCGCCGGGGTCACCCTGTCGCTGGACCGGCTGGATGCCCGGTGGGATGCCCTCCGCGGCGTCGGCGGGCCGATCGTCGTCGAGGGAGTCGGAGGCGCGCTGGTCGAGGTCGTCCGGGGCGTGACCGTGGCCGACCTCGCCGCCCGCTGGTCCCTCCCCGCGCTGGTGGTGGCGGGCAACCGGCTGGGCGTTCTGTCGCACACGCTGCTTACCGTCGAGGCGCTCCGGGCCCGCGGGGTCCGCGTCGCGGGCGTCGTCCTGAACACGCTGCACGGCGGCGAGCCGAGCGTCGCGGAAGAAGCCAACGCGGGCGAACTGGGCCGGACGCTGCCGGTGGACGTGCCGCTGCTTGGTTCCATCCCGTTCCTGCTCGGCGACAGCGCCGACGACCCTGCCGCCCTCGCCCTCGCGGTCGCGTCGATGGCGGAGCGGCTCATCGCTGAGGAGGGGGCCCGATGACCGAACGCATGCTGGAGCTGCTCGCCGCGCAGCACGACTTCCCCGGCCCCTTCACCTTCAAGGTGATCTACCGCGCCAGCGCCGAGATCGGCGCCACCATCATCGAGTCGGTGTGTGTCGCGACCGGGATCCCGCGCCCCACGGAGCCGCCCTCGACCCGCCAGTCCGGCGGAGGCAAGTTCGAGTCGATGACGCTGGAGCTGCGGGTCGATTCGCCCGAGCAGGTGCTCGCCGTCTACGCAGCTTTGAATGACATCGAGGGAGTGATCTCTGCTTTCTGATGAGCATCGAGGTTCGACCCCCCGCTGACCGGATGGGGGAGCCGTTCTAGACTGCGGCGCATGACGCACGTCCCCTGCGCCCGCGGCCATGGTCCCCTCCGTCGTTTTGTCCCCGCCACCCTCGACGGTCGCGCCGTGGAGGTCGGCGGCTGCGCCCGCTGCGGCGGCATGTGGATCCCCGTCGCCGCGATCCGCGCGCTGTTCCCCCTGGGCCTGCTGACCTACTTCAGCGAGCAGGGCTACCTCGACGAGGGGCCCCGCTGCCCGGTCTGCACCCAGAGTCCCCCGATGCGGCAGCAGCGCATCGAGGGCGTCGAGATCGACCGCTGCCTCTACTGCCTCGGCCTGTGGCTCGACGGCAGCGAACTGGTCGCCTTGGGCGGTGGCGCCGAGGGGGCGGCGAAGTACGCCAGCTGCGATGTCTGCGGGGTGGGCATTCCGGCGTCGGACGCCGCGGGCGCCCAGGGCGGGCTGGGGAGCCTGTGCCGGGTCTGCCGCCACGCGCAGGTGCTGGACCAGGACCCTGCCCACACGCATCCGGCGCTGAAGGCGCTCCCGGAGGGGACGAGCCGCCGGCTCGTGGACGGGGCTTCCGTGCAGTTCGCCTGGGACGTGGACGACGCCGACGGCGAGGAGACGCTGTTCGAGTTCCGCGGTGAGCTCCCCGACTCCCGCGTCCGCGGCAGCATCACCCACGAGAACCGCATGACTCGGATGTTCCGCTCCCTGGGCGTGCCGGACGTGGAGATCGGCGATCAGGCCTTCGACGGCCGCTTCCTCGTCAAAGCGGAAGCGACCGAACCGATGCAGGCGTGGCTTGGCTCCGAGGGGGTCGCAGACGCCCTCGTACGTCTGGACGCGCTGGGCGGCTGCACGGTCCGCGTGGACCGCGGCGTGGTGACGATCGTGGGCGAGCAGCCCCATGGGTTCGCGGTCCCGAACCCCGATGTGGAGACGACTTGCATCGAGGTCTACAGGGGATTGCGGTCCGTCGGATAGGAAGGCGCGCACGGCCCCTGCGCCGACCCCGCGGCGATGCGCCGCCTCGACGGTTCCATCGAAGATCTTCGCGAGAAAACGATCAAGGGGTGCAAAACCCCCGTTCCTCCCCTCCTTCGGCGTTGGTGAACCCGGAGGAGAGACCATGTCCCGCATCACCCGCCTGCTCATCATCGCCCCCATCGTCCTCAGCGCCCTCACGGGCTGCCCCGCCGCGGCACCGCAAGGTCCCGGGGGCGGCTCGGAGTCCGGCGGCGGTGGCCGTCCGCTGACCATCGAATCGGATCGGCCGGGGCCGGATGGATGCCCGACGGTCGAACTCGACACCTCGGGCTGGGGGGCGCTCACGGCCAACTGGCACGACGGCGACGACCCCTTCTTCCAGATCCACGACAACGAGCCGGGCTTCTACGCGAACCTCGAGGCGTACACAGTCTGGGGCGACGATTGGACCGGGCAGGCTGGCACGTTCGCGCCGGACTGCAACGGGACGGGGCTGTACTTCTGGCTCGTGCCCGACGACGAGCACGCGTTCCTGGCCACGGCGGGCGAGGTCGATGTGGTGGCGTTGGAGCAGTCCGGCGGCGTGATGGACCCCGGGTTCGAGGTCGTGCTCCGAGGGCTCACGATGACCCCGATGCACGACGCGCCGGCGTACGACTGCCTGCACGTGCCAGAGGTGGTGCTGGCCCGCTGAGGCGGTTCAGCAGGGGCAGTCGAAGCTGGGCATCGCGGTCGACCGGGCCGGACGGAACTGGCCCCCCTCGAACTCCACGAGGGTGTTGGCGGGCACGTTCCAGGGCACGTCGCGGCCGAACAGTTCGGGCACGTGGTCGCCGTTGAGGTCGAACGCGGAGTCCGGGAAGAAGAGGGGCCCGGGGCTGGCGCCGTCCGTTCGGAGCGTAAGCGTGCCGCCGGCGGTGACCTCCCAGACGGCCCAGATTTCCCCGTAGAAGGCGCCGCAGCCGTCACCGTCGGCGGCGGAGGCGGCCACGTAGGTGGAGCCGCTGGCCCGGTCGGTGAAGGCCTTGATCGTCAGGTCGGTGGTCCACGGGCCGGAGCCTCCGTCGTCGGCGAACGAGCGCTGCTGCTCCTTCCAGGCGGGCAACTCGGCCAGCGCCTTGGAGACCGTCGGCTTCAGGGCGGACGCCATCGTGGTGTCCTGGGACCACAGCTTGGGCGGGGCGAGGGCGCCACTGCGACCCCACAAAGCGCCATCGCAGACCTGGTCGCGGGCGGGGGTGACGCGGGCCCAGAGGCCGGGCGAGCTCATGGACCAGATCTCCTCGGCGATCTCGACCTCGGTCGGCTGGCGGAGGTCCGGATCCCACTCGCGCGCGGCGCCGTTCCAGACGTCGAGCATCCCGAAGTGGGCGTAGAAGCGGGTGACGCCGTGGAAGTCGGCGATGGTGGCGTCGCAGACGCGGCCGGTTCCGTCGTACAGCGAGACCTTGGTGCCGACGAGCCCGGCGCGCTCGGTGCCCAGCTTGCTGGCGTCGATGATGCGCTTGACCACGGCGGGGTCGGTGCTGGCGAGGAAGAGCACGCCGGTGGCGACGTCCTCGTCGAGGGACTCGCTCAGGTGGATCATGAGGTCGCCGTCGATGGTCTCGACCTGGGCGAACCCGAGGTCTCCGCCGGCGCGGGGGCTGTCGCCCAGCAGCGTCGAGCGCAGCATCTCCTCGCGGGCGATCTTGAGGCCGGCGGCGGTGGGCACGAGCACCAGTTGCTTGGGGCCGACGTCCTTGTAGGTGCCGGACGACCACGTCTGCACGAAGGTCACGGTGGCGGCGGCGCGGGCGGTGCCGATCTTGACCTGATCGGCCTGCACCACCATCGGCTTGCGGAACATGCGCTTGCGGTCCTCGAGCCAGCCGGCGCGCACGTACTGGGAGGTGCGAGGACCGGAGCGCTTGATGCCGAAGAACTTGTCGGCGTAGGCGCCCGCGTAGGCATCGAAGTCGCCCCCGTTCTGGGCGGCGAGCCAGCCGTCCAGCGCGGTCTGCACCGCGGACGCCTCGATCATGGGCGCCGCCTTGGCGGTCGGCTTGGCGGCCCCCTTGGCGCCGGAGGAATCGGCCGTCGGCGCGGGGGCGGAGGCGGGCGCGGGCTCCTCTGCGGGGCAGGCGGTCAGCAGGAGAGCGGTGGCGAGGAGCGCGAGGATTCTCATGGGCGCGGAGTCTAGGGCAAGGCGGTTGGGCGGTCTCCAAAGCCGCCGCTGACGCCGGTCGTCTCCGAAGCCGTCGCTGACGGCGGTCAGCAGACCATCGGGAGATGCAGCGTCTCCGAAGCCACCCCTGACGGCGGTCAGCAGCCCTTCGGGAGGTGCAGAGTCTCCGAAGCCACCCCTAACGGCGGTCAGCAGACCATCGAGAGATGCAGAGTCTCCGAAGCCACCCCTGACGGCGGTCAGCAGACCATCGAGAGATGCAGCGTCTCCGAAGCCACCTCTGACGGCGGTCAGCAGACCTCAGGGAGATGCGCGACTCCGGCTCGCCTGACGCCGGTCAGCGACGGTTTCGGAGATGGAACGACGCCACCCACCGCGCTGACGGCGGTCAGCGACGGTTTCGGAGATGGATCGTCGCCACCCATCGCGCTGACGGCGGTCAGCGGCGGTTTCGGAGATGCCCTACCCCGCCGGGGACTACTCCCCCGCCTTGCGCAGCTTGCGATGCAGCGTCGTCCGGTCGATCCCCAACGCCCGCGCCGCGGCGCTGACGTTGCCGCCGTGCACCGCCAAGGCCCGCTCGATGGCGGCGGCTTCAATCTCGGCGAGGGTGCCCTCGGGGACCGCGGCCGCAGCCCCGGCCGGGGCGATGCTTCCCCCCAACTCCCGCACCCCGATCTTGCCGCCCACGGGGGTGCGAATCCAGGCCAGCCGAAGCACGTTCTCCAACTCCCGCACGTTCCCCGGCCACGGCCGTGAGGCGAGGTCCCCGAGCCCATCCTCCGACAGCGTCAGCGCCCGCGCCGGGCGCCCGCGTCCGACCTCGTCCTCGTCCTCGTCGAATCGGCCCAGCAGGTGCTCCGTGAGCAGGGGCAGATCCTCCAACCGATCGCGCAGCGGGGGGATCACCAACTCGACCCCCACCAGCCGGTAGTAGAGGTCCTCGCGGAACCGCCCCCCCGCGACCTCGGCGCGCAGGTCCCGGTTCGTCGCCGCGAGCACGCGCACGTCCACCCGGCGGGTCCGCTCCTCGCCGACCCGCTGGAGTTCCCCCTCCTGAAGCACTCGGAGCAGCTTGGCCTGCACGTCCGCGGCCAACTCGCCGACCTCGTCCAGGAACAGCGTGCCCCCGTGCGCCTCCTCGAACCGTCCGCGGCGGTCCGCCACCGCCCCCGTGAACGCCCCCTTGCGGTGACCGAACAGCTCGGAAGCGACCAGCGCGGGCGTCAGCGCGGCGCAGTTGATCCTCACGAAGGGGCCGTCCGCACGCGCGCTCAAGTGCTGGAGCGCGTCCGCGAACCGCTCTTTGCCGACCCCCGACTCGCCCGTCACGAGCACCGGAAGATCGTAGGGGGCGACCTGCTCCACGAGGTCGTACAGCGGCTGCATCGCCGCCGACTTGCCGATGATCCCGTGCAGCGACCGACGCTCCTTCAACTGCTGCCGGAGCCGCCGCACCTCGGTCAGGTCCCGGAACAGCTCCAGACCCGCCAACGGCGTCCCATCGGGCCCCCGCAGCAACAACATCCGCGTATGCGCGTGGAGCACCCGACCGCCGTCGGCGCCCCGGTAGTACAGGTCCAACTCCGCCCCCGGACGGTCCCCCTTCAGCAGCGCCGTCAGCGGGCACGTGGTGGCGCACGCGGGCGAGTTCATCATCCGCTTGCACTGGCAGCCGCTGGGCTCCGATGGCGCGTATCCGAGCAGCGTCCGAGCCCGGTCGTTCATCGCCAGGATCCGCCGATCCGACGCGTCGATCACCAACGCTCCATCGCTCCCCGCCGACAGCAGGGCCTCCACCAACGGGTGCGCGAGGGCCGACTCGACGTCCGCCACGGGCAGGGTCACATCCATGGTTCCGATGGTGCGGCATATCGCAGCACAGCACAACACCAATCTGTTGCGTCTTGCATCACTCGGTCACCACAAACGCTGGACGCAGCCCTGGCACGCCTCGTGCTCCTCTCCAGCGGTGAAAGGAGCTGACATGCGATTTGCCGACTTTGACTTTCACCTCCCCGAGACCTCCATCGCCTGCCAGCCGATCGCGGACCGGGATGACGCCCGCCTGCTCGTGCTGCACCGGAGCACGGGGGCGGTGACCCACCACCGGATGAGGGACCTGCCGAACCTGCTGCGCGCCGGCGACCGCCTGGTCGTGAACAACAGCCGCGTGACGCCGTCGATGGTCGAGATCGGGGGGCAGCGCATCGCGCTGGGCCAGGACCCGAGGACGCGGAATTGGGAACCCCTGGGTGACGCGGCTGCCGTCATCCGCCCGGATCGAGGCCGGGTGCGGGTGACCGGGCCCGCCGCCGCCCTGGCCCACGCGTCCCCCGAGATCGTCGACCGGGTGCGCCACTACGAGGGCAAGGTCATCTGGCCCCGGTACCTCGCCCACCTCGAGCCGACCGCCGCCGAGGCGCCCGTGCCGGACTTCTACAACACGGTCTACGCCCGGCACGAAGGCTCGGTGGCGCCGCCGTCGGGCGGCCTCAACCTCAGCGCGGCGACGCTGGATCGGCTCGCAGATCGGGGCATCGACCGGTCCGAGGTCACCCACCACGTCGGCCACGTCACCTTCCGCCGCCCCGATGACGACACCCGCCTGTCGGAGCACACGATGGAAGGCGAGCGGTTCGCCATCGCGGCCGAGACGGTCGACGGGATCCTCGCCACCAACGCCGCGGGCGGGCGGGTCGTCTCGGTGGGCACCACCAGCACCCGGGCGTTGGAGCACGCGGCGCTGCACGGCGGCCTCCAGCCCGGCGTCGACCGCGTCGGCGTGGCCGACCTGTTCCTGCAGCCCGGTCACGACTTCGCCGTGCTCGACGGCCTGCTCACCGGCCTGCACGCCCCCAAGACCACCCTGTTCGTCCTCGTCTGCGCTTTCGGCGGCCGCGATGCCGTCCTGGACGCCTACCGACAAGCCGTCGCCGAAGGCTATCGGTGGTACACCCTCGGCGACTCAATGCTCATCCTGTGAGCCTGGAGAGAATCATGACCAAGAACGCACTCATCACCGGCGCCACCCGCGGCCTCGGCCGCGCCCTCGCCCTCGACTTCACCCGCCGCGGCGTCACCGTCTTCGCCACCGGGCGCGACCTCGTAGAGCTCACCACCCTCGCTGCCGACGCCGCGTTCGAGGAGCTGGATGTCCGAATCCTCCAAGCCGACCACACCGAACCCGTCGACAACGCTCGCGTGCGACGAACCATCGCCGATGCCGGCGGGCTGGATGTCCTCATCCACAACGCCGGCATCCTCGGCCCCCGCGTGGAGCTGGCGGACTACCCCGAGGAGCAGTGGGACGCCGTGCTCGACATCAACCTGACGGCCCCCTTCAGGCTGACCCGGGCCCTGATCCCGCACCTGAACCCGGGGGCGTCGGTGCAGCTGCTCAGCAGCGGCGTCGGCGTCGTGGGACGGGCGAAGTGGGGCGCCTACAACGTCAGCAAGTTCGGGGTGGAGGCGTTGGGGCAGATCCTCGCCGCGGAGCTGACCGAGCAGCGCGTCAACGTCATCGACCCCGGCTCGATGCGCACCGGCATGCGCGCCGCCGCCTACCCCGAGGAGGACCCGATGACGCTGGTCACCCCCGAGGAGAACACCGGCGTGTTCCTGTGGCTGGCGCTGGAGTCCGACGTCACGGGTCAGCGCTTCAAGGCCAAGGATTTCAGGGATCAGGCCTCAGGCCACAGGGATCAGGGGCGAGCGGCTGGCGCCTGAAGCAGCCACGGGCTGAGCTCCCGGGCGCGGTCCCGACACCGGGCCGCGCCCGCGGGGTCGTCCATCACCTCGAAGCCCGACGCGAGCACGATCCAGACCTGGGCGTAGTGGTCCCAGGCGGTCGACTCCAACGACTCGTCCAGCTCGGCGGCATCGGCCAGGCGCGAGTTCAGGACGAACCCCTCCCAGTCTTCGAGCAGCGCCGCCTCCACCGCCTTGGGCAGCGGCGGCCGCTCCCCCGGGCTCGCCGCCCGCAGCAAGGTGCCGGCCGCCGGCCACGTGGGCGGGATCACGCCCGCCACCTCGGGGTCCAGCAGGGGGATGCGCGAGGACAGGTAGACCGGCCGGGTCTCCGCGTTGGCGGTGATCAGCTCGGGCAGCTGCATCGGGCTCCCGTCCAACAGCAGCGTCAGGTCCGGATGGCGTTCCAGGAGCCGCTCCCGGTACCAATCGTGCCCCACCATCGGGCCGTAGATGCAGGCCACGTCACGACGCAGATCGAGCACCTCCTGGGCGTAGACGCAGCCGAAGTTGAAGGAGTCCCCGCGCGTGAACAGCACCGCGTTGGGCTCGAGGGCGCCGAGCGTGTTGCGGAGGAAGTCGTCCAGGACGGTCGAGCCCCGCATGGACGCCTGCGGCCCTGCGAGCAGCCCCGCCAGGACCAGGTTCGCCACGAGCACAACCATCGGCAGGGCCGGCCGGCTCCAGAACTTCAGCTTCACGAACCACGCCGCCCCGAACCCGACCGCGACGCAGTAGATCGTCGTGGGGAAGCTGTGGAACCGCTCCACGACGACCCGGTAGTAGCCCTCGGCGGGGAGGTCGAAGCGGCTCACGAACAGCGGGCCGGCGACCAGCCAGGAGGCCAGCAGGGCCAGCGCGAAGCCTCGACGCCGGCCGTCCTCGGCCTTGGCGATCGCGACGCCGAAGCCGGCGAGGCCCAGCAGCGCGGGCAGGCCCAGCAGCTGCCGGCCGATGCCCTCGACGTACAGCCGGGGCTGCACCCACCAGGCGATGCCGCGGTCTTCCTGACCCGTGGCGAAGGTGCCGTAGTCAGCGCGCAGGAAGTGATGCACGAGGCCGCTGAATGACTCGGTGTCCCCCCAGCGCCAGGCGCCCCCGGGGATCATGAACGTCAGGTACGGCAGCAGCCCCGCCAGGGCCCCGCCGATCGTCGCCGCGCAGGTCGCCGCCACCCCCGCCGGGGTCCAGGGACGAGGCCACGCCGCCACCCCCGCCCAGACCAGCAGCGGCGCCATCAGGATCGCGGTGTGGTGGTGAGCGATGCCGGTGGCGAACGCCAACCCAAGGAACCCACCGGCCCGCGGACCCTCGTCGCCCAGGGCGATGCGGGCCGCCGCGAGCACCACCAGCGCGACCGTGAGCGTCGACCCCGACAGCACCTCGGGCACCACCGACCAGCGCCAGAACAGCACCGAGCAGCCCAGCGCCGCCGCCGCCAGCAGCGCCGCTACGCCGTCGTCCGTCAGGCGCAGCACGGCGCGGTGGAGCACGCCGAGGGTGGCCGCCGCCAGCAGCGCCGACAGCACCGAGACCTTCCACGCGGCGCTTCCGAACGGAACCACGAGGATCAGCGCGCGCGCCAGCAGCGAGAACAGGGGGTAGCCCGAGGGGTGGGCGACACCGCCGGCGGCCGCGACCGTCAGGAACTCCGGCGAGTCCCCACCCTGGACGACCCGCGCGCACGTGGCGATGTACAGCACGGCGAAGACGCCGGCGACGAGCCAGGAGGAAGCCGGTCGGTCGACCGGGCGGTCGGGCATCAGGGGAAGCTCGCGGGGAGAGGGAGGATCAGCGGCGGCGGCGCACAGCGAGGGCCAGGAACGCCAACGCGAGGGCCGCGGAGCCGCCGCTGGCCGCCTGGGCCATGTTCACGCAGCCGCCTCCGCGGGAGGAGGAACGGCTCCCGCCGTCGTCGTCGTCGTCATCGGCCGCGTCGTCGTCGTCGGTGGCGTCATCGTCGTCGTCGGTCGCGTCGTCGTCGTCATCGGTCACGTCGTCGTCGTCATCGGTCACGTCGTCGTCGTCCGCGACATCGTCGTCGTCCGCCACGTCGTCGTCGTCGACCGCGTCGTCGTCGTCGACCGCGTCGTCGTCGTCGCCCACCGAGTCGTCGTCGTCGCCCACCACGAACGGCGGGTAGAACGCGATCGCGTACCCATTGCTGAGCCCCGCGGTGTTGCAGTTGGCCTCCAGGTAGCTGGTCGGCCCGGCGATCCCGGTGGTCGCGCCGGCGCCGTAGTCGTAGCTCGCGCCCCCCAGGATCACGTCGGAGAAGTGAAACTCGATGCGGTCGTCCGATTCGTGCAACTGCACCTCGAAGGTGGCGCCGTCCGATCCGCCGAACCGGACCACATCGTCCCATTCGGCGACCCAGATGCGGTTGGGCGACGACCCGTGGGTGCTCACCTTCACGACGCCGCCCGCGGTGGGGTCGAGGTCGTCGTTGAAGGGGGCGATGAGGCCGTCCGGCTTGTTCCCGATGGGGCACAGGTTGACCAGGGACACCGCGGTGGACCCGGCCATCGCAATCCCGCCGTTGGAGCCGACGGACACGTCGGTGACGCTCGATCCGTAGAAGCCGAACGTGAACGGGAGCGTGACGTCCTCCTCGGAGTCGTCCTCCATCGGCAGCGCCGTCGACGCCCCCAGGGGGTTGAAGGAGGGGCCGCCCGGTTCGTTGCTGTCGAGCCACTCGTAGCCGAAGGCGTCGGGCCCGCCGCTGTCGGCGAGGGCCGCGCCGGGGGCGGTCAGGAGGGCCACGAGGGCGAAGATCGAAAACTGGGGTGCGCGCATGACGCGCGATTGTTCCACAATCCCTCCGAAGTGCAGGATCAAGTTCGCCGAGGGCCGCTGCGGCCGCTGAGCATCGCCCCGATGATGGCGATCACCGATCGCCACTACCGGGCGCTGATGCGGTCGATCACGCGCCAGACGCTGCTCTACACGGAGATGATCACCACGGGCGCGATCCTCCGCGGCGTCCAGGATCGGCAGCTCGCCTTCGACGCGTTCGAGCGACCGCTCGCGCTCCAGTTGGGGGGGGACGATCCCGCCGCCCTCGCCGAGTGCGCCCGGATCGCCGAGGACTACGGCTACGACGAGGTCGACCTGAACGTCGGCTGCCCCAGCGCGCGGGTGCAGACCGGGGCCTTCGGGGTCGTGCTCATGCGGGATCCCGAGCGGGTCGCCGACGCCGTCGCCGCGATGCGGGCGGTCACGACCATCCCGGTGACCGTGAAGCACCGGATCGGCGTGGACGAGCTGGACCGGTACGAGGACATGCTCCGCTTCGTGGAGGTCGTCGCCGAGTCCGGCTGCGATCGCTTCATCGTGCACGCCCGCAAGGCCTGGACCCAGGGGCTCAGCCCGAAGGACAACCGCACCGTCCCACCGCTGCGCTACGCCGACGTGCATCGCCTCAAGGCCGAACTGCCCCACCTCGCCGTCGAGATCAACGGCGGGTTCCGCTCGCTGGACGCCTCGATCGAGCAACTGGAGCACGTCGACGGCGTGATGATCGGCCGTGCCGCCGACGACGACCCATGGATGTTCCACGACGCCGATGAGCGGATCTTCGAGTCGAGCCCCCCCACGGCCACGCGGATGGAGACGATCGAGGACTGGCTACCCTATGTTGCACGCCGACTCGAAGCTGGACAGCCGCTGCACCGCATGACCCGTCACGCCCTGAACCTCTTCTCCGGCCAGCCCGGCGCCCGCCGCTGGCGCCGCCACCTGTCCGAGAACGTCCACGCCCCCGACGCGGGCCTGGAGGTCGTGCGCGAGGCGCTGGCCCGCATGCAGTCCGTCGCGGTCGCGCTGGTCGCGATGATGCTCCTGGGCACCGGCTGCTCCGCGGGCGTGTTCCCGTACGACGACTGCACCTCCAACGAGCAGTGCCGCGACGCCTTCGGCTACGGCTCCGTCTGCACCGAGGGGCTCTGCGAGACCGTCACCCTGGATCCGCGCTGCACGCTCCCGGACGGCGTGACCCTGCCGGCCGACCCCGGGGCCCAGGTCGTGCTCGGTTCGCTCTTCGATCGATCCACCGCCAGCCACCTCGCGCGCGAACAGTCCGCCGCCCTCGCGTTGAGCCAGGCCAACTCCGAGAACGGCCTCGGGGGGCGCACCTTCACCCTCGCCGCCTGCACCAACGAGACCGACGGAGACGCCGCCACGGTCGAGCTCGCCCGCCACCTCGCCGATGAGATCGGCGTGCCCGCCATCGTCGGCCCGTCCTCGTCGGCTCGCACCAGCAGCGCGTTCGTGGAGGTCGAGCCGTTCGGCACGCTCCTGATCTCGCCGTCGGCCACGAGCCCCGGCCTCACCGCCCTGGACGGAGCCGAGCACAGCGACGACGACCCCGGCCTGCTGTGGCGCACCGCCGGCCCCGACACGATCCAGGGACCCGCGATCGCGCAGGCGATGATCGACCGGGGCACCACCCGGGTCGCCGCCGTGCACCGCTCCGACACGTACGGCGATGGGCTCGCGGAGGTCGTCGCCGAGGCGTTCGTGGGCGGGGGCCGCACGCTCGCACTGCTCCCCTTCGACAGCGAGGCGGGGCTGATCGACCAGACCGTCAACGCGGTCTCCAGCGGGGACACCGAGGAGGTGCTCTTCATCAGCTCCGACCTCGCCGAGGTCGTCGCCTTCCTCAACGCCGCCGCTACCCTGCCGGCGTTCGCCACGGTCGACATCGTGCTGACCGACAGCGCGCGGAACCAGGACCTGCTGGACGACGCCGAAGACGCGATCGACTCCCTCGGCACCATCCGGGGCACCTCCCCCGCCCTCCCCACGGGGCCGGTGTACGACTCGTTCCGGGCCGCCTACTCGGTCGCCTACGACGAAGACGTGACGGAGCGCTCCTTCACCGCCCATGCCTTCGACGCCGCCTGGCTGGCCGCCTACGGAGCCGCGTGGGCCGACGCCCAGGAGGACGGCTTGAGCGGCCTGGGGATGGCGCGCGGGCTGCGGCAGGTCAGCGACGGCGCGACAGTGGAGATCCGCGCCTCGGGCTGGGACGGCGTGCTCGCCGCGTTCGCCACCGACGGCTCGGTGGACGTGCAGGGCGCCTCCGGCGAGCTCGACTACGACCCCATCACGGGCGAGACCAGCGGCCCCATCGAGCTTTGGGTCATCGCCGAGGACGGCGACAGCTTCGTCGTCACCGACCGGGTGCGCTGACGGCGACGCCTCCGTCTCGGACCCCGGCATCGACAGAGCGCCGACGATCGGGTCCACTGCGCGCATGGCTCGACTCCTGCTGCTGACCGCCGCCCTGCTGTTCGTCCTCCCCGCCTGTGGAGGCAAAGAGACAGCCGCTCCGGCGGAAGCCTCCGGAGCCCGCCGCGACGCCGACGTGCAAGACCTCAAGGCCGCTCTGGACGAGGGCTTCGTGCCGTTGTTCGACGTGCGCAGCCGCTCCGAGTACTACGCCGCCCACGTCGCGGGAGCCCGCCTGATGCCCCTGGCGGAGATCGAAAACGCGGGCCGGCGCACCGAGCTGGAGGAGCACAAGGGCTCCGAGATCTGGCTGATCTGCCAGTCCGGCGGGCGCTCCTCGAAGGCGGCGGACATCCTCATCGCCGAGGGCTACACGGTGGTCAACGTCGCCGGCGGCACGGGCGCCTGGATCGCGGCCGGCTACCCGGTCGACTAGGGGGCGTCGATCGCGGTCTCGGACCGCGACGTCAGCACCAACTGGGACTCGAGTCCGGACAGCCCCACGATCAGGTCGGAGGTCCGGTCGAGCCATCCCTCGCCGCTGACGGCGAGCTGCCCCTGCAGCCCGAAGGTCCACTTCCCCCCACCCTTGCCGCGGTGCGCCACCAGCTCGGTGCTCATGCTCAGCAGGTTCAGGAACCGCCCCTCCGCGACGATCTGCGTCTCGGCCGTCTCCTTCGAGCGCACGGTCACCCGCACGAACTCGTCGTCGAGGTCGGCGATCTCGAACCGGTCAACGGCCGACACGTCGGCTCCCTCGCGCAGATCGCGACGGTGCACCGACCAGACCGCGCGGTCCCCGATCGGCTCCTGGGGCAGGTGCACCATCGGCTCCTGGAGCACCTGGGCGAGGCCATGACGCAGCTCCTCGGAGGCGCCCCGACCACCCCCCTGCAGCACGGAACGAAGCACGAAGCCGCGGTCGTCCAACTGCGACCAGCCCTTAAGCCCCTTCAGGCCGGAGAGCAGGTCCGCCTGCTCCGGAGCGATCAGCTCGCCCTCGACCTCGGCGTTGACGACCGTCGCCTCCAGCACCTTCCAGCGCCAGGTGAAGCTCCCGTCCTCGAGCACGTCCTTGATCTGGCCTCGAATCTGCAGGTCGACCTGGGTCTCGGCCTCGATGCCGAGCGCGGAGCTGCCGCCGGACGTCTCGTTCCACAACGTGAGCCGGAACTCCTGCTTGCCGGCGGTCGGGCGGTAGCGCAGCTCCGACCGAGGCTCCAGGCCGGCGTACTTCACCTCGATGCTCGGCTCCTCCATGTAGGCAAAGCCGCCGACGACGTCGAAGCTGCCGCCCTCGGGGCCGGGCCGTAGAACCTGGAACCCGACCTCGACCACCAACCCCGCGACGAGGGCGGCGATGATGAGCATCAGGCGTCGTGACGGCGGTTCCATGGGCGGTGGTAATCTGCCAGAGATGGCCCGGATTCACATCGGTGCAACCCTGGTCCTGCTGCTTCTGGTAGCCCCCGTGCACGCCGAAGACGAGGACCCCGGGAGCCGCGCGGCGTCCTTCTTCTCGGGCACGTCGATCCTGCTGGAGCACTCCGGCTCCATCGGCCACTACAACGACCTCAGCCCCGAGGCGAGCCGCAACTTCTCCCGCACGTGGCTGTTCAACCTCGGCCTCGCGCCCTCGGACGACGTCGCCCTGTCCGCGGGGCTGGGCATCGTGCAGGAGCTGACGACGTCGGACACCACCTTCGCCAACGAGGCCCTGCTCAGCGACTTCGCCATCGACGCCGACGTCATCCTGCCGGCGCCCGGAGGGGACGACAGCCCGCTGTCCTGGGGCCTCGGCTTCGGCGCCGCCCTCCCCACCAGCAAGGCGTCCCGCGCCGCGTCGCTCATCGTCGAGCTGACCCCGTCGGCGTGGGTGAGCCTGGAGGCGCCGCTGCTCGGAGGCCTCGGGTTCACCTACGAGATCACGCCGACGCCGCGGCTGCACCGGTACACCACCGCCTCGACCCTGGCCCCGATCCCCTGCTCCCGCGCCACCGGCTGTGAGCTGGGCACGACCCTGGACCAGGGGGCCCGGAACACCGCGTTCCAGTTGAGCCACGACCTCGGCCTCGCGCTGACCTTCGCCGACGATCTGCTGACCGTCTCGACGGGGCTGCAGTTGGTCTACGGCAAGCTCTACAAGCTCAGCGAGTCGCCCCGGTACCCCGAGTCGGTGATCACCAACCCGGGCAACAACGGCGGCTCCCCGACCACCTTCATCTCGGCCTTCACGGTGGATGTGGCCCTCGGGCTGCACGAGGGGGTGGGGCTGTCGGTGGGCATCTGGACGCCGGGCGGGCTGACCGAAGACGGCTCGGGCTACTACAACCCGATCGGCAACCGGTTCACTCAGCTGTACCTCGACCTGACGATCACCCCCGTGGACGGCGTGATCGCGGAGATGCAACGAGCCAAGAAGCGCCAAGCCGCCGCCGAATGAGCCGACTGCTCGTGCTCGCGGGGCTCGTCACCGGGCTCCTGGCGCCGCCCCTCGCCAGCGCCGAAGAGACCCCGAAGCTCGACTTCGTCTTCTACCAACCCGACTACGACGAGGGCCTCGCCAACGCCGTGCGACGGCAGGCCGATCTGGACTTCGCCAAGGCCCACGGCGTCACCGATCTGGTGATCCAGTACGTCGCCCACGACGGCTGGTCGATGCTCGATCCCGCCGGACGCGGACCGGCCGAGTTGAAGGCCCTCCTGGACGAGGCCCACGCGCGCGGCCTCACCGTCTGGGTCGGCACTCACGAGGACCCGAAGATCTGGCAGCGCCGACAGGTCCCCCTTGGCCGGTGGGCGGCGGCCGCCGACGCGAGCCTCGCCGTCGCCCGCGAAGCCGCCCCCCTGGTGGGCAGCCACCCTGCCTTCGCCGGTTGGTACTGGACCCCCGAGGCGGTCTGGTGGGACTCCCCCCGTCCGCGCCGGCTGGAGAAGCTCAGCCTCATCACCCAGCAGGCGACGGCGGCCCTGCGGGAGCTGACCCCGGGCAAGCCCGTGGCGGTGGTGCTCGGCCCCGGCGGATCGGGCGAGGGCAGCCTCCTGGGCGAGTCCTGGTGCCGCTACATCGAGGCTGTCGCCCCGGACGTGGTCGTGGTCATGGATGGGGTCGGGAGCGCCCACCGGGACGTGATCCTGGCACCCGCCCTGTACGCCCTCACGGAGCGCTGCGCCGATCGCGTCGGCGCGGAGCTGTGGGCCGACCTCGAGCTGTTCGGTCCCGACCTGCAGCAGCGCCCGACCCGGGACCGGCGGCGCGCCCAGTACGACGCCGCGCGGACCTGGGCCGATCGCGTGGGGGCGTTCGATCTGAACCACTGGCTGGGGATCGCGACCGCGGGCCGAGCCTGGCTGGAGGGCTCCGACGGTCCGGGGCGCGACGTCCCCGTGCGCTCCGTCGAGCGCCGGCCCCACCAGGACTGGCTCGCCCGCCCGGTGGTCCGCGAAGGCACCCTCGAGGTGGAGCTGTCCTCGGCCCTCCAGACGGTCGGCCGCGTGCACGTCGTCACGCGCGGGGTGCACCCCAAGCGGATGTCGCTGTCGGCCTTCGGGCGCGCGGCGATGTGGGAGGAGTGGGGCGAATTCGAGCCGCACCACGGCCCCGGTCGGAACGAGATCACGTGGGTCTGGACCGCCCCCGGGGGGCCGCGCGAAGCGTCGCAGGTGCGAGCCTTCCTGACGGCCCGACGGTTCGGGATGCGCGTCGTGGAAGTCCGCCTGTTCGAGCGCTGATCAGGGAAACAGCAGGAACGAGTCCAGGAACGACGGGAAGACGATGACGGACCACAGGACCGCATAGAAGAGGCTGATCACCAGGCCGAAGATGGCGGTCGCGAGCCCCTCACCCTTCAGCTTCCGAGACTCCACCATCCCCCAGACCGCCGTCGGCAGGCCGACGAGGAAGAACGGCAGCACGGAGACGCACACGCCGAGGACGCCGAAGGCGACCGAGATCCGAGCCGGCTTGTTGTTGTGCATGTACCCGAGCTTGCGGTCCTTCAGGTGGTCGGCCCGGCGCCGCAGGCACTCGTCGCAGTAGTTCAGCGGCGAGTTGGCGACGCTCCACACGCACGCCTCGCAGAGGAAGTCGCCGCAGCGGGTGCAGGTCGTGGCGGCCGCGTTGTCGTCCCGGCTGCAGGAGGCGCCTTCGATCACCGCTCCTCCACGATGAGGTCGCCGAAGTGACGGCGGATGGCGTCCGCGACCTCGGTGTTGCGGATGATGAACTCGATGCTGTCGTCGGTGATGCGCCGCACGCTCGGCCCCTTGAAGCGGCGCGCGACGAGGAAGGCGACAAACGGGGCCAGGACCGCGCCGATGGCGACGACGCCCGCGGCCACGGTCGCGCCGCTGTCGGCCAGCGCGAGGGCGATGCCGCCGCCGATCAACGTCGCGAGCACCGAGAGCCCCCCGGCGTTGTCCGCCAGCTTCCAGGCGCGCCACGCGGCGTCGCTGACCGGCACCTCGACCCGCACCTGGCGGTGCAGCCAGACGCTCAGGAAGACGCCGACGGGAAAGCAGACGATGAGGAGCAGGATCCACGGCGGCGACCAGCGGTACACCCGCTTGCGCCAGCTGATCCGCTCCCGGCTCCCCGTGACGAAGCAGATCGCGGGCAGGTCGAAGGAGTTGACCGCCGCGACCGGCAGGGTGACGTAGTGGCGGGCCACCTCCGGAGGCTACCTCCAAAGCTCCTCCACAACCTCGCCGGGAACCCTTCACATCCCGAACAAACCGCCTCCAAAGGCGCCGGGCAGGATGCGCTCCATGGTCGACAGCAACCAGCTCCTGGGACCCATCGGCGGCTTCGCGCTGCTGGCGTTCGTCGTGCTCCTGCTGATGACGGGCGGCGGAACCCACGCCGCCAGCGACCCGCTGCTGTGCGCTCGCATCGAGGCCGAGTGGGACCGCTGCGTGGTGGACGACGTCAACGGCGACGGCCACTGCAGCCGGATCGGCGAGCAGGCGATGACCTGCCGGGTGTCCCTGCAGGGCGGATCGACGGAGCCGCAGGCGCGCAACGACTGGCTCTAGAGCCCCCGAATCGGGGCGACGGCCACGCCTCGTAACACCTTGTTATGACACGACGATCTGAGCAGGGGCTGCGTCAAGCGAACGGCCGGTGGGGCTGCGGGGGCTGTGCGGGCCAATCCGGGTCAGTCCGGGTCAGGAACCCGCACAACCCGCACAGATTCTGGGGCCTCGGGGCGACGCAAGATGAACCGCCCCGCCTTTTCCGGCGGCCCCAGAAGTTGAGAGACTGGGGACATCATGAAGTCATCGAAGAAGTTTTCTGCCGAGGTCCGGGAGCGCGCCGTCCGTTTGGTTGGCGAGGCCCGGAAGGACTACGACTCGGAGT
>JAAESI010000290.1 GCA_024229515.1 Pseudomonadota bacterium | reverse complement strand
GACCGGCTCCAGCCCATCCTCGCGTGGGCGCGCGCTCGGGTGGACTCCTGAGCACGGGCCGCCAGAAGGCGCTGCTGGGGGCGCTCGTCGTCCTCGCCGCGCTGCTCCAGCTGAGCCGGATTCCCTTCCGCTGGAACGCCATCTCGATCGCCTACGCGAGCTACTTCAAGGAGTGGCTGCACGTGGTCGACGTCGGCGGTCCGCTGGCCCCCGTGACGACGTTCGTGGGGCTGCACCCTCCGGCCTATTCGCTGCTGTTCTGGGCGATGGTCAGCCTGGGGGTGGCGCCGTTGGTGTGGCACCTCGTCAGCGGGCTCCTGAGCGTGGCCGCGGTGCCGGTGGTGTGGGCCGCTGCGCGCCGGGCGTGGTCCACCGAGGCGGGGGCGGCGGCGCTGGTGACGGCGGCGGTGCTGGCGGTCTCCCCCCACCGAAACGCCTACGGGCTCGAGGTGAACAACTACCCCCTGCTCGTGCTCGCGACGTCGCTGCAGCTGTGGGCGTTCAGCGCGTGGGCGGCGGACACGGACGGGCGGCGGCGGATCGACGTCGCGTACGCCGCGGCCACGGCGCTGGCCTTGTTCACCCACGTGCTCGCCATCGCGCTCCCGGCGTCGCAGCTGCTGGCGCTCCTGCTGCACCCGACCGGACGCGCGCGGCTGAAGCGGTTCGCGGGAGCCCAGGCAGCGGCGGCGGTGCCGTGTCTGCTGCTGCTGCCGGCGATCCTCGAGCGCACCGGCGCCCCCCCGATCAACGACCCCGCGGGGCTGTTGGCGGCGATCGAGGCGGCGGCGATCGGATTCCCGACGCGGTACGGCTCGGGGCTGGGGGCGGCCGGGGTGGGGGCCGGACTCGCGTTCGGGCTGTGGCGGGTGCTCGGGACCGAGGAGGGCCGACGGGAGCTCGCGCCGATCAGCTGGGTGGTGCACGGCGGGCTCGTGCTGGGGCTGATCGTCTGGATGGTCGCGACCGGCACCGCGGCGGCCCACCAGTTCCCCTACTACGTCGCCGTGCTCCCCACCGGGGCCCTGCTGGTCGGGGCTGCGGCGACGGCCCGCCCGGGGCTTCGCCGACGGCTGGTCCTGTGGGCGGTCGCCCTCGGCCTCGTCCTCCACGCGGCCGGGCAGGGGCTGGCGTACGCGATGGCGCAGACGCTGTGGAACGCCTCCCCGGTGACGCACTCCCTGGTCGACCACGCGGTGGACCAATGGACCGAGGGGAGCGTGCTGCTGCTGGTGCAGTTCCCGCAGTTCGGCGACGACGACAAGGACTTCGTCGATCCGGCCTGGGCTCACCTGCCGATGGGGGACAGCTGCCGGTTCGAGCACCCCGGCGTGCCCCAGCTCGTCACCGCCGACCCGTACGCGGGGCAGCCGGTGCTGCTGGGGGGGCGGTGGCTGTACACCTTCACGCAGTTCGTGCCCGAGCGGATCGACCCGATCGTGCGCCACCACCGCGAGGCCGGCGTCCGGGTGGTGATCGCGATGACGGAGACGAACTACTCGCCGGGCGAAGTGGCGTCGGCGGAGCGCTGGGCCTCGACGTACCCGGGGGTGCTGGGCACGCGCGTGGGCGACCAGGTGCTGTGGGTGGTGGAACCGCCCCGCTGAGGCCGCCAGCTTCGACGAATCTTCGAGAAAAATGAGACTCCCTCCGGAGTTCTTCCGTCCAGGAGCCCAGGAGGCTCCCGATGGAAGCAAGAAAGAAGATCGTGTCCCTGGCGCTGGCGGTCCTGGCCGCGAGCCTGACGGTTTCACCCGCGGACGCGGCGTCGTTCGTGCTGGTCGAGGCGGACCTCGCCGGCGGCAGCGTCGCCCAGGTGTCCTGCCGCGCGGCTGTGCCGCCGCCAGGCTGCCCGATCGCCTCGGTTCCCGGGGGCGGTTGGTGGCAGGTCGGGGGGCCCACCTTCGAGCCGGCGGTGGGCGTGCGGCTGGAGTGGGCTCCGCGGCCCAGTCCGGTGGGCGTGACGGCCCGCTGGCGGATGGCCCCGCGCTGGGTCCCGGAGGTGCCGGCCGCGGCGGATCTCGAACGCACCGCCGCCCACGAGGCCGCGGCCGGGCTCACGGGCCGGGTGGAGCTTCCCGGTCGGTTCGTCGCGTCGCTCCACCCGCGCGGGGCGTGGTCGTTCCGGCAGTGGCACGCGTGGGAGTCGCGGAGCGGGGGAAGGCGGGTCGAGCACCGGCGGGACGCGCACGGGGTGACGCTCGGCGCGTTGTTGCGGGTGGACCTCCGTCCCCGCTTCGGGTTCGAGCTCGAGGGCGAGATCGAAGCCGTGCTCTGGGGGGGAGTGCCCGCGTTCGGGGGCGGTCGGGTGGAGGCCGCGGGGGTGCTGCGGCCACGGGATCGGGAGGCGGTGCTGGTTCGCGTCGCGGTGTTTGGGGATCGGCGATCGCTGGTGGTCACGCTTCCCGCAGCGCACGGGGTGCACGCGGCGACGCTGGAGCGGCTGGTGGTGGGGCTGCGGGTCGGTCTCGGCTTCGGGACGAAGAACCGATGAGGGCTACCAGTCCGAACAGACGCCGGTGTCCCTCGCCCGCCACACGGTGGCGTCCATCTCCTCCTCGGGATCGACGACCGTTCGCACGTAGACCCAGTCGGTCGGGTTGGCGCACCGCGGCAGCCAGGGCCGATCCCCGGGGAGCACGCGCTCGATGATCAGGTCGGCCTCGCACGGCCGGAGGGGGGCCAGCGACGTCTCGCAGGTGGGGGTGATGGTGAGCTCCTCGGGCCCCCGATCGGTGGCACCGTCCAGGACCGATCGGTACTTCCACCAGACCTCCTCGCCGGTCCACGCCAGGCCGCCGACGGCGCCGCTGAGGGTGCGCTCGCGGCGGGCGCCCAGGCAACTGGGCCGGCACCACGCGATGGCCTGGTAGAGCACCTCGCGGAAGAGCGCGCGCGAGGAGTCCGCTTCGTCGGCCCGGGTCCAGCCCCGCCCGCCGACCGAGCTCGCCGCTCCGAGGCCTCGGAAGGTCGTCCGGGGGGAGTTGCCCTGCCGCTCGGCGAGCACGTCGACCGGCTGGGTCAGCGATGTCTTCGGGAGGAAGTGGAAGTCGACCGCGACCAGGGCCGCCACCGCGAGGATCACGGCCCCTGCGGCGCCCCGCCGCGCCGGTGGGATCGCGTCCAGACCCATCGCCCCGCAGACCACCAGCGCGGGCACCAACGGGATCAGGAAGCGGTCGTCCAGGACCGGCACGGCGACGAGGTGGAACGCGACGATCCCCCCTCCCCCGATCACGAGCAGGCTCGCCCCCGGCGCACCCGCCCGGCCCCACACCACCAACAGCGCGACGAGGACGGCTGCCAGCAGCGGCGACAGCACGGATGCGACGAGGCGCACCGGGTAGTAGGCGAGGTCGCCGAACTCGATGGCCGCCCACCGCGCCGCCAGCAAGCCCCCGCTGGTGGCGTCCAGGTCCGCTGCATCGGGGACCGTGATGTGCGCCTGGTGCCCGAACGAGCTCGTCTCCGGCAGGCCCGCCATGTACGCCAGGATCAGCCCCCCGGACACCGCGCCCACCAGCGCCAGGGCGGGGAGTCGGGTCTTCCACTGCTCCCGAACGGTCGGGCCCCCGGGGCGCCGAACCACGAACGCGGCGGCCGCGAGGATCGCCCCGTACGGTGCGGCCGCCCACTTCGTCGTGCTGGCGACGAACAGCAGCAGACCGGCTGCGAGCGCGCCCCGGAGGGGATGGCGGTCCCGGGTCACCAGGAGCACCGCGACCATCAACCACAGCAGCGCCGTCATCGGCAGGTCGAAGTAGTACCGCGCCGCCATGCCCTGCATCGAGGGGATCAGCAGCACGCCCATCGCGGCGAACGCGCCCACCGTCGGCTTGCCCGAGACCTGCGCGGCCGTCGCCCCGGTCGCGAACGCCAACAGGAGGTACCAGCCCAGGCCGGTGGCCGCCGCGACCTCCGCCGAATGGCCGAACACCGCCCCCACGGGGAGGGTCATGAGGTGGAGCATCGCGGGGAACGCGCGGTCGTTCTGGATGAGGAACGCCCACAGGTTCCAGCCCTCGAACTCGTGCCACTCCTGGAGCACCCGAATCCGCGCCAGGTGCTCCAGGTAGTGCGCCCCGTCGGTGCCGTACGGAATCACGCCGTCCCGCCGCAGGCGGGTCCAGACGAGCACGGACACGGCCGCGACGACGGCGCCGGTGACCCAGCGGATGGTCCGAGTCTCCTGAACCACTAGCGGCTCACCAGGACCCGGCCGCCCGCGGCGACCTCGGCGTTCACCGTGATGCTGCCGTCGGGCCACCGCACGACCAGCCCGACCTCGTCGAGTTCACCCAGGCCGAGGTGGGCTTCTGCCGGGGTCGAACCGAACACGCCGGTGGAGCCGACCGAGACCGTGCGCGTCAGCAGGCGCTCGCCCCCGGACCAGGCTTCGACGCGGGCGCCGACGCCATCCCGGTTGGCGGCCGTCCCGTCCTCGAGGCGGACGGTCAGGGAGGAGGCCTCCGAGCACGCCGAGCGCCACAGCCGGGGGCCGCGGTACAGCGCCCAGGTGATGAGCTCGGCGAAGCCATCGCCGTTCAGGTCGACGGCGGCGGCGGTGCGGGTGGGGGCCGGGTCGTTGACGCCGACCCAGGGGGCGGCGTCGCTGAAGCGCTCCGAGACCGGGTCCCAGGCCAGCAGCGTGTCCTGCTGTTCGGGGGCGTTGGTGCTGCCTTCGGGGCCCCCGTCCTCGACGTCGTAGCGGGAGACGAGCTGTCCGTAGGCGGTGAACAGCTCGAGCAGGCCGTCGTTGTCGTGGTCGAAGAAGAAGGTGGACCAGCTGACGTCGCCGATGGGCCGGTCGGTGAGGTCGGCCACGCTGAGGCTGAGGTCGACGAAGAGCACGCCGTCCGAGGTGCTGTCGTTCCGCGCCAGCAGGGTCATGCCGACGTTGGAGACGTGCAGGTCGGGATCGCCGTCGTTGTCGTAGTCGCCGATGGCCAGCCCCATGCCGAGCATCGGTTGGTCGAGGCCGGCCTCGGGTGCGGGTTCGAACTGACCCGCCCCGAGGTTGCGGACGAACAGGTTGGGCGGCTTGCCGTTGACGCCGTTGGCGAGGTCGTTGACGACGTAGAGGTCGAGCGCGCCGTCACCGTCGGCGTCGAACCAGCCGCCGATGAAGCCGTGGCCGTCGTCGGCGAGGGGGATCGCGTCGTCGATGCGGTCCTCGAAGGTGCCGTCTGGCTGCTGCTGCAGGAGCGCGTCGCGGTGTGGTTCGTACTCGCTGAGGGACTCCCCCGAGCCGACCCCGTCGTTGGCCACGAAGACGTCGAGGTCACCGTCCTGGTCGTAGTCGGCCCACGCCGCCGACGCCGAGCGCACGGGGCCCCCGGCGAGGCCGGTCTCGATGCTCGCGTCGGTGAATGAGCCGCTGCCGTCGTTGCGGAGGAAGACGTTCTCGGTGCTCGCAAGCAGGAGCAGATCGAGGTCTCCGTCGCCGTCGGCGTCCGCGGCGGAGGCGCCGGTGAGGAAGCGGTCCGTGGGGATGCCGCGGGCGGCGGCGTCGGCGGGTTGGAAGGTCAGGGCCCCGTCCCCGAGGAACAGGCGCGGGGCGGCGGCGCCGTCGGTGAAGAGCAGGTCGTGGTGTCCGTCACCGTCGAGGTCGCCGACCACGAAGCCGCCGGTCATCTCGACGTCGAGGGTGTTGTAGGCGTCCGGGGGCGGGGGCCAGTCGTAGGTGGCGGCGGCGTACGCGATGCCGGCGGCGTCCGTGACGTCTTCGAAGGGGAGCCAGGCCGAGCTGTCGGGTTCGTCGCAGGGCGTGTAGGCGGACCAGGTCAACGTCGCCTCGGGGCCGTCGGGGAGGTCGTCGGGGGGCGCGGAGGTCGAGTCGTCGTCGTCGTCGGACGGCGGAACGGTGCCGCAGGCCACGAGCGACAGCATCAGCAGGGCCCACCTCATCGCGCTGCATCTTCGCCCATTCCGCTCGCGGGGGCCCGGTCCGATGCGAACCCGGGGCGCGGGCGAGGCGAGGGGCGGCTCGTGTGCTCTACACTCCCCGGGTGCTGCGGCGTCTGCTGATCGTTGCCCTCGTCGTGGTCCTGGCGCCATCGATCCTGGCCGCCGGCCTGGGGATCTGGACGCCCTGGGGGGGCCTGCAGCAGCACCTCGCGCTCGACCTGCTCTTGGACATCCTGCTGTGGCTGGAGAGCTTCGAGCCGCGCACGTCGCGGATCGACACGGGCCTGATCGGGTGGTGGGAGGTGCCGCTGCTGGTGGGGACGGCGCTGGTTCTCTTCGGGAGCACCTGGGACCGAAAGCTGCCGCGGCCGCTGCAGCCGCTGGTCGATGTGCCGGAGATGGTGCTCGTCGCGCTCGGCCTCGTCGCCGTCAGCGCGGTGGTGGCGGTGGGTGCGTCGGTGGACCGGCTGGTGTTCTGGGGCGGCCTCGCGCTGGCCTGCGGGACGGGGCTGTGGGTCCACGGTCCGAGCAAGCCGGCCGAGGACGAAGGCGGGTGGCGGGCGCCGAGCAACCGGCTGCGCCGGGCCGCGGTGGCGGGGGTCTCCGCGGCGGTCGCTTACTACGGGGTGACGTCCCTGTGGGAGGGGGCGTCGTATCGAAACCCGGTGTTCCGCGTGGCCGAGGTCTGGATTCAGGGCCCGGGATCGTCGCCCTGGACTTCGGGTGGGGTCTGGCTGATCGCGGCCGGGGCGCCGGGGGCGCTGCTGGTCTGGCGGTGGGCTCGGCGGGATGGAGTCGGTCGGGACGTTCCACTCCGAGCCGCCGGAGCGGGAGCCGTGATCGTGGTCGCGGCCTTCCTCGCGGCGCCGGGCCAGCTGGGCATCGCGGCGGCGCTGTCGGCCATCGGCATGCTGCTGTTGGCGGCGGGTGCGGGACCGATGGTGCTGGGGCGGAAGCTCCCCCGGCGGGGCCCCTTCGGGGTGCTGGATCCGCGGCAGATCGCCGCGTGGGCGATCCCGATCGTCGCGTGGAGCGGGCTGTGCCTGGCGCGGGGCTTCACGGTGGCGATGTGGACGGCGCCGACGACGCTGCCGGACGGGGTCGAGCGGCTGGCCGACGTCGAGTGCGGCTTCGGCATGGTGACGACGGACGACGGCAGCGCGTACTGGACGGACCGGTGCCGCCGGGAGATCGGCCGGGTGGGGCCGGACGGGTCGGTTCAGCGGTGGGACCTGCAGGCGCTGGGGGTGGAGCACGTCGAGGAGCTCGGCGGGCCCGACGCGGACGGGACGATGTACGTGGCGGTGACCTCGAGCAGCACCCCGGAGGCGCGGTTGGTGTTCCTCGCGATCGAGGGCGAGCACGGGCCGCGGGGGCTCCCCGGGATGGGCGAGACGGACGCGGATCGGGCGGCCGGGGACAAGCCCGCGTACCTGCCGATGCCGAACTGCTGGGTGTCGTCGTGGATCCCGATTCCGGGGTCGGACGACGTGCTGATCGGCTGCGAGAACCGCTCCGGGGCGGACCGGCTGCGGCCGACCGAGCGGAGCAAGATCCAGGAGATCGCCCTGACGAACCGGATCGAGACGGGCGCGTTCGCGGGGCCGGATCGGCTGGTCGGGGTGTCGCTGTGGGAGGACCCGCGGATCACCGCGTGGGACTGGCCCTCGGGGGATGAGGTGGCGAGCCGGCTGCTGGGTCCGTTCAACTGGACGGTGACCCGGGTGCCCGAGCCGGAGGCGCTCTGGGTGGGGCGGTTCATCGAGGGCGAGGTGCTGGTGCTCGATCCGACGACGTTGGCGACGCAAGATCGCGTGCGGCTGAGCTTCGGGGTGCGGGCGATGACGTACGACCCGGTGCACGACCGGGTGTGGGCGGCGGCGGCGTACACGGGGCTGATCTGGAGCATCGAGGCGAAGGCGCCGTATCGGCGGCGGGCGTTGCCGCTGTGTGGGGAGGCCCGCGATCTGGCGACGGATGCGCAGGGGCGGTTGATGGTGGCGACGGACTGCGGGGTCTACCGGGTCGATCCGGGGGGCTGGTAGCGACGCAAACGGGGCCAGGTCGGCGACCTCACCCCACTTCGTTCCCCACACCGGAACCAACCCAGGCCAGGTCGACGACCTCACCCCGGTTCGTTCCCCACACCGGAACCAACCCGGGCCAGGTCGACGACCTCACCCCACTTAGTTCCGCCCCGTCAGTAGATCCGAATCCCCGGCCGCACGCCCTGCAACGGCACCGCATCCGGCGCGTAGTCCTTCACCCAGGCGTCTTCCAACCCCCGCGCATAGTCCCCGCGGAAGGCAGCCGGGATCTGCTCCTCCATCCCGCCCTCGTACGATCGGCAGTACAGGTCGGCGCGCCCGATGCCGTACCAGACCGGGGCGTCGTCCTCGGCCGCCTCCAGCAACGCCTTGCGCGTCGACGTCGAGCATCCCGCGTACGCCGTCCCCCACGCCGCGCCCTCCAGCAGCAACGCGTCCGTCGGGTACGGCCAGGGCTCGTCCCCGGTGTGGGTGAGCGCGAGCCCGATGCCGAGCCCGTGCCGCCAGTCGTCCGGATTCATCCGATCCGGCGGGTCCAGCTCGGCCGCCTCCTCGGGACCCCGCCGCGCCGCGCTGATGCCCGACCACACCCCCCAGCGCTCGAACCGAGCCCCCGGAATCGGGCCGTACATGTCCACCGGCCCCGTCATCCACGCCTTCATCACCACCGGCTCGTAGCCGGCCAGCGATCCCCACGGCGCCGGGAACACCGACGGCTGGAACAGCATCGCGAACCCCAGCACGTGCCCGAACAGCAACAGCCCCACCGACGCCACGCCCGTCTTGGGCGGAAGCCGCGACGCCGCCGCGGCCGCCAACAGCAACGGCGCCGGCGCCAGGGGGAGCAGGTACCGAAGGCCGTCGAAGAACCCCGGGTCCAACACGAAGCCCGCCTTCAGGAACGTCAGCCAGAACCCGCCGAACGACAGCCAGCACGCGATCCGCGCCACCGTCGTGGACGCCTCCGGGGGCTGCGCCTCGCCACCCCGCTTCGCCCGCCGCGCGAACGCCATCCCGGCCGCGATCACCGCCAGCAAGGCCACCCCGTAGGTCGCCGAGGGGATGGTCGCGTAGTACGCCTCCGAGCCCTCGTACGCGTAGTTCGCGAACCCGGGCCAGTACAGCGCCGAGCCGACCACGCTGTCCGCCAGGCTCACGCCCTCACGAAACGCGCTCCCCTCCGACAGCCCCGTCAGCGCCGTGATCAGGTCCACGTCCCCGTCCCGGCTGACGTCCCGGAAGCGGTACAGGATCGCCAGCCCGGGCAGCGTCGCCGCACCCCACAACGGCACGCCCCAGATCGGGGCCGCCCGCCACGCCACGAAGACCACCCCCAGCAACAGCGGAGCCAGGGAGAACGAGCAGTGCAGGCCCCAGCCCGCCGCCAGTCCCGACCCCAGCAGGAGCAACGCCCGTCGCCGCGGTGAGGGGGGGCCGTCCGCCTCCGCCGAGGCGCCCGCCAGCGCCCACAACGCCAACAGCAACGACAGCCCGTGCCACGCCGACGACCCCAGGTGGGCCGTGATCGAGGTCGCCGAGATCGCCGCCCGCTGCACCAACGGCAACGGCAGCACGAACAACAACACCGCCGCCCAGGGAGGCGCCCGCGGGGTCACGCGACGCGCCACGAGGAACCAGATCGCGGCCCACAGCCCGCCCCCGAACAAGGCCCACACCTTCAGCGCCAGCATCGAGCTGCCCAGCACCGCAAAGAACGGCACGACCGTCAGCTCCATCGACCAGACCGTGCGACGCCTCCGCCCCGCTCCGCTCATCAGCGCATCGCCCTGAGAAGGATCCGTCGAAAGGGTGGAATACCCGGACGGCTTCAGCTGTCCGTCCATCGCCGCAACGGCGACGTTGCCGTACTCGGTCTCTTCCAGGTCGTAGATGTCGAAGGTGCCAAGCAACAACAGCAGGTGCACCGAGACGAACCCGATGAACACCGCGATCGCGAGCTTCAAATCTGGAGGAATCCCTGGGATGCCCAGGAGTATCGCAAGACCCATTGACGAATGGATGCACTGGATCAATTATGGACCAACCTAGTCCATAATTAGCCAAACGGACGACTGCATGGCCTTCAAGGACAACGACAAGAGCCAGGTTCTCGATCAGTACCTGGGCGAAATGGGCACCCACAACCTGCTCACGCGGGACGAGGAATACGAGACTGCGCGCCTGTGCATGGAAGGCACACCCGCGGAGCAGGAAGCGGCGCTGGCCAAAATGGTCCAGTGCAACCTCCGCCTCGTCGTCAGCATCGCCCGCCAGTACTCGTGGCGCGGCGTGCCCATGTCCGACCTCATCCAGGAGGGCAACATCGGCCTGATGCGGGCGGCTCAGAAGTTCGAGTACCACCGCGGCTTCAAGTTCAGCACCTACGCCACCTGGTGGATCCGCCAGGCGGTCGTTCGCTGCATCGAGTCCCAGGCCCGCACCATCCGCGTGCCGATCTACAAGGTCGACCTCATCGGCCGGATCAAGTCCAAGGCCAAGGAGCTCAACCGCGTGTTCGGCCGTGAGCCCAGCCGCGCCGAGCTGGCCGAGGCCATGGAGATGACCATCGAGGACATCGATGAGCACCTCCGCATGGTCCGCCCCACCGCCAGCCTCGACATGCCCGTGGGCGAGGACGGCGACGCCACACTGTCGGACATCGTGCCCGCCGTGGGCGTCGAGCAGCCCGGCGACCGGCTCGACGTCATCGACCTGGGCACGCAGGTGAAGGCCGCTCTCGCCTTCCTCACGGAAAAGGAGCAGGACATCCTGCGCCAGCGCTTCGGCCTCGACGGGGTCGAGCCCCGGTCCCTCGAATCCATCGGGCAGGACTACGGCGTCACGCGCGAGCGCATCCGCCAGATCGAGCTCAAGTCCCTCGCCAAGCTGCGCAGCCTTCAGCGTCGGCACCTGCTCCAGGACTTCGCCCAGGGGTAGAGTCGGCGCTTCATGGCCGAGACCCCCACCAAGTCGAAGTTCACCCCCTATCAGATCAAGCTCTTCGTCTTTCTGAGCGTCGCGACGTTCTTCGAAGGCTTCGACTTCTTCGCCCTCACCTTGATCCTCAGCGATCTGAAGGCCGAGTGGGATCTGCCGGACGCCGCCATCGGCACCCTCCTGGCCGTCATCAACCTGGGCACCGTCCTGGCCTGGGTGCTCGTCCGCAAGGCCGACAAGTGGGGCCGCAAGACCGTGCTGTCGATCACGATCCTCGGCTACGCGACCTTCACGTTCCTGTCCGGCCTGTCGCCAAACGTCTGGATGTTCGGCGCGTGCCAGCTCATCGCCCGCATCTTCCTCATCGGCGAGTGGGCCACCGCGACCGTGTACGCCGCCGAGGAGTACCCCGCCGACCGGCGCGGCACCGTCATCGGCGTGCTCCAGGCCTTCAGCGCGTTCGGCGCCATCACCTGCGCCGGGCTGATGCCCCTGATGGTCTCCACCGACCTGGGCTGGCGGCTCGTCTACTTCGTCGGGATCATCCCGCTGCTGCTGCT
>JAAESI010000289.1 GCA_024229515.1 Pseudomonadota bacterium | reverse complement strand
GGAAGCGATGCATGGACGAGGTTTGAGCCGTGACCTAACGCCGTTCATGGATGAAGAGTTCAACTTCTCTGATTTCATCGGCGCGTTTAAAGATCAAGTGACGGCAGAAGATGGCACTATCATCGGTCTACCTGCTTACGGCACAACTCAAGTGTTCTACTACAACAAGCAGGTGTTGGCAGATAACGGCTTTACTGAGCAAGATCTAAAGACATGGCAAGGCGTGGCTAAGGTCGCAGAGAAAGTCACACAACGTGATGAGAAAGGTAATGTGACCTTCTACGGCTGGGAGCCGATGTGGGGTCAAGACAACATGATTGATGCGGCATTTTCTAACGGCGCTAAGATCATCAGTGATGACGGTAAGAAAGTGCTGATTGACTCTCCTGAGTGGGTTGAGGTTTGGGACAGCTTCCGTAAGTGGATCCACGATGATCAAATCATGCGTATTCACTACGGTGGTCAAGGCTGGGAATACTGGTACAAAACCATTGATGATGTGATGAAAGACAACGCACTAGGCTACACCGGTTCATCGGGTGACCAAGGTGACTTG
>JAAESI010000288.1 GCA_024229515.1 Pseudomonadota bacterium | reverse complement strand
GTCAACGCCCAGCAGACTGCGGACCGCGGCTTCCTTGCCTCGCTCACCCTGCCCAGCCCCAGCATCGCGGTCGAGGACGATGACATGCCGTCAGTCGCCCTCGTCAGCGCCACTGGAAGCGCCCAGCAGATCGCCGAGGGCGGCAGCGAGCCCGCCAGCTTCTCAGTGTCCATTGGCGCGGCCCCCTTCGTGACCGGCAGTGCCGGCTCCGGTGCCGGCTCCGTGACCCTGCAGCTCGAGGTCTCGTCTGGATACTGTGCTTCTGTTGACGACGGCGTGATTGCCGGAGGCGAGGCTGATGCGCAGGCCGCGTTCCGCCTGGCCGCTGACTTCACCAGCGCCTGCTTTGACGCCACCGATTGCGCCTCTGCCACTGGCGCAACGACCCAATGCGTCGCTGGCCTGCTGCCGCACCCGACCATCGCGGTGCGGTCGCGCGACGGCCTCTCGTCCGTCCCTGGCTCCACGATCACCTTCTCCGAGGCGGACGGCATGACTGAAGTGTCGCGTGTCGTCACTGTCTCGGTTGCAGACGACTCCGTTGCCGTGGGTGGCGTCTTCGCGTTCAGGCTCCGCTCCGTGGTCGACGCGCTGCAGAGCAACGACGCCGGCTACCAGGCCCTGGTCACCGGCTTGGAGGCAGAGGCCGCCTTCTCCGCGACGGACAACGACGTGATCGGGCTTGTGTCGCGCATCGCCAATTCGGAAGCTGCGCCGGGCACGCCCATGATGCTGGCTGAGGCCGAGTTCGGCGAGTCGGACGCCGAAGGAGCCTTCTTCGTGGAGCTCAGCTCGCAGCCTCGCGCCGCGGTCTTGTGCTCGGTGGCTGCTCCCGCTGACCAGCTGACTGTCTTCCCCGATGTCCTGGCCTTCGACGAGCGCTCGTGG
>JAAESI010000287.1 GCA_024229515.1 Pseudomonadota bacterium | reverse complement strand
TGATGAAGCGACAGCGGCTGGCGAAGCAATGACACTGTGTAAGCGTGCTGGTAAAAGCAAGAGCAAAGTATTCTTCGTTGCTGACGATGTTCACCCTCAAACACTAGAAGTTGTTAAAACTCGTGCTGAGTACATCGGTTTTGAAGTAATGGTTGGCGCTCTTGAAACACTTCCAGAGCAAGACGTATTTGGTGCGTTAGTTCAATACCCTGGTACAACAGGCGAAGTTCGTGACCTAACAGACGTCATTGCAAAAGCTCAGGCAAACAAAACGCTTGTAACCGTTGCAACAGATCTACTTGCTTCTGCTCTACTTAAGCCTGCTGGCGAAATGGGCGCAGACGTAGTAATCGGTTCAGCTCAGCGCTTCGGTGTTCCTATGGGTTACGGCGGTCCACACGCTGCATTCATGGCAACTCGTGAAAAGCACAAGCGTACAATGCCAGGTCGTGTAATCGGTGTTTCTATCGATACGCACGGTAACCAAGCACTACGTATGGCAATGCAAACTCGTGAGCAACACATCCGCCGCGAGAAAGCGACATCGAACATCTGTACTGCTCAAGCGCTTCT
>JAAESI010000286.1 GCA_024229515.1 Pseudomonadota bacterium | reverse complement strand
GCCGAGCGAAACGAACGCCTCTGGGACTGGCTCAACTACTACAATCACCAGCGCCTCCACGGAGGCATCGGGCATCAACCGCCCATCTCCCGGATTGACTCGTCAAACCGGAACAACGGCCCTGGTCACGACAGCTAGAGGCCCCCGTCGTCCTCATCCAGATCCAACTGACGCGCCGGCTCCTCGAGCTCTTCGGGATCGCGGCGGACCTTGGTGTCGAAGCTGCCGATCGCCTCAATTCGGCCGTCCAGGGACGCGAATCGGTCCGACACGAACGAGATGCGGTAGCGGCCCGCGGCGTGCGGGGAGCCGTCCTCTCCCGGCAGCACGAGATCCTCCAGTTCCAACGTTCCCAAGATGGGATCGCCGCAATCGGAGCCTGTGCAGGGATCGTTGGTTCGGTCGATCGTGAATGAGTTGTCCTCGGCGTTCTCGCCGAAGTACTCCGCCGTGAAGACCTCGAAGCCGAGCTGCACGCTCGCGTAGGCCTCGATGTCGCACTGCGGCAGCGGCGGCTCGTCGCCCTCGGAGTCGGTGTAGTGGTCAGGGTCCGCCTCCGTCGGCAGGTGGGCGCTGTAGTTCACCTTGCGGGTGAGCGGGTAGGTCCAGTCCGACGACTCGAACTCGCGCGGGTAGTCCTGGCAGTAGGTGCTGCGAACGTCGTCCTCGCCGGGGAGGTTCACGAGGATGACGAGCCGGAGGTCCTCGGTCAGCTTGCCGTACCCCCGCGGGTTGTCCGACAGCTCGGCCTTCAGGCACCGCCCCACACCGCTGCGATCCTCGGAGCCGAGCTCGGGCTCGCACCCGCTGCCGAGCCGGGAGTAGGGGGCATCGGCGGTATCGAGGTACTCCAGATCATCGAACCCGTCGGCGGCGAGCACCGAGTAGGCGTCGCCGACCTTGAGGTGGGCGGTGATTTGCAGATCGCCCTTCTGGGTGATCACCGCGCGGGTGCGGTCCGTCTCGTAGGGGACGAACAGCTCGAGCAGGTCGCTGCGCTCGTAGGTGCCGCCGGCGCAGCCGTTGTCGGCGTCGCCATCGATGCAGACCGACGGGCGACCCTCGAAGATGTCCCCCCACGCCTCGGCGCGGTCCTGCGGGTAGAGCAGGTCCTCGTACTCGCCGTAGTTGCCGGCGCTCACGGTGAAGAAGACGTTCGCTTCGCTGCTGCCCCAGAAGCACCCCGGAAGGATGGACAGGGCGGCGATCAGGAGGCCGATCAGACGCATGGCGGGGACCCTAGCCCACGCCATGGGCAAACGGAAGGGGTCTAGACGGCCTCTGCGGTGCTCAGGGGAGCGACCAACGCGGCCGACAGCGACAGGATCTTGAGCTCCTCGCCCGCGGCGTCACGCCCGCCCTCGGCCGCGGACAGCAGTCCCCGCGCGATGAGCTCCCGACGAGCCCGGGCGGCCTGGTGCTGGGCCGCCGTCGCCAGGTGGGTCTCCCCACGAGAGGTGTGAATCACGGCGAGGTTGCGCAGCGCCGCGTACAACCCGCCGAGATCGTGCAGGCGGTTGTAGAGGAACACGGCCCGAACCGAGTGGAACACCGCCCCCTCCAGGTCGCCGCGCTCCTGGTGCAGCGCCGCGAGGTTGTGGTTGGCGGCGGCCGCTTCGGGCGCCTCCGCTTTCTCGAGCGGCTCTCGGCTTCCCTCGAGAATCGCCTCGGCCTCGTCCCATCGCCCCTCGAAACCGAGCGCGATCGCCTTACGGTAATCGTCCACGGCCCCCTCGGCGGCGGGACTGTTTTCGTGCACGAGGTGTTGCCACATGCGTAGTGCGTCCATCTTTGTCCCTGCTCCTCGCCAGTTCTGGCGGTTTTTACCATGAGCGCTGTGTCACAATCGAGCCTCGAATGCGGACTCTTGTTCTCCTGATCCCTCTGACCCTGCTGCTGTCAAGCACCGCGCAGGCCGAAGACGACTTCTTCGAGCCGGCCGCGATGGGCATGGGCGGCGCGGTCCGGAACCTCGCGGTGGACGCTTCGGCGGTGCACCTGAACCCCGCCGCGATGGCGGGCAAGCCGCAGTACATCGCCGGCTCGAACTACTCGTTCTACGGCCGGGAGAAGAGCCACATCATCGCGTCCGGGGCATTCGACTCACGCACGAGCAACTTCGCCCTGGGCACCGAGTACACGGTCTGGCGCTACTCGCCGCTGTTCGAGCCCGAGACCGATCTGAACTGGTTCCCCACGAACCCGGACGAGGACCTCGAGGACAAGCGGACCTGGCAGCGGTGGGACATCGCGGTCGCCTACGCCATCTGGCAGCGACGCATCAACGTCGGCCTCAGCGCACGCATCGTGCGGCAGCAGTACGCCATCCGGGACAACCGGACCTTCTTCACGCTGGACGGCGGCGTCACCTTCTGGCCGGTGCCCTTCCTCGTGGTCGGTTTCTCCGTGCAGAACTTCATCCCCACCAAGGAGGAGCGGTTCCCCGTCCGGCTGTCTCCGGGGCTGGCCCTGGACATCCCGAACATCCTGAAGGTGGCGGCCGACCTCGTGGTGGAGCTGCGGGACGGCGAACAGGTGCCCTACAAGGACCTGCACGTGGGAGTCGAAGGGACCATCGCGCAGGCGGTGCACATCCGCGGCGGCTTCTACAGCGAGCGCCAGTTCACGGAGACGTACATCACCTGGGGGCTCGGGCTGACCGTCGCCCAGGCGAAGCTGACGCTGGGCTATGGCATGCGGATCGAGGTCGGCCCCATGGACCGCCGGATCCGCGAGGATCGGCCCAAGAACAACAGCCGCATCCTCAACACCGTCGGGTTCGACTTCAAGTTCTAGCGCGGTGCCCCGCGACGAGGGCCTCGACCACGCTGGGGTCGGCCAACGTCGAGATGTCCCCCATGTCGCCGTACTCCCCCTTCGCCACGTTGCGGAGGATGCGCCGCATGATCTTCCCCGACCGGGTCTTGGGCAGGCCTCCCACGATCTGGATCGCGTCGGGGGTCGCGATGGGGCCGATCACCTTGCGGACCTGCTGACGCAGCGCGTCGCTCACGTCGCTCCCGGCGCCGTCGTTCAGCTGCACGTAGGCGTAGATCCCGGTCCCCTTGATCTCGTGGGGGAAGCCGACGACAGCGGCTTCGGCGACCGCGCCGTGGGCGACCAGGGCGGACTCCACCTCGGCGGTGCCCATGCGGTGACCGCTGACGTTGATGACGTCGTCCACGCGGCCGGTGATCCAGTAGAAGCCGTCCTCGTCCCGACGGCAGCCATCGCCCGTGAAGTACTTGCCCGGGAAGGCGCTGAAGTAGGTGTCGGCGAAGCGTCCGTGGTCGCCCCAGATGGTGCGCGCCTGGCTCGGCCACGGACGCAGCATGCAGAGGTTTCCGCTGACGTCGTTGCCCTCGATGATGGTGCCCTCGTCGTCCACGAGGGCCGGCTCGATGCCGAAGAAGGGGCGCGTCGCGGAGCCCGGCTTGCACGGGGTCGCCCCCGGCAGCGGCGTGATGAGGATGCCCCCCGTCTCCGTCTGCCACCACGTATCCACGATCGCGCAGCGGCCCTCGCCGACGACGTCGTGGTACCAGACCCAGACCTCGGGGTTGATCGGCTCGCCGACGGTACCGAGCACGCGCAGGGAGCTGCGGTCGTGGGCCTTGACGGGGCCGTCGCCGGAGCGCGCGACGGCTCGAATCGCGGTCGGGGCGGTGTAGAAGATCGACACCCCGAGGTCCTCGACGACGCGCCAGTAGCGGCTGGCGTCGGGGTACAGCGGGGTCGACTCGAACATCACCGTGGTGGCGCCGTTGGCCAGCGGCCCGTAGACGATGTAGCTGTGCCCGGTGACCCAGCCGATGTCGGCGGCGCAGAAGTAGACGTCGTCCTCGTGGAGGTCGAACACGTAGCGGTGGGTCAGCGACGTGTAGAGCAGGTAGCCCGCCTGCGTGTGCATCACCCCCTTGGGCTTCCCCGTGGATCCCGAGGTGTACAGGATGAACAGCGGGTCCTCGCTGTCCATCGGCTCGGCGGGGCAGTGGGGTCGCTGGAAGGCGATCTCGTCGTGGTACCAGCGGTCCCGGTCGGGGACCATGTGGATGACCGCGCCGGTGCGTCGGACCACGAGCACGGTCTCGACGCAGTCGACCCCGGAGATCGCCTCGTCGGTCGTCTTCTTCAGCGGGATCGTGCGCCCCCCCCGGAGCCCCTCGTCGGCGGTGATGACGACGGAGCACTCCGCGTCGACGATGCGGTCGCGGAGCGCCTCCGCGCTGAAGCCGCCGAAGACGATGGAGTGGATGGCGCCGATGCGCGCGCAGGCGAGCATCGTGTAGGCGAGCTCCGGGATCATCGGCAGGTAGATGCAGACGCGGTCGCCCTTGCGGACCCCCAGGTCCTTGAGCACGTTCGCGGCCTTGCAGACCTCGCGGTGGAGCTGGTTGTAGGTGATGTGGGTGTACTCGCCCGCCTCGTCGGCGGCCCAGATGATGGCGGTCTTGTCCCCGCGCTCGGCGAGGTGCCGGTCGATGCAGTTGGCCGCAACGTTGAGCTGCCCGCCCACGAACCAGCGGTAGTCGAGGTGGTCGTAGCCGCCCTGGAGCACGTGGTCGGGATCGCGAATCCAGGTGAGGCTGCGCGCCTGCTCGCTCCAGAACCCCTCGGGGTCATCCAAGGACCGGCGGTAGAGGCGCTCGTACTCCTCGATCGAGGGAACGTGGGTGTGCTGCGAGATGTGGGGCTTGGGGGGATACACGGCGGCCTCCTTGGCGGAGGCGGACTCTAGCGCGTTGCTTCCACCAGCTGATCGGCCAGCTCGGCGAGGCGGGCGGTCTTCAGCGCGATGGCCGACGCGGCGCGCACGGTGCGCTCGGCGTCGCGGTCGAGCCGCAGGATCGAGTCCCTCCCGCCGGCGGTCGAGACCACCAGGTCGGTGGTCTCTTCGAGGGCCGCCACGGCCGCGTCGAGGCGCTCGCGCTCGGCCGCCACCGAGCCGGACATGTGGGTCAGGTACCCGTGGGTCGTGACCGCGGTCGGGGTCGCGCCGACGAGCAGCAGAGCGAAGAGCAGCGCGATCGAGGGACGGAGCAGCACGGCGGCTAGAGTACCGACATGCCCGCGCCACTGCCGATCGTGATCCCCGCCGCCCCCGGCTCGCTGTGGCTGGAGGACTGCGTGCGCTCGGCGCGGGACGACGGCGCCGGGCCGATCTACGTCGTGTCCGAGGAGCCCGGCCCCGCGGGCACGGAGCATGTCCCCATCCACCACTCGTTCGGGTTCGCCGTGCGCGCCAATCGAGGCCTCGAGTGGGCGGCGAAGCACGGCCCCCGGGCCCTGCTCCTGAACGACGACACCGCGCTGGAGCCGGGCACCCTCGGGGTGCTCGCGGCGGCTCTGGACGACCACCCCATCGTGGGCGCCGTGGTGTTGGACTGGGAGGGCGGGGGCATCCAGCAGGCGGGGCTGGATCTCGGGGCCAGCGGACGGGTTCGCGCCATCCAGACCGAGCCGTCCGCCGCGATCACGGCGGTGCCCGCGGTGGGGGGCGCAGCCGTCGCCTTCGACCTCGCGGCGTGGCAGGCGGTGGGCCGGTTCGACGAGCGATTCCAGTTCTACATGGAGGACGTGGACCTGTGCCGCCGCGCCGGCGGCGCCGTCGTCGCCCGCGACGCCCGTGTCCGCCACCGCGGCGGGGGCACCCGCTCCCACCGCTCCCCCGACGCCGCGTTCCACCTGGGGCGGAGCCACACCCTGCTGGCGCGGAAGATGGGCGGAGGCCCCCGCTTGATCACGACCGCGGCCTACGGCGCCGCGTGGACCGCCCGATCGGTCGGCGTCGTCGGCCTCGTTCCCTTCGTCAGGGGCACGATCGCGGGGTTGTTCGCCTAGGCGCCCGCGGGGCGGGACGCGAGGGAGGCGAGGGGGGCTCGCGCCGCGGCGAGGCGACGGCGGTCGAGCCGGCCGCCGCGGGCCAGGCGGCGACGAAGACCGCCGGGAAGGTCCCACGCCGAGGCCGCGTGGGCCGCCGCTACCACCACCGGCAGGAGCGCACGCTGGGCCGGACTCCAGGACGCGGCGAGTCCATCGCCGTTGGCTGCCCCCCGGGCCATGACCGCATGCCGCGCCAGGGTCCACAGGGGCGAGGCCGCGAGCCACCCCGCGGGGAGGTGGGTGACCGCCACCCGAGCGCGGTTCCGCTCCACGAGGAAGACCTTCCGCATGGACAGCTTGCCGAAGCTCCCCCCCACCGCGTGCGTCACCTCCGCGTCCCGGACGTACCGGCACCGGAGGCCCCGGGCGGCGAGGCGCAGGGACAGGTCCGCATCCTCCCCGTAGGCCCAGTAGGAGGGGTCGAAGAGGCCCACCCGCGCGAGCGCGGAGCGCCGCAGGAGCACCGCCGCGCCGCTGAACAGGAGCACGTCCTCGGACTCCTCGTAGCGGCCCGACGCGGTCTCCCCCCGGCCCCGACACCAGTTGAGGCCGTCGGGGTAGAGGTCGTGCCCGCAGTTGTCGAGCCGGTCGGGATCGTCGCGAAGCACCACGCGCGCCGTGGCGGCGTCGACGTCGGCCTCCACGAGCGCCCGAACACAGTCAGGGGCGGCCTCGGCGTCCGGGTTGATCAGGAGAATCCACGCGCCGGTGGTGGCCTGCATGCCCGCGTTGGCCCCGGCCGCGAAGCCGACGTTCGAAGGCAGCACGACCCGCCGGACCGGGAGCTCCGAGGGCACGCCGTCGCTGGATCCGTTGTCCACCACGACGATCTCGAGGTCCGGCCAGTCGGATCGGGTCAGGGCGGTGACGCAGGCGGTCAGGTCGTCGATCCCGCGGTAGTGAACCACCACCGCCGAGACCCGGCCCGCGACGCCCGAAGCGGCGAGCGCGGGGGCGAAGGGATACTCAGTCACTCTTCGCGCGGGGGTTCGACGGCACCGTGGGGTGGGCGGCCCGTCGCCGCCTTCTTCCGCGTCTGGTCCAGGAAGCTCAGATCGATCTCCGGGCTCAACCCCATCGTGCTCGCCACCGCCGTGACCTTGCCCCCAGTCACCAGATCGGTGGGGATGAGCATCACGTGCGCACCCCGCTTCTCCAGAGACGTCTGAAGCGCGTCCGCGGTGGCCTCGGCGGCGTTGTGGGACAGCGTGCAGGGCGTGCGCGCGAGCGCCGTCTCGAAGTCCGCGACGGTGCGATCCGGGTACAGTCCCCCGAGGAAATCGACCACCCGCCGGAACGCTTGGCGGTCGTCGAAGCGAGTGATCCGGACGGAGAACCGCGTAGCCATCGCCGCATTGTAGAGGACCCATGTTCAAGCGACTGCATCATGTCGGCATTGCCGTGCGAACCCTCGATGAAGGGGCCGCCAAGTGGGGGCCCGAGGGCATCGGCTTGATCGAAGATGGGCGCGAGGACGTCCACGAGGCCAAGACCCGGGTGGCGATGTTCCCCGTCGGCGAGTCCCGCGTGGAGCTGCTGGAGGCGATGGGGCCCGACACCCCGGTGGGCAAGTTCCTCGCCAGCCGCGGCCCCGGCATCCACCACCTCTGCTTCGAGGTCGACGACATCGAGGCCGAGTGCGAGCGCCTCCGCGGCCTCGGAGTTCGGCTCCTGTACGACGCTCCACGGCCCGGCGCCCACGGAAGCCGGGTGATGTTCCTCCACCCCAAGGACACCGGCGGCGTGCTCATCGAGCTCAACGAGTTCGCGGCGTGAGCGTGGATCCCGCGCGTTTGATCCTCGCCGGCTTCGTCGGCACCCGCGCGGACGATCCGGGCGTCGTGCCGCTGCTGAAGCTCGGGGTCGGAGGCTTCATCGTCTTCGGCCGAAACGTCGAGTCCCCCGCCCAGGTGCACGAGCTGCTCGCGGGCCTGACGGCCGGAACCGTCGGCCCCCCGCCGCTGCTCGCGGTCGACCAGGAAGGGGGTCGGGTCGCCCGACTCAAGGCCCCGCTCACCGTCTGGCCCCCGATGGCCCGGCTGGGCGCCTCCGCCGACGCGAGCCTCGCCCGGAACGTCGGCCGAGCCCTCGCCGCGGAGATCGGCGCGGTCGGCTTCAACCTCGTCTTCGCCCCGGTGCTGGACGTCCGCTTCGAGGGCACCACGGACGCCATCGGCGATCGCTCGTTCGGGGACGATCCCAAGCGCGTCGCCGAGCTCGGCCTCGCCTTCGCCGACGGCATCGCCGACGCAGGCCTGCTTTCCTGCGCCAAGCACTTCCCGGGGCATGGACACGTCACCGTCGACTCCCACATCGACCTGCCCGTCTGCGAGCTCGACGAAGACGAACTGCGCCGCGACCACATCGCTCCGTTCGCCGCCGCCGCCGACGCCGGCATCCCCATGATCATGTCCGCCCACATCGTCACCGCCCTCGATCGCGAGCACCCCGCGACGCTGTCGCCGCGGCTCATGACCGACGTGCTGCGGAAGGAGCTGGGCTTCTCCGGGGTCGTACTCACCGATGACATGGAGATGGGCGCCATCGCCAAACGCCGCGGCATCCCCGAGGCCTGCGCTGCCGCGGTCCGGGCGGGGGTGGACGGCGTGCTGATCTGCCGCGACCTCGACGCCATCGAGGCGACCGCCGCCCACTTCCGCGCCGAAGCAGCCGCCGATCCCGCGTTCGCCGCCCGCTGCGACGAGTCGGCCGCCCGCCTCGCCGCCGCCGCCGCGAGCGCCCCCCCGCGCCCCGCCTCTTCCGCCGACCTCGCCGATGCGGTCGGGCGAGCGGAACACCAGGCCCTCGCGACCCGGATCTCCGCTCCTGGCACCACGGGCGTCGATCCCACCCGCGCTCACCTCGCTTGACCTTGCCCCACCGCCTCGGTAGACCCCCTTTGTGACCACTCCCTGCCCCGAATGCACCACCGCGGTGCCGATCCCCGCGGACGCCATCGAAGGCGAGCTGCTCGTTTGCGATCACTGCGCCGTCGAGCTCGAACTCGTCTCCCGAACGCCCCTCCGCATCGAGGTGTTCGAGGAAGAGGAGAAGTAGCGGGTGCGGGAAGCGCTCCGGGTCGCCGTCCTCGACGCGCGCCGCCAGCTCGCTGAAGGCTGGCCGGTCGTCGTCGACACCACGAAGTGGGCCTGGACCGACGGCGCGATCTCCGTCTCCGGCGGCGTGCTCGTCCGTGCTCAGGCCCGCGTGTACGCCGACGCGATCGGCAGCACCGTGGGCGAGGCGCCGGCCCCCACCATCCTGTCCGACCTCGCTTCGACGTGGACCGAACACCGCTGGGCCGCGCTGACCCCGGGTGACGCCATCGACCTGCACCGCCAGGCCGACGGCGACGACCGCCAGACGCAGTGGTCGCCCCCCGCGCACGTCCGCCGCTTCGCCGTCCAGGCGCGCCGCGCGCTCGTCCAGATCCCCGACGGGACCCTGGGCTGGGTCGACGCCGAGCGACTCGCCGACGCGGCTCCCGACGCCGACCCGTGGGGGGACATCGCCCGCGCCCTCGCCGGCACCGCCGTCACCGCCGACCGACCCACGGGACTCCAGGACGCCGCCCGCCGGGCCCGCGCCCGCCTCGGCCGTCCGTACCTCTGGGGCGGCAACACCGAGCACGCCGCCGACTGCAGCGGCCTCGTTCAGTCGCTGGTGTGGCAGGCCTCCGGCGTGCTGCTGCCCAAGCACACCGGCGACCAGCGCCGCCTGGGAGACCGGGTCGGGGCCGGCTCGATCGCGCCCGGCGACCTCGTCTTCGTCAAGGGCCGGAACAAGGGCCTGTCCCACGTCGGCCTCGCCCTCCCCGCCGAAGAGACGACCACCGTCGTCCACTCCTGCCTGACCCGGAACCAGGTGATGGAGGAGCCGCTGAGCACGTTCCTGGAGCGCTACCGGTTCGTCGGCGCGCGCCGTCCGATCGCCTGGAGGGACGCATGAACGCGGCCAGCCGTCCCCCTCGCGGGGCCATCCTGCAGTCCCTCGCGGATCAGCGGGTGCACGTAGTGGGAGCATCCGGGGCCGAAGGGGTCTCGCTCCTGCTCTTCCTCGCGGGGCACTGCGGCATCGAGGGGCTCATCGCCCACGACTTCGCCGCCGACCCGCGCGCCTTCGCCAAGTCGTTCCGCAAGAACAACACCGCCTGGGAGCGCCCGGTCCGCGAGGAGATGCTGACGCAGCTGCGCCGCCTCCCGATCGACCTGCGGCTGGGCGACGACTACCTCGGCGGGATCGAGTTCGCGCAGGTGATCCTCGCGTCCCAGAACTGGTTCAACTACCCCGCCAACACCAACGAGATCCCCCGCGCGCTCGCCCGCGGGGCGCAGCTCATCGGGCTCGCCGACCTCGCCCTGGACCTGTTCGAGGGGACCCGCATCGGCGTCACCGGGAGCAACGGCAAGTCGACCACGGCGGCAATGATCCGGCACATCCTGACCACCGGGCTGGGGCGCGGACGGCAGGTCCTGCAGGGCGGCAACGACCGCGCCCAGCAGGTCTCCCTGGAGGCCGTGCAGGCCGCGGGGCTGGGCGGCGTCCTGCTCTGGGAGGTCAGCAACCGGCACCTGCGAGACCGCAGCCCGACGGTCGACATCGCGGTGATCACGAACATCACGCGGAACCACATCGAGGACCACGGCACCTTCGAGAACTACGTGCGCGCCAAGCTCCGGCTCGCGCACGGAGTCAGCGCGGGCGGTCAGGTGGTGCTGTCGGCGGTGGACTCCATGTGCCGCCGGCACACCCAGTCGATCCGGGCGACCGGAGCCACGCTGTGGCGGTTCGGGGCGGCGCCGCCCCCCGGGTTCGGGCTCGACGGGCTGGCCTGGGTCGACGAAGACGGCTGGGCTTGCCTGCGACGGCCTCGGAGCACGGAGATCCAGCGCGTCGGCCGGCTCGAGGAGATGGCCCTGCCGGGCATCCACAACCGATTGAACATGCTCGCCGCGATCTGCGCGGCCGCGGCCGCCGGCATCGAACCGGCCCGCATCGGCGAGGCCATCCCTACGGTGGAAGCGCTCCCCGGCCGCCTCGAGCCGGTGGCGGAGCGTGAGGGGATTCGCTGGATCTACGACATCCAGGCCACCACCGCGCCCGCCGCGGAGCAGGGCATCCGCGCCATCGCCTCGACCGGACGGCGCGTCGTGCTGATCGTCGGCGGCGACGACAAAGGCATGGACTACTCCGGCATGGCGGAAGCCGCGGCCGAGTTCTGCGACGTCATCCTCGCCCTCCCCGGTACGGGCACGGACGCGCTGATGCTGCAGCTGGACGGGCGAGTGCCGGTCGAGAACTTCCACGACCTGGATTCGCTGATCGCCCACGCCGCCGAGAGCGCCGCGCCGGGCACGGCGATCCTCCTGTCGCCCGGCTGCGCTTTCTTCCATTCGCGCTACATCGAGCCGGGCGCGACGTTTGCGCGGCGGGTCGAAGCGGCGCTCAACAAGCCTTCGTGACCGAACCCGCGGGCGACGGGATCTGGCGGTACGCCCGCCTCTTCGACGACGACGGTGTCCCTGCCCAACGGGCCCGTAAGCACGGCTGGATCCTCGGCACCGAGCCGACCCCGTTGGAGGACGCACCCGCGCTCGCCGCCGAGCTTGGCCTCGGCCGACTCCGGCTCAAGCGCGAAGACCGGAACCCCGGCGGCTCTCACAAGGACCGCGGGGTGCTCTACCAGGTGGTTCGACACCGGGGAGACGAGCCGCGAACGCTGGTGCTCTCCTCGTCGGGGAACGCCGCCGTCTCCGCGGCCGCCGCCTGCCGCATGACCGGCGACCGCCTCGTCGCGTTCGTCGCCCCGGGCACCGACCACGGCAAGCGCGCCCGCCTCCTCGCCTCCGAAGCGGTGGTGGTGGAGACGGTCAAGCCGATCAACTTCGCCCGCTACGCGGCGCGGGTGTTCGGGCTCCAGGACCTCCGCGGCACCCGCGATCCCACCGCGTCCGTGGGCTACCGCTCGCTGGCGGGGGAGATCGCCGAGCAGGCCCCGGAAGCCGACGTCGTTGCTACCTTCAGCTCGTCGGGCATCTCCATGGAGGGCCTGGCCGACGGGTTCGCCGCGCTGGGGCGGGCGCCCCGGTTGATCGCGGTCCAGTCGGGCGAATGCATCGGCATCGTGCGCATCCTCGAGCCGGGCATCACCGCCGACCCGTCCAGCCCCGCCGGCCGCCTCGGCATCCGCAACCCGCCCCACGCCGCGGCCCTCGCCCAACGGTTGGTGGACTCCGGAGGAGGCGCCGTGGCGGTGCCTGGACCGGATGTCGAACGCTGGATGGCGAAGCTGACCGACGCCGCGATCGACGTCGCCCCCGAAGGCGGCGGCGTGCTCGCCGGCCTCGCCGCGATGCCGGGACTGGAGGGAGCTGACGTCGTCGCCGTCATCACCGGCGCGCACCGCCCCCCGCCCGAGCTCACCGACGAGCACCCCGAACCCGTGGCGCTCGGCTCCTACCTCGAGGTGCGCGACTACTTCGTCGACGTGCTCAGCCTGGAGCCGGCGTGACCGAGCGCGCGCCGTTCATCCTGTTCCACCTGGAGTGGGACGCTCTGCTGCTCAACCAGGTCCTGCCAGAGGCCCGAGTCGCGACCTACGGAGACGACCGGCACCGCGCCGCGTTCGCCGACGCCGGCCTGGCCGAGCCGATCCTCATGCCGCCGGACCTGGAGATTCTGTCGACGGCGCGTCTGCTGGAGCATCCGCCGATCGTCGAAGCGATCCAGGAGCGCCCCCACACCCTGATCTGCTTCAAGCCCAACGCCCGCCTGGAAGCCCGCGCCGCCGAACTGGGGGCCGACCTCGCGCACGCCCCCGCCCGCGTCGGCCAGGGGCTGGAGAACAAGCTCGCCCTCGCCGCGATCGCCGAGGAAGCCGGCGTCGCCGTCCCCTCCCCCGCCAAGGTGGTCCCGTCGGCGTCTTCGTACGAAGAGCAGGCCGCCGTGCACGGCCCCGATCTGGTCGTCCAGTCCGCGCGCGGCCACGCCGGGGAGACCACCTGGCGCGTGCGGTCCGCCCAGGAGTGGGCCGAACGGGCTGCGCCCCTGGGACGACGCCCGGTCCGGGTCTCCCGCTTCGTGACCGGGCGGCCGGGGACCGTCAACGCCGTCGTCGACCGGCACGGCCACGTGATGGTCAGCGCCCCCATCGTGCAGCTCACCGGCGACCCCGGCCTCACCCCCTACCCCCTCGGCTCCTGCGGGAACGACTTCCGCTGGCGCCCCTCGCCGCACCCCGGCGACAGCACCTCGGAGCTCGCCGAGACGCTCGGTTCGGTGCTCGCCAACCGCGGCTACGTCGGCCACTTCGGCCTCGACTTCGTGTTCGATGGGGCGACCCCCTGGCTCATCGAGATCAACGCCCGCTTCACCGCGAGCTTCGCCCTGTACTGCAGCCGCGAGCCCCGGCTCCTGCACGCCCACCTCGCGGCCTTGCGAGGCGAGGCGATCGAGCCGATCCGCCTCCCCGCGTTCGACGGCGGGCAGCTCATCGCGCGCAACGGAACGTCCGAGCGTCAGCCTCCGAAGGCGCCTCGGGACGGCTGGCAGCCGCACCCCTCCGAATCGGTCGGCCCCGGCGGAAGAACGGGTCGGTTCGTAGCCACGGGGCCGGTTATCGACGAACGCGGATGGTTGTCAGCGGCGATCCCCCGCCACTTGCACTGAGTCAGGGATCAGGGATCAGGGATCAGGGGCAACACGCGGGACATGGGCCCCGCGTCGGGTCGACCTGACGCCTGACGCCTGACCTAGGGAACGGCGACCGCGGGAATGGCGGCCATGGTGTCGGTGATCTGGGCCATCACCTCTTCGAGGGTCTGAGCGACCTCCGGGAAGCGAACCGGCCGCACCAGCACGGCGCGCACGCCGAGCCGGCGGAACACACCGTCGGTCCACGAGGAGACGCCGGCCATCCTGGTGCAGATGACGACCGGAGGCGGACGCCCGATGCGGCTGAGCGCATCCAGCAGCTCGAACCCGTCCAGGTCCTTGCCTTGCAGCTCCGTGATCAGCAGGTCCGGGCGATAGGTCTCCCAGTGCTGGAGCGCCTTGCGGCCGTCCTCCACCCACTCGGCCTTCCAACCACGGCCCTCCAGGTACCCCTTCAGCAGCAAGCCGAAGCGGACATCAGGATCAATGATCAGGACTCTGGCGGTGCTCGGAGCGAATCCGGCGCCGTTGTTTCCTGTCGGGAGCTGCTCCGCCATCAAGCCTCGCCGTAGTCAGCCTCGTAGTCATCGATGTCGTAGTCCTTCCGTCGACCGAGCGACAGGAAGAAGCCACGCAACGCCAGCACGAAGATAATACCGATGGCGATGCCGGCAATCAGGAGCCAGTAGTTGTTTCTGATCGGCTCGTAGGCCGCCTCGCGCACCGGCTTCTCGCCGATGAGCTGACGTTCCTTGGCGGGGATGGCCGCCAGGTCCGAGCACGTTCCGACGCGCGTCACCTTGCCGCGCAGGCGGTCGAACAACGACTCCTTGTCGAGGCAGCGGCCGACCCGCTCGAACAGCGTGGCGTCATCGGCGTAGGCGACGATGGCGGTCTTGTTGGTGCCCCACGGGAGGGCGACCTGCTCGATGTAGGCGACGTTGGGGTCCGCGCCGAGTCCGACGAGACCGCCGCTGGCGAGGGCGAGCGTGACACCCGGAGGGCTCTTGGGGGTGAACGACATGGAGTCGAGCAGCCCGACCTTCTGGATGAGCCGCCCCTCGGGACCGCTGTCCACGAGCACGACGTGCTTGTCGAGCTCCTTGACCTTCTCCACCGAGCCCATCTGGACGTCGTAGGCGAAGCGGTTGCCGCGCGCGGCGCGCCCCATCTCCGCGGCCATCCAGACGAAGAACTGCAGCTCCGTGCGGGTGGGCTTGTCGCGAAGCACGAAGACGGTGTCGCTCAGGTCGGGACGCAGACCGAAGGGGTAGGCGCCGTAGCGGAGCAGACCGAGGTCGGGCACGTAGCCCCAGTGGTCGCGCGGCATCGTGATGCGGCTGTCGGCGTGGACGGTGCCCCACAGCGGGGTGCCGGGGTCCTCGTCGCAGCGCTCGATGCCGTCGGCGTCGCCGGTCTGGACCAGCGCGAAGTCGATGTCGAGCCGGGACTCCGGCCCCATCTCGTGCGCGGGCAGCTCCAGCAGCAGCTTGACCCGGTTGCGCCCGTCGACGTCGCGGAGGGCGACACCACCGGCCGCCGCGCCGTTGAGCAACACGTCGATGCGCGAGGCGTCGATCGCGCTCTGCGCGGAGTACGAGTAGATGAGCTCGAGGCGCGCGGCGCCGGAGATCGGGTGCTCATCGGGGACCAGGTTCAGCGGGATGCTGACGCGACCGCCGTGGTAGCCGGAGGCCATCACGTCGGCGAGGCCGAGCTCGGACAGCGTGAACGAAGTCTCCGCGGGCACCGTGTTGGACCAGTCGCGCTCGGCCATGGGGGCGAACGGCTTGACCTCGTCGACGTACTCGACGGGACCGTAGGGAAGCGACTTGGACAGGTCCGACGTCAGCAGCTGAGCCAGCTCGACCAGCCCCTTGCCGTCCTTGCCGACCACCGCGAGCATCGCGCGCTGGGGGTCATCCGCGCGAGGAGCGATGGCGAGCACGCCGGAGGCGCCGATGTTGCCGCTGCGCAGCGCTTCGCCGGCCTTCACGACTTCCTCTTCATCGGCCCGGAGCAGCGCTGCCCGCACCTGCGACAGGGTCGCCGAGGGGGCGTCCGCGCGGGCGATGGCGATCATGTGCCCGCTGGGCGCCGTCGACGGGCTCCCCTGGTGCACGTACAGGTCCATGGAGCGCCAGCCGGCCGTGTGGCCGAGCATCGACGACACGTAGCCCGCCGCCTTCGCCTCGGCCTCGCCGAGCCCCTCGGGCACGACCAGCACCACACGGCTGGTATTGGGCTCGCGGTCGTCCCGGAACGGGTACGGCCACTTGCTCAGCGTCATGTCCGGCGCCACCGCGTCGTACTTCACGCGGATGAACGACTCATCGAGCACGCGGCTCCACATGCCGGGGTGCTCCGCGATCTCGCAGGGCACGCGCGTCCGGTGGTACGCGACGAAGCTGATCTGGTGGTAGCCGTCCTCGCGCACGAGGGGCAGCTTGATCACCTGGTCGTCGACCGACCCCGGATCACCGTCCAGCTTCACCGTGCCGACCGGGCGGCCGTCGACCCACACCGTCAGGGACGAGATGTCCCCGATCAGCTGGGCCGAGCGCGCGATCTTCATGTGCAGCTCGGGCGTGGCGGTCAGGTCCCAGTGGTCGGGAATGCCGAAGTTGAAGGAGTTGTACCCGTGGATACCCACGAGGGTGACGTCCCCCTTCTGGCCCAGATCGTGCCGCAGCGAGATGTCGCGCACGCGCGGCTCTCTGGTGACGACGGGACCGTCTTCGGTCGAAGCCTCCTCCTGCGCCGCCACCGGAGCGGCGAGCGGCAGGGAAAGGCACAGAGCGGCAAGAGTAGTCAGCCTCATGATGGAACCCCAGGGGCCGAATCCCGTGCCATACCGGGACGAGATTCAGATTCTTCAGACGTGGTTTCGGGTGCGCGGCTGTAGGGAGCCACACGCCATGCGATCGCGGCATCGGGGAACAACGCTGCGATCGCTCGGGACAAGCGAGGTGTTGGACGGGGAGCGGCAACGACGAGGCTACCGCGGCTCAGGTCGACCAGTTGGATGTCGTCGCGCAGCGCCCACCCCGGAGGGAGCCAGTCGTAGGCGCCGTCCGGATCCAGGGTCGAAGGCTGCGCCAGGGCGACGCCCAGCGAACGGGCCCGCAGGCGGGCGGCGAGCTGAGGCTCGATCCGTCCGGCGGCGAGGAGGTAGTCGATGGGCGAGCGGCCGTTGTCGATGGCGGCATCCCGCAGCTCGACAAGATCGCCGCGCCAGCCCGGGTCGTCGTCGATGACCTTGAGCTCGGAGCCGTCCATGCCGCCGATGCCGGCGGTGATACCACCGGGCCACGCCTTCTTGCTCGCCACCGCGAGGGCGAGGCGCACATCCAGGCTGGGCGCGAGGAAGAACTCCAGGCTCTTGCCCAACCGGGCGGCCACGAGCATGCGGACCTCCTCGTGGGGCAGGGACGCGCAAGCTACCTGGGTGTTGGTCGCGGGGTCGTCGTTGCGCAGCGGCACGATGCCGTACAGCGACAGCAACCCGTAGCCAAGCTTGCGCACCGCCGCGGGGTCGCATTCGTCGGCCTGCAGCGGACGGAACGGCAGGCGCGTCCGGTCCGACAGCAGCTCACTGACCACGCCGGCGGGGGCCCAGCCGCGCCGCACCAGCAGCTCGCCGATGCGCTCGCCGGTCTCCACCTGCTCCTGAAGTCCGCGCTCCAGCCGTTCGGGGGTGACGTACCCGCCCGCGATCAGACGCTCGCCGATGCGCTCGTCGCGCGGCTGATCCGCAGCCTCGAGCACCAGCCGGCGGTACGCCCGGTCTCGCGCGTTGCTCAGCACTTCGCGGGCGGCGAACGCCAACGACACGCGACCCCGGAGGATCGCCTCGAGCTTCGTCAGCACCTCGGGACTCGGCGGCTCGGAGACGGCCACGCGGATGACGTCCTCGCCGTCGAAGCCGATGGGCAGCACCCGCATCAGGGCGGCATCCGACTCGGGGAGCCGCTGCAGCAGCGTCAGCGGGATGCCGAAGGGATCGGGGTCGATCACCGGCAGCGCGTACTGCTCGCCCATCGCGTCGGCGACGGCTCGGACGGACAGCAGCCCCGTCAGCGAGACCACCTGGCCCAGCTTCAAGCCGGTCTTGTCCTGCAGATCCAGCGCCTGGTCGAGCTCGGACTCGGTCAGCCCCTCACGCTCGCGCAGCAGATCGCCCAGCCGGCGCTTGAACTCCTTGAGCATCGCCGTGTCGGGGAAGACGTGGGTGGTCTTCAGCCACTTGAGCGGCTCGCCCGTGATCTTGTGGTTGATGTACTGCTTCACCGCCTTGGAGGTGGCGGCGAAGTTGATGACGTTGGAGACGAAGAAGCGCGGGATGCTGAGCATGCCGTGCATCGGGCCGTAGACCGCGTCCACGGTCACGTACTTCATCACCGCGCGCCAGGCGAGCACGAGCGTGTTGCCCATGACCAGCCACCACAGGACCGAGCCCGGCGGGAAGATGTTGTCGAACGTCCAGGGACGGCCCGACAGCCAGCCGGCGCCCAGCCGCGTCACGCAGTACAGCGCCACGCAGTAGGCGAAGATCGCCATGAAGTTGGTGATGAGCGCCTTGCGGTCGCGCCACAGGCAGTACAGCACCGGCAGCGAGCCACGCCAGCCCAGCTGCTCCCAGGTCTGAAGCCCGATGCCGAGGATCCAGCGGGACCGCTGCTTGATCGCGAACTCCAGCTCGTCGGGGAAGAACTCGCGGGTAGCGATGTACTCCGGCTGGACGATGTGGACCTTGCGCTTCTTGAAGAAGCCGCGCTCGACCTCCTTGACCCGCTCGACGGCGCGGCAGGCGAAGTAGACCTTCTTGTTCGCGAGCCGGAACTTCATCCCCAGCTCGTAGTCCTCGGTGAGGCTGTGGATGTTGAACGCCTCCTGGCTGTGCGCCAGGGCGATGTCCTCGAACGCGTCGCGGTCGAAGCCCGAACCCACCCCGGCGGACGGGACCAACCCACCGATCTGCTCGCGGACCAACATGTCCTTGAGGTGATGCTCGGCGAACTCGTCCTTGTACGTCGAGGCGACGAACGCGTGCCACGGCATCTCCAGCGGGAACACCGGGGTCTGCACGAAGTCGTGGTCGGGGATGAGGTAGTTGTACAGACGCAGCGCCAGCGGATGGATGATGTCCTCCGCGTCGTGCATCAGGAGGATGTCGAAGCGCACGCCGCGCTGCTCTTCGAGCACCTTGATGTGCTGGTAGACCCAGTTCAGGCAGTCCGCCTTGGAGGTCGGCCCGTCGTGCGGCACCACCACCTTGTGAACGTTCCGGGCCCGCCGGGCCACGGCGTCCACGCGGGCCTGGGTGTCGGGGTCGTTCAGGTAGGTGCCGACGAAGATGTCGTACTGGTCGTAGTTGAGGTTCTCGAGGTTCAGCTCAAGCATGTGCTGGATAACGCCGGCTTCCTGCCAAGCAGGAACCATCATGGCGAGGCGCTTTTGCTCCCCGGCCATGAGATCTTCCACGGTGATGCGGCGGTTCTCTTCCTTGAAGAGTCCGCGCAAAAAGTAGTTGGCGTCGATGAACAAGTCATCGAGTCCGTTAACCAAGATGGTCCAACAAACTGGATACGCCATCGCCCTCATGGTGAGGTCGAGAACGTCAGCCACGGGTGGGACCTCCCTCCGAAGTCTTATGCGTCCCTGCCCGGCTCCCCTGCCTGCTTTTGTAGCAGGGTCGAGCAACTTGCACACAAGAAATTGACATCCCTAGAACTCCACGTAGGTCGCGAGCAGCCATCGGAGCTCGGCGTGTTGGAGGGGGGATGGCGCGGAGTCGCGGTTTTCCCGACCGAAGTAGGAGCCCGCGTGGATGCCAAAAAGAAAGTCCAGGCCGAACGGCTTCAGCAGCCGCCAGCGATGTCCGATGCCCGCGTCAGCGAGGTTGTTGTAGTAGTCGCCGTTGATGTCTGCCAGCAAACGTCCTTCGATGAACGGTGCCCACTGAATTGGTCCGGTTACGAGGTAGCCCAGACCAAATCGGCCGCGTACGAAGAAGAACAGATTGTGATCGAACCGACTGACGTAGATCAGGTCTGCATACACATCAGCACATGGATCCAACGTTAGCCGCGCGCCCTTCATTTCCGGCTCGGGGCGGCAGGCCGGTCCTTCGATGCCGAAGAAGGCGCCGGCGCGGAAGTCGAGTTGCACGGGGTTGACCCCATCGACGGGGACCAACTTGAATGCGGGGCCGACCTGGGCGAACAGGCCGACGCGGCGCTGCCAGAACCGGAACTGCACGCCGACGCCCATCATCACCGAGTTGTCGGCGTAGATGAGCGGCACGCCGCGCGGCCCGGTGGCGGTCGAGGCGACGTCGCGGCTGGCTTGGATGAAGGCGTAGAAGTCGAGGTCGAGCTTGGCGATCGGCCGGAGGTACGCCCGCAGGCGAATGGTCGGCACGAGGTTGGCCGACGTGGTCGGGAAGAAGCGGTACCAGGCGAACGCCTCGGCGTACAGATCGCCCCAGATGAGCTTGGGCGGCTGCCGCAGCTCGGCTTTGGCGGTCGCTGACTTCTCTTCGTCCTCGCCCTTCTTGGCGAGGCGGAAGTGGCGGCGACCCTCGTAGATCTTGCCCCGCCCCTTGTCCATCCAGCCGAGCTCGAGCTCGACGGCCTGCGGATCGGCCCCCGCCTCGATCGCGAGGGCGAAGGTGTCGTGGGCGTCGTCGTAGCGCTCTTCGGCGGCCTGACTGCGCGCCTCGGCGATGAGGAGCTCGGACTCCGTCATGGGCACGACCGGCTCGGCGTCCGGGTCCACCTCGGGGTGGGCCTCCAGCTCCGCGAGGGCCTGCTCCGCCATGGCCTCGTCGGCACCCCGAGAGGCCTGCTCCCAGCGGTCGCGGGCTCCGTTGACGTCGCCTTCGGCGAGCTCGATGTAGGCCAGCTCCAGGGCGAGCCGCTGCTGGTCGGCGCCGGCGAGGCGGGCCTCCTCGAGCTTGGCCCGGGCACCCTCGAAGTCACCCTCGGCCTTGGCGGCCCAGGAGGCTTCGATCAGCGGCGCGATGAGCGCTGGGTCAATCGCGCGGGGCGGCTCGTCGGCGACCTCCGCATCGGCTTCGTCACCCTCGGACGGCGGCTCGGGCCACGGCTCCCGCTCGGGCTCCGGCTCGGGCTCGGGCTCGGGCTCGGGCTCGGGCGCCTCCTCGGCGGGAGCCTCCCCGTCGTCGGCCGAGTCGTCGTCGTCCGCTGGCGTCTCCTCGGCGGCGCCCGAGTCGTCATCGTCGGCCGACCTGGACTCGGCATCGGGCGCGGACTCGTCCACATCACTCTGCGCCGCGGCCGGGACCGCGATCAGCAGCGACAGCGTCAGCAGCCAGCGCATCACGCCGCTCTCCGAGACGCCGCCACGAACGAGGCCGCCGCCTGCAGGTCCGCCATCGTGGCGAAGCCCGCCTCGTCGGGGAACGACGCGGTCGGCGCGCGGCCGTCGAGCAGCTCGATCACCGCCGCGATGCGGGCCGCGGCGTAGCCGGAGCCGAACGGGTTCAGCTGGTAGGGGCGGTCACCGTGGGTCGCGAGCATGTGCTCCACGTCCCCCGCGAGGCCGGTGTCCCGAGCCAGGTCGAAGAGCTTGTTGCCGCCCAGGAACACCGTCTCCATGCGCTCCGTGTTCGGACGCAGGGTGATGCACGGGATGCCCAGGGAGATGCCCTCTTCCTGCACGCCGCCGCTGTCGGTCAGCAGGATGGCCGCGCCGGACATCGCCCGGCAGAAGTCGAGGTAGCCGATGGGCTCGCAGATCTGGAGGTTGTCGGGCCACTCCAGGCCGAACGACTTCATGCGGTCCGCGGTGCGCGGATGCACGGGGAACAGGATCGGCATCGACAGCGAGCCGAACTCCTTCAGCGCGCGTCCGAGGACCTCGGGATCGTCGACCGTCGCCTGGCGATGCAGCGTCATGACCGCGTAGTCGCCCTCGAGGCCGGGGCCGGGGCGGGCCGCGATGAGGTCGCGGTGGCGCACCCACGCATCGACCGCGAGGTTGCCGACCACCGGGCAGGCCGGCGGCGGACGGTGCTCGAACGCCGTCAGGAACCACGCCGCCAACCCGGTGGGGGCGAGCCGCAGGTCGCTGATCTCATCGACGATGACGCGGTTGAGCTCCTCCGGCATGGACCGGTCGAACGAGCGGATGCCCGCTTCGACGTGGATCAGGATGGCGCCCACTTCCTTGGCGGCGCGGGAGCCCGCGAGGGTCGAATTGGTGTCCCCGTAGGTCACGACTACGTCGGGTCGCAACTCGCGCATCTTGGCCGCGGTGGCGGCCGTCAGGGCATCGATCTCACTGGTGCCGACGTCGAGGAAGCTGTCGGGGGCGGGTGCGTCGAGCTCATCGACGAACACCTGGACCATGTTCGGCGAGTAGTGCTGGCCGGTGAACAGGTAGTGGTGATCGAAGCGCGCGCTCAGCTCTGGAACGAGCGGGGCGAGCTTGATCAGTTCGGGACGGGTCCCGCAAACCGTTGCAACCCTCATCAACTTCCCCTCCGCGTCTCCCCTTACACGACGCGGTAACATCTTCCCGCCCACCTCGGTCATCCCACAACGAGGACCAAGGACGCAAGGGGTTCGTCCAGAAAAACAGGGGTTTCCATGACTTCAGGTCCGCTCGCCGGACTGCCCGCGTTGGTGCTCGGTGCAGGGTTCGGCACGCGCCTCGCGCCGCTGACTGAACACATTCCCAAGCCGGTCATCCCGGTGCTCGGGAGACCCCTGATCGGTCACCCCCTCATTCACCTGTACGCGTCCGGCTGCACGGACGTCTGGGTCAACGCCCACCACAAGATCGAGCGGCTTCAGGCGAGCCTCGATCCGTGGTTGCAACGGCGGCTGCTCAAGTTGCGCGTGGGTTGGTCGCTGGAGCAGCCCGAAATCCTCGGGACCGCCGGCGCCCTCAAGAAGCTCGAGCCGGAGTTGCGCCGCACCGGCGAACCGATCCTGATGCTCAACGGCGACTCGATCCTTGGCTTGGATCTGCCCGGGCTCGTCGCCGCCCACCGGCGCAACCGAGAGCAGGGGGCGCTGGCCACGCTCCTGTGCCTGGCGGATCCGCGGGCCGATTCGTTCGGGGCGCTTCGGGTCAACGCCGAGGGCCGCATCCTCGAACGGACCGGGCTGGGCGGGCTCCCCGACGCCACCGAGGCGGACCTGGCAGCCACGACCCCCACCATCTTCTGCGGGGTCCACGTCATCGAGCCGGAGTTGCTCGACTTCCTCCCCCCCGCGGGTGAGTACGGCTGCATCGTGCGCCAGGGGTACGTGCCGCTGATGCAGACGAGGTCCGTCGATCTGCGGGCCCACTTCGCCGAGCCCGACATGCTCTTCCACGACGTCGGGACCCCCGAGCGCTACCTGGACGCACAGGCCGACCTGATGGCGCCCGGAGGTGAGCGCGCCCTGTCGGTGGCGCCCGGAGTCGACGCCCGCGGGGCGCTGTTCCAGGAAGCCAGCTACGCGGTCGAGGCCGATGGCACCGAGCACGGCTCCCCGGACGTCGTGCCGGGGCTCGCCGGCGCGGTCCTGAACCCGCCGTTCTTCTTCGGGCCCGCCAACCGCGTGGAGGCGGGCGCCCGCATCGGGCCGAACGCGACCATCGGAGCGGGGAACGTGATCGGCGCGGGCGCGACCGTCACCGACGCCGCGCTCTGGAGTCGTGTCGAGGTCGGCGCGGGCGAACGCATCGAGGGCAAGGTCGCCGCCTTCCTGGGGGGCGAGCGTCATGTATTGGATGGGCGGCCGGCCTAGCCCGTCCGGTTTACTTGGCCCCCCGTTTCGAGAGAAACAGGGGAGTAGGGCCGCGGACTGGAGGGTCCCGCCGGTGTTGGGACGAGACGAGCTGATCATCCTCAGTGGCAGCCGCCGCGGCGAGGGAGTCCCCCTCAAGGAAGACCGCTTCGTGGTCGGCCGTGAGACGGGCGATCTCGTCTTGGATGACACCGAAGTCTCGTCGATCCACGCGCTCTTCCTGCGCACGGGCAAACAGTGGGCGGTGCAGGACCTGGGCTCCACCAACGGCGTCTGGGTCGACGGCATCGCCTACGACGAGGTCGCCCTCCGCGACGGCGCCGACATCGTCATCGGCACCACCCGCCTCGTGCTCCGCACCAGCGACGTGTTCCGCGGCGAGGAGACCACCGATCCCGGCTCCGAGATTCCCCAGCCCGAGATCGACCTGAGTTGGGTGCACGCGCTGGCGGACCCCGGCCACACCTTCGAGTACATCCCCGACACGATCTACGACGACCTCACTCCGACGGTCGAGCTGACTCGAGGCCGGCGACGACCCCGAGGCCGAGTACGAAGAGCGGCTCGCCAAGCGCCGCGCCGAGCGGCCCCGCAAGCGACGCGCCCCGGCCCCGCCGGACCTCCTCGGTCCCGGGCTGGACACCCTCCCCCCCGTCGAGATCGTCCTGCAGTTCGACGGCTACGCGCGCAGCGGCGTGCTCGAGGCGCGCTTCCACCAGGACGCGATCTCCATCGGGCGTGATCCGGCCGTCGACCTCAAGCTCGACGGCGACGCCGTCAGCGGACGGCACTGCGCCATCGAGATCTTCCCCGCGGGGGAGGCGTTCATCCGCGACCTCGGCTCGACCAACGGGACCTGGGTCAACGGCGGGCAGGTGAGCTGGGCGCGGCTGCGCATCGGGGATCGCATCCGGGTGGGAAACCACACCCTGCGGTTCAGCACGCGAGCGACGAAGGCGTCCTGAGCGAACGCTACTTGCGCTCCAGTTCCTCGATCAGACCCTCGATCTGATCCTCGATGTCGAGCACGACCTCGTCGAACTCCTCCATCGGCGGCTTCTCCGCGGCGGCGTTGCGACGCACGTCCTCGAGCAGCTCGGACGTCGCGAGGATGCCCGCCGCCATGTTCGCCATGGTGCGCAGCAGCAGCAACTCGCGGCGGGTGAACCCGTGGGTCTCCCGGCGGGTCGTCAGCCCCAGCGTGCCGATGGCGATCTCACGCACGAACAGCGGGAACACCAGCGCGCTGCGGAGCTCGACCAGGGTGATGAAGTCGTGGACCTCCTCCATCTCCGGGTCGTGGCGCACGTCCTCGATGAGCACGGTCTCGCCGTTCTCGAGGCAGCGCCGGACTTCCGGGTAGCGGCCGAGGTCGACCTCGCGGTGGGTCAGGTTCGGGTCGTCGTGGCTGGCCACCACGAACGCCTCGTCCATCTTCACGCCGTGGATGACCACGTTGCAGCGATGCACGGGGATGAGCTGCGAGATGCGGCGGACGAGCACGTACAGGGCGTCGGTCGTCGCCAGCGACGAGGCCATCGCCTCGCTCACTTCGATGATCACGCCCAGGTCCTGCTCGTAGTGGCCGTCGAATTCCGTCGGCAGGCCTTCGCCGATGGCGCGGGCGGTCTGGAGCCCCGGCATCGTCTCGCGGAGTTC
>JAAESI010000285.1 GCA_024229515.1 Pseudomonadota bacterium | reverse complement strand
GTTCGACCGGCCGCTGGGCGTTCCGCAGACGGCCCAGCCAGGCACGTATCGAACGGGCGTTCCGCCGCGCCGGGGTCTCACAGTAGCGACTGTCTGTCGGCCGAAAATCTGTCGGCCGAAAATCTGTCGGCCGAGCCACGCACGGTCCCGAATCTTAAAAAATCCGGAAAAAGGGGTTGTACCTGTCTGATACAGGGGTAGTATGAGGACTATCAGCCTATGAACCAATCACCGAACACGCCATCCAACATCCCGACCGCCAACCGTGGATCGTCCGCCACCCAGCGGGTTGTCTTCGACGCCATCGAGGAGCTCCTCGACGCCGACGGCGTCTGTGGGGCCACGAACCGCCAGCTTGCTGCGCAGGCCTGGCCCACTGAGGCCTTCGACAACAAGGTTTCCTGCCGTTTGCGGAGTGCTCTCCGCGGGCTCGACGCCGGCGGCCACATCGAGATCACCGTCTTCTGGGGCACTCAGCCCACCGGACGCTCCATCACCCTCTTTTCCCGCCCCGGCGCCGACTTCGGGCCGTTCAGCGCCTGATCCGCGAAACCACCGCCAAACGCCGGGATGTTCTGTTCGTGAATACCGAGACCTCGACCTCGTTTCTGACCGACACGACGGGCAACCGCCTGCGGTCGGTCAGGTACGCCCTTGAGGTGCTCGGCTTCGACGTCGACGGTGACATTCCCGCTGAGGCGGAGGTCTCGAAGCGGGTCAAGGAATTGGCCCGGGCCAACCATCCCGACATCGTCGCCGGACGTGGCGGTGATGTCGCCGAGGCGACCGCCGTGTTCGCCCTGGTCAACGCAGGGGCCGACATTCTCGCCGACGCGGGTTGCCGCCTGGACTGGGCCAAGCGTGTCGAGATCCGGGCAGAGATGCCCGCCGAAGAGCTCAGCGGCCAGTTCTGCTGGAACCACGCCGCCGACGGCCACGCCGCCGACGGCCACGCCACCGACGGCCACGCCACCGACGGCCACGCCACCGACGGCATGTCGGCGCGGGCCGCCGCTAACGCCGAAGCGAACGCCGCAGCGAACGCCGCCGCAGCCGAGCGCGTCACACCCCTGGTTGGCTTCCTCGCCGGCCTGCATGCCTGCGTCAGGACCGCCACCGGAAGACGCCAGGGCGCAGAGGCTGCACTCGCCGCTACCGAGGCCATGCGGTCGCCGTTCGGCCGCCGCATCCCGGCGCACCGTGCCGGCTGGCGTGCCCTCGGTGCCCTGCTGCCGGCCATCGCCGCAGTGCTGGTCCCCAGGCTGGCCGCCATCACCGACACCCACTGGTCGTCGCCTCTCGACGCTGATGCCCACGGGTTAGGCCCTGGGGATGCGTCGGTCGGGTTCCTGGCGTCCGTCTCACCCGGCCAGGTGGTGGTTGCCGGGATGCTCTTCGTCGTCGCAGCGGCCGCTGTTCTCGCCCCCCGCCACACCGTCGGCCCCGACGCCGGCGGCAACCGCATCGCCCACCTGTGGTCGACCCCGACGCTTGGGGCCGTGAGGCTCCTGGGCGCCGGCCGTGCACGGCTCGTCCGCATCGCCGCCGTCACCGGCGCCTCCTGGTACCTGACCCCCGCCGCTGCTGGCGAGTTCACCGCTCCGTGGCGGGCCGCCTTCCTCGCAGCCGTCGTCATGTCAGGCATCATCGCTGTCGCCGCCCCGGTCGTGGACCGGCCGCTGCGCTACGCCATCGACGTGGTGACCGCTCCGTTCCGCCTGGTGTTCCGCCTGCTGGGCGCGTTCGCCCGGTAAACCCCTCCTCCCTGCTCTCCCCTCCTCCCTGCTCCGGGGTTCACGCGGGCGTGTCGAGGGAGCGCCGCTACGGCGCCGAACACCCGCCAACCTCCCGGGACACCCGAACGGGCCCGTTGAGGCCTCCAGGGGCCACTCTCGCAAACGCCCGAGCCAACCAAAACGGGGGTCCCGGAGAACCCCTTCGTTCTGGGGATGGATGACCACCCACCGTCGAGGTGGGCATGCCCGATGACCACGTTGCGCGGCCAACTCGGGCGAAAACGCCTCGAGTCACGTGACAGCCTGGAGACCCCATACTACCCCTGTAGTGTGATGGGGTTGCTGAGAATGGGTTGCTGAGTGCGGGTGCTGTACGCGGGTGCTGTACGCGGGTGGGTCAGCCGGTGAGGCGGCCGACGAGGTCGGCGAGCGTGGAGCCGCCGGTCGACGTCCGGGCCCGGGCCACGGCGGCGCGTTCCACGTCGGCTGCCTGCTCGGCGGCTGCGGCCAGGCGAACGTCGAGCTTCGCATCGGCCGAGGACCACGTGTAGTTGCCCTTGGCTGCCGAGAGCATCGCTGCGATCGGGTCGTCGATGCTGCGGGGCAGCGCCTCGAGCTGGTCGATGATGAACTTCGTCTCGACCTGGCCGGCCAGCTTGTCGACGCGTCGCCCGTTGGCGGCCCACCACTGCCGGTCCGCCGGTTCGTGGAGCTGGGCGAAGCAGGCACGCACGAAGCGCACCCGCAGCGACGCTGCCAGCTTCCCGGCCCGCGTGGTGGCATGGCTGTTGGCGGCCACCGCGAAGCCCAGCAGCCTGCGCAGGCCATCGGCACGGTCGGCGACGGACTCGAGGCGGGCGTTGGCGGCCAGGGCCCCAGCGAGGGCCTCGTTGGCGGCCTCGGCGATGCCGGCCCCGACGTGGCGGCGGACCTGGAGCTCGGTGGCGGTACCGTCGAGGCGGTCCACCAGCGCGCCGGCGCCCTCGACGACGTGGTCGGCCACGTCCCCGAAGGTGGCGCCCGCCAGGTAGTGGCCTTCAGGGGCGGGGCCGTCGATCGGGCAGGCGGTGAAGCACGAACGAGTCAACGCCACGACGTCGTCGAGGGCGGCCTTCCTTTTTGAAGCAGACAGCTCGCGTCCGGTCTTCTTCTCAGCCGTGGGGATCTCATCCATGGGGAGAGAGTCCGGAACCTGGGGGCTCAGCGACCCGTTGGCGTCCCGGTCAAAAGGGCTCAGGCGGCGAGTTCGTCGGCTTCAAAGCTGTCGGCTTCAAAGCTGTCGGCTTCAAAGCTGTCGGCTTCAAACAGGTCGCCCTGTTCGAGCGCGAAGTCGCCGGGAGCGAAGTCGACGCAGAACGCCTGGTTGGCGTCGCGGCCGAGGTCGCGGCCGTGGGGGTAGGCGACCAGCACGGCGGCGCGGGCGGCGTACGCCTCGACGTCGGTGGCGGTGAACTCGTCGGGGTTGGCGGGGCGTACGAGCGGCAGCGTCAGGGCGGCCAGTGACCGGCGTGCCCGAAGCCAGCGTTGAGCACCGGCTCTCGGTGTGATCTCCACGTCGATCTCGCCGACGTCGACGAGCCCGGATTCGACGGCCAGGTCGAGTGCGACACGCGGTGCGCCCCCGTCGAAGCTGTCCTGGTGGACTGCCTTGTCGAGGAGGTGGATCTCGCGCTCTCCGAAGCCGGAGCCGGCGCCCGCCAGAAGCTCGGCGGTGTCCGCTGCTGCGGCGCCGTGGCCGTAGAGCTCGACTCCGACGTCGACGCCTGCACGGACCGCGGCGGCGATCGCGTCGTCGTCGCCGTAGTCGGCGAGCATGCCACGGCGGGCGAGCAGGCAGAAGGCTTCGAGGTGGTTGTTCCGTCCGAGGTGCTCGGCGGAGAGCTCGATGCCGACCGAGGTGTCCAGCTCGACGTCGCCGTCGATGGACAGCGACTTCTCGCCGAAGGTCGTGGTGCCGTCGCCGTCAGAGTCGGTTACAGGAGCGTCCAACGAGACGTTGTTCGCCAGGGCACGCTCGAGCTGGATCGTCTCGGTGGTGAGCGCCAGGCTGCCGGACCACGACGGTGTCGAGGTGAGCAGCAGGTCGTGGACGCAGATGGCGCGCATGAAGATCTCGCTGTCCACTGCCAGGTGCTTTCCGGCGGCGGCTTTGAGGCCGACGACGACTTCTTCGTCGGTGAGGCCGAGGCGCTGCTGGGCAGCGTCAGCGGCGGCAGCCAGTTCGTCGCCGGTGAGATCGAAACGCTCGGCGGCCCAGGTGATCGTGTTCGCGTTCCGGGAGCCGGGGGCTGTCTTGTGGCGCAGCGCGCAGCAGGCTGACCGGACGGCGCGCCGCAGGTCCGTGCGGACGTCCACGTTCGGCCGGGTCTCGACGTCGAGGTGGAGGGCGAGTTGCGCGTGCACAGCGGCGGTCGCCTCGGCGACGTAGTCGTCGCGTGTGATGCCGTCCCTGGCCTGCTGATCTGTCGGTCCCCAGACGCGGGCCTGCTTTACGATCTCGGAGCCGAGGCCTTCGTCGCAGAGGGTCCAGCGGGCGCTGGCTGCGGCGTCGACGAGCTGGCGAAGGGACCGTCGGACCATCGCCGGCGGGGCCGCCACGAGGTGGATGTCGCCCAGGTTGATCTCGGGCGGGGTCTGGTTGGCTTCAACGGCGGCCGTCGCCCGTCCGCCCTCGTTGAGGACGAACTTGACAGCCGACGTGTCCGCCGGGGCCTCAGCCCCGCGGGCGAGGACGTGGACGGTGAACGAGCCGTTGACGTGGAAGATGCCGACCTGGCCGGCGTAGGTGATTTCGTGGGCCCCCTCGGTGAACACAGATCCGGACGGCGTCGAGAACTCCAGGACATCTGCACCGGGCCGCTTCGAGCCGTCGTGGTGGTACATGGGCCAGGTGGCCACGGCGCCCCGCGTCCGGTTCGCGGCGAGGGCCTCGAGGCCGGCTTCGGCGATGTTGCCTGCAGCGACGGTTTCGACAATCTTCTCGTAGAAGTCGCGCTGGCGCCAGGCTGCCGGTTTTGAGGCCGACGACTTTGAGGCCGACGACGTTGAGGCCGACGACGTTGAGGCCGACGAGGTGGATGCAGGTGTTCCCATACAACGACAGTCGTGACCCGGGCGCCGATTTCGGCCCGACCACAGAACCGAACACATGTTCGATTCTTGTTTGATTCCCGTTTGATTCCCGTTCGGTTCCCGTTCGGTTCCTGGAATCTCCGAGCAGTGCGTGCTGAGGGTCCCCCTGGGGGCTATGGACGCTGACCGGACCCCCTTCGACGCTGCAGCCGCAGCCGAGGCTGCCTCGGCCCGGCGGGACGCAAACGCCGTGCGACGGGACTTCCTCGACCGCGTGGCGGACGGCTCGTGGCCGTTTCGGGCCCTCGACGAGGCTGCGCCGGTGCCCGGGGGGCACGTCGAACGCACCAGCGTCGACGGTCGCGTCGCCGTGTCCGAGGACCTGGCGGCCGCCGTCCGCGCCAACAAGGCGCTGCGCCGGGTCACCGCCGTGGCCCTGCTCGCCGCGATGGCGGGCGTCTCGGCACCGACGGCCCGCAAGCGCCTCGTCGAGGTGGACGTCGACACGAAGGCGCCGTTGGCGAAGGTCCTCGCGTCGCCGTCGCTGATGGCGCGCATCTCCGGACTCGTCCACCGCCGACGCGGACCGGCGCCGCTGCCATGGCAGGGATGGCCGTTCCTGCCACCACCCACCAAGGCCCCCGGGAACCCCCGATGACCGGCGACGTGACGAGCACCGACGCGACGAGCACCGACCGTGGGTCGGCCCCTGCGGATGGTGCCGGGTCGGGTGCTCGGCGTTCCGGGCTCGCCTGGCATCCGGCCGAGGCGGCCCTGGTGAGGACGCTGCTGGCCATCGGCGCAAACCCCGCCGAGGTTGCGGTCGTGGTGGGCCGAAGCCAGAGCGCTATACGGCAGCTGGACTGAGTCGGGCTGGACCCACTACCTGTCGTGCCCGTTGGCCGGGTTCGCCGGGTATCGGCGTTCACCGCCGCCCCCTGGAGGGCATGCCTGACATACCAGCACCCGACCAGCAGGGCCCAGCGCCGACCCAGGGCCGCCGTGCCCGTCGTGCCGCCAAGGCCCGCAACGCAGCCGAAGCCGCCGCGACACGCGCCGCCGACGCGGAAAACCGCGCCCGCTCCCTCGAGGACAAGGCGTTGCCTCGTAAACGCCGCCGCACGGACCACAGCCCGGAGAAGGGCCGCAGTAGGGCCGCCGCCGAGGTCGTCGAGGCTGACGTGGCGCCGTCGGTGGCAACCCGGGTCCGGGGCTCGTTGCCGGCCGGACGTGCCGCCGTTCGGTTCTGGGTGTCGGTGGTGGTGTTCGTGGCGGTGTTCGCCGCCCAGCGCCGCTTCTCCGTCGTCCCTGGTGCCGTCATCTGCCTCCCGTCCCTGGCGCTGATGGCCTCGATGTTCGGGCCGAGTTCTCCACGGCGACCCGACGGCGTGTTCGACGCAGCAGTCAACCCGGCCCGCGCCTACCTGTCCGACTTCGTCGGCGGACTGGCCCGCTGCCTGGCGCTCTGGCGCCCCAGCGTTCGCGCTGCCCTCTCACCAGCGTCGCTCGTCGGCCTCTACGGTGCCGCAGCGGCGTCGTCCGCCGCCGTCGCGGCCCACCAGTTGGGCTTCGGGCTCGCCGACGCCGCCACCGTGGCCGCCTCGACGTTCATGGTCCTCTGCGTCGCCGCCGACGGGCATCGCCGTCGGTTCGCAACCGCCGGCCGTCCCGACTGGGCGGGACCCAAGGACCGTGCGGTCATCTCCATGG
>JAAESI010000284.1 GCA_024229515.1 Pseudomonadota bacterium | reverse complement strand
TCCGACCCGCTCGCAAGCCCGCCCTTTGGGCGGGCACACCGGTTCGAGCCCGCGTGGGCTCACCGGCCGCACCCGCACCCGTACCCGCCGTACGCGCGCGCCCCGAGTGGTGTGCGTGTGCTCGATTCGATCGTTTGACCCGATGGCCGCCCGGCCATCCCGCAGGCGCTCTTCCGTCCCCGCCAATGCACCCGGCATCTCGGAAGATGCCACCTCTGCGTCTTCGTCCGCCCAACCCAACCCCGCGGCCTCTGCCGCTGGGCCGCCCCCTGGCCCTTCAGACCTGCTGATTGCGCATCTGTACTCAGGCTCTGTCGTTCCCGACTGGGTCTCGGACGCGGAAACGGTGGCTGACGCTTCAGGCTCCGTCCTCTCGTGCCTTTCCAACGCCGCCGCCGCCTGCATCAACCACCTTCCCCCCGTCCACACCCGCGCATGCTGGTCCGTTCTGCTCGCCGCGTACGCTTTCGCCGACCACGACGGCCCGCTCGGTTTCCCCGTTGTGGCCGCCGCCTCTGACGTTTTCGGCACGGTCAGGCTCTTTTCCGCCGCCACCACCCGTTTGAACGCCTTCGGGACGGAACTTTCCGGCGCGTCCATCTCGCCAGACGCCCGCGACAAGCTCTCTCGGCTCCTCGACGCCTCGGTATACCACGCAACAAGTCCGTCCGGCTGGCGCTACAGCCTCGAGCGTGCGCCAACCCCCTCGCTTCCCTTCCCCTCAGCCGGCCAGCGCGATGACGCGCGCCGCGACCCGGCCCCAGACGTCCGAACCGAGTTCCCCCGAGCGGCCGCCGCCGCCACCGCAACGCCCCGCCCCACCCAGGATTGGACGGCCCTCAGTGACGCGGCTGCGGCCGCGCACGAGTTCCCCGAAACTGGTGAGACTCTTGCACCACCACCACTCCCGCCCAGCCTGCGCATGGCCGCCCTTCGCCTCCTCCATGTGGACGACCCCATGATGCTCGTCGACATCATCGGTCCCCCAGACCAGGGCTCGCACCTCCTCGCGCAACGCCTGGCGCACCGCGCCATCTGCGCCCCGACCTTGCGCCCGCCCACCCCGGCAGACATCGCTGCCACCCCCGCCGCCGCCAGGCCTGACGCGGCTCTCTGGCTCCTGACCCCGTTTGCGAGCCGCACGCTCGCGCTCGCCCACTCGGCTTCCCAACGGGTCGACGTACACGATGCCCTCTACAGCCTCACGTGCCTGGCAAAGTCGGTCTCGGCCAGCCTTCCCCCCACCGCCCAACCCCCCAACGTGCTCGACATCCTCCTCGCCGCCAGCCACGCCCTGCGGGACCACCGCACCTCCTTGGAGCAGTCCCTTCCGGACGGGCCGGGCACCGTGCTGCCGCCCATCGCCGAGCGCATGCTCGCACGCGCGGAGCTCTCCTGCCTGTTCTCGGCTCTCGAGTACGTCCAGATCGCCACGGCTCACTGGGTCCTCCCGGCTGTTTACGCCGGCATCCCCCTCCTGCCCGCGCTCCTGGCCACGGCTGCAGCGTCGATAGCCGCCTCCGCCGGCGTTGAGCCTGACACCACCCTAGCCGCTTGGCTCGCAAGCCGGGGAATCCACGTCACAGCCGGCTTTGCCCCGGTGTACGACGATTCCACCCGCGCCTCGGTTGCCATCAAGTGTGCCGAGGCCGGCGATCAACCCGCCCACAGCCCCCCCGGCGGCCCTGCGAGACCGGCCCTCCCGTCAGCCGACACCCTCGCCGGCCGCTTCGCCTCCCAATTCGGCCGCGGTCCTTCCGCCCTGGCATCCGCGCTGGCGGCGACGGCACAACTGCCGCCATTCCGTTGGACTGACGTCCTCGGGCGACCGCTGGAAGCGGGCCCCTGGGCTGCGCTCTCCCGCCGCTGGCCCGCCATCAACGACGGTCTCCGCCAGCTCCTGCCAGCCGCGCTGGCTGGCCCCGACCTGCGCACCACGATCGCCTCCATGGTCTCGGCCACCAGCTTCCGCCCCTTTCCCCAGACTCCCGGTTTAAAAGCAGGGCGGGGAGGAGACGCGCGCGCGTGAACGCCACCGCGGCACAACGCTCCGTTCCTGCACGTGGCGAGCCCCCTGCCGTCCCCTCCCCAGCACAGCCCCCGAAACCAGCCCCGCCATGGCTGGCCCCGCCGAACCCCGACTTGACCCTCGGCATCAAGTATCTCCATTGTTTGCATCGTGCACTCCTCGCGCCCGCCACGGCGCGACTTCGTATCTCCACTTCCGGCCGGTCCTGGGCCGCAACCCCCGACGACCAGCCCTTTCTCTGGCTCAGAGCGCAGTCGATTCTCCTCGCTCTGGGCTTCGACCCCGACCGCGACTCTCCCGGCGCATTCCGCCGCCTCTACTCCTCCCTACAGCGCTCCGGCGCCCTCGACATCGCCTTCGATGCGGCGCAGCTCCGCGCCCTTCACGACCCATCCGCCTTCGCGCCCGACGGCTGGGCATCGACCTCGCTCGAATCGACACCGATCCTCCCCCCACCCACGCCGGGTGTCGCGGCCCTGTGCCCCGCAGCCGCTCTGGAGCTCTTGCGAGGCCGCTGCGCCCACTGGCGTCTCGTCTTCGCCACAGCGCTGCTCGGCGCCGACGCCCGCGCAGTCGAAACCCGCCGTCCCCTCGGCACATCCCACAACTACCCGACCGACCCAGCAGAGGTCCGTGCCCTCGAGGGCCTCATCGCCGCGGAGGTGCGGCAGGGCTGGCTCGTCCGGCTGCCGGACTCCGCGCTCCCCGTCGCCCGCAAGCCGGCCCCGCTCAACGTGGTTCCCAAAGCGCCCGACGCCCACGGCCGTCCCCGGTGGCGGATGATCACCGACGACACCCAGGCAAGGCAGCCCTTCTTCGACGGTCACTCGGTGCGTCCCGCGGGGGTGAACGCCTCGGTCGCCAGCACGGAGCTGGCGTACCCGGGCACCCCCTCGCTTGGCCGGGTCGCGGCCATGCTCCTGGGACCCCACCCCCCTACAATGCTTGCGACGCTGGACGTATCCAGCGGCTTCAAGCGCATCCGCCTTGCAGCGGCCTCGAGCACCCTGTTCACCGTCCGCTTCAAAGGCACCACCTACATCTCTTCCGCCTGCTCCATGGGCGGCCGCCACAGCAGCACCTACATGAACAGCTGCACCGCGGCCCTCGCGCAGGCCCTCGAGTCCCCCGGCGTCAGGCTGCTCAGCTTCTGCGACGACCTACTAGTCTCCACCGACCTCCCTCTCCATCGCGCAACGTCCGAGCTCGCGCGAATCCGCGAGGCGATGGTCCGGCTCGGCCTTCCCCCACAGGCCGAGAAGTCGTCCCCGCCTGCACGATCCGTCGAATGGGTGGGCCTGCGCCTCACGACTGGCAACGACAGGGGTCCGGCCCACGTACGCATGAAGGACGGCGCCGTGGTCGACCTCGTCTCCGCCCTCACCGCCGCCGCGAACGGCGACCCCGATCGCGACCAGCTCGCAAAAGTCGTTGGCCGCATCACCTGGTTCTCGACACTCTGCAAGCCGATTCGCCCCCTTCTCCGGGACATTCGGCGCGCCCTCGCCGACTCCCCCGATCGCACGTCCGCGCTCGATCCTTCGGCAGCCGCCGCCGCGCGCGCCCTTCTCACGTGGGCGCCGGGCATCGCCAGGCCCTTGCCCGCCACCTTCGCCGCCCGTGCCACAATGGCTCCTGACCCCTTCCCGGCCATGCTGGTCGTCACCGACGCCTCCGCTCACGGCTTCGGCATCGCCGTGTTCGACCTGCGGCGTACCACAAACGCCCTCGTCGATGGCGCCCCCCGGCGCTGTGTCAGCGTCCGCCTCTATTGCGGCCGCTGGCACGACGTGATCCCCCACTCGGTCCGTTCCGAATTCGCATGCGCCGCCGTCGCCGTCGCCATAGCCGCCCGCCGGGCTCCGCGGTCCAATATCCGCCTGTTCTCCGACTCGACCACCGTCGTCTCGGCCGTCGCCCGCATGAGCCCGTCTTCCCGCTCCACGTACTCCGACTCTCTCGCAATCCCGCTCGCGCTAACGCTCCTGCGCTCCCACCTGGTCGTGCACGCTGAACACTTGCCTGGCATGCAGAACACCGTCACCGACACCCTGAGCCGCTTGAGCGCGAGTGGCAAAGATGCGCCCTCTCTCGGTGGGGAGTTGAGCCTACTCTGGACGCGACTCTCGCGTTTCTCGAGGCGGCCCCAAAGATTGTCCGCGCCATCCTCGCCGAGCCTTCTCGACTTGGGGGTCCTGGACCCCATCGCATGGCTCAACCAGGCGTCCGCATCGCCGGCTACCCGCTCCCCTTGGGCTACGACGACTGGGCCGTCGCGCCCCTCCTCTGCTTCTGGAGCGGCAGCTCCATCCAGATCACGGCCGCCTTCCGCTTCTTCGCCTCTATGGCCCGACAGCACGGAGCAGGTCTCCCGTTCGGCCGCACGGCCGGAGCCTCCGTCACGTCCACCTTCCTCAAAGCGTCCGCGACCAGGCCCCAGCCTCTCGCAACCTCCACCCTCGCCTCCTACTATCACAACGTCCTACGCCTGGCCGACCTCATGCTCTCCCCGATCGACTCACACGCGACTAGCCGCCTCGTGAGCCTGGCCACGAAGCGCATCCATCGGTGGGGCGACCCCACACGAGACTCGCGCGGCGTCTTCTCCCGCGACGACGTCCTCCGGGCCATTCGCTCCCCGGCAACGGACCCGGCTGTGGCGGCCGCCATCGCCGTCTGCTGGGACACCCTCAGCCGCGCCGGCTCCCTTCTGACGCGCCCAGCTCCCGCCTCCACCGCAACGCCCATTCCCCGCGCCAACGCGCGGGTGAGCGTGGTTAACCGCCACATTCATGTTCGGATCGACGTGTTCGAGAAGATGTCCCGCACCTGGGAACGCCTACACCTGACAACCGACCCCGACTCCCCCCATTACAACCCGGCCCACGTGGGGGGCGCCGCGGCCGCCGCGGCCACCCTCGCCAGACCGGCCGACCGCTCCTCCCCGTTATGGCTCAAGCGGAACCGCCAGCCTGTCTCCGCTTCCGACCTCGTCGCGGCCCTACTCGCCGCTAACCCCTACCTCCGCCAGCACCGCATCTCCCCGCACTCGTTCCGCATCTCCGCGGCTACTTGGCTCCTCCGCCACTCCAGTGTCACAAAGGACCGCATCGTCTTGCTGGGCCGCTGGCGCAACGCCCAGTCCGTCGAATCCTACTTTCGCGAAAGCGCCAGCGCCCACTTCCTCTCCTCTACCGATCGCTCTGCGATGCCCTGATCTATGGCATGGGATGGCACGGAGGGCGACCCCGTGCGGTCCCCGCCGCGCCAAACTTAAGCCATTTGAGTCAACACCAATCCTCCACCAACAAGCAGCCTCTCAACGCCCACTCAGGTCAGCATGTTTGTGATGTAAATCTTGTGCTGCTGTCCCCTCGAGTTGAGAGGCCGCCTTCAGACGCGACAACAACACCGGGCCCGCTCTGCCCCACGGCAGGCGCGGGCCATCCCGACCCGCTCGCAAGCCCGCCCTCTGGGCGAGCACTCCGACCCGAGCCCGCGTGGGGGCTCGCCGGCCGTATCCCGCTCCCGCCGCGCGCATGCGTTCCGACTAGCGCGTGAGCGGTCTCGATCACATGACCCCGGCTCTGCCTCACGGCAAGCGCGGGCCATCCGACCCGCTCGCAAGCCCGCCCTTTGGGCGGGCACACCGGTTCGAGCCCGCGTGGGCTCACCGGCCGCACCCGCACCCGTACCCGCCGTACGCGCGCGCCCCGAGTGGTGTGCGTGTGCTCGATTCGATCGTTTGACCC
>JAAESI010000283.1 GCA_024229515.1 Pseudomonadota bacterium | reverse complement strand
TGCACGGTGCGGGCGGTGCGTCCGTTGCCGCCGGGCTGCTGGAAGCTCATCTGGGTAAGCACCGGGGCCTCGGCCAGGCTCTGGCGCAAGGTGCCACCATCGGCCAGTGCCCGGTCGTGTTGCCCGCGCACCAGCCAGTCGGCCGCCGATTCGGGGCACGGGGCCTCGACGAACAGGTCGTAGATGTCACCCTCGCGGTCGGCGACATAGGTCAGGCGGGTCTCGGTGAGCGACTCGGCCAACTCGTTCACCTGTTGATAGCCGTCCACCCAGCGTACACTCTCCTTCTCTTCGAGGGGGCGGTCCGAGTCCTTCTCCTGGCCCAGGCTGCCGGGCTCGCGCGCCCAGCTGTAGATATCAAGCACTCCCAAGCACAACCGATCCGGGGTGACGGCCAAGGTGGGATGCAGATACAGTCCTTGGCGGGTCTCGTAGTTGAGCGGTCCCAGGCCCTGGATGTCGGTCTTGCCCGTATAGTCCAGCTCGCTGGTATCCTGAATACACAGCACCCGGGGGTGCTCGCGCAGGCGCTCGACGGTACAGGCGATATGCGGCGCGAGCACCTTCTCGGCGGTGACCTTCTTATGGTCGAACAGGCGGTAAACGGCGCGGGTCTCGGTCCAGCCGCCGCAGGCGCCCGGAATGCTCTCCCTCGGTTTGTCGCCCAATTGTCCCAACACCCGCTGGGCCCGCCGGTTGCGTCGGGCATCGCCCAGGTCGATGGTTTTCAACTCCGTGGCCAAAGCGCTCATTGGGCCACCCCCAGCTCTCGACGGAAATCCGCCCTCAGGGGGTAAACATAAACGCCCTTGCGCGGCAAAACCGCCCGATGGGTGCGCTCGCCCTTGCCGCGGCCGGTGGTGTCGCCCAGATACCGCCAGTTGGCCGCCCGATAGCAGGTGGCGCGAAAGCGCGGGATCTCCACGAAGGTCTCCAGCAACACCGGGCGCTCGCCATAGCGGGCGGCAAAGTCGTCGGCCACCTGCCGAGCCGACAGCGCCAGTACCTTGGAGGCGAGATTTTTCACCCGAACCCAGGGCAACAGGAGAAATCTCGCGTTGTTGAGCACCCGGCCCAGGTGCGCCTCGCGAACCGCTGCCTCCCAGCCGATCCAGCGGTCGCGCGCCGCCACCTTCCAGGCCGCCGCCCCGAAGCCGAGCGCCCCCAGCAGCCCCTGGTCGTATTCGATCAGGTAGCGTACCTGCGCTCCCGGCAGTGGTGTGTAGCCCAGGTAGTGGTAGCGGTCGATCAGGCCGTTCCACAGCCGGGAGGTCTGCTTGTCCGTGACCGGCGAGAGCCGCAATCCGCACAGCCGACCCACACTCCCGTCCAGCGGCACCGCCTCCGGCCACTCCTTCGGCTCATGCTTCAAAGGCCGGCCATTGCCGTTGGAGCCGGTCGGCGCCGGCAGCTCGATCAGGCCCGAGCGGTGCAGGCGCAGCAGACCCACCCGGCAGCTCATCAGCTTCGGCTGCCCCAGCGCGTTGGTCCACTCCAGTG
>JAAESI010000282.1 GCA_024229515.1 Pseudomonadota bacterium | reverse complement strand
GTTCATTTTTATGGACAGCTGCTCATTCTTGTTAATTTGGAAAAAAGCGGTTTTAAAGCGTAAAAATTGAATATATTCTTGTTGCAGCAAGGAAGGCAGCTGAAAACAAATGCCCGGGAAAAGCCTAGCCAGGAGCGACGAATCTCGCTTACTTGCGATGCCGCCTTGGTCGCTCACACAGGTTTCCCGTATATCGCAGCATTCTGCAGACAATGAGTGATAGTGCCTAGAGCACTCCGTAAGATTTTGCGTGTCATCTAGGTATCTTTTGGCTGCTTTCTGTGTTGTCTAGGTTCCTGCCTAAATTTTGCCTTGATGACCAGGTCCCTGCACAAGGTTTCTTGAAAGAGCTAGGTGTTGGCGACATGCCTGCATATATTGCGAAGGATTCCGTCGGATGGTGACCTGGATCTCGCATATTTGCTATGCATGTGCAGAAGGTTTTCAATATCGCCTAGGCCACTGCGGCAAGATCTGCATGTTGTCTTGCTGGTTTTGGCAAGTTTTGCATATGAAGTAGGATGCTGGAATGGACTTGGCATACAGCCTGGATGCAAAATAAGGTCTGGCATACTGCCCAGCGCGCCTGAGAAGGTTTTGACATGTTGCCTAGGTTACATAACCAGGTTTGCCAAATTGCCTAGAGCTCCGGTCCTCTGAGAAGAGAATGCGTCTTCATGGGTTTTATACATTGGTCCACCGGGAAGATGAGCTGAATCAATTTGGTCCACCGGTGAAAATAATACGGTATATGTTTGGTCCCCCGGGAAAATAATTATTTGACCCCCGGTTTGATTTTGGTCCCCCGGGAAAATAATTCGGTATATGTTTGGTCCCCCGGGAAAATAATCATTTGGCCCCCGGTATATTTTTGGTCCCCCGGGAAAATAATTCGGTATATGTTTGGTCCCCGGGAAAATAATCATTTGGCCCCTGGTATATTTTGTATATTGCCTAGATATTTTCTGTATTTCTGGCATTTGTTGTATATTGCCAAGGTGTTTCTGTATTTCTGGCAAGTTTGTCGTCTGCCTTCTATACTTTCCACACGCGGACCATGTACTTTGCTTACTTTTCGATACTTCTGACAAGTTTTTCCTCTGCTTTGTATACTTTCCATACGCGGACCATGTACTTTGCTTACTTTTCGGTGTTTTCACTTGGGAATTGATACGTCTGGTACTTTGCTCGTCAAATCTGGTACTTTTCATAACTTCTATCTTGCTTTTATTACTTTTGGCTCTTGTCATGTGGAACCTAGTACTTTCCATAGGCTTATGTAATACATTCGATACTTTCGATTCGTCCTCAGAGCATTTGGCTTACCTCAAGACCTGCTTGGTTAGATTTGCGTACTTTTCAGCGGTGTTTGGTACTTGTTGTTCCTTTATGTTTTTGTTGCTATACTTATGGTAAATCCCAAGCATCTGTACAAAAAGTACCACATGTATACAGATTCCCAGGGAAGCAACAAAAAGTACGAGCGACCACACAAAAACCTCGAATCTTATTAAAAACCATCAGAAAGTACCAGAAATCACAAAATCCTATCAAAAAGCAAAACAGATAGGATTCAATCTGCAGGTTCTTGCTGCAACAAGAATACAATCAAGACAGGCGCCGTCATTCTGGATTCTTATGAAAAAGCGGTTTAAAGCGTAAAATACGTGATTCGGATGATTAGAAGAAGCGTTTTAAGCGTTAATTATGAAAGAGCTCTGATTTTTTATTTTAATTTATTTGGC
>JAAESI010000281.1 GCA_024229515.1 Pseudomonadota bacterium | reverse complement strand
CTCCGAGTCGTAGTCCTTCCGGGCCTCGCCAACCAAACGGACGGCGCGCTCCCGGACCTCGGCAGAAAACTTCTTCGATGACTTCATGATGTCCCCAGTCTCTCAACTTCTGGGGCCGCCGGAAAAGGCGGGGCGGTTCACTGATGACCTGGGTGCAGCTGTCCGACTGGCCGGCGGTGTTGGTGACAGACAGCGTGGCGCTGTAGTCACCAGCCAGATCAAGGCTGATCGTGGGTTCTGGTGTGCTGAAGCTGGAGAGTGTCGAAGCGGAGCCTGGGGGTGGCGTCAGCACCCAGGAGAAGGTCAACACGAGGCCGTCAGGGTCGAAGCTGTCGCTACCGTCGAACTGCTCTGTCGAGAAGGGTGCTGAGTCGAAGTCTACCGCGCAGACCGCTTGTGGCCCCTTGCCCGTGTAGACAGGGTCTGCGGTGCCGGTCAGAGGTATCTGGAGCGGGTCCTCGTCAGGGTCGTTGCTGGGGACGACGAGGATGGTTGAGTGGTTTCCCTCGCTTGCCGGAATGAACTGGACGCCCATAAGCCCAGACTCCCCCGATGCCAACGACAGCCCAGAAACATCGTCGCTGGCGAGGGTGAAGTGGGCGTTGTCCTGCAGGTAGGCAGTGCCGATCTCCAGTTGCCCTGGACCCACGTTGGCGATCTGAACCTCCTCAACGGCGCTGAACTCGCCCACGAGCAGGTCGGGGAACTCAACGGTGGCCGGCGTGCTGACGATATCGGGGACGGGTTGGCCGTCTCCCTGTCCCGTAATGGGGATGTACAGGCCGGTTCCGCTGTTGTCGGCGTAATCGAAGTTCAGCTCGTGCTTGACGACGAGGTACAGGTTGTCCTCCAGTGGCGTGCCGTACAGCGGCGTGAACCGCAACAGCGGGCTGTCCAAGACCCCACCGGCTTCCAGGCTCATGAGCGATGACGGGCCGGACCAATCAAGCTCGGCGTTCGGCGTCACGGACTCCGTGATCAACTCGCCGTCCGCGTCGAAAGAAGCAACGGCTACGTAGGATTCGCAAATCTCCAACTGCCCCAGTCCGGGGTTGCTGATGGAGACAGGGATGTCCGCGACGCTGCCGGTTGTGGCCGACCCAAACGCGAGGGTTGAAGCCTCGATCTCACCGGGTAGGTAGCCGAACTCCTCCGGCCACTCGATGTGAAAGCCCGGAGGCAGATCGTCATCATCGCCTGCGGAGTCGTCGTCGTTGTTGAGGTTGTCGTCCGGAGCCGAACTCTGGTCGTCACTAGTGCTGGTTCGCCGCTGCGTAGCGGCACCCCACCAGTACGACGCCGGCAACCGCGAGAAGCCCGAACAAGGGGTAGGTCCACATGCGCCCATCATCGCAGACGGGAGATGTTGGTCAAGCCGCAGTCGGGACTCGACGGGACCCGCACATCCAAACCCGCACAGCGTCGGAAGACGCTAGACATAGAGCCTACTTATCCTAACGACCGGTAACCGCACGGCGCTGCGCACCGGGCTTCGCCCTTGCCCCCCGATGGCCGTCTCCTTCAGCGTCCGTGGCGCGCCCCTCCAGTACACGCAGGACCCAGGCGGTGTGCGCACTGTGCGCAGGACGCGCAGAGAGCCGACGAGAATGGCCGAGAATAGCCGAGCCGGCATAGATTTAGAGCTATGATTACAGCTACTTAGGCAGCGGCTCCTGTCCCGGACGGACGAGGCGCCCAACCATCGGGATCGGGCATTGCCCCTACAGGGAAGCCCGTCCCCGCCGAGCCGCGAACTGGGCCATCGTCTCGACCTCCCCCAGCTCGTGGGCGAAGCCCGTCGCCTCGGCGAAGGCGCGACCGTCGACTACGACCGGGTACTTGATGTGCTCGATGGCGCCCGCGGGCAGCGGGGCGAAGCCGAAGCGGCCGGGGACGTGGCGGAAGATCGGCTCGGGCACGGGCACCGGCTGCGCACCCACCTTGCGACACAGCAGCGTCAGCGGCACCGGGGGCGGACCCGTCACGTTGAAGACCCCGCGCAGCGGCGTCTCGGCCGCCAGCGCGATGGCCCGAGCCGCGTCGATCTCGTGGATGAACTGGAACAGCGGATCGAAGCCGAACACCACCGGCACCCGCGGCCGCGCCATCAGGCTCGCTAGCGGGCCCCGCGCGTGGGGACCGAGGATGTAGACCAGCCTCAGGATCGCCGTCTCGATCTCCGGCCACTGCCACAGCGCCGAGCCCGCGTAGCCGTCCGCGGCCACCAGATCCGCCAGCTCCGGGTAGGTGGACGACGCCATCGGCGGCTCCGCCTCCGTGCGGTACAGCGGCAGGTCCGGGGCCGCCCCGTAGACCGTGTGCCGTCCGATGAAGAGCGCCTTGCGCACGCCGTACCGGTGGCAGTGCTCCAGGACCGCCCGCGTGCCCCCCAGGTTGACCCGCACGCGCACGTCCGCCGACGCCGACAGATGCGTGACCGTGGCCATGTGGATGAGCGCGTCGGGACGCTGGGTGCGGAACACGTCCTCAGCCGGTCGCTTGCGGATGTCGGCGCGGACCACCTGCACCCCGGGGGGCGCGTCCGACCAGTCGCGGCGGTCGATGCCGATCACCTCGTGCCCCGCTTCGGCCAGCCGGGCAGCCACGCCTCGCGCGAGCACGCCCGCGATGCCGGTGATGACGACCTTCATCGCTCCGCCCGCCCCGCCGCGAGCAGCCCTGCGACCGCGTCCATCACGGTGCGCACGTGGGCCTCGATGACCTCATCGCTCTCGTTGCCGTCGCCCTCGAGCCGGATGGGCTCGCCGAAGCGCAGCTGCAGGTCGACCGGCTTGGGCCACGGCACGCCGTGCGCGGGGACCGGCAGGTAGGGCACGTTCAGGATCTTCGACAGCGGCTCCAGCCGGCTCACGACGGGGTACGCCTCCTCCATCCCGATCAGGCCGAAGGGCACGATCGGCGCCCCGGTCTTGAGCGCAATCCGCGCGAACCCGGTGCCGAACCGCTTGAGCTCGTACTTCTCGGAGTGGAGCTTGCCCAGCCCCCGCACCCCCTCGGGGAACACCATCAACACGCGGTCGTCCTCGAGCAGCCGAATCGCGTGCTCCGGCAGGCCGGTGAGCTGGCCCACGCGGCTGAACAGTGGCGACGCCACGGGCCACTCCTGGGCCATCTTCTCGACCATGCCGTGGGCGAGGCGGGGCGGCTCCATCTCGAAGAACAGCGAGCCCAGCACCATCGTCGCGTCGAACGGCAGCCCGCCGCTGTGGTTGCCGATGACCATCGCCCGCCCCGAGGCCGGCACGTGCTCGATCCCGACGGTCTGGAGGTTGAAGTACTTGCGGTACATCGGCTCGATGCAGCCCATCGCGAAGGCGACGTAGTCCTGATCGATGCCGTACGGGTCGATGCCGAAGGGGCCCCACGGCAGGGCGATCTCGGTCACCCGCTTGCGGATGCGGCGGTTCAGCAGCCTGCGCCACATAGTTACCCCTCCCCACGGGTGATCAGCTCGGCGATCCGCGCGGTGACGGCGGGGTTTCGGAGCATCTGGGTGTGCCCCAGCGGCGCGACTTCCTCGTTCCGGACGTGATCCCCGTCCGCGAACGGTACCCGCCCGAACCGGGGCGGGCACAGCAGGTCGGCCCGGCTCAGCAGCGACACCAGCGGCACATCAGGAGGCCACGGCAGCGCGTTGAGGCGGCGGATGGTTCGGGCCCCCGGGGTCATCTGCCAGGGAGAGCGGCTCAGCAGCCCCAGCCCCAGCGCGATCGCGCCAAAGGCCACGGGGGTGCCGCGGTGGGGGCAGCCGACGGTGATGACGCCCCCGACGCTGCCCGCGCCTCCGGCTCGCTGCACCGCGTCGCGCGCGATGATCCCGCCGACGGAGTGGCCGATGAGCCACGGCCTCGAACCGGGCGGAAGCTCGCGCAGCAGGTCCGCGAGGGCACGGCCGCTGCGCCGCACGCTCCGGGTCTGGAGGTAGCCGAGCATGCCGCCCAGCCGCGGGACCGAGCAGGTCAGCCCCTCGGCCTCCAGCACCCGGGCCAGCGGATTCATCAGGATCGGGCCGGTGCCGAAGCCCTGCAGCAGCACGACGTCGACGTGCCCGTCGGGGCGCCACCGCTTCGTCGGACCGTAGATCCGCGGCGGGCCGATGTTGGTGCGGAGGATCTTGAACGGCCCCTTCATCCGGTCACCCCGCGCACGAAGCGCAGCACGTCCGTGAACACACCGTGGCGGCCGAAGTGGAGCACGTGGCTGCCCTTGAACCAGTGGATGTGGGGGTGGCCCCAGTGCTTCCACAGCTCCTCGATCTGAGCCGGGTTGCAGACCCGGTCGCCCTTGCCGGCCACGAGCATCAGCCGCTCGGGGGGCAGCGCCGGGGTCAGCTTCAGCGGCGAGTGGGCGGTGTAGAGCTTGCGGATGAGATCGACGGTGACGCCGCTGGATTCGAGTTCCTTCCGGATGGGGTGGCCCGCGCCGTGGTCCCACAGCAGGTCGGCCATCGACACCATCGGGATCATCGGGATCGAGAACGCGAGCTTCGGCTCCGCCGCCGCGAGCACCGCCGCGGTGTAGCCGCCCAGGCTCATGCCCATGATTCCGATCGGACCCGCGCGCTCGGCCTCCAGGGCCGCCATCAGGCCGCGCAGATCCCAGATGGCCTGCCCGAACGCCTCGTTCGTCCGCTGCGGCGATGTGCCCGGGAACAGCTGCCCCCCGAACCGGCTCTCGGTCGGGTTCCGGGGACCGTGGAACGGGAGCATGAAGAGCACGACGTCCAGCCCCTCCCGGTACAGGCGACGCACCGCGTAGAGGTGGCGCTGAAGCGCGAAGTAGCCGGTCATCCAGGCATGAACGCAGAGGATGGTGGGACGCCCGAAGCCTTCGTGCCGCCACGCCTCCGCCGCGACCGTGCGGTTGTTCGCGTAGGCGTCGTACTCGTCCTGGTAGGCGGGGTCCCAGGTCCGGTAGTGCGAGTCCCAGCGGAGCAGCTCGCGGCGCCCCCGAGGGAGCCGGCCGAGGCGCTTGATCGTCATGTCGGGCACGGGCGGAGTCGGGAAGAAGGCATGCGGATCGCTCCGCACCTGCTCGCCGCCGTACAGCTCCGCGGCGGCGTCGCGCTCCTCGGGATCGGCGTCGGTCTCCGGCTCGCCCGCGCTGAGCCACAGCTTCTCCATCACGCGGAGGACGGCGAGGTCGGTTGCGGCTCCGACGGTTGTTAGGATCCTCCCACTCACATCGCTCCCGAGACGGGGTTCAGGGGTTGGCTTCCGTGTAAGGTGCCACCTTACACTTTACACGCCGACGGGCAGCGGAGGTCGAGCCAAAGTGCACTCAGGCACACACATTCTGACCGCGATTTCGGTCCTGGCGCTGCTGGCCGGCTGCCCGGCGCCCTGCCCCGACGGCTACGAGCGCGTCAACGGCCCCTGCCAGTCGGTCGCACCCGACGACGATGATGACTCCTCCGCCTCGGGCGACGACGACGACACCGCCCCTGACGACGACGACACCACCGACGACGATGACGACGCCACCGACGACGATGACGACGCCACCGACGACGATGACGACGCCACCGACGACGACGACGACGACGCGACGCCCCCCGAGCCGGTGCTCAGCGTCAGCGGCCGCCACTTCCAGGACGCCGACGGCGGCACGGTGATCCTGCGCGGGGTGAACGTGGCGGGGAACAGCAAGGTCCCGCCGTTCGTCCCCTTCACCGACTCCAGCGAGCTCGACGCACTCCCGCCCCTCGGCTTCAACAGCATCCGGCTGCTCTTCACGTGGGAGGCCTACGAGCCGACCGAGGGGGTCTACGACGAGGCCTACCTCGACGCGATCACGACGATCGCGGACGCGGCCTGGGATCGCGGCCTGTACGTCATCGTGGACTTCCACCAGGACGGCTTCTCCCGCTTCCACGCCGGCGGCTGCGGCGACGGCTTCCCCGAGTGGGCGGCCCACGCCGGAGCCTCCCTCGACACCCCCGACAACGGCCCCGGCTGCAGCAACTGGGGCGTCCAGGTGGCGGCCGACCCCGACGTGCACGACTCCTTCGAGGCGATGTACGGCGACACCGACGGCGTGCGCACCCGGCTGATGGCGCTGTGGGACCGGCTCGCGGAGCACTTCTCGGACCACCCGGGGGTGGTCGGCTACGACCTGATGAACGAGCCCTGGGGCTGGGAGGAGTCGGAGCTCGGCCCGCTCTACGAGGAGATCGCGACGGTGGTGCGCGCGCAGCACCCCGGCGCGGTGCTCTTCATCGAGGGGCATGCCTCCACCAACAACGGCGTGGTGCAGACGCTCCTGCCGACGCCGACGTTCGCCAACTTCGCCTACGCCCCCCACTTCTACGAGACCGCCGTCATCACCACGCACATCTTCAGCGGGCTGCCGACCGCGACGGACATCGGGTTCCTGACGATGTCGGGCAAGGCGAACGACTGGGGCGTGCCGCTGATGCTGGGCGAGTTCGGCACCCACGGCGACACGTTCGGCGCCGCGGGCTACGTCGCGCTGCAGTACGAGCGGCTCGACGAGTACCTCGCCTCGGGCATGCAGTGGAACTGGACCCCGGCCTGGAACGAGACCGATCTGGACGGCTGGAACGACGAGGACCTGGCCGTCACCGACCCGTCGGGGGCGGTGCGCCCCAACTTCGCCATCCGCCCCCAGCCGCGGCGGTTCGCAGGGGTGCCGAGCGCGTTCGAAGTGACCGACGATGAGGTGACGGCGACGTGGACCCACGACCCGGGGCTGGACGACACGGTCCTGTTCGTCCCCGCTTCGGCGTGGTGGGACACCGCATCGGTGGACGTGGCCGCGCCGGCGTCGCTGACCTGCAGCTACGACGCGGGCGCGCGGCTGGTGACCTGTTCGGGCACGGCCGCCGGTGAGGTCTCGATCGAGATCACGCCCGGCTGATCACCAGGCCAGGGTGACGCGGCGGCGATGCGCACCTCGATCCCGGGGCTCCCCGGGCGCGCGCCGCGGCGCAGATCCCGACGCTCCAGATCGAGCTCGTTCCGCAGGTCGTCGTTGAGGTCCTCGATGGCATCCTCGGCGTCGTCCCGCTCGTAATACCAGCCGGCCTGCCGGGTCCGGCGTACGACGCCGATGGTCACGCAGGCACCCGTCGCCATCAGGATCGGGCCCAGGATCGCGCCCGCGGTGAGCAGCCGGTTGGCGGTGGCGGCATCCGTTCGCCCCCGACCTTCCCGGGTGTTCCCTCGTTGGGCGGCCACCGCCGCGCCTCCCCCGACCAGCAGCGATGCGCCGAGCAAGAACGCCCCGCCGCCGCCCGCGATCCCTCCGATCTGCTGGCCGAGCACCTTGTTGGCGGTCCGCTTGTCCCCGAGCCCCCGGGCGATCGCCAGGGGGGTCACGAGGGTGTCGTCTCCGCGCCGCACGCTCCACGGCGGGCGCACCCGGAAGAGCGCCGCGAACGCGTTGGGGTACTCGTCGGCAGATGGGTTCCGCTCCATGCGCATCTCGCGCCGGCGGTACTCGTCGATGGGGTCTTCAGGGGCGGCCTCGTCGCCGTCGCCGTAGTCGAGGTCGTCCGTTTCGTCGTACTCGTCGTCGTCGTCGTCGTCGTCGTCGTCGTCGTCGCCGTCGTCCCAGTCGAACTCGTTCCCCTCGACCTCGTCCTCGAGGGGCGGGTCGTCGTCGTCGTCGGGCTCGTTGTCCTCGTCCTCGTCGGACGGCTCATCGTCCTCGTCGTCGCGCTCCCAGGGGGGCGCTTCGTCTTCGGCCCACGCCGGACCGACGCCCGACAGGACGAACCACGCGATCGCGACGATCCTCAGAACTCCGGTGGCACCCATGGCTGTCTCCCCGAGCCGATTCTAGGCAGGAACACGGAGAGAGGGCTTTGAGCCCCTACGGCGGAACGTCGTGCCGGCGCCAGGGCCGCTCGATCACTTTGTTGGCCGTCAGCTCCAGCCCGGTGATGAGCACGTCCCGTGTCTCCCGCGGGTCGATGATCTCGTCCACGAGCCCCAACCGCGCCACCTGGTACGGGTCGATGTAGGGCTCGATCATGGCGATCATCTGAGCCTTCATCTCCTCGGCGTTGGGCAGGTTCGCGAGCATCTTGCCGCCCGCGATCCCGAGCATGCCCTCGGCCCCCATGACGGAGATCTCGGCCGTCGGCCACGCCACCATCAGGTCCGGCTCGAAGGCCCGCCCGCACATGGCGTAGTAGCCGGCGCCGTAGGCCTTGCGCACGATGACCGTGAACTTCGGCACGGTGGCCCGGGCGACCGCGAACAGCATCCGGGATCCGTGGTCGATGATGCCGCTCTGCTCGGCGTCGCTGCCGACGACGAACCCGGGCACGTCCACCAGGAACAGCAGCGGGATGTTGAACGCGTCGCACAGGTTCACGAACCGCGCGGCCTTGTCCGCCGCCTTGCTGTTGATCACGCCGCCCAGGTACTTGGGGTTGTTGCCCACGATGCCGATCGGGTGACCCGCGATGCGCGCGAACCCCGTGGTGATCGACGTCCCGAACTTCCCCTTCATCTCGAACCACTCACCGCCGTCGGTGATCAGCGGGATGAGCTTCCGCATGTCGTACGCCGCCCGCGTCCCCTCGGGGATCAGGTCGAGGATCGCGTCGTCGATCAGCCCGCGGCCCGGGGCGCCCTCGCGACGCGGAGGCTTGTCCCGGCAGCTCGAGGGGAAGTACGACAGGTACGCCCGCACCGCCTCCAGGCAGTCGGCGTCCGTCTTGACCTCCATGTCCGCGCAGCCGGATTCCCGGTTGTGCACCTTGCTCCCGCCGAGCGCCTGCTCGTCGATGTCCTCGCCGACCGCCGCCTTCACCAGCGCGGGGCCGGCCAGCCCCATCGACGAGGTCCCCTTGGTCATCGGCACGAAGTCCGCGAGGCCGGGGATGTACGCGGTGCCGGCGAACCCGGGGCCGACCATGGCGGCCACCTGGGGCACGACGCCGCTCATGATCACCTGCTCGCGGAACATGTAGCCCGAGTCCGCGAACCGGGGGATCTTCGCCAGGTTCTCGGGTCGGGGATCGATGCGCGCACCGCCCGAGTCGACCAGCCAGACCATCGGGATCCGGTTGCGCAGCGCCATCTCCCGCAGCCGCGCCACCTTGACCCGCCCGATCTCTCCGATCGAGCCGCCCAGCACCGTGAAGTCGTAGGCCGCGACGCAGACCGACCGGCCGTCGACCTTGCCCACGCCCGTAACCACGCCGTCGGCGGGCACGTGCTTCTCGGTGTACTCGCTGCCGTGCAAGCCGAGCTCGAGGAAGGAGCCGTCGTCCAGCAGGACGTCGATCCGCTCTCGCGCCGTCATCTTGCCGCGGTCGTGCTGGCGCGCGATGCGACGCTCGCCCCCCATCGCGGAGGCCTTCGCCCGACGCATCTGGAGCTCTTCGATCCGCTCGTGCATGGACATCGTCATCTCAATAGCTTCGGGGCAGGCCCAGCTCGTGCTCGGCGACGAAGTTGAGGATCAGCTCCGCGGTCACCGGGGCCGTGCGCAGCAGGCGCACCGACTCGTAGTAGTAGATCAGCCCGTACTCCTCGCTGAAGCCGTAGCCGCCGAGGGTCTGGATCGCCCGATCCACCGCCTCGATCGCCATCTCCGCGGCGAGGTACTTCGCCATGTTCGCGAAGGAGCCGACCTTGCCGGGGTGCTCGTCCTGGTCGAACGCCCACGCCGCGCGGTAGGTCATCAGCCGGACCGCTTCCAACTCGCACTTCACCTTCGCCAGCGGGTGCGAGATGCCCTGGTAGGCGCCGATCGGCTTGCCCTTGAAGAGCTTCCGCTCGTTGGCGTACGCGGCCGCCTTGGTGAGGCAGTGGTCGGCGACCCCGCAGGCGGTGGCCGAGGCGAGGATGCGCTCCGGGTTGAGCGAGTTGAACAGCACGAGGCTGCCCATGTCGTGGTCGCCGATGCGGTCGAACGCGGGCACGCGCACGTTGTCCATGTGGACCATGAACTGGGTCATGCCCTCGATGCCCCGGGTGGGAAGCGGGCTGAGCGTGACGCCCTCGGCCTTCGGGTCGACGATGAACAGCGCGAGGCCGAACGCCTTGGGCATGCCGGCGGCGTCGATCTCCTTGCGCGAGGTCGTGCGGCAGACGAGGACCATGCGGTCAGCCACGTCCGCGCCCGTGATGAAGACCTTCTCGCCGCTGATGAGGTAGTCGTCGCCGTCGCGCTTTGCGAGCGTCTCCAGCCGGAACGCGTTGCTGCCGGCGTTGGGCTCGGTGATGGCGAAGCAGAACTTCATCTCGCCGGTCGCGATCTTGGGCAGGTAGCGCTTCTTCATCGCCTCGTGCCCGTTGCGCAGGATGCAGGCGGCGTCCATCGCCGTAAGGATCAGCAGCGTGTTGCCGTACCCCTGCTTGGCGAGCGCTTCCAGCCCGAGCGCGACCGCGAGCAGGCCCATGCCGTTGCCGCCGTACTCCTCGGGGATGACCGCACCCATGAGTCCCGTGCCGCAGATCGCTTCCCAGAGCTCATCGGGGAACTTCTTGTCCACGAGCACCATCTTGCGCAGCTCCTCCTTGCGGTCCGCGAAGGGCTCCAGGCACTTGGTCATCGCGTCCTGAATGAGGCGCTGTTCGTCGCTCAGCTCGAAATTGAGGCTCATGGTTCGGCTCCGCTCAAAGTGTAAGGTGGCACCTTATACATTATAGAAGCCAATCTGAGCTATCGTCCGTCCGATGAAGCGCATGTTGCTGCTGATCACGCTGGTGCTCCTCGCTCCCGCGACCGCCTCCGCGAACCCCGCCGACCTGTTCGGTCTGGGAGGCCCGTCGATGTCGCGGGCCCGCGCGGGGCTGGTGATCGATCACGATCCCTTCGCGGCGTGGCGGAACCCCTCGGCGATGGGGTTCGCCCCCCGCGACGAGGCCTCCCTGGTCTTTCACCACGGCTTCGTGAACCTCTCCTGCCTGGGGGTCGAGGAGTCGACCCGGCCCCGCATCTGCGCCCCCAACATCCTGTTCGACGGGAACCAGGACGGCCTCGTCAGCGCCGACAGCGCGGCCGATCACTGGTCCCCGGGAGCGATGGACGCACCCGCCGGCATCCAGTTCGGCTACCTCCGCGCCTTCGGCAAGTGGCTGCGGGTGGGCATGGCGTTCAACTTCCCGCTCAAGCGCATCGTGCTGTTCGAGCAGGAGGACGCGTACCTGCCCTGGTACGTGCGGTGGAAGAGCCGCAGCCAACGCATCGGCATCTACCTGTCGGGCTCGGTCCGGATCGTCGACGGGCTCTACGTCGGGCTCGGGGTCTCGGTCCTGGCGCGGGCGCGGATCGAGCTGGACTTCTCGGTCGACGCGGAACTGGACGGCGGTGACATCACCGGCGGCGACGGCGATTCGGTGAGCGCGGATCTGAGCATCAACCCGCGGAACATCCGCGCCGACGTGCGCCCCACGGTCTCCCCCATCGCGGGCGTGACGTGGGACCTCGGCATGCTCAGCCCGAAGCTGGAGGGGGTGCGCATCGGGGTGGTCTACCGACACCCGGTCATCCTCAAGGTCGACCCCGCGGTGCTCAACCTCGAGTTCAACGGCATCGTCAACGAGGTCGGGAGCCTGGGCGAGGTGCTGATCCCGATCCGCACCCAGATCGTCTACTCGGCCGTGGACTTTGCCACCCCCCGGCAGATCGCCGTCGGGCTCGGCTGGGACCAGCCCCGGTTCGCCTTCATGGCGGACATCACGTGGAACCAGTGGAGCAAGATCCTCCCCAACGTCGGCCGCATCAACGAGGAGCTGACCGACCTGCAGATCGGGCTGGTGGATCTGGACGCCCAGGTGCTGAACGCGCGCCAGCTCGACTCCGAGCTGTTCCGGGACACCGTCGAGGTGCGGCTCGGCGGCGAGTGGCGGCCCAAGGGCAAGACGCTGGAGGGCAAGGTCGGGGGCCGCTTCCGCGAGCTCGGCACCGTGGTCCGCGCGGGCTACGCCTACGAGCCCTCGTTCGTGCCCGACCAGACGGCCCTGACGACCTTCCTGGACAACCCCACCCACGTCGTCTCGCTGGGCACCGGGCTCTGGACGCACGACCCGTTCGGGATGATGGGGGGGCGGATCAGCCTCGACGTCTTCGCCCAGGCGCACATCCTGGAGCAGCGGATCCACGTGAAGGACCCGGCCCTCGTGGGCGCCGCCGAGCTCGCCCCCGGCACGCCGATGCTCGGCGAGGTGCGCAGCGGCGGTGTCATCTTCGTGGCCGGCGCGAGCCTGCACCTGAGCATCTAGCGCGGAGCGCTACTCCGGGAGCAGCCCCAGGCCGTCGACCGTCTCGAGCAGCCACGTCATCAGCGACAGCACCTGCTCCAGCGATCCGTCCGCGGAGATGCGGCCCACCAGCCCGAGCATGCCCGGCGCCTCCCGCCCGTTGGTCGAAGAGGCCAGCGCGGCCGCAACCTCGTCGGTCTCCAGCACGCGCCACATCGGCTCGCTCAGCTCGACGTCGCCGAGCAGCCGACCGACCGCGGCGAGGGTGTCCAGATCGGGATCGACCTCCAGCAGCGGGGCGACCTCGTCCAGCAGCCCGCTGGTCTGGGATCCTTCGGCCCGCAGCAGCCCCGCGAACTCCGCCAGCCAGTCGGCGAGCTCCTCTTCGTGGGCCGTCAGGGTCACCCGGAGGGGCTCCACCAGCAGGCCCGCGAGGCTCCGCTCGTACCCCTGACCGGCGGGGGGCGAGATGGCCGCTCGAAGCACCCGAATCATCGTGTCGAGATCCCCGACGGCGGCAGGATCTTCGGGTTCGACGAAGGCGCCCACGACCGTCATCACGTTGCCGATGAAGGGCTCGTCCAACTCCCGTCGGCCGAAGTCCTCGACCTCGTCGGTGAGGCCACCGGACTGAATCGCGAGCAGCAGATCGAGCCCCTCGCGGAGCGTGTCGTGCTCCGGGTCCAGCGGCGCGTACAGCGACTGCACCAGCGGAGTGGTCACCCGCAGGGCCCCCGACTCCGCCAGCCGGAGGATGGCCGGGTACCGCTCCTGTAGCCCGGGGTCGATCCCCGTGCAGAGCAGATCAGTCAGGACCATGAGGTCCTGCACGAGCAGATCCGCCGCCAGCAGCGACGTCTCGACCGTGGATGCGTCGAACAGGGAGATCGCCTGGAAGATGAACATCGAGAGGCTGTCGACCTGGAAGATCAGCCCGCACTGCACCGGCTGATCGCCGTCCTCCAGCAGCTTGAGCAGCCCCTGCAGCGCGGTCTCGCGGCCCGGCGCCCAGCCGTTGCCGTCCACGTCGATGGTGATCAGCGAGTGGAGCTGGCCCGGCAGCGCCTGCAGCACGCCGTCGGCGTACAGCTCGCCGATCGTCGTCGCCATGCGGTCGGACGCGACCGGGTCCGCGAGCATGCGGTCCAGCGGATCCAACGCCGCGATCAGCGGAGGCTGTCCCCCCAGCCCCGGCGCCCCGGTGAGCGACTCGGCCACGAGGCGGAGCAGCACGTTCTCCCCGCCGGGCTCCTGCGCCGATTCCAGGAACGTCGCGAGGTCCTCGATGGTGTGCTCCAGCAGGGCCGCCTCCTGGTCCTGCACCATCGTCGCCATCGTGCCGGTGACCTCGGCCAGCTCCTGCATCGTAAGCACCGATTCGAGGCCGGCGGCGATGGCGGGGAGCTCGCCGGCATCCAGCGCGGACTCCGCGAGCGTGGCGACGATCGGGATCAGCGGCTGCACGAGCCCGTCCTCCACCGCCTCGGGGGCGGTCAGTTCCCCCCCGCCGTCGGCGAACGCGGCCTCCACCTCGGGCCACGGCCGGCCGTAGATCCACTCGGCGGTGGTGCGCGCCACGAAGACCAGGAACTCGTTTCGCTCCCGCAGCAGATCGGCGGCCGCGGTCAGGCTCCCGGAGACGTCCACGTGCTCGGGGATGCGGTTGACCGCCCGGGCCAGATCGAGCGAACCCTCGCGGTCCGCGCGGGTCTGCGCCGTCGTCAGGGCGCGGACCACGCCGTCGGCGCCGTCCAACGCGCCGCGCACATTCAGGCACTCGTAGATCGCCAGGAGCTCGCCGGGATCGGTCTCGGACAGGCCGTCGGCGAGGTTGGCCCGGTAGCAGGGGCTGTCGGCCTCATCCAGCGGCTCGACCTCGGTGAAGTCATCCCCGAAGCAGCCCACCAGGAGCCCGACCGCGAGCAGCGCCAGCACCCTCATCACATCACTCCGCCGGCGGAGCGGCCGCCTGCGGGTTCTCCACCCGCTCGCGCAGCTTCTGCACGACCGTGACGGCGGTGGACACCTGGATCGCCATCTCCAGGGCCGGCTGCTCCTCGAGCAGCCCCTTGACCAGGCGGCCCATCGACTTGAGGTTCGTGAACGTCGAGTACCAGGCGATGGTGGCCTTGCCGCCGCGCGCCGGGGTGAGGTGCCAGCCGCCGACCGACTTGTCGAAGTCGCCTTCCACCAGCGTCCACTCGATGTGGTTGCCGCCGGTCTCGGTGGTCAGCAGCGTGTAGTTCATCTTCCGCCGGATGATCGACAGCTCGAAGAGCAGGTCGTACATGACGTTCTTGGTGCCATCGCCGTTGTCCGAGGCCTTCACCTCGGTGACCTCCGGCATCCACTCGGCGTAGCGGTCGTAGTCGGTGATGACCTTCCACACCACCGAGGGGGGGGCCGCGATGAGCACGCCCCCGGTGACCAGCTTCAGGCCCCCGGCGGGCTCCTCTTCGACGATCACCATCGGGGCGCCGCCGGTGAGCGATTCGATCGTCGCGGGCTCCACGCGGGTGACGTCCAGCGCCGACGCGGGCGAGGCCGCGAGCAGGACGAACAGGAGGCTGGCGAGGGTGGCGGCGCGGTTCATCGGCATGCAGATCACAGGATTCCTCGGCGAAGCGCCAGCTTGATCGGATCGCGGCGGCGGCGTGGCATCCTGCGGCGGTGGTCGATTTGAACGTGACGATCCAGCGCACGCTGGAGGTGAAGTGGAGTCGGGACGAGGCCTACGCGCTGGTCGCGGACGTGCCCCGATCGGCTGCCCACTTCCCCGGACTGAAGGGGCTGGACGACCTCGGCGACGACGTCTACCGCTGGCGCATGGAGTCGCTGTCGGTCGGCAAGCTGGGGTTCGACGTCGGGTACGCCGCCCGCTACGTGCGCGATCCGGCCGCCGGCACGGTCGTCTGGACCACCGAGCCGGGCAGCGGCAACACCCTCGCGGACGGCACCTGGACGGTGACCGAGTCCCCGGAGGGAGCCCGGCTCGTGTTCGACAACACGATCGGTGTCTCGGTCCCCGTGCCCCGGCTCATGGTCCGGGTCGCCCGCAAGGCGCTGGTTCAGATGTGCTCCCGGCAGGTCAGCACGTACCTGCGCGCGATCGCCAAGACGATGGACGGGCGGCTGATCGACTGAGCGGTGCGACGGCACGGTGCGGCAAAGTATCAGGTGTCACCTAATACTTGAAGCAACTACGGTGCGGCGCAGGTGAGCTCGAGCTCGTAGGGCCCCGACCACCCGGAGAATCCATCCACGGCGACGTAGTACGTCTCGCCCGACTGGGGGATGAAGGACGGGATGTAGTAGTTCGCGTACTCGATGCACGCGCTCGCCTCGCAGCCGTTGCCGACGTCTTGCATGACGAGGATGTCGAGCTCGTGGGGCCCGAAATTGGTCAGGTACAGCTCCATCTCGGTGCCCGCCGCGACGTCCAGTTCGTAGACGATCTCGGGGCCGGACTCGTTGTTGGTGGTGCAGGCGTAGCCGTCGATCACCGAGGGCGTATTCGCCACGCTCGTGTCGCCCAGCAGCGAGTCCCCACACCCGATCGTGCCCACCGGCTCACACGTGCCCGCGGGCGGCCAATCACTGGTGTCGTCGTCGTCCGCCGGCGGGGTGGTGTCGTCATCGTCCGTGGACGCGTCGTCGTCGTCCGTGGCCGCGTCGTCGTCGTCGGCCGCCGCGTCGTCGTCGTCCGCCCCGCCGCAGTCCGGCGAGCTCCAGCAGCCCTAGTCGTCACAGTCCGTGAAGTTGTCGCCGTCGTTGTCGACGTCATCGGCGCAGTCGCCATCGCGGGTCCCCTCTTCGGGGTCGTTTCCGGATCCCGTGCGGAGCGTGCAGCTGACGAGGCCGAGGGCGAGTACGAGCAGGAACCATGGGGAGCGGCGCATGCCGGCAAGTTAGCTGCTCGGCAGGTTTCTCGAGAAACCCTGAAAAAAACGAAACGACCCTCTCTTTGTGACCCCGTGAACCACCCACGGAGTCACTCATGTCCCCCCTCCTTCGATTCACCTCCCTGACGCTGCTGGCGCTCGCGCTGAGCGGCAACAGCTCGTGCGAACCCAACCCCGACCCCGTCATCGACAGCAAGCCGGTCCCGTCGGACGACAACGGCGCTCCCTCCTCCCCGGACTGCGACTGCGATGCGTCCATCGACAAGGATCTGGGCGACCCCCTGACCCCCGGGGGCCAGGGCAGCTACCTCATCAACGTCGGCTACTACGGCAGCGAGCACTGTCGCGACGGCGCCCTCTGCATCCAGGACGTGCTCCCCGCGGGCCTGACCTACAACAGCTTCATCGGGTCGGCCTGGAACTGCTCCAGCACCGACGGCATCACCGTCGACTGCTGCCTCGCATCCGCCACGCTGCCCGACTACCCGGTCTCGCTGGCGCCCATCGAGATCATCGTCGACGTCGCCGATGACATGGCCGGCGAGGAGATCGAGAACTGCGCGACCATCGTGCAGGACGACGACTCCTTCGAGGACAGCGACCCGACCAACAACGAGTCGTGCACGACCGACGAGATCGGCTGCGGGGACCTCGATGAGGACCTCAGCACCGGCTACGACGACGACGCCGCGGTCATCTTCGCCCCCGAAGACGACGAGGACGACTGGCAGCTGGTGCTCGACACCACCGGCGGGCTCGTCCCCCGGGCCCCGAAGGTCGTCAACCCGTACGGCTGGCTCGCGGCGTTCCCGAACACGATGTACGTCTCGCCGACGTCCAACGGCTCCGGAAACCCCGGCTCCACGACGTCGGTCGAGTACTACACCTACGAGCGCTGCTTCTGCCTGTCCGAGACCTTCTCCGATCCGTCGCTCTGGCTCGATGTGCGAGCCGACGACAGTGTGCTCGCGGTCCGGCTGAACGGCGCCGCGCTGACGCCCACGGCCGGCACCACCGGCGGTCACGCCGACCCGCAGCCGCTCGAGTTCCGCGACCCCGACCCGTCCTTGTACAAGGTCGGCCAGAACTGCATCCAGATCGAGACCAAGGATGCCCACGCGGTCGTCACCGGCCTGGACGTGGCCGGCAACATCGACTCCATCGACGGCGCCTGCTGCGAGCTCGATGACGACATCCACGACCTCGCCATCCGCAAGACCAACGAGGACATCAGCTTCACGATGGGCGGCACGGGCACCTACACGCTGACCGTCACGAACGAAGGCAACGTCAACGAGTCGGGCTTCTCCGTCGTCGACCCCCTGGCCCCCGACCTGACGTTCGTGTCCAACACGAACACGGCCGAGTGGTCCTGCGTCGCCGCCCCCGCGATCCCGCCCCAGACGGTCACCTGCAACTACGTCGGGGCTCCGCTAGCACCATCCGCTAGCACCTCGTCCGACCTCATCGTGCAGCTGGCCGACCCGGCCGTCTGGCAGAGCCAGGGACCGATCCGCAACTGCGCGGACGTGGTCGGGGCCCAGGTCGATGACGACCCCACCGACAACAGCTCCTGCGTCGAGACCCCCGTCGTCTGCGACGACCTCGAGGAGGACCTGAGCACCGGCTTCGACAACGTGCCCGCCACGAACGCCGTGCTCGGCTCGACCGACGACGACTGGCAGCTGGTCGTCGACTCCTCGGGCGACCCGGTGCCCAGCGCCCCGTTCGTGGTCGCCGCCTACTCCGGTTGGCTCGCCCCGTTCGCCGGCAGCGAGTGGATCACCAACTCGTACGACGGCGGCGTGCGCGCCACCGCCACCAGCCAGGGGCTCTACACCTACGAGCGCTGCTGGTGCATGTCCGAGTACGCCATCGACCCGAGCCTCCTGCTCCAGGTCCGCGGCGACAACGTCATCACCGACGTGCGCCTCAACGGAGCCCCGCTGGTGCCCTTCGCCGGCACCACGGGCGCGCACAACGACGCCCAGCCGCTGGAGTACGAGGTGCTCGACTCGACGATGTTCGTGGCTGACGAGAACTGCATCCAGGTGGACCTGAACAACTGGAGCAGCGTGGCCGGTCTGAACGTCAGCGGCTCGATCGACGCCCCCGGCGGCGCCTGCTGCGGCGGCGACGACGGTGGGGACCCGACCGACGACCCGACCGACGATCCGATCTCGGATGAGGACGACGCCGCGAACTAGAAGGAGGCCGGTGGGCTACGCTCCTGGGGTTCCGGGAGCGTAGCCTTGACCGACGAAACCATCTGGGCCTCGTGGATCGCCGACCATCGGCGTGACCACGTCCCAGCATCGCGCCGCCTGCTGGAGGCCTGCTCACGCGGGGTCCGAGGGGTCGCGCACGGCTACCCCGGCGTCTACTTCGAGCTGGGGTGCCGAACGGAGGAGGCGATGACCAGCCTGGTCCATCACGTGTTCGCCGACCTCGACGGCCGCATCATCGGCCGCTTCCCCTTCGCCCAGCGCACCCCGTACGACGCCTACGTCGCCGAAGCGATGGCCGACGGCGCCTGCCGCTACCACTCCTTCAGCGCCCGCCTGTCGGTGGCCCGCGAGGCCCTGCGCCAGCAGTACGCCCACAACGTGCGCCGCCACCCCGCGTGGCTGAAGCGCGAGGAGCTCCACCGCGAGGTGGTCGCCGCCCTCACCGAAGAGTGCGCCCCCTTCCCCGGTCGCCACCCCAAGTGGCCGCGCTACGGGCTCCGCGCCTGGCCCGACGGCCTCCGCCCGGTGCGCGCTGACTGGAACCCCGACGAGATGATCCGGGTGCTCCGCCGCCGGGGCGGCTGGTCAGTCTCGGCGCGGGTGCAGATAGTGCTCGCGAAGCACGGCGCGCCCATGTACCCCGGCGCGATCTCGCGGCTGCTGCAGGACGCATCGGTCGATCCGGGCGCCTTCGAGTCTGCCGACGAGCTGGCCTCCGCCGACGAGGGCGACCGGGATGATCAGTCCGCGGTCCGCACTGCCGCCGTCCAGGCCTACGCCGCCCTCACCGACGTCGAGCGCTCGCTGCTGAGCCTGCTGCTCGCGGGGCGGCCCTACAAGGAGATCCCCGCCGAGCTCCCCGAACTGGCGAACCCGACGGCGATCACCCGCGCCCTGGAGCGCATCTGCGACGCGTTCCTGGGCCGCGTGCTGACCCAGGTCGGAGCCTCCCGCGACGACACCACCCCCCTCCGGCCGAAGGCCGCCGCCGAGCTGCTCCTCGGCGTGCTGCTGACCGTGCCGGGCATCCGCGCCGAGCTGTTGGCGGCCGAGGACGAGCGATGAGCGCCATCGACCCCACCCTGCTGTCGGCCCGGGCCTCCCTCCCGGACGACGACGCCTTGCTCGCCGCCGATCCGAGCGGGGCGTGGGGCGCGCTGGTCCGCCTCCGCGCCGACACCGCCACCGACCTCCCCGCCGCCGTCGCGGTGCCCGACGCCGCCGCCATCGCGGCGTGGTCCGGGGACGAGGCCGCCCCCGCCAACGACCCGGTCCCCTACTACGCCGCCCGCTCGCTGCTGCTGGCCGAGTTGCTGGAGGGCACGCTCGAGCAGCTCCCAGCCGAGGACGCCCGCCAGTTGGCCGCGGCCCCCGCGCGGGCGACCGTCGATCCCTGGCCCGCACGCTACCGGGGCGGCGGCTGGACCGTCGTGCTCGGCGTGGACGAGGCGGGCTGGCTCTACTACGCGATCGAGGGCGCGGCCGACGGCGCCCCCGCCGACGGCGAGCTCCGGCTGTCCGACATCGATCTCCAGGTCCCCACCGCGCTGACCCCGGGCACCGCGAGCGGCCTGGGGGACGCCTCCGAACTGCTCGGCAGCGACGACGTCAACCCCCTGCGCACCGTGATCGTCGACGGCCTCACCCTCCCCCGGGACGACGCCTGATGCGCTTCGTGCTCCTGCTCGTGGGGCTCGCCCTGCTGCTCCCCGCGGCGGCCGCCGCGGGCGAGGCGTACGGCACCCTCACGCTGGTGCAGGAGCGGCGGGCGGGCTTCCTCGAAGAGGTCAGAAAGCCCAGCGATCAGGTCTTCGTCGAGCGGGACGGCGAGCGCACGCCGGCCGAGCGGGGCATGGCGGTCCAGCACGGCGACGTGCTCATCACGGAGGCTGGCTCGTGCGTCGTCACCACGCCCGAAGGCTGGAAGGTGACCGTCGGCGAGGACTCCCAGGTGGAGGTCCAGACCACGTGGACGCAGCGGCTGGGCACCGCGATCTACCGGGTCCAGGCGTCGTTCGGCGTGCGCATCGAGCGGGTCGAAGTGCTGGTCGAAGGCACGATCTTCCGGATCACCTGGGACGGTGAGCGGGGCGAGGTCGCGGTCACCGAGGGCGTCGTGCGCGTACGCGGAGAGGGTGGCCACGAAGCGGTCGTGAAGGCCGGCGAACGGACCACCTTCACCTCGGCGGCGCCGGTCGACGCGAAGCCGCTCCCCGCGGCCGATCGACAGGCCCTGGCGCGCCAGGAGCAGCGCCTGGGGAGCCCCAACGGCGGCTTTCGCAGCCGCGCCGACCGGCTTCGCATCGGCCTCGGCGGGGGCCTGTCGGCGGGCCAGGATCGGACCTGGGGGACCGCCCAACTGCGCGCTCAGGTTCGGCTCGCGGGGCCCGCGTGGGCCAGCGTCAACGTCGGGCTGATGATGCGTCCGCTCAACCCCACCGACCGCCGCGTCACGCTCGCCTTCCCGCTGGCGTTCGGCGTGCACGGCCTCGCCGACCTGCCCAAGGGGGCGACGGCCAGCCTGGGGGGGAGCTTCGACCTGATGATGGGCGAGCGATGCATCGAGCCGGTGGCGTGCGAGCGGGTCTTCAGCGCGGAACCCGGCGCCACCGTCGACGTCGGCGTCGGCATCCAGCTGGGCCGGCGCCTCGCGATCTCGACCCAACTGCGGGCCGGGGCGGGGCTTCGCCGCGAGTACGGCCCCGTGTTCCAGCTCAGTCCGGATGCGACGATCGCCCCGCGCATCGACCTGAACGTGTGGCTGGAGGTTCGGCTGTGAGGTGGCTCGTCGTCCTCGCCCTCGCCGTCGCCGCGCTCCCCGGCGCCGCCGCGGCCCAGACCTGCAACGGCCAGACCGAGGAGGTCGTGCTCGTGCGCAGCGCGGTCCCCTTTGGCGTGCGCGTGGACGACCTGATCACGTCGCTGGGGGGGACCGTGACGGTGCTGACCCCGGTCGAGCTCACCACCGCCGACCTGAGCACCACCACCCGCATCGTCGTCAGCTCGGGCCAGAGCGAGGAGGCGTACGCCGATCTGGTCGCCCAGCAGGCGGTGTTGGACGACTGGCTCGCAGGCGCCTGCTGCCGGGTTCTGCAGTGGCACGGCCACGCGGGACCGAACCTCGATCTCGCCAGCTGGACCTCGGCCCCGGCGGGGCTGACCACGTCCATGGAGGACACCCTGCTCGACCTCGCGGTGGTGGCCGACGCCGCCAGTCCCCTGGTCGCGGGGGTCAGCGACCCGGTGAGCTTCACCCCGCCCGTGCTCGCGGCGCGCGGCGTGCTCGACACCACTTCGGCGTCCGCGGACGTCGTGGTGATGGAGGCGGCGACCACCCTGCCGCTGCTCATCGACTTCGAGGTCGGCCCCTCGCGGGTCCTCGCCACGACCCTCCACGTGGAGTCGATCGCGACCGCTGAAGCGGCGCTCCTGACGAACTTGCTCGCGGCGCAGGCGGACGAGGCGCACTGCAGCACCGGCGACGACGACGATGACAGCGCCGACGACGACGACAGCACTGGCGACGATGACGACAGCGACGACGACGACGACAGCGCCGACGACGACGACAGCGCCGACGACGATGACGACAGCGCCGATGACGACGACGACGACGACGACGACGACGACGACGACGACGACGACGACGACAGCGCCGAGGCGTTCGCCCGCTGCGGCACCCGGGACGAGTACGGCCTCATCTGCGGCGAACCGGCGGAGCCGGACACCGTCGGCCTGAGCCTGCTGCTCCTGGCGGGCTTCGGGCTGGTGCGACGACGCGAGGCCGAGTGACGTCGCCGGCGTCCCTCACCGACCTCCTCAACGCGTACCGGGACGCCGCCCGGACCGAGGACGCCCATGCCCTCGCGGCCCGGCGACGGGCCCTCCTCCCCACCCTTCGCGCCGACGCTCGAGCCCTCCGGGGCGCCGCTGATCTGCGCACCGCGGGGGCGGTGCTCGCAGCCGCCGAGGCGTCCGCGTTCGGCCCCCTCCCCGAAGGCGATGTCGCGCTGAAGCAGGAGCTCAGCGAACGGCTCGCGGCCATCCCCGCCGACTCCTACCGGGTCCCCGTCCTGCTGGTGGACGAGTCCACCGGCGCCGGCGTGGCCGCCGAGCTGATCGTGGAGCTCACCGCCGCCCCGGGGCAGGGCCGAGCCGTCGCCCTGGGCACCACCGATGAGGCCGCCCGGCTGGCCGCCCGGCGGGCGGTGGCGGCGGCGACGGCGTTGCTCCGCAAGCTCGGGCACGGCGCCGAAGCGACCGACCTCGAGGTCGCCTGGCAGCTCGGGGGCGCTCAGGACGCCATCGCCGGCCCCTCCCTGGGCCTGGGCCTCGCCCTCGCCGTCATCGCGCGGGCGCTGGGCAAGCCCCTGCCTGCCGACGTAGCCGTCACCGGCGAGCTGGACCTGGACGGCCGCACCGTGCCCGTGGCGGGGGTCGAGCGGAAGGCCGCGGCCGCGCGCGAGGCGGGCTTCGGCCGCGTGCTCGTGCCCGCCGGCAGCGCGGTCGAGGGGACGCTGGAGGCGACCGACCTCGCCGACGCCGCGCGCCTGCTGTGGGGCCTCGCCCCTCCCGCGGCGCCGTCCCGGGTCACCGTGCTCGTCCGCCCCGTGGCCGTGGGGCTGGCGGTGCTTCTGGCGCTGCTTCTGGGCCTGCTCGAAGTGCCCGCCCTGCTGGTCTACCCCGGCCAGATCCGCCCCTTCCCCCAGGAGACGCTCAGCGACAAGGTCGTGCTCGTCACATGGAGCCGCGACGACGACGTCGCCGCCGCGTTGACGCCGAAGGCGCCCGCGCCGCCGGTGGACTTCTCCACGTTCGTCGACCACAAGAGCTACCGCGCCACCCACACGGAGGTCCTGCACCGGCTCGGCGCGGACGCCGCCGCCGTCGCCTTCGACGTCTGGTTCCGCGGGGGGGACGAAGCCGCGCTCGCGTCGCTGCGCACCACCGTCAGCACCGTCGAGCGCGAAGACGGGCTCCGGGTCTTCCTTCCTGCCCGCAGCAGCGGAGGCCGGTGGGACGGCCCGGATCCGGAGCTCGCCGATGCGGCGTGGGGGATCGGCTCGGCAGACCTGCTCCGAGAGCAGCCGGGGGGGCTGGTCCGCCAATTCGAACTGGGACGCCGAGATCCCACCGCGGGGGCTCCGGAGTGGTCGATCGCCACGCTCGCGGCGGGACCCGGGCTGAGCGATCGGGCGCCGGACTGGAACGGCCCCGACGTGGTCCGCTTCGGGTCGACCTCACGCGTGGCGCCGGACGGCCGCCGGCTGCTCGCCTTCCCCGACGCGCCCGGCTTCCGCCACTACGCCTACGCGGACGTGTACGCGGGCAACTACGACCGCGAGCACTTCCGCGACGCGGTGGTGATCGTCGGCGGACGGCTCGGCACCCAGGACCGGCACCGCACCCCGGTGGGGCCCTGGTACGGCGTCGAGATCCTCGCGTTGGCGGTCGACAACCTGCTCGCCGACCGCCGCCTCGTGCCCGTGACCCGCTCGGTCCGCGCGGTGCTGCTGCTGGGCCTCCTCGGACTCGGGCTGGCCGCGGGGCCCCGACGTCGCTGGCTGCTGCTGCTGCTCCTGCCGGCCGCCTGGTTCGTCGCCTGGCACGCCTCGGGCCTGGGCGTGATCTGGCCCTGGAGCGACGCGGCGGTGCTCGTCGCGGCGCTCCTGGCCGCCGACGCGCTCGCTTCCCGCCGGTGAGCCGACCCGGTCGCTGATCGATGGGCCGCCGCCGGATCTGGCGCTACCCTCGGCGCCGTGCCGTACCAGCCCGCCCCCTCGTACCCGTCCCTCGGGCCGGACTTCTACGACCCGGTGGCAGCAGCCACGTTCCCCCGGCACACGCTGCGGTACCGGAACGACCGCGCCGCCGAGACCGTGGGGCTGGATGGCCTCAGCGACGAGGACTGGCGGCGCCACTTCGGCGACCTGGAGCCCCTCCCCCGCAACCTGCCCCAGCCGCTGGCGCTGCGGTACCACGGCCACCAGTTCGGCCAGTACAACCCCAACCTCGGGGACGGCCGGGGCTTCCTCCTGGCCCAGCTGATCGACGGCCAGGGGCGCATGCTCGACCTCGGCACCAAGGGGTCGGGAACGACCCCCTACAGCCGCGGAGGCGACGGTCGGCTCACCCTCAAGGGGGCGTGCGCGAGATCCTCGCCACTGAGATGCTGGAGGCGGTGGGGGTCTACACCTCCAAGACGCTGTCCGTGTTCGAGACCGGGGAGAAGCTGATCCGCTACGACGAGCCGTCGCCCACGCGGTCGGCGATCATGGTGCGGCTGAGCCACTCCCACATCCGCTTCGGCTCGTTCCAACGCCACGCGTGGTCGCGCAAGCCCGAACGGCTGGGCGCCCTCGTCGCCTACACCCTCGACAACTGCTTCCCCGCCCTCGCCGAACAGGACCTCGCCGACCCCGCGGCGGCGCTGCTGGACGAGGTCGTCGCCCGCTCCGCGCGGCTCGTCCGCCACCTGGATGATGGCCGGGTTCGTCCACGGCGTGCTCAACACCGACAACATGAACGTGACGGGCGAGTCGTTCGACTACGGCCCCTGGCGGTTCGCCCCCACCTACGCCCCCGACTTCACCGCCGCCTACTTCGATCACGGCGGCATGTACGCCTTCGGCCGACAGCCCGCGGCCGTGCACTGGAACTGCGTGCGGTTGGCCGAAGCGCTCCTCCCGGTCACCAGCGAGGCCGCGGTCCGACCCGTTCTGGAGACGTTCGAAGCCCGCCTCGCCGCCGCCTCTGGAGAGGCCCTCGGGGAGCGGCTGGGCGTGCAGTCGCGGGGCGCCGAGGCCGACGCCGAGCTGCTCACGGCCGGGCTCACGTTCTGGAACAGCACCGAGATCCCCTACGAGCGGCTCTTCTTCGACTGGCAGGGGGGCGAGGTCTCCGCGGCCCGGGCCCAGGCCAGCCCCGCCGCGTCGTTCTACGATCACCCCACCTTCGCCCCCATCCGCGCCCTCCTGGGCGAGCGGGAGCCGGCCGACCCGGCGCGCCTCGAGCACCCCTACTTCGCGGGTGATCCCTGCACGATGCTCATCGACGAGATGGAAGCGACGTGGACGCCGATCGCCGAGGACGACGACTGGTCCCCCTTCGACGCCAAGGTGCAGGACATCCGCCGCATGGGGGACGCCCTCGGCCTCACTCCACGTCCGCGCTGACCTCACCGCTCAGGACCTCGCGGATCTTCCGCCGCTTCTTCCGGATCCGCAGCTCGGGCCAGCGCTTCACAGCGGCGCGGTAGCCGAGCACTCCCACGACGACGATCCCCACCATCGTCGCCCAGCGAATCGGGGGCATGTCGCTCCACCCGAACCGGTAGAAGCTGTCGGCAACGAAGCAGACGAGCAGGCTCTGGGGCAGCAGCGCGCCGTACGCGAGCGCGAACTTGCGCAGCGGCATCGACGAGATCCCGCCGACGATGTTCAGCGCGAAGCTGGGCGCGTAGAGCAGGCGCAGCAGGATCAGGGTCGCGACCCCACGCTCCTCGACGATCTCGTGGATCTCGGGGAAGCGGGACAGGACGAGCCACTCGGCGGTGTCGCGGAAGACGTAGCGGGCGACGAGGAACTGGGCGGTGCAGCCGAGGGCGGCGCCGATCACGGCGAGGATGCCGCCCCCCAGCCAGCCGAACATGATCCCGCCGGCGACCGTGGGCAGGAACGCCTGGCTCAAGAGCACCTGCAGCGGCACCCACATCGCCAGGTACGCAACCACCGCGAGCACGCCGAGCTCATCCACCCGCTGCTGCAGCAGCTCGCGGTCCTGCATCAGCTCCAGCAGCCCCGACTCGCGCAGCGCCGCGGCTCCCCCGACGAACACCAAGAGCACCGCGACGATCTTAAGGATCTGCGCCCGCCGCGACTGCGTCTTGCGCACCGGCGTCGGCTCGTTCATCGCGTCTCGGCCGCCTCGAAATGCGCCAGCAGCTTCGGATTCAGCCGATCCGCGCACTGCGCGAGCACGCCGTGCCCCGAGTCGGGGAGCTCAAACAGCTCGGCGCCGGGGATGCCGCGCGCCAGACGATCCGAATGCCGAGGCGAGACCAGGATGTCGGAGCCGGCCCGCACGATGAGGGTGGGCACGGCGCCGATGCGGTCCAACCGCTTGCGCGTGTCGTGGCCGATGACGGCGCCCAACTGCTTGCGCAGCATGTCGGACGAGCCGGTGCTGCCGAACACCGAACCGAGGCGCTGTTGGAGCTCCGCCTTGTGCTCGCCGACGTACGCCGGCGGGTACAGCAGGTGGACCAGCGACCGCTCCATCCGCTCCTTGTCCCCCATGAGGTTGGCGCTGAACCGGTTCGCCCACCAGAACAGCCCCTTGGCGGTCGGCAAGGTGGCCGCCAGGCCCCCGCCCGCGTGGGTGGCGATGAGGGTGAGGCTGATGAGCCGGTCGGGCACGGCGAGGGCGATCTCCTGGGACGTCATGCCGCCCATGGAGATGCCGACGACGTGGAAGCGGTCCCATCCGAGGTCGTCCGCGACGGCGATCGTGTCCGCCGCCATGGACCCAATCGACAGCTTCCCCGTCACGGGACCGCTGTCGCCCATGCCCCGGTTGTCGGCCCACGCCACGCGGTGCCGCGCCGACAGCGCCTCGACCTGAAGCTGCCACGCGGTGCGCATGGCGCCGAGCCCCATCACCAGCAGCACGGGGGTGCCGCGGTCGAGTCCGGCCGCCTCGTAGCCGACCCAGCTGCCGCCGCCACGATCGAGCTTCGTCACGCCCATGAGGCCTCCGCGTCGTGATCGGGGAGCCCGAAGAGGCGTCGGGCGTTGCCATGGAGCACGGACGCGAGGGCGTCGTCGTCGAGGCGGCGTGCGCCCAGGCGGTGCAGCTCGCGGTCCCACGCATACGGCAGGTTCGGGAAGTCGGTGCCGTACAGGAGCCGGTCCGGGCGGGCGTCGATGAGGCGCCACGCGTGGGGGATGTCGAAGTAGTCCGCGAGCATCATCGTGGTGTCGAGCCAGAGGCCGTCGTGCTGCTCCAGCAGGGCCTCGTAGGCCTCGAACTCGTCCGCGCCGAGGTGGGGCACGCAGAGCTTGAGGTCGGGGAAGTCGTTCAGCACCCGGGCGGTCCGGTCGGCGCCGCAGACCTCGTAGGGGTCGCAGGCGTACGCGGGGGACTTCGGTTCGCGGCCGGCGTGCATCACCAGCGGCACGTCCGCGGCGATGCAGGCTTCGTAGATCTCGGCCATGGAATCGTCATCGGCGGCGAAGCACTGAACGTGACAGTGCAGTTTCACTCCGCCCAGTCCGGCGGCGAACGCATCGGCCAGGATCTGCCCCGCGTCGGGCTCCCCCGGCAGCACGGTCGCCAATCCCGTGACCCGCGGGCGGTCGGCGGTGATGCCGGTCATGAACTCGTTCATCGAGCGGGCCAACCCCGGCTTGTGGGCGTAGTGCAGGGCGACGAGGTGGTCGACCCCGCGGCTGAGCTGGAAGTCGATGACCTGCTCGGCGTGGAGGCGGTACCGGATGGGCCAGCCGTGGGTCTCGAACCAGCGCCACAGCGCCTCGAACACCGGGGGCGCGAACAGGTGCACGTGGGCATCGACCAGCGGACGCAGGGCCTGCGGGACGGCGAGCCCCTCCTCGTCGTCGATCGCGGGCAGCGGGCCGGCGGCGAGCATGCCGTCCTTGGGCAACGGGCCGACGGTGGCGCAGCAGGGGATCGGGACGGCGTCTTGCACGGACGCGAACGATACCGCCTAGGATCCGCCGATGCGTGCGCTGGTGCTGACTGAGGAGGGACCCGAAGCGGTCGATGACCGCCCGGAACCGAACCACCCCGGGGAGGCGCTGATCGAGCTGACCTGCGGCGGCGTCTGCGCCACCGACCTGGAGCTGGTGAAGGGCTACATGGGCTACACTGGCGTGCTCGGCCACGAGTGGGTCGGACGCGTCGCCGAGCACCCCGATCCGGCCTGGGTGGGGGCCCGCGTGGTCGGCGACATCAACTGCGTCTGCGGCGTCTGCGCGACCTGCGTCGCGGGCCGGCCGACCCACTGCGAAGACCGCACGGTGTTCGGCATCCAGAACCGCGACGGCGCCTTCAGCGAGCGGTTCGCGCTGCCCGCCGCCAACCTCCACGTCGTGCCCGCGGGGGTGCCCGACGAGGCGGCCGTGTTCGTCGAGCCGCTGGCGGCGGCATGCGAGATCCTCCAACAGGTCCACGTGCGGCCCACGGACGTGGCGGTCGTGCTCGGCGTCGGCCGGCTGGGCCAGCTCGTCGCCCGGGTGCTCGCCCTGACGGGCGCCACGGTGATCGCGGTCAGCCGAAACCCGGACCGCTTGAAGCTGCTGCCGAAATCCGTCCGGGGCCTCACCCTCGATGAGGTGGAGCAGGCCTCGGGCGCCGACCTCGTCGTGGACTGCACCGGCAGCGCCGACGGCCTCCAGCAGGCGACCTCGCTGGTGCGTCCGCGCGGCACGATCGTGATGAAGACGACCATCCACGATGTCGGCTCCCTCACCCCGATCCCGTGGGTCATCGACGAGGTCACGCTCGTCGGATCCCGGTGCGGGCCCTTCGCGCCGGCACTGCGCTTGCTAGCTGCAGGGCTCGTGGACCCGACCCCGCTCATCACCCACCGCTACGGCCTCGACGACGGCGTCGAAGCGCTGGACGTCGCCGCCAGCCGCAACAGCGTCAAGGTGCTGCTGACGCCATGAGGCGCCTCGCCCTGCTCCCCGCGCTCGCGCTCCTGCTGGGCTGCCCCACCGGCGGGCCGGACCCGACGGTGCCCGAGGAGCTGCTCCCGCTGGAGGCTCACTCCGACGTCACCGACACCCTGCTGCAGATCGCCTCGTACCAGCAGCCCTGCACCGTGGACGACGGCACGATCGCGATCTGCATGAACATCCGGTTCGAAGGCGACGACGTCTGGACCGAGTACCCGGGCTTCGTCGACGGCTTCACGGCCACGTGGGGGCTGCGCACGTCGCTGGACGTCACCTCCGACGGAGCCAACGGCTGGACCCTGATCAGCGAGGTCGCCGAGGTGTCCAAGCTGGGCCAGACCTTCGCGATCCGCCTCCAGGACGACTACCTCGTCGGGGGGCTGCGCCTCATCGGGGGGCGGGAGTTCGAGTGCACCACCTTCGAGCTGTGTACGCCGTTGGACGAAGTCCTCGCGGGGGGCAGCCGGTTCGACGCGTGGATGCAGCACCCCGAGGTGCAGGGGATGGTCGATCCGTTGATCCTGACCGCGTTGCCTGAGTAGCCAGGCCGCTTCGTCTTCATCGGCCGAACGGAGCGACATCATCTTGGCGCCGAGCCCGTCCAGGACTCGGTGCGGGAGGGCCACGGTCTTGGCGCCGAGCCCGTACTGTGCCAAAACTCAAACGACGGCTGATCAGCCAGCAACCTTGTCGCCGTGGATGGCTCTCTCGACCCTGGTCGACCGATATCGAAGCTCCGGACGCACGTATGCGCTCCGACGAAGGGTCGAAACGAGGAGTCGTTCAGGCTGCTTTCCGGTCGTACGACTTCAACATGCCGCCGAGCCGCTCGGAGCGGTGGACAGCGCCGTCGCTTCGTGGTGGTCCGTCGCGACGAAGCACCAACCTGTTGTCGAGCCCTTGGTGGGGGCGCTCGGAGTTGTAGTGGGCGACGTACTCGCGTACCGCGCTTCGAAGATGCGCCTCCCCGAGCGGGACGATGTGATCGAGGCACTCCTCGCGTATCGAGCGAACCCACCGCTCAGCAAAGGCGTTCAGGTTCGGGCTTCGCGGGGGGAGCCGGAGACACTTCACTCCGCAGTCGCCGAGCATCTTGCGAAATCCCATCGTGTAGAGCGGGTCTCGGTCGAGGTTCAGGTAGCGCATGCCTTCGAGGAATCCGTCCTCGGCGTCGGTCAGGTTGCGGGCGAGCTGCCTCATCCAGGCCCCGGTGGGCGAAGCCGAGATTCCGGCGACGAGGACCTCCCGCGTCTCGAGCTTCATGACGAAGAAGACCATGTATCGGACCAGACGGCCGCGCGTGACGACTTCCACCGAGAAGAAGTCGGCTGCGGCGAGCGCCTCCCAGTGGGCTTTGAGGAAGGTCGACCAGCGTGTCCGCTTGCCTCTCTCCGGCGCGGGCTCCAGGCCGTGCGCCGCGAGGATGCGGCGAATCGTGTTCCGACCGATGTCGCGTCCGAGCAGGTGAAGGGCGCCGCGGATTCGCGTGTAGCCCCATCGTGGGTTCTCGATGGCGAGTCGAAGGACGAGTTCAACGAGCTCAGCAGAGGTACGCGGCCGCCCCGGGCACCGCTTCGCCGAGCCGTCGTACTTGCGCGCGACCAGCCGGCGGTACCAAGCGAGGATCGTATCCGGGGTCACGATCGTCGCGTATTCGTTCAGGAGGCGGCGCCCGATGGCCCGCCCTTTAATGGCGAGTCGCCGCCGCTGGTCGTCGCTCAGCCGAACTCGACGACCTCCGAGCTGCTCTCGCAGGACTCGATTCTCTTCGAGGACGTAGTCGATCAGCGCTTGCTGCTTGCGGTTCATCCAGCCGGCGAACACGGACACCACGAAATACAGCGCGAAAGGCCGAGCGTTCATGCCCCGATCGTGGTCGTCGGGGGCGGCTGGGGCAAGGACGACCATCACCACCCGATCGAGTGACGGAACGTCATCGGATGAGTTCTGGCACCATACGGGGTGTCTATGCTGGGCTTGAGCGCATTGCAGTCGCTGCAGGCGTGATGGTGATCCGCTGAGCTGAGCGGGCGATGACAAGGCCCGTCAAGCACTACGGAAAATGGAGAATCAGGTGGACTGACGACGTCGGCGGGCGACCTCAAAGACTACTGGCAGTTATTGCGAGCCAGGAAGCAATCTTTCGTCCCGCTGGCCATCGTAACAGTGGATGATCAGCTTCTTGAAATCGGCAGACAATTCGAGGCACCGAACGCCCCTCTTGTGGTGAATGTCCCAACCACCCACCGAGCTGCGTCCAAGCTCCCCGCTTTCCTGACGTTCTCCGGTGAAGAAACGACTCTCGTTTTGCCAGTCCACGAGTATCACGCGGGACTCGCTCTCATATTCCATGAATCCCCCGTGGGGTGCATCCTCTTCGACCATTAAACGCCACCTGCGAAACTCGCTCAGTCTTGGCCGGATGCTGGGCAGGTTGTGGCCAAGTAACAGTCGGATCATGGCGTCACTACTCTTCCACAGCAGTGAAAGCTCATCGTCATATTGTCCAAGACTTGTCTCCTGGAGACTCATCCCGACGCACTCTCTCGCAAGGACCTTCAGTTCTTCTCGGGGATTGTCTTCGAGCATGATCTGGAGGAGATTTTGTGTCGCGATGGTCCCCTCCGGAGAATACCCCTTGTCCGCCATCGTCTTAGAAAGTCTCGTAAGCCCTCGCTCGAGTAGATCCGTGACCTGTTGGGTTGGTTCAGACAGCCAGCGGTCGATGGTCTCTATTACTTGATTGAACCCGGCTCGATGGTAGCCATTTCGTGCGTTCATGCGGGCAATCACGACGGCGGCCTTTCTGGCGATATGGAGATCGAGTCGCCGGAGCCCGCAGAGCAGTGAGGCAAGGGGACCATTTCCGCGCCAGTCATGGATGCCAGTGGCCACCTCCCCCGGCTCTAACTTCCGATCGTAAAGCCAGCGGATCACTTGTTGGGGCTCGATCCTAAACGGGCTGTTGTCGATCGGTTGCTTGAATGCCTTGGCCCATTCCAGTGTGGTGGCCTCGGGCACTCCCAATATTGTCGCCAACTCACTGCAAGTGCTGGAAATGGAGAGTGTCTCCTGAGCACAGTTCGGAATGGTTTGAACGGGCCAGATGTTCTCCATGGCCCATCGCTGAACAAGGGGCAGCGAGAAGGCCTCGTTCTCCGCCCCTGGACACCCCAGCACGATCCATCTCCTAAGTTCATCCAGGGTCAAGCCGAAGACGTCCGCTGTCTCTTTCAGTGAAAAGGGAGTGCTTTCCAGTTCACCGAGTGCTTTGAGGGCCGGGGTGTAGCCGCAGAGTGCTGCGCATTGGACTGTCACATTGCTCAGTTCACCGGAGCGGACACTCCGGATCAGTTCTTCTGCTTCGTTCGTACTCATGCCGCAGGCTCTGTCATGGAATCCGTCCCCTCAGAAGCGAGACATCGACGTACTGGACTACGGAGCAAGGGTGGCCCCCCTTAATGTGCTCCGCCCCGTCCGCTAGCCGGTTGTCTGAGCCGGTGCAGGGGCAGAGGGGACCCAGATATCCCGGTTTGGATGCGTGCCGTGGACCCGGATGGTGTAGGTGGGCCAGCTCTGAGCCATCACGCCGGCTGTCTTACTACAATCGACTTTGTAGGTCTGTACCGCACCCGGTTTCTCGGACACATGCTGTTGTTGTTCAGGCCGCGACGCTCCCGGTGAGTTCCCGCCGTACCTGGGCCGACAGCGCCGCACCAACGCTCACGTCCATCGCACTGCGCGCCGCGTCTCCGGGTCCCCGATCACCGTCGAGGTGGGGGGCTGATCCGTTCGACCGGAGCTTGGATCGCTTCCTGGTCAGCCAGCTCCTGCTGCTGGACGCGGAGCCTATCTTCGCCTCGGGGCAGGGCGTGCCGCGGCTCGGAGCCCTGCTCGCCCTGCCGCTGATCATCGCCTCGGGGCTGTTCGTCGAGGCCGAGCGGGTCTACGGCGACATCGGCCCGGCCTTCTACGGGCTGCGCACGAGCCTGCTGGTGCTCGTCCTGATGGCGGTGCTGCGGATCAAGCACCCAGAGAGCCTCAAGGAGTACTCGCCGTCGGCGTTCGGCCGCATCATCGGGCTGGACCGGGCGCCGGAGGTCAAGACCCTTCGACGCAAGCTCGAGCGCCAGGCTGAAGGAGGCATCGGCTCGGCCAGTTCGCGTTCACGAAAAGCCACGAGGGCATGCGCGCGATGATGACCATCGAAGGCGGGATGAGCGGCGACGTGTTCGTGGCCTGGCTCGAGCACTTCCTCCTGCCCGAGCTGCCGGTGGACGCGCTCGTCGTGATGGACAACCTCGCAGCGCACAAGGACAAGCGGGTCCACGAACTCCTCGACACCGTGGGCGCCAAGGCCATCTACCTGCCGCCCTACTCGCCCACCTTCAACCCGATCGAGCTCGCCTGGGCGAAGCTCAAGTACTGGATCCGAACCGCTCGACCCACCTGCCACGACACACTCGATGACGCCATCGCCTGGTCGCTCGACCTCATCACCCAAGCAGACTCCGCAGCTTGGTTCCGCCACTGCGGATGGGCCACCCCATGATCGACAGCCTTTGCTCGGCTCAATTATGCACCAACGCCTCCGTCATCTATTCTCATTGGAGGAGTCCTTGATGCTGCAGCGCCTTCTTTTTGTCCTTGTCACTACCACTCTGGGGTGCGGGCCCGTCCCGACTCCCGGAGGTGACGACGACGACACGCACCCCGGAGACGACGACGACAACAGCGGCGTCTGGGGGCAGGACGTGCTCGACTTCGTAGGGGAGAACCTGGTGGGGGCCTACATCGGGGAGTGGACCCTGTGGGGCCTGGACGCAGCGGACGTGGCGGTCGAGCAGATGTCCTGGAGCGACGTCGCCACCGGCAGCAACCCCCGCATCGAGGCCGACCGCGCTCTCGTGGACGTAACCAGCGTCATGGACGGGGGGACCTGGACCCAGGAGATACAGTTCTTCGAGGGCGCCTACATCGAGGAGGATGGCTCGATGGGTAGCTACTTCTTCGAGATCGACTCGGTGGTCACGCTCCTCACCGAGACGTCACCGGGCGTCTGGGAGTACGACTCCGAGCTCGGCTCCGCCGACTACAGCACGATGGTCAACGTAACCGCCGACAACCTGGTCACGGGTTCGAAGCACTCGACGAAGGTCATCACCTTCCCCGGTGGCGTGGAGCACCACCAGATCACCGGCACCACGCACATCGAATACGACGCCGGCGCGGGCCTCCAGGTGGTCGATTTCGTCAACATCGAGGGGTACCACGACCGCTCGGAGTGATCGGCCCGGCGAACTTCCGAGTTGGGCGCGCCGCGTTCACGCGGAGGTGGATTGACCCGCCCTACGGTTTCGTTGGACACCCGTTTGGGGGCGGTCCCCCCGTAGGATCGGGTGACGATGAGCGACAAGATCGAGAAGAAGCAGGAGCAGCCGTTGAAGGCGGTGCCGGAGGCGGACCGCGGTTCGTCCGGCG
>JAAESI010000280.1 GCA_024229515.1 Pseudomonadota bacterium | reverse complement strand
GACCGCCAGGCCCAACGGGTGGCCGACGGGGAGCCGGTGTGTGATTCGTTGGACCTTTGGTACGACGACCTGGCCGACGCCAACGCCGCCCTCGAAGGGGATGGCGCGTCTTTCTTCCGGGTCACCCTCGCGCGTGAGGGGGAGACCTCGATCGACGGAATCACGGCGCCGTCGGCGGGTGAGTACCGCCAGGTGGGTGCGGGCGAGGACAAGTTCATCGCTCAGTACACCCGGTTCAACGGCAAGCTCAGCCGGTCGCGCGCGGATGCGTTCAACTGCCTGGGCCCCGAGGACATCGACGAGACCAACTTCAACGAGTTCAACGCCGAGGTGGCGCCGGGGCTGCTGGACGTCTGGTCGTTGGACGCCGGCCTGCTCGACCTGGCCAGCTCGGGTGACGACGCGTGGGACGTGGACGTCAGCGGCGACCTGCTGTCGGGCAGTTCGACCATCGGATCGCTGGAGGCGAGCTTCACCGGCAGCCGGTGCGAGGTCCCCGCCAACGAGGAGACCCTGAACGGTCAGTGACCGGTCGGCTCCGGCTCGCCCCGGGTCGGATCGGTCCATCCCGTTCCGTTGATCCGTAGGGTCGCGCGGCGCAGACGCTCGCCGATCGCTTCGATGTCCGCCGGCCGATAGAACGGATGCAGGGGGACGAGGAGGGCTCGGTCCGCCACGTCGAGGGCCCGGGGGCCGCGCGCGCCCTCAGGGGCGAGCCATCCCGCCAGATCGCCTCGTGTCGGCACGCCCTGTTCCGCCAGCGCACTCACCACCTCATCGCGGCCCTGGGCCAGCAGCGGCAACGCCGCCCCCGCGGACTGGAACCCGGTGGGATCGGTCACCATCTCCACCGCGGGGAGGTTGCCGAAGTTGATCCGCATGACCTGGGCGTGACGCGCCCGCTGGTCGGCCCGGAATCGGGCCTGACGGAGGCGCGCGCCGGCCGCCGCGACCGCCCACGCGGGGGGCTTGCCGATGGCACGAGGGCGATGCACCTGGGGGGCCGCGAGGGAGAACCAACGGCGCAGCCGAGGCTCATCCCGCAGCGACTCCGCCACCGCCGCGACGGCTTTGCGGAGCCCCAGCGGGCCCGGCTTGTCGGCCTCGCTGGCGGTTCCGTCGCCGCACAGGATCGCGCCGGCGCAGACCCCGGCGCTGGGCTCGCCATCGGGGGGCAGCAGGACCAGGTCGCCGAAGCGTTCGGGGCCACCGTCCAAGATCCGGGTGCCCACGCACGCGCGGGCGTCGACCAACAGGAGCGCCCCTCGGGCCTGGCACAACCGAGCAGCGTCGGGGAGAGAGGTTCCGTCGCCGGCGATGGGCGCCAGGAGCACGGCCTGGGCCCCCGCGTCGAGGGCCTCGGCGACCTCGGAGGGGCCGGGGTCGATCCGTCCGCGGGCGGGTTCCATCCAGTGGACCTGGTGGAATCGCCCCAGGACTTCGGCGAAGCCCGGGGGCCCGAACGCAGGCGCGGCGATGGGCGGACCGGCGGGCCCTCCGGCGGGGAGTCGGTCCAGCACGACCCGAAGCAGCGCTGCTTCCGGTTCGGCGACCCAGCGTCCGTCGTCGCGCCCGAAGTGTTCGGCGACCTGGGCGGCGAGCTCACCGAAGGTCCGCGGCCACGAACCGGAGCGACCCCCGAAGGCGGCGGCGCGCAGCACTTCGCGGTCGAACACGGGGGGACGTGCGGGTACGGACTTGGGTGAGAGCACGGTCGGAAGATAGCCGCTCTGTCGGTCGCTCGCGGCTTGCCGGAGCCCGGTTCGGAGTTTATACAGGCGCCCATGGCCATCCTCCCCATCTACGAGGTCCCCCACCCGATCCTCAAGCAGGTCGCCAAGCCGGTGGCCGTCGTGGACGACCGGGTCCGCACGCTCCTGGATGACATGGCCGCCACCATGTACGCGGCCCCCGGCATCGGCCTCGCGGCTCCCCAGGTGGGCGTGTCCGAGCGCATCCTCGTGACCGCCGTGCCGGTGCGGGAGGCGATCTCGGAGGAGCAGGAAGAGGACGAGGAGGCCGGCAGCAAGGCCTACCTGACCGAGCTCATCAACCCCGAGATCCTCGAGCAAGAGGGGGCGATCACGTTCGACGAGGGCTGCCTGTCGGTGCCCGACCTGGTGGTCCCCATCGACCGCTGGGAGCGCATCGTCGTCCGCGCCCTGGACCGCCACGGCGAGCCGTTTCAGTTCGAAGCTCGCGGCTTCTACGCCGTGGTCTTCCAGCACGAGATCGACCACATCGACGGTAAGACCCTCGTGGATCGCCTCAGCGCCTTGAAGCGCGCCATGTACCTCAAGAAGCAAAAGAAGAGGCTCCGCGATGGCCCTGGATCCGACGACGACGCTGCCGGCGCAACCGCTTGAGCGCCCCCTCCGCGTAGCCTTCTTCGGCACCCCCGCGCTGGCCGTTCCGACGCTGGACGGGCTGCTCGCGCGGCCCGATCTGTGCGAGGTCGTGGCGGTCGTCGCCCAGCCCGACAAGCCCGCCGGTCGCAAGCGCAAGCTCCGCCCTCCGCCGGTGGCCCTGCGAGCCAAGGAGGCGGGGCTGACCCTGTTCCAGCCCCGCAAGGTGCGCAGCGGCCCGTTTCCCGAGTCGATCGAAGCGCTGGACCTCGACCTCGCCGTCGTCATCGCCTACGGCCGCATCCTCACGACGCGGCTGCTGGAGGCGCCCCGGTTCGGCTGCGTCAACGTGCACGCCTCCCTGCTGCCGGCGTACCGGGGAGCGGGGCCCATCCAGTGGGCGATCATCCGCGGCGAGACGGAGACCGGCATCACCACGATGTGGATGGAGGAGGGGCTGGATACCGGTCCGATGCTCCTCCGCCGGGCGATCCCGATCGGGGACGAGGACACCGCCGGCACGCTCGGGGGGAAGCTGTCCCAGCTCGGCGCGGACCTGCTCGTGGAGACGGTCCAGACGCTGAAGGCGGGGGCCCTGACGGCGACGCAGCAGTCCGAAGAGGGCCTCAGCCACGCGCCCCTGCTGAGCAAGGATGACGGTCGCCTGAACTGGTCCCGCCCGGCCCGCGAGCTGGCCTCGCTGGTCCGGGGGGTGGCCCCCTGGCCGGGTGCCTGGTGCGGCTTCCGGGGCGACACGTTGAAGGTCCACGCGGCGGTCGCGATCGACGCCTGGGAGGACGCCGCGGCCGGCTCGGTGCTCCGGGTCGACGACGACGGGGTGCTGGTTCGCTGCGGCGACGGGGGGCTGCTGTTGACCCGCCTGCAACCCCCCGGTAGGAAGGCGCAGGACGCGGCCGATTTCGTGCGGGGGTACCGCCCGACCGTCGGCGAACGATTCGACCTGGTGGACGAGCCATGACCGCACGAGCCCCGCTGATCGCCCCCTCCATCCTGTCCGCCGACTTCGCCCGCCTGGGTGAAGAGGTCGCCGCCGTGAGCGAGGCGGGGGCCGACTGGATCCACGTCGACGTCATGGACGGCCGCTTCGTCCCCGTCATCACCCTGGGCCCCGCGATCATGAAGGCGGCGGGCCGGCACACGACGAAGCCGCTGGACGTGCACCTGATGATCGTCGAGCCCGAGCGGCACATCGACGCCTTCGCGGAGGCGGGCGCCGCCGTCATCACGGTCCACCAGGAGACCTGCCCGCACTTGCACATGACGCTTCGGAACATCCGCAAGCTGGGCTGCAAGGCGGGGGTGTCGATCAACCCCGGCACGCCGATCGCGGCCATCGAGCCGGTGCTCGTCGACGTCGACGTCATCCTCGTCATGACGGTCAACCCCGGCTGGGGCGGTCAGTCCGCCATCCAGTCGGCCATCGACAAGACCACCGTGCTGCGCGAGATGCTCGACGCGCGCGGGCTGCACGACGTGCTCATCGAGGTCGACGGAGGCGTGAAGGTCGACAACATCGCCGACTTCGGAGCCGCGGACGTCTTCGTCTCGGGCTCCGGGATCTTCAAGAGCGACGACTACGCCGCCACCATCACCGCGATGCGGGCTGCTCTGGCGAAGTGATCTCGTAGAGCATCGCGCCGATCACGAGCAGGCCCAGCACCCCCTTGCCCAGGCCGCCGGCGATCGCGGCGACCGCCCCCGTCATCAGCAGCAGCGTCAGCGCGCGGGTCGAGCCGTAGCGGCTCTCGAGCCGGTGGTGCACGTGGCCCCGGTCGGGGGTGAACACGTCCGTCCCGTCGGCGAGCCTCCGCGTCACCGCGATGGCCGCGTCCGTCACCGGAATTGCGATGAGGAGGAGCGCCGGCAGCAGCGGCATGCCGACTCCGTCGCCCCCCAGCGCGCTGATGCTGAGCATCCCGATCGCGAACCCAACGAGGTTGCTGCCGTTGTTGCCGAGGGTGATCGTCGCCGGGGGTCGGTTGAGCAGGAAGAAGGCGGCACAGGCGCCCCCGAGCCCTCCCGCCGCCAGGCTCGCCGCTTCGGCGGGAGCGAGGACCGCGATGCCGATGCAGGCGACGGTCGCCAGGCTCGAGGCGAGCCCATCGAGGCCGTCGATGACGTCGAACGCGACCGTGGTCCCGAGGATCCACGCCGCCGACAACGGCACGCTGAGGAGCCCGAGCGTCCAGACGCCCCCTCCCGGGAGCACCACGGCTTCGGCCCGGAGGCCCAGCGCGGCGGCGTTGAGGGCCAGGGCGCCCAGGACCGCGAGCCGCCACCGGGGCGAGCTCGAGGTGAGATCGTCGTGTAGACCGACGACCCCGGCGAACCCTGCGAGCGCGAGCAGTTGCACGGTGGGAGCGGCATCTTCGGTGGTCGCCAGCAGCGCGATGGCCCAGGCGACGAAGACTCCGAGGCCCCCCGAGCGGGGCATGGCCCGACCGTCGGGATCGAGCTGCTCGGCGTCGGTCAGCGCACCCCGGCCGAGGGAGCGCGCGACCGGGACGGCGGCCAGGGCCACGAGCAGGCCCAGGACTGCCGCGGCGGACCAATGAAGCGAATCGGCTGCCGGCCCCACTCAGGCCCCCACAGGTCGGTTGACACCAACCGGGGCGGCGATTAGGTTTCGCCGGCCCCGGATTGGGGCAGATGACGGAGCGTAGCGCAGTCTGGTAGCGCACCTGCTTCGGGAGCAGGGGGTCGGAGGTTCAAATCCTCTCGCTCCGACCATCGAAAGGGCGCCCGTCGGCATCAGCCGGCGGGCGCTTCCTTCTTGGCGTTGAGCCACCCCACGAGGTGCTCCGCGATCCGCTCGCCAGCGTTCCCGTCCCACAGCGGCGGGACCTGATCGAGGTCCGGCATGGGGGCCCGCAGGACCTCCGCCGCGGCCGCTTCGACGACGGCCGGATCCACGCCGAGGAGGCGGTTGGTCCCCTCCCGGCAGGTGACCGCCCGCTCGGTGTTCTCGCGCACCGTGAGGCAGGGCACCCCCAGCACCGTGGTCTCTTCCTGGATGCCTCCGGAGTCGGTGACGACGAGGCGGGCGCGGTCCATCAGCCACAGGAACTGCAGGTAGCGAATGGGCGCGGTCAGCAGCACCCGGGTGCCCGGCAGCGCCAGCGGCGGCTCGGCGTCCTCCTCGAGGATCCCGAACGACTTCATCCGAGCGAGCGTGCGCGGGTGCACCGGGTAGATCAGCGGGATGCTCTCCGAGATGCGCCCCAGGGCCGCGAGGATCGGCCGCAGGCTGGCCTCGTTGTCCACGAGCGCGGGGCGGTGCAGCGTGATGAGCCCGAAGCCGCGTTCGATGATCCACTCGGGGTCGAGGTCGGGCGCCTCGGCTCGGTCCCGCACCTTCATGAGCGAGTCGATCATGACGTTGCCGACCATGTGGATCCGCTCGTCGGCGACGCCCTCGGCGCGGAGGTTGTCGTCGCCCTCGTAGCAGTGCGTGTAGAGCAGGTCGGCGAGGGTGTCGGTGACGAGCCGGTTGACCTCCTCGGGCATCGTCCGGTCGCCCGACCGCAGGCCCGCCTCGACGTGCACCACGGGGATGTGCAGCTTCGCCCCGACCAACGCGCAGGCGACGGTCGAGTTGACGTCGCCGACCACGACGATGGCGTCGGGGGTCTGCTCGAGGCAGCGGCGCTCGAACTCGACCATCACCGCGGCGGTCTGCTGGGCGTGAGAGCCGCTGCCGACGCCGAGCATCCAGTCCGGCTCGGAGATGCCCAGATCCTCGAAGAACATCGAGGACAGCTCGGGATCGTAGTGCTGGCCGGTGTGCACCAGCAGCGGGGTCACCTGCGGGTACGCCCGAAGCGCCGCGAGCATGGGCGCGATCTTGGGGAAGTTGGGGCGGGCGCCGGCCACGAAGGCGATGGTGAGGGTCTGCATCGGCAGGGAATCTAGGGCAGGGTCCCGGGAGTGTCACCCGATCCGGTCATGATGACGTCTCCCTAGCGCGCGAGGCCCTGATCGCCCAGCACCAGGTCCCGCGCGAGTTGCCGCGAGACATCGTCGGTGGTGTGGAACGGGTCCCCGAAGTTCGCTTCGTTCCGGGTCATCGAGTTGGCGAAGTCGAAGTCGACCACCCGCCCCAGCTGGCTGAGCTCCTCGAGGGCGCGTTCGTACTCCGTCTGGATGCCGTGCTCATCCCGCTTGTCCTGCAGGTCGATGTGCCCCGGCGGCATGAAGAAGGTCAGGTCGATGTCGTTCTCGGCGCTGTAGGCGGCGACCTCCGCGAGGCGCTCCATCAGGTGGGTCGGGTACTGCCAGCCCTCGTAGAACATCCGCGTCCGAGGGCCGAGCTGGAACGCCCAGAACGCCTCCCGGTCCATCGGCGGGGTCTCCCCCGTGAGGTCACGCCCGGTCCAGTGGTGGATCAGCACGTAGACCGACGCCTTGGTGATGAACGGCGAGAAGTAGTAGCGGAGCGGCTGCTCGATCCCCTCGCGATGATCCCGGCCCCGCTCGCCCCGGATGCCGTCGTTCAGCAGGAGCACCCCCAGCCCCAGGTAGGCGTGCGTCAGGGTCTCGGACTCGGCGGCGTACCAGAACGCCTCCACCACGTCGGGCCCGGTGGCCCCGCCGAAGGCGAAGTTGTAGGTCGGCTTGCCCAGCAGGGTCTCGAACTCGTCCGCGGGCAGGCGGCGGGTGCGCGAGTCGCCCAGGAGCACGACCGGGGCCTTGATGCGGGGGTACTCGGCGTACTTCCAGGCGTAGTCGCTCATGTCCGCGGCGACCGTGAACTTGTCCAGTCCGAGGTTGACCGCGTTGTCCCGCCCGAACGGATCCACGACGTAGTTGAAGCCGAACAACGCTCCGAGGATGGCCGCGAGGACCACGGCGTTGATGAGCCCGGGGCGGTGCGAGTTCGGCATCAGAACTGGAAGTAGATGAACTGCTGCTGGCCGTAGGCGCCGAACAGCAACATGGCGAGGATCAGCGCGTCGTACCAGACGAACCGGAGGAACCGCTGACGGCGCGTCAACGTGGCGGGGGCCGGACGGAACTCCACCTTCATGTCGTAGGCCTGGACGAACAGCAGCGCCACGATGCTCCCCAGGAACTCGACCTTGCCCACCCCGACCGCCACGACGACGTCCTGGTAGAGGGTGCGCGCGTCCAGGGCGAAGAGGGCATCCAGGTGGGCTCCGAGGCCGGTGAAGCCGGATTGCAGCAGGTACACCGCGTCCGTCACCGAGTTGGCGCGGAAGAACACCCACGCCACCAGGGCGAGGTGGAAGGTGACGAGGATCTCGAAGGCGCGGCGGCGTCCGGTTCCGGCGGTGAGCCCGATCCGGTCCAGCGCGGCGGTCCGGGGGCCGGCGCTGACGATGGCGAACACGAGGTACAGCCCGTGGAGTCCGCCCCAGACGAGGAAGGTCCAGTTGGCCCCGTGCCACATCCCGCTGACCAGGAAGACGATGAAGAGGTTGGCGTACCAGCGCTCGACCCCGACCCGGTTGCCGCCCAGGGGGATGTAGACGTAGTCGCGGAACCACGTCGACAGCGAGATGTGCCACCGCTTCCAGAACTCCGAGATGGAGTTCGCGAGGTAGGGGCGGTGGAAGTTCTCCATCAGGTCGAAGCCCATGATCCGGGCGGCCCCGATGGCGATGTCGCTGTAGCCCGAGAAGTCACAGTAGATCTGGAACGCGAAGAAGTACGTCGCCGCGATGATGGGGAAGCCGCTGTGGGCGGTGGGGTCGTTGTAGACCCCGTTGACGTAGATGGCGAGCCGGTCTGCGACGACCACCTTCTTGAACATGCCCCAGGTCATCTGGCGCATACCCGAGGCCATCCGGTCGTAGTCGAACGCGAATTCCTGGTGGAACTGAGGCAGCAGGTGGAAGGCCCGCTCGATGGGGCCGGCGACCAGCTGGGGGAAGAACGCGACGTACAGCGCGAACTTGCCCAGGTGCCGCTCCGGTTCGATCCGGCCGCGGTACACGTCGATGGTGTAGGCGAGCGTCTGGAACGTATAGAAGCTGATCCCGACGGGGAGGATCACGTCCAGCGCGGGGATGTCGTACGGGACCCCCATGCTGTCCAGGAGCGCCCGCACCGAGTCGTTGGCGAAGTTGAAGTACTTGAACGTGAACAGCAGCCCGAGGTTCGTCGCGAGGCTCAGCCACAGCCACTTGCGGCGGTCCTCCTTCGTCTCCTCCCGACCCATGCGGAGCGCGACGGTGTAGTCGACCGCCGTGCTCGCGAGGATGAGGACGAGGTATTCGGCCTTCCAGCAGGCGTAGAAGTAGTAGGACGCCGCCAGCAGCAGGATCCAGCGCCGCTTGGGCGGGATCGAGAAGTACAACCCCAGGACGACGGGGAAGAACACCAGGAACTGGAGCGAATTGAAGAGCATCCGGCTGGGTCAGACTCCTCGATCTTCCGCTGGCTGGACTCTCCGAGGCTCGCCGAGACGGCGCATTGGATACCAGCCTGGGAACGCGTTTGCGACCCTCGGGAAGAGTTAGTGCCGTCTTGGATCGTTGGCATCTCGAACAGCACTTGTGGTGGCGCGGTGGAGAGATCGCGACGGCTTGGATGAGGACTTGATCATGGCCGCTGCCCCCGGTAGCTGGCCCATACCCCGCCGTCCGGAGTCCCGATGCGTTCGACAGCCCTGATCCTCTTGCTCGCCGCGCTCCTCGTGGGCTGCGACGCCCAGATCGTCTCGACCCCTCCCGTCATCTTGGATGACGACGACGACTCGGTCGGCGACGACGACGACGCCACCGATGACGACGACGCCACCGACGACGACGACGCCACCGACGACGACGACGCCACCGACGACGACGACACGGTCGAGCCGCCGCAGGAGGTGCTCCCCGGCGACATCGTCATCACCGAGCTGCTGAACAACCCCGCGGGCGAAGACGACGGCAAGGAGTGGATCGAGGTCCACAACCTGACCTCGGCGGGCATCGACCTGCACCTGTGGGAGCTGTCCGACCTGGGCAGCGACAGCGTCATCATCGAGGGCCACATCGTCGTGCCCCCGGGCGGCTACTCGGTCATCGGCCAGCTTGACCCCTCCGGCGACAACGGCGGCGCCCCGGTGGGCTACGCCTACGGGCTCGAAGGCTTCCTCCTGGGCAACAGCGCCGACGAGGTCATCCTCACCAACGCCGACGGCGTCGACATCGACGGCATCGCCTACGACAACGGGGGCACCTTCCCCGACCCCAACGGCGCGTCGATGAACCTCGACCCCGGCTCGTTGGACGCCTCCGCCAACGACGACGGCAGCAACTGGTGCGTCTCCCAGGCTGGCGCCTTCGGCCCCAACGGGGACTTCGGCACGCCGCTGTCGGCCAACCCGATCTGCCCCATCGACCCCGTCGGCGACGACGACGACACGGTGGGGGACGACGACGACGACGACGACGACGCCGCCACCGATGACGACGACACCGTGGAGCCCGGCTACGTGCCCCTCGCGGGCGACGTGATCATCACCGAGATCTTCAACAACGCCGTCGACGCCGACGCCGACCGCGAGTGGTTCGAGGTGCTCAACATCACCACCGAGGTCATCGACCTGCAGGGCTGGACGCTGTCGGATCTGGGCGTGGACAGCCACGAGGTGGCGCAGTCGATCCCGCTGGGTCCGGGCGCCTTCGCCGTCTTCGGGATCAGCGCCGATCCGGCCGCCAACGGCGGCGTCGCCGTGACCTACGCGTACAGCAGCGACATCGCGCTCTCCAACAGCGACGACGAGCTCGTGCTGACGTCCGCGCAGGGCACCGTCATCGACTCGGTCTCCTACGACAACGGCGCCACGTACCCCGATCCCGAGGGCTCGTCGATGAACCTGGACCCCACCGTGCTGACCGCGGCGGGCAACGACGACGGGACGAATTGGTGCGAGTCCACCGCCTCGGCGTTCAGCGCCACCGGCGACCTCGGCACCCCCGGCGGCGCCAACGTCTCCTGCACCGACGGTCCGGTCGGCCCCACCGACAACGACGGCGACGGCTCGACGGACGACGTCGACTGCGACGACAACGACGCCTCCGTGTTCCCCGGCGGCACGGAGATCGCCTGCGACGGCATCGACCAGGACTGCTCCGGCGCGGACCTGATGCCCGACCTGGACGGCGACGGCTGGTCCTCCTGCAGCGATGACTGCGACGACAGCGACGTCACCATCAACCCCTTCGCCGCCGAGACGCTCAACGGCATCGACGACGACTGCGACGGCCAGATCGACGAGGGGCTGACCCCCTCGGGCTGCGACTGGACCGAGACCGAGCCCAACGACGGCTGGGCCATCGCCGAGGCGTACCTCGCGGGCGAGACGGTATGCGGCACCATCGGGTCCGTCGGCGACCTCGACACCTACTCGATCGCGCTGGACCCGTGGACGGAGATCACCATCGACGTCGACGCCGAAGTCGACGGCTCCCCGCTGGACTCGACGGTCGCGCTGCAGGACGACGCGGGGGCGCAGTTGGCGTTCAACGACGACTCGGACGGCCTCGACTCGGGCCTCACCGCCATCGTCGTGGAGTCCGGCACCTACCACGTGGAGGTGGCGGCCTTCTCCGGCGGCGGCGCCGACCACGACTACTCCCTGGTCGTCTCCACCTCGTCGGCCTGCGACGTCATCGAGCTCGAGCCCAACGGCAGCGACCTCTTCTCGGACGTGGTGCTGGTCGAGGACATCGCTTGCGGGGTCGTCAACGGCGCCTTCGACCTGGACGTCTTCGAGGTCTACGTGCCCGCGGGGACCACGCTGACGTTCGACGTCGACGCCATCGACCTGGGCAGCGCGCTGGAGTCCCAGCTGACGCTGCTGGACGAGGATGGGACCACCACGCTGGACGAGGACGAGCCCGCCGGCTTCGTCGACCCGTCCATCACCTGGACGTTCGGAACCACGGGCTTCTACTACGTGGTCGTCGAGTCCGACGGGATCCTCTTCAACACCGTCGGCCCCTACCAGCTGCTCGTGACGGAGTAGCCTCCTGGGCATGTCCGACGTGCTCGACGCGGTGGTGGATCTGCTCGCCGGCAATCCCGAGGTCCTCTTCATCACCGGCGCGGGCATGTCCGCCGATTCGGGCCTGCCCACCTACCGCGGCATCGGCGGCCTGTACGAAGACGCCAGCGTGGCTGAGGGCATGCCCATCGAGGTCGCGCTGTCGGGGCCGATGTTTCGGCGTCGGCCGGACGTCACCTGGAAGTACATCAAGCAGATCGAGGCGGCGTGCCGAGGCGCCGGTCCCAACGACGGCCACCGCGCGCTCGCGGCGCTGGAGCGGCACCTCGATCGGGTGTGGGTGCTGACGCAGAACGTGGACGGCCTCCACGACGCTGCGGGCTCGCAGAACGTCATCCCGATCCACGGCGACGTGCACAACCTGCACTGCACCCGATGCACGTGGGAGGAGCGGGTCGAGGACTACGCGGGGCTCGCCGATCTGCCGACGTGTCCCTCGTGCGAAGCGATCGTGCGACCGCGCGTGGTGCTGTTCGAGGAGATGCTCCCCAGCGCCGGCATCGATGCGCTGGGTCGGGAACTCGCGGCGGGGTTCGACCTGGTCGTCATCATCGGAACCACGGCGGTCTTTCCGTACATCGCGGGGCCGGTGTTTCAGGCCGCGCGGGCGGGGCTTCCGACGGTGGAGATCAACCCGGGGAGGTCCGAGGTCACCCACTACGTGCAGCATCGCGTGGAGCAGGGGGCGGCGGAGGCGCTGACGGCGATTCTTCGGAGTCTCGGGATCGGGCTGTAGCTGGGGTGGGGGGATGCCGCGGGGGAGCAGTGGGCCGGCTGTTGTTCCCCAGCGATCCCTAGCCGCCCATCATCTGCACCCAGTCCTCGCGCTTGTTCATGCGCAGGTACATGTTCGTCTGCCGCACGTGATCGAACGACGCGGACGCTCCGCCGTAGTCGTGGCCGGGGTACAGGATCGTCTCTCCGGGGAGCCCGCTGAGCCGCTCGTGGAGCGTGCGGAACATCTCCTCGGGATCGCCGCCGGGGAGGTCGACGCGGCCGCAGCCCTGCAGGAAGAGGGTGTCGCCGGCGACCAGCGCATCGTCCAGGCGGAAGCAGAGCGAGCCCGGCGTGTGGCCGGGGGTGTGCAGCAGCTCGATGGCGACGCCGCCGACCTCCACCTTGTCGCCGCTGTCGTGCAGCACCAGGTCGTTGGCCTCGAGCCCCGTCATCACGCGGATGCCGTCGACCTCGGCGCGGTGGGCGTGCACGGGGCAGGGGTTGGCGGCCATCAACTCCCGCAGCCCCTCGACCTCGATGCCGTACATCGATCCGCCGATGTGATCGGGGTGGTAGTGCGTCACCAGGGCGCCGCTGATGGTCATGCCGTCGGCGCCCGCCGCCTCCACGATCCCCTGCACGTCCCAGGCGGGATCAACGACGACGCACTCGCCGGTGTCGCGATCGCCGATGAGGTAGCAGAAGTTCACCATCTGCCCCGCGATCGGGTTCGTGGTGGCGAAGTCGCGGCCCGAGAGTAGCTGACGGAAGTAGAGATCGGCCATCGCCGGACTCTACGCGTCGGGAAACTCGATTGTCAGGATGCGGCGCCGGTGCATGTCCACCAGAAGAACGCCGTCGACGTCGAAGGCGAGGCGGTACTCCAGCAGCTGGCGGCGGGTGGACGGGTCGGTGGGGCGGGAGGCGACCGGGCCGGACTTCACCTCGGCGATGTAGAGGCGGCGCCGCTTCCGTACCAGCAGGTCGGCCCGGAGGGTGGCGTCGACCTCTTCGCCATCCACGACCATCGGCCACGCGCCGACGAGCTGGCGGTCTTCGATCACGTAGCCGGCCCGTTCCAGCAGCGCCTCGGCCCGATCCTCCGCCCGCAGCGCACGCCGCATCCGCCGCCGCTGCACGCGGGAGCCCCGTCCCCCGATCCAGACGAGGACGAGGAGCAGCGCGACGACAACGCCGACGAGGATGAGGCGATCCACGACACCAGCTTGCTCTCCAGGCGGGACGAACTCTGTCCCGGGCTGGCATCCTTGCCCCATGGCGGAAGTCGAAGCGGCGATCCTGTGGTGGAACCCCAGCGGCACGGGGGCGGTCGAGACCGACGATCGGCGGCACCTGCGGTTCGAGGGCGCGAGCCTGCCGTTCACGCCCCACCCCGGCGACAAGGTGCTCGTCACCCTGGACGCCGACGCCGACACCGTGCGCGAGCAGATCACCCTCGCCCCCCTGCCCGGAGGCCGCCGCGAGCGGGTCGCCGTGGAAGAGGTGTTCGTCGAGCCGGCGCTGGACTCGGCGGCTGAGATCCCCGGACGCATCCGCCCCATCGGGGTCGAAGCTCCCAAGCTCGTGCGCACCGACGTCGATCCCGCGGTCGCGGCCGTAGGGGGCGGGCGCCGTCGGGGACCGCACCGCAAGTACCCCGAGTGCCAGGCCGGGCAGGCTTTCGCGGTAGGCCAGTCCGTGCACCACCCCACCTGGGGTCAGGGCTTCGTGGAGGTCTCCACCACCCGCGTCGCGCGCGTGAAATTCTCGGGTCAGGAACGGCAGGTTCGGGTCGCCGAACTGAAGGCCCTGTGACCCGCCCTACGGTTTCGTTGGACACCCGTTTGGGGGCGGTCCCCCCGTAGGATCGGGTGACGATGAGCGACAAGATCGAGAAGAAGCAGGAGCAGCCGTTGAAGGCGGTGCCGGAGGCGGACCGCGGTTCGTCCGGCG
>JAAESI010000279.1 GCA_024229515.1 Pseudomonadota bacterium | reverse complement strand
ACTCCGAGTCGTAGTCCTTCCGGGCCTCGCCAACCAAACGGACGGCGCGCTCCCGGACCTCGGCAGAAAACTTCTTCGATGACTTCATGATGTCCCCAGTCTCTCAACTTCTGGGGCCGCCGGAAAAGGCGGGGCGGTTCAACCTCCCCCGAGATCAATCGAGGGGGCTTCCCGCAGGTCGGGGTGACGAGGTCGACTGCGCCTCACGTGCGAATCGCGTCCACCTCGATCCCCCACTCAGCGATCCTGCGGTAGAGGGTCTTGCGACCGATGCCCAACGCCCGGGCTGCATGCGACACGTTCCCCCGGCTCGCTCGCAGGGCCGCGATCGCCTGGTCTCGAGTCAGCGTGGCTGCGGTCAGCAGGGGCTCGACGTCGGTCTCGCTGGGATCGAGGGGATCGCCCTGGCCGGTGCGACGAGCCACGAAGCGATCCCGGACCTGCTCGGGCAGCGAGTCGACCGTGACCCGGGCCGGCTTCCCAACTGCGATCCGGCGAGCGACGTTGCGCAGCTCGCGCACGTTGCCGGGCCAGTCGTGCAGAAGGAGGGCCTCGACGGCGTCCGCCGCGACGGGTCCGCCGACGCCGAAGTGCTCGAGCAACAACGGGACGTCTTCCAGGCGCTGACGGAGCGGAGGCAGCGACAGCGGCCACTCGTCGAGCCGGGTCAGCAGATCGCTCCGGAGCGCTTCGCCACCGCGGATGGCGCGGTTCGTCGCGGCGATCACGCGGACGTCGACCACCCGGTCGGCGCCCCCACCGAGCGGCGTCACCCGCCCGTCCTCCAGCACCCGGAGGAGCTTGGCCTGGAGCCCCATCTCCAGCTCGCCGACCTCGTCCAGGAACAAGGTGCCACCGTCGGCTTCGACGAACAGCCCGTCCCGCGCGGTCGTTGCCCCGGTGAAGGCGCCGCGCGAGTGACCGAACAGGGTGCTCTCGGCCAGGGTCGGGGCGATCGCGGCGCAGTTCACGGGCACGAACCGGCCTCGACGACCGCTCAGTCGGTGGATCTCGGCCGCGACGACCTCCTTGCCGGTCCCGGTCTCGCCGGTGACGAGCACCGACAGATCGGTCCCAGCGACCTTGCCGAGGCTGCGACGGACCGACTCGATGCCCGGTGATCGGCCGAGCAGCGCACCCTCGACCTCCCGCCCGCCGCCGGGTACTACGACGACGCAGGTGTCGCCGATGCGCACCACCGCGCCGGCCTGCAGGGGCGTCCGCTCCACCACGGGCCGTCCGTCGACGAAGACCCCGTTCCTGCTGCCCAGATCCTCGACCTGCGTCGCGGCGATCCGGGCGTGCACACGAGACATCCTCGGGTCGTCCAGGGTGCGGTCGGCCTCGTCGCTCCGACCGACTGTCGCCGATCGTCCCGGGCGCAGGGGGCGGCCCACCCAGCTCGGGTCGGGCGAGGCGACGACGATCAGCTCGGTGGCCAACACCGAGGCCATCACCGGGAGCGCGCTGGCGGGGAGGGTGTTGTCCACGCGCTGATTGTACTGAACTGCGGAGAGGCGCCCGGTGTGGGCAGCCCCTCAGCGAAGGGCAGGTGGCCCCGCTGACGGGGAGTTTCGCGAACCCAGGGCCGGGATCGTACCCTGGTGGCCTGGCACGCCCTCCGCCCGACGACGTGACGATCGAAGTCTCCTCCCCCGGCGTGGCGCTGCGCGGTGAGCTGGATGGTCCGGCGGCCCACGCGCGCGGGCCGGGCTCCGAGACCGGGGAGAGATACGACGAGAGCGGTGACGAGCTCGGCCGCGGCGGCATCGGGCGCGTCGTCTCTGCCGTCGACACCCACCTGCACCGGGAGGTCGCGCTGAAGGAGCTGCTGCGCGAAGACACCGGCAGCGCTGCCCGCTTCCTCGCAGAGGCGCGGCTGACCGGTCGTCTGGAGCATCCGGGGATCGTGCCCGTGCACGAGCTCGGCCGACGCGCCGACGGGACGCTCTACTACACGATGAAGCGGATCCGGGGCGAGAGCCTGGCGGACGCCCTGGCGGCCTGCTCCAGCCCGGACGACCGACTCCGACTGCTGCCCCGCCTCGTCGACGTGTGTCAGACGGTCGCCTACGCGCACAGCCGGGGGGTGGTTCACCGGGACCTGAAGCCCGCCAACGTCATGCTCGGACCCTTCGGCGAGGCGCTGGTGATCGACTGGGGGCTCGCCAAGGTCCTCGACGAGGCTCCCCCGACCGCGACCGGTCCTTCGCTCGCCCCCGTGAATCCGGCCAGCTTCGAGACGCCCCCGCTGCACACGCTCCCCGGACAGGCGCTCGGGACGCCGGCCTACATGAGCCCCGAGCAGGCACGCGGGGAGCTGGAGTCGATCGACGCCCGATCGGACGTCTGGTCGCTCGGCGTCATGCTGTACGAGCTGCTGTCGGGGAGCCGGCCTTTCCGCGGCGGCTCGGCGGTCGAGATCCTCGCGCTGGTCGATCGCGGACTGGCCCCAAGCCTCCGCGCCGTCCGGCCCGGCGTCGACCCGGCACTGGCGGCCATCGCACACAAGGCCCTCAGACCGGACCCCTCGGCCCGGTACGTCTCCGCCGACGCGCTCGCCGCCGACCTGCAGGCCTGGCTCGACGGTCGGCTCGTCACCGCACACGAGTACTCCGCCGCCCAGCTGGTCCGGCAGCTGCTTCGGCGCAACCCCGTCGCGTCGGCCGTCACGGTGGTGCTCGTGGTCAGCCTGCTGGTGGGAGCGGTCCTCGTGCTGCGGGCGTACGCCGACGCTCGCGCTGCTCGAGGGGTGGCCGAGGCCGAGCGCGCGCAGGCCCTCGAAAGCGAACAGGTGGCCCGCAGCGCCCTCGCTTCGGCGCTGCTGGAGAAAGCGGAGCGGGCGGCAGAGGCCGGAGACGGGGCGGCCGCCGCGCTCTTCGCGGCAGCGTCGCTGGTCGAGCTGCCGGCGGCCTCTGATCCCGACCGGGCTGCCCTCGCCCGCTCGATCCGGGACCGCACCGAAGCCTCCTGGCCGGTCCGGTTCGAGAGGCGGCTCTCGCTGCCCACGTTCCCCGAGGCCCGGCAGGGAGCCTCCGAGCTCGCTTTCTCTCCCGAGGGCCGTCACCTGGCCGCTGTGCTGCAGAGTGGGGGGGCGATCGTGTGGGACCTCGACGACCCCCGCGCCGCGCCGTGGACCCTGCCCGGCGAACCCCTGGGCAACCGGCCGGGGCGCATCCACTGGTCGCCGAGCGGAGAGCTGCTCGCCTACAACCGCGTCCTGGAGGGGGCGCAGGAAGTCGCGGTGATGCGCTGGCCGGACCGAACGGAGGCCGCCGTCTTCCGGGCCGGCGAGCGGAGCCTGTGGCCACGAGCGGTCCGGTTCTCGCCGGACGGTGGGCGGTTGGTCGTCGGCTATTCCAGCGGTGTCCTACAGGTCGGCGATCTCGCGACGGCCGAGGTCCAGGAGCTGCAGGTCGGACACCGCGTACACGACGTCGCGTGGGCGGCGGACAGCCGGAGGCTGGTGGTGGTCGGGCTGGACCCGTCGATGCAGGCATGGGACGTCGAGGTCGGGCAGCGGTTGTTCTCGACTGCGCTGCCCTTCACACCCGGGAGCGTCGACATCGCTGACGACGGCCGGGTCGCCCTCACCGGCGCGCGCAACGCCGTGGTGTTCCTCGACCTCGAAGACGGCGGGCCCCTCGGAGAGGTCGCGACCGCGACTCGCCCCGGACCGGTCCGTTTCGGCCCGGACGGCAACCGATTCCTGCACGCCGCCGAGGGCGCGGCGGTGCTGCGGGGCGCCGATGGCGAGGTGCTGCACCGCCTGGCCAGTCGCGACGCCGCGTCGGTGGCGTGGGCGACGGAGGGCGGCCGGATGGCGGTGAGCGGGCATGGGGACGGCGGCGGCGTGCGCATCTGGCGCCTGGCGGCGGCACCTCCGACCGACGAGCTGGCCGGGGACGACCGGCTGGGGCGGTTCACGATCGCGGCGGACGGTGGGCTGATCGTCGCGACGGCCACGGATCGAGCGCTCCGGCTGTGGCAGCGACGCGAGCCCGGTGGAGAGTGGAGCGCCCGCCGCATGGAACACCTCTGGGACGAGGGGGGGCTGCGCTCGGTGACGCTGTCGCCGGATGGCCGGTGGCTGGCCGTCTCGTCGCGGTTCGGGGAGATCAGGCTCCGGTCCGTTCTCGACGGGGCGGAGGTGGCGAGGCTGCGGTCGATGAGCCGGAGCCGGCCGTTCGGGTCGTGGTCGGTGCGCTTCGCGGCGGACGGGTCCGAGGCGTACGCGCCGGACGCGCGGTCGATCCTGCGCTTCGACCTGGAGGCGATGGCGCCGTCCGGGCGGCTGGAGGGACACACCGGGGCGGTCTGGGACCTCGCACTCTCACCGGACGGATCGCGGCTGGCGTCGGTCGGCTACGACGGCACGGCGCGGGTGTGGGATCTCACCTCGGGCGCGACGATCCACGAGCTGGACGCGGAGACGACGACGTTGTCCGCGGTCGCGTTCTCGCCGGACGGGGCCGAGCTGGCGACTGCGGGGGAGGCGGGCGTCGTGTTCCTGTGGGACGTCGAGACGGGGGCTCGAAACGGAGAGCTGGTCGGCCACGACGGCTGGGTGCAGTCGGTCGACTACGCGCCGGATGGTCGGTCGATCGTGACGGCGGCGTCCGACTCCACGGTGCGCGTCTGGCTTCGTGACGGAGGGCGGACGATCCGGATCTATCGCGCCGCCGAGCCTGTGCCCGACGCCCGCTTCGCGCCGGACGGGGACTCGGTCTGGTTTGTCGACGGGTCGAGCCTGGTGCGCGGGCACGTCGCCGAGGCCGCGCCGCCACGGTCTCGGGCGGCGCGGCTGGCGGAGCTGGAGGCGGCCACGGGTCTGCGCTTCGATGGACTCGATCTGGTCCCATCGCCGTAGGGGCGAGCTCTCACCTCGGCGAGGAGTACGGGCCGGGGATGATGATGGGCGGGTAGCTGGGGCAGGGCGCCCCCGCGCCGGGCGCCACCTGCTCATAGATGACCCAGTCAGCGTCGACGTCACGCGTTTGTTGTGATGACCCGTCCCCTTGGTGGGTGTCACGAGCGTGTCGCGTCCGGGTCACGGGACCCGTGGTGTCCCAAAACTCGATCGTGGTTTCCGTCCATCATTCAGCGAAGTCGGGCGAGTTGTCGGCTGATGGCCGAGGAGAGCGGATGAGCGGATGTCTCAGCTCCCGTTCGCGCTCCAGCTTCTCGTCTTGATCGTGT